>NZ_LRON01000002.1:0-552048 GCF_001758795.1 Duganella sp. HH101 | reverse complement strand
TGCTGACGCTGCACGACGATCCCACCGCCGCCAACTGCCATGCCGTCGCACTCAGCACAACCCCGGCCAGCACACCGGCCGCCACCAAAGGCCAACGCGCGCCGGCCGCCACCTTGCGTTCCCCGCCGATCGCCGCATCCGGCCGGGCAAACACTTCCGCCGCCGCCTTGCGCAGGATATGGCGCGTCACCTGCGGCTGATTCTCCACATACGCGCCCAGCAAAGCCCGGTCGCACAGCAGATTGATACGGCGCGGCACACCCTTGGCCAGACTGTGCACCAGCCCCATCAACCGGCGCGGAAACGGTGCGATCGCCGCCGCCCCCGCCACCGCCAGCCGATGCTCGATATACGCCCCGGTCTCCGCCTCGCTCAGCGAGCCCAGGTGGTAGCGCGCGATCACCCGCTGCGCCAGCTGCTCCAGCTCCGGCCGCGCCACCATCGCGCGCAGCTCCGGCTGGCCGATCAGGATGATCTGCAACAGCTTGCGCTCGCTGGTCTCCAGATTGGTCAGCAGGCGCAACTGCTCCAGCACTTCCGCCGACAAATTCTGCGCTTCGTCGATGATCAGCACATTGTTGCGGCCCTGCGCATGGCTGGCCAGCAGATAGGCATTGATCGCATCGACGTAACCCTTGACGCTGACCGCCCCCGCGCCCGGCGGCGCCAGCGCGATGCCGAACTCGTCGCAGATCGACAGCAGCAGCTCCTCCACCGACAGCTTGGGATTGAAGATGTAGGCCAGCTTGCAGTTCTCGGGTATCTGCTCCATGAAACAGCGGCACACGGTGGTCTTGCCGGCGCCGATCTCGCCGGTCAGCAGCACGAAGCCGCCGCCGCTGCCGACGCCATACAGCAGATGCGCCAGCGCCTCGCGATGGCGTTCGCTCATGAACAGATAGCGGGGATCGGGGGCGATGGAAAACGGCGACTGCTTCAGATTAAAGAAATGCGTGTACATGAAGGCCCTGGCAAGGCGCTACTTCAAGCGCTGGCGTACCGGCGGCGGTTGCACCGGCGGCAAGGGCTTGAACTTGGCGCAGTAAATCTTGGATTTGGTATCGAAATACACGATGCGGCTGGCCGGCTTGGCCTCGCGCACCGGATAGGCCGAGCTGTCGATTCTCGCATAATGCAGGCCGACCTGGCGAATGATGGCCTGCTCCAGCTCCTCCGGCTTGGCCTCGGCCACGGCGCCGACGAAGATATAGGTGCTGGTATCGTCGCTGACCATGACCTCGGAAATCGCCGTGCCCCACAGATTGGCGCCGTCGGTCTTGAACCAGTAGGCGCCGCCGTCGTGCTTGTAGGCCGGGCCGAAGGCCTTGAGCAGATAATCGTAGTAGTACAGGTTGTCGGTCTGGTCGCGGCACAGCAGGCCGTTGCCGATGATGGTGCCGAAGGTGGTGGGCACCGCCTGGGCGCCGGCCGCGCAGCAAGCGGCCACCGCCGCGGCGGCCAGGGCGCCGCGCAGCATGCGCAGTAAGGACGGCATTATAATTTTTGCAGCCAGGACCGGTTGGCGCTGATGCGCGCCTTGGCCGTGGCCGGAAGGGCTTCGTAACAGCCAGGATATTGTTTCAAGGCGCTTTCCCGAATTTCCTTCTGCAAGCCGTTAATCAAAAAAATATACAGCACCGAGCCGTCGTCTGTGTTCTTGGTTCCCATATACCTGATCATGTGCGCTCCTTTGACCCCGGCAATACGTACTGGCGTCCATTATGACATTAACGGTAGCCGCGTACCGAAGTTGAATCACGGTTCAGCCCCGTTTTTTTGCAGTTGATCCCCCCGTTCCGCGCGTCCATCCCATTCCACGCGCCCGCCGCCCGGATTTGCCCTATCGTTCAATCCTCGCCACTTCCCATAATCGAGATAAAAATGAAGCAGACGATCAAACATAGCGCGCTGGTTTCCGCCCTGATGATGGCATCCCTGGCCAGCGTCGCCGCCCGGGCCGACAGCAAACAGGACGACACCATCGGCACCGAAACCCGCACCGTCGCGGCCTTCAGCAGCATCGCCATCAGCGGCCCGTTCCGCGTGATCGTCACTTCGCAGCCCGGCAACAGCATCGAACTGTCCGGCCTGCGCCGCAAGTTTGCCGAAATTGAAACGTCGGTCAGCGGCGACACCCTCACCGTGCGCCAGCCGCGCAGCAAAACCAAGGGCTGGAACTTCAACTTCAGCTGGGGCAAGGAGAGCAAGCCGCCGATGACCATCCGCATCAGCGCGGCCGGCCTGAAAAGCCTACGCAACTCCGGCAGCGGCGATGTTGATCTGCAACAGTTCCAGGGTCAGCAGCTGTCGTTGACGTCCGAAGGCCCGGGCGACGTGCACGCCAGCGGCAGCGTGCGCGACCTGACGGTGACGGCCTCCGGCAGCGGCGACGTCGACCTGCGCACCCTGAAGGCGGCCAGCCTGAACCTGGTGATGAGCGGCCCCGGCGACGTCAGCGCCAGCGGCATGACGCAGGATGTGAACCTGGCCGTCAGCGGCTCGGGCGACCTCGACATCGACGACCTGCACGCCGGCAAGATCAACGCCGCCGTGCGCGGGCCGGGCTCGGTGTCCCTGCACGGCAGCAGCAAGGAGATCCGCGCCGAAGTGTCGGGCTCGGGCGACCTGGAAGCGTGCTCGATGAACACCGAAGCGGCCAGCGCCATGCTGCGCGGCCCGGGCGAAGCCTGCCTGGCCGGCACCATCAAGAAATTCGACGCCGAAGTGCACGGCTCGGGCGACCTGACGGTGCGCGGCCTGCAGGCGCCGAGCGCGCGCGCCATGCTCAGCGGTCCGGGCAATATGAACCTGTCCGGCAGCGTGGGCGTGCTCAGCGCGGAAGTCAGCGGTTCGGGGGATCTGGAAGGGCAAGCGCTGCAGGTGGAGCGTGCCGTCACGCGCAGCCGCGGGCCGGGCAACATCTACCTGAACAAGATCAGCGACGCGCTTGATGCCGAGCTCAGCGGCTCGGGCGATTTGAACGCCACGGCGGCGTGCAAGAACGTCAAGCTGAACATGCACGGCCCCGGCGAGGTCAAGCTCAACGGCAAGACCGACAGCCTGGTCGCGCAACTGAGCGGTTCCGGCAGCCTGAACGCGCGCCAGCTGTGGACCAGCCAGGCCGACGTCAAGGTGAGCGGCCCCGGCAACGCCACCGTCACCGTCGCCGACAAAGCCGTCACCTACGACCGCAAAGGCATGAGCCGGCGCGATTGAAAATGGGGTCAAGTCTGACATTCGGACACGAACTCTGCCGTAAGCGGGGCTTACGGCAGAGTTCGTGTCCGAATGTCAGACTTGACCCCAATGTTTTTAATCGAAGCAGAGGCGCTTCTTGGTGGCGGCGATCAGTTTGTCGTCGTACGGATGCAGGTTCTCGATGAACAGCAACTCCGTCTCATCCGGCTCTTCCAGACACATCGCCAGCATCATCGGACCATCCTCCATCCGCCCGATAAAATGCTTGGGCCAGCGGTTCTTGCGGTTCGCCTTCATCACTTCCATCCCCAGCTTGGCCAGCGGCGCCTTCACGCCGGCAGCCAACGCTTCCTTCTGCCAGTCGTCCCAGTAATCGTTCATCATCTTGCTTTCAAAAGTGCACTAAAGCCATAGTGTACTCCCTCGACCGCCTTCCCTACCAAATGCAGACCAAAGTGGCATGCAAATACGACACCCGACCACTTCCCGCAAAATTCATCAATACATAATAAAAACAACGACTTACAAATACATTCCAAGTCGACAACGCCAGTCCACTTCAATATTTTCTAATACCAGTTAAATACCTGTTGACAAGCTGGTTTGCCAAACATATAGTGCCCTCACCACGGGCTATCCCGGCACGGAATTCTCGGATAATCATGATCGAATTTTTAATCGGCGTTGACGGCGGCGGCACTGGCACCCGCGTGCGTCTGGCCCGCACCGACGGCGTAGAACTGGCCGAAGGCGTCAGCGGCCCATCGGGCCTGATGCACGGCATCGCCAACGCCTGGGCCTCCGTCGAGGAGGCCACCGCCATGGCCTTCCGCGCCGCCGACCTGCAACTGCCCGGCAAGGACAAGATCGCCATCGGCCTCGGCCTGGCCGGCGTGCACAACCGCGCCTGGGCGGCCGAGTTCGTCGCCGCCAATCCCGGCTACGCCCGCGTGGCGCTGGAAACCGACGGCCACACCACCGTGCTCGGCGCGCATCGCGGCCAGCCCGGCTCCATCATCGCCCTCGGCACCGGCAGCGTCGGCGAGATCAAACGCGCCGACGGCGTCCATGTCGAAGTGGGCGGCTGGGGCTTCCCCGCCGGCGACGAAGCCAGCGGCGCCTGGATCGGCCTGCGCGCCATCAACCACGTGCAGCAGGTGCTGGACGGCCGCATGCCGGCCACCCCCTTCAGCGCCGACCTGGCGCAAGCCTGCGGCGGCGGCCGCGACGCGCTGCAGAACTGGCTGGCCAAGGCCACGCAAACGCAGTACGCGCAACTGGCGCGCATCGTGCTGCAGCACGGCGAATCGAACGACACCGCGCGCGCCATCCTGCTCGAAGCGGGCCGCCAGGTGGAGTTGATGGGCAACGCGCTCGACGCCGGCGGCAAGCTGCCGATCGCGCTGTGCGGCGGACTGGCGGCGCCGTTGCGCCCCTATCTGCCGGTCTCGATGTTGAAGCGGATCGTCACGCCGCAAGGCGATTCCGCGGCAGGTGCCTTGCGGCTGATCCAACAACGTCTGAAGGAGTAAGCCTGTGCTAGCCCAGTTGAGCGATTTCCAGCCCGATGCCGAAAGCGACACCCCCCTCTACATGCAGCTGGCGAACAAGCTGTCCGACGGGATCGCCGCCGGCGACTGGCGTGCCAACGAGGCCCTGCCGTCCGAGCGCGTGCTGTCGGACATGCTCAACATCTCGCGCGTGACCGCGCGCAAGGCGATCGACATGCTGTGCGACCGCGGCATGCTGACCCGCAAGCGCGGCTCCGGCACCTACATCACGCCGAAACTGGAGCAGCCCTTATCCCGCCTGACCAGCTTTTCCGAAGAGCTGCGCGAACGCGGCTTCACCGCCGGCTCGCGCTGGCTGCAGCGCGACATCGGCATCGCCTCGCCGATCGAGCTGCTGTCGCTCGGCCTGTCGCCCAATATGCCGGTCGCGCGCCTGAAGCGCCTGCGCACCGCCGACGACGTGGTGATGGCGATCGAAACCACCACCATCCCGGCCCAGTACATGCCGAATCCGCACAGCGTGACCGATTCGCTGTACGGCTACCTGGAAGCCAACGGCACCATCCCGATGCGCGCGCTGCAGCACATCCGCGCCGTCAACGCCAGCGTCGAACAAGCGCGCCTGGCCAACATACCTGCGGGCGCGGCGATGCTGCACATCACCCGCGTCAGCTATCTCGACAACGGCGCGGCGGTGGAACTGACCCACTCGTATTGCCGCAGTGATTATTATGAATTCGTAGCGGAGTCGCGCAGATGAGCAGTGCAATCCAAGGCAATATCCTGACATCGGCGGGCTGGGTCCGCGGTGAGATCAGCTTCAGCGAGCGCATCGCCGCCATCCACGGCAGCAGCACCGATCCGTCGAACAACGAAGACGTCTATATCCTGCCTGGCTTTATCGACCTGCACGTGCACGGCGGCGGCGGCAAGGACGTGATGGAAGGCGGCGACGCCGTCCACACCATCGCCGCCATCCATGCGCAGCACGGCACCACCAGCATGCTGGCCACCACCATGACGGCGCCGCCGGAAGACATCGACCTGGCGCTGCAAGGCATAGGCAAAGCCGCCGCCCTGCGCGGCAAAGGCGAAGCGCGCGTGCTGGGCGTGCACCTGGAAGGCCCGTTCATCAACTCCGGCAAGCTGGGAGCACAGCCGCCGTACGCGCGCACCGCCAAGCTGGCCGATGTCGAACGCCTGGAAGCGATCGCCCCGATCAAACTGATCACCGTGGCGCCGGAAATCGGCGGCCACCTGGAGCTGGTGCGCGAACTGTCCGACGCCGGCATGCGCGTGCAGATCGGCCACACCCTCGGCACCTACGAGGACGGCGTGGCCGCGCTGGAGCACGGCGCGCACGGCTTCACCCATTTGTTCAACGCCATGACCGGCCTGCATCACCGCGAGCCCGGCATGGTCGGCGCCGCGCTGGCCCACGCGCAATACGCCGAATTCATTCCCGACCTGCTGCACGTGCATCCGGGCGCCATCCGCACCGCGCTGCGCTGCATCCCGCACCTGTACTGCGTGACCGATTCGACCGCCGCCACCGGCATGCCGGACGGCGAGTACATGCTGGGCCGCCACACCGTCATGAAGTGCATGGGCGGCGTGCGCCTGCCCGACGGCACGCTGGCCGGCAGCACCCTCACCATGGACCAGGCGCTGCGCAACCTGGTCGGACTCGGCCTCGATCTGGCGGATGCCTCGGCGCGGGTCTCAACGTATGCGGCCGACTATCTCGGCCTGCAAGAGCGGGGCCGCCTGGCCCCCGGCGCCTACGCCGACTTTGTGGTGCTCGACCGTGACCTGAATCTCAAAGCCGTCTATATCGAAGGAGAATTGTTGTGACCTCAATGATGTTGAAAGAAGCCCTGTCCGCAGCGGATTGCGTAGCCCTCCAGCTGGCCAGCGACGGAGACCGTTACGCGGAGCTGGGCCGCAAATTGAGGAGCACGTCCTTCTCGACCGCGCTGACCATCGCGCGCGGCAGCTCCGACCATGCCTGCGCCTACGCGGCCTACCTGATCATGGCCCGCCTGGGCCGCGTGGTGGCGTCGCTGCCGATGTCGCTGGTGACGCTGAACAAATCGCCGCTGATCACCCGCGACACGCTGGCGATCTCGATTTCGCAATCGGGCCAGAGCCCGGACGTGGTCGAGCCGATCAAATACTTCCGCGACGGCGGCGCCACCACCATCGCGCTGGTCAACGACATCGATTCGCCGCTGGCGCACGCCGCCGAGTGGTCGATTCCGCTGCGCGCCGGCAAAGAGCAGAGCGTGGCCGCCACCAAGAGCTTCATCACCAGCCTGGTGGCCGGCGCCCGCCTGGTCGCCGCCTGGCAGAACGATCCGGAGCTGCTGGCCGGCCTGGAAGCCCTGCCCGACTCGCTGCGCGCAGCCGCCCAGGAAGACTGGAGCTCGGCCATCGAGGTGCTGGCGCCCGCCCGCAACATCATGGTGGTCGGCCGCGGCATCAGCTTCCCTGTGGCGCTGGAAGCATCGCTGAAATTCAAGGAAACCTCGGCGTTGCAGGCGGAAGCCTTCAGCGGCGCGGAGATCAAGCACGGCCCGATGGCGCTGATCGAAGAAGGCTACCCGCTGGTGATCTTCGCCACCCGTGGCCCGACGCAAGCGAGCCTGCTGCAACTGGCGACCGAGATGCGCGGCCGTGGCGCGCGCGTGCTGCTGGCCGCACCGGCCGACGTGGCCGACCGCGACCTGACCCTGCCGGTGGCGGCGACGCCGGACCTCGATCCTATCGTCGCGATCCAGGCCTTCTACGTGATGGCGGCCCAGCTGTCGGCGGCACGCGGCATGGACCCGGACGCCCCGCGCCACCTGAGCAAAGTCACCAAGACCAACTAAGTCCGTGATTGCGCCACGCCCACCCCGCAAGCCGAAGGGGTCGGACCCCGTGCGGGGTCCGACCCCGGCATTCCGCCGTGCGGGGTGGCTGCTGGCGCTTGCGGCGCTCTTCGCGAACCCTGCGACCGCCGCCCCGGAAAAAATCGAATTCTGGACCTTCAGCATGAAGCCCAAGTTCACTCCCTACTTCGAGACGCTGGTGAAGAACTACGAAGCCGGCAATCCGAACGTCAAAGTCGAGTGGGTGGACTTCCCCTGGGACGTGATCCAGACCAAGCTGGTGACGCGCATCGTCGCCGGCACCCCGCCCGCGCTGGTGAACCTGAACGTGCCCTGGGCCGACGAATTCGCCCGCGACGGCCTGCTCGCGCCGGTCGACACCCTGCTCGGCGACGCCCGCCCGCGCTACCTTGCCAGCACGCTGGAAGACCTGACCTTCGGCGGCAAGCTCAGTCGCCACATCTACGGCTTCCCGATGTACAGCAACGTCGCCGTCATCGCCTTCAACACGCAGATATTCAAAGCCGCCGCCATCCCGCACGCGCCGCGCGATCTCGACGAACAGCTGCTGTTCGCGCGCCAGATCGCCGCCCGCACCGGCAAGGCTGGCCTGTGCCCCGCGCTGTCCAAGATCGACGGCCTGATGATGCAGCAAGGCCTTGCCGTCATCAAGGACGGCAAGGCGGTGTTCAACTCGCCCGCCCATATCGCGCTGATCAAGAAACTCGCGGAGACCTACAAGGCCGGCGGCCTGCTGAAGGACGCGCTGTTCGCCGAGGATAACTTCCCCGCCGCGATCGACGCCTACAAAGGCGGCCGCCTCGGCATGCTGCTGGCGCCACCGACGGCCGTCAAGCGCATCGAGAGCGACGCCAAGGACATCTACGCCATCACCGATGTCGCCCCCGCGCCGCTGGGCCCCACCGGCATCGCCGACGGCGGCTGGCTGATCCACTTCGCCGTGCCGAAGAACGTCGACGCCAGGCTGCTACCGGCGGTCGGCAAGTTCGCGCGCTACCTGACCAACGACGCCAACCAGCTGGCCTTCGCCAAACAGGCCAGCGTGTATCCGGCGATGTCGCAGGCGGCCAACGATCCCTTCTTCATGACCGTGCCGCCGGGCGCCGGCGCGGCCGAAAAGGCGGTATCTGCGGGCGCCGTTTCAATGCCGCACTCGCACACGCTGTACGTGGCCGGCATCACCGACTACGACGAACTGCGCCGCTACCTGGTGAAGGCCGTGGAAGCCGGCGTCACCGGCAAGCAGGATGTCAAGCAGGCGCTGGACCAGGCGGTGGCGATCTGGAACAAGAAACTCGCCGCGCAGCGGAGCCGATGAGATGAGCCGCACAACCCTGACCGCCTGGCTGTTCCTCGCCCCCGCGCTGGCGCTGCTGGCCGTATTCTCGTTCTGGCCGGTGGCCTTCGGCTCCTTCCTCGCCTTCACCGACTACAGCCTGATACGCGACACCCACTGGGTAGGCCTGGACAACTTCCGCTACATCTTCGACAACGAGATGTTCGTCACCGGCCTGAAAAACTCGCTGATCTTCCTGCTGATGGTGCCCTTCGTGCAGATCGGCGCGCTCGGCCTCGCGGTACTGGTCAACAACCAGCTACCGGGCATCCGCTACTTCCGCGCGGCCTTCTACGTACCGGTCGTCACCACCGTCTCGGTGGTCGGCATCATGTGGGGCTTCATGTTCCACGAACAGGGCGCGCTCAATTACGTGCTGACGACCCTGCGGCTGGTCGGCGCACCGGTCGGCTGGCTCTCCAACGACAGCCTGGCGCTGTTCGCCATCATGTTCGTGACGCTGTGGCGCGGACTTGGCTGGTACATGGTGATGTACCTGGCCGCGTTGCAGGCCGTCCCCGCCGACATGCAGGAAGCGGCCATCCTCGACGGCGCCAACCGCTGGCAGCGTTTCTGGCAGATCACCGTGCCGATGCTGCGCCCCACCATCATGGTCTGCACCATCCTGTCCGTGCTGGCCGCCTTGAAGGCCTACCAGGAAGTGGACGTGCTGACCCAGGGCGGCCCGATGAACTCCACCTTCACCGGCTTGTACTACGCCTACGACCAGGGCCTCAAACACCTGAAGCTGCCGCGCGCATTGGCCGCCAGCTTCGTCATGTCCATCTTCTGCATCGGCATCGCCCTGCTCTGCCTGCGCTATATCAAGCCCAAACACCGATGATGAAGACCATCACCCACTACCTGCTGCTCTGCGCGATCGCGGTCGTCTGCGTGTTCCCGTTCTGGTGGACGCTGGTGACGGCCGTCTCCACCGAAGGGAACATCTTCGCCTTCCCGCCGACCTTCTGGCCGAACCAGCCCTCCTTCGACAACTTCATCGAAGTGTTCAAGGCGATTCCGATCTGGTCCTTCTTCCGCAACTCGGTCTTCATCGCCGCCTGCACCGTGTTCTGGAAGCTGGCCCTGTGCTCGGCCGCCGCCTACCCGCTGGCGCGCATGCACTTCAAGGGCCGCAAGCTGGTGTTCGGCCTGATCCTCGCCACGCTGGTGCTGCCGTCGGAAGTGAACTTCCTGGTCAACTTCATCACCGTGACGAAACTGAGCCTGGTCGACACCTACACCGGCGTGATCCTGCCCAACGTCGTCACGGCGGTCGCCATCCTGCTGCTCAAGCAAGCCTTCGAGGAAGTGCCGCAAGACCTGATCGACGCCGCCCGCGTCGACGGCTCCTCCGAATGGACCATCTTCAGCAAGATCATGCTGCCGCTGATCGCGCCGTGGCTGGCCACGGTCGGCATCCTGACGGCGGTGGAAGCCTGGAACGAATACATCTGGCCATCCATCGTGATGAGCAAGCCTGACGAATTCCCGCTGTCGGTGGGCGTGCTGTATTTGCGCGGCACCTTCGGCAGCAGCACGCGCGTGATCGCCGCCGGCACCATATTGACCATCCTGCCCACGCTGGCAGCCTTCCTCTTTACTCAACGATTCTTCATGCGTGGCATGGACGGAGCTGTTAAATGAACCAACTCGTGACCCAAACCCAAAACGACCTCAGCGAATTTAGACAGATCGCCGGACAGCTGATCATGATCCGCTTCCCCGGCACCGTGCTCGATGCCGCCACCGCCGACTTCATCAAGGCCAACGGCATCCGCGCCGTCTGCCTGTTCCGCGGGAACATGACCGACTCCGAACAGCTGGGCAAGCTGACCGCCGACCTGCGCGCCGTCATGGGCCCCGAGTCGCTGATCGGCATCGACCAGGAAGGCGGCGCCGTGGTGCGCTCGACCTGGGTGCCTGCGCCGCCGGCCGCCATGGGCCTGGGCGCGGCCGACGACACCGACCTGTCCTACCGCACCGGCGCCGCCGTCGCGCGCGCCGTCAAGGCGCTGGGCTTCAACTGGAACTTCGCGCCGGTGCTAGACCTGAACAACAACCCGCACAACCCGGTGATCGCCGAGCGCTCCTTCGGCGCCGAGCCGCAACGCGCCGCCGAACTGGCGATGGCGTGGATGGCCGGCAGCCACGCGGAAGGCGTGGCCTGCTGCGTCAAGCACTTCCCCGGCCACGGCGACACCAACGTCGATTCGCACCGCGACCTGCCGACCGTGAACAAGCCGGTCGAGGAACTGGACCGCCTGGAACTGGCGCCGTTCCGCATCGCCTCCGGCGCCGCCCCGGCCATGATGACCGCCCACATCGTCTACCCGACGCTGGACCCGGACAACCCTGCCACCATGTCGCGCCGCATCCTCACCGGCCTGCTGCGCGATGAGTGGCAGTACAAGGGCGTCGTCATCACCGACGGCATGGACATGCACGCCATCGCCGGCCGCTACGGCGTGGGCAACGCCGCCGTGCGCGCGCTGACCGCGGGCGCCGACATGGTCATGGCGCTGGGCACCACCGAAACGCAGAACGAAACGCTGGACTCCATCGCCGCCGCCATCGCCTCGGGCGAGCTGACCATGGCGGAAGTGCAGCAGCGCCTGGACCGCCTGGCGTCGCTGGCGCTGGCCTATCCATGCAAGCCGCGCTCCTACAAGGAAGACGCCGCCGACCGCGTGGTGATGGCCGAAGGCTGGCGCCGCAGCCTCACCGCCTACGGCGCGCCGGCCCGTCCGGCCGCCGGCGCGCAGGTGCGCCTGGTGGTGCGCCAGGACGTGGTCAGCGACGGCGTGTCCGAAGCCGGCGTGCCCGCCGAAGCGGTGGCCGCATCGCTGCGCCGCCTGTACGACGTCGAACTGACCACCTTCGCCGACGCCGACACCTTCGACTGGAGCGCCCTGCCGCAGGACGGCCGCTTCACGATCCTGGCCTCGACCTCGCGCCTGCGCTACGGCGAGCATGCGCGCACCACGTGGAAGCCGGACCTGCACCTGGCGCTGTGGAATCCGTACCAGGCGCTGGACATCGACTCGCCATCGCTGATGACCTACGGCTTCGCCCAGCCGGCGCTGGACGCGGTCAACGGCTGGCTAAGCGGCGAACTGGAAGCCACCGGCAACGCACCGGTGCCCGGCTTCGCATAACCAATCAATCAGGGGGAGGAGGCAATATGGACAACAATAAAATACGCAATCCGAAGTTCTGGGTTCCCAGCCTGTATCTGGCGCAGGGCCTGCCGTTCTTCGCGGTAGCCATCGTCGCCAACCAGATGTTGAAGAGCATGGGCGTGCCCAACGACGAGCTCAATCACTGGACCGGCTTGATCGGCTTCGCCTGGGTCTTCAAGCCGCTGTGGAGTCCCTTCCTGGAACTGGCCAGCAGCAAGAAGCTGGTGGTGGTCGGCTTCCAGATCTTCGGCGGCTTGTGCCTGGGCGGCGTGGCGCTGGCGCTGCACGCGCCGTTCTGGTTCGCGGCCTGCATGGCCATGCTCGCGCTGGTCGGCATCTCGTCGGCCACGCACGACATCTCCTGCGACGGCCTGTACATCTCCAGCCTGGATGAAAAAGGCCAGGCCAAGTACGCCGGCTGGACCGGCACCTTCTTCAACGCCGGCAAGTTCTTCACCACCGGCGGCCTGCTGCTGCTGGCAGGCCACTTCGAGAAGACGCTGGGCGTGGTGCCGGCATGGACCATCTGCTTCTGCATCCTGGCCGTCATCATGGTGGCGCTAGGCCTGTACAACAGCTGGGCGCTGCCGACCGCGATGAACGAAGTCACGGCCGACACCAACGCCGGCGCCATCGCCCGCACGCTGCGGGAGGTGATCGTCGAATTCTTCAGGAAGCCCGGCATCTGGATCTCGATCGTGTTCATCATCCTGTTCCGCGCCGGCGAGGCGCAGGTGCAGTCGATCGGCCCCCTGTTCCTGCGCGAGGCGCGCAACCTCGGCGGCCTGGGCCTGACCACCGCCGAAGTGGGCGCCGTGTACGGCACCGTCGGCACCGTGGCCTTCGTGGTCGGCAGCATCGCCGGCGGCTACTTCACCTCGTGGCTCAGCCTCAAACGCGCCATCCTGTGGCTGATCCTCGCGGTCAACCTGCCCAACGTGGCGTTCTACCTGCTGTCGGTGTTCCAGCCTACCGAGCTGTCGGTGATCGGCGTGGCGCTCAGCGTCGAGATGTTCGGCTACGGCTTCGGCTTCGTCGGCCTGATCCTGTACATGATGCAGGTGGTCGCGCCGGGCAAATACCAGACCGCGCACTACGCCTTCTCGACCGGCATCATGCAACTGGGCTTCGTGCTGTTCAAGCTGTTCAGCGGCGACATCCAGATCTCGCTGGGCTACCAGCACTTCTTCATCTGGGTGATGCTGTGCGCGATCCCGGTGGCGGTGCTGTCGCAACTGATCCCGATGACGGCGCGGCCGCAGGCGCAGGAAGAGCCGGCGCCGCAAGCGGCCGTGCGCGCGGGCTAAGCGGATGGCCAGCGTCAGCCTCAAACAGATCGTCAAGCGCTACGACCAGACGGCCGTGATCCACGGCGTCGACCTCGATATCGCCGACGGCGAATTCATGGTCTTCGTCGGCCCGTCCGGCTGCGGCAAGTCCACCCTGCTGCGCATGATCGCCGGCCTGGAGCCGATCAGCGGCGGCACGCTGCACATCGGCGACGTGCTGGCCAACGACATCGCCCCGGCGCAGCGCAAGCTGGCCATGGTGTTCCAGTCGTACGCGCTGTACCCGCACATGACCGTGTACGAGAACATGGCCTTCGCGCTCAAGCTGGCCGGCCGCAAGCCGGCCGAGGTGGCGGCGGCGGTGGAGCGCGCGGCGGCGATCCTGCAGATCGCCCCGCTGCTCAAGCGCCGGCCCAAGGAGCTGTCCGGCGGCCAGCGCCAGCGCGTGGCCATCGGCCGCGCCATCGTGCGCACGCCGGAAGTGTTCCTGTTCGACGAGCCGCTGTCCAACCTGGACGCCAGCCTGCGCGTGCAGATGCGGGTGGAGCTCAGCCGCCTGCACCAGGAGCTGAAGACCACCATGATCTACGTCACCCACGACCAGGTCGAGGCGATGACCCTGGGCCAGCGCATCGTGGTGTTCAACGCCGGCCGCATCGAGCAGGTCGGCACGCCGCATGAGCTGTACAACCATCCGGCCAACCTGTTCGTGGCCGGCTTCCTCGGCACGCCGAAGATGAACTTCATCGCCGGCGAGATCATCGCGGTGTCGGCCGGCCAGGCCAGCGTGCTGCTGCCGGGCGGCGCCATCGTCGACGTCGACGTCGCGGCCGAAGGCGGCGCAGGTGGCGGCGCAGGTGGCGGCACAGGTGGCGGAACAGGCGCCGGCGCCGGCGCCCAGCGCGGCGACCGCGTCACGCTGGGCGTGCGCGCCGAGCACCTGTCCATCGCCGCGCCGCAGCAGGGCAACGCCATCGACGTCGGCGTCGGCCACGTCGAATACCTGGGCGACCAGTCCATCGTCTACACCACGCTGGCCGGCGCGGGCGAAATGATCGCCGTCAAGCAGGCCGCCGAGGCGCCGCCGCTGCACGCCGGCAGCCGCACCCGCGTGCACCTGCCGCCGTCGCGTTGCCTGTTATTTAACGCCGAAGGCCGGGCGCTGGCGCGCGCTCCGGCACACGCTTGAATTCGTAATACGCCCCGGTTTTATGTAACAATACGCGGGTTTACACTGTCGCGATGGCATGGCGTACCCGCCGGCCCTCTAAATTGTTTGATAGAAGGATAATTCATGTCCCACACTCGTCTCGCTCGTATTAGCCTGATCCTGGCCGCCATCGGCCTGAATGCCGCACCGGCCATGCTGGGCATGTCCCCTGTCTACGCCGCCGAAGCCGCCAAACCGGCCGAGCCGCCCAAGGATGCCGTGCGTCCCGAGATCTTCAAACTGATCGACCCGGCCCAGACCAAAGACCTGCTGGCAGCCAAGAACTACACCGAATTCAAGACCCGCATCGACACCGCGGCCGCCATGCCGAACGTGACGCCGTACGAAGAGTTCATCCTGAACCAGATGCGCGTGCAACTGGGCCAGGCCAGCGGCGACTATCCGGGCACCGTCAAGGCGCTGGCCGCGATGATCGACTCCGGCCGCCTCAAGCCTGAAGACAAGCTGCGCTTCATCGACGCCGTCGCCGGCATCTACTACAGCCAGATCAAGGACTACGACCAGGCCATCGTCTGGTTCAACCGCTACGGCACCGAGTCGGGCGACACGCTCAAGCAGCGCCAGTTCATCGTGCGCTCCTACTTCTTCAAGGACGATTTCGCCACCGCCAAGGCCGAAGCGCTGAAGGACGTCGCCGCCGCCAAGAAGTCCGGCGCCACGCCGCCGAAGGACGAGCTTAACCTGCTGGGCAACGTCGGCATCAAGACCAAGGACACCGAGCTGTATCTGCAAGCGGTGGAAGAGCTGACCCGCTACTACCCGAGCGAAGACTACTGGTTCGACCTGCTGAACCGCACCCGCGGCAAGAAGACCTACGCGCCGCGCCTGGACCTCGACATCGCCCGCCTGAAGGCGCTGGCCGCACCGTCGAAGATGGAGCCGGAAGACTACGCCGAGATCGCCGAACTGGCGGTGCTGGGCGGCTTCTTCACCGAAGCGAAGATCGCCATGGACAAGGGCTACCCTGGCGCCATCCCGAACGACAAGAACAAGGCCGCGCTGCAGAAGATCCGCGACAGCGCCAACAAGGGCGCCGCCGACGATGCGAAAAACATCGACAAGGGCATCGACTCGGCCATGAAATCCAAGGACGGCGTCGGCCTGGTCAACCTGGGCTACAACTATGTGACGCTGGGCCAGGCCGACAAGGGCATCGACCTGATGAAGCAAGGCGTCGCCAAGGGCGTGGCCAAGAATCCGGAAGACGCCAAGCTGCGCCTGGCCTACGCGCTGGCCATCGCCGGCAAGAAGGACGAGTCGCTCAAGCTGCTGGAAACCATCAGCGGCAACGACGGCCGCGGCGACCTGGCGCGCTACTGGATCATGTACCAGAACCCGCCAAAAGCAGCACCGGCGGAAGCCAAGTAATCAGCAAAGCCGGCCCAGCGCCGGCTTTTTTTATCGCCGCATTATCGCCGCATCGCCGACGACAAGGCGTTCAGCAACTGATGGCCGCCGTCGGCGCTCAGCTCCCAGAACATCGCCCCGCGCAGCCCCTGCGCCTTGATATACGCCGCCTTCTCCTTCAGCGACGCCGGATCTTCGTAGGTGATCCACACCTGCTGCGCCGCGTTGTACAGATACGGCGCCCTGGCCGCCGCGTTCCAGTAGCGCCGGTAGCCATTGCCGCCGGCACCGTCCCCGGCGCCGGCCGGCGCCAGGTAGCCCTGTTTGAGCAGATGACCGTAGCCATACGAATTGCCGCCGTCCACGCCGCCCGTGGCGCCGCCGTCGCAGGCCTGGTACTGGCCGTCGCCGTCGGCGCCCGGCGGGCAGCCTTTCCAGCCGTAGCCGTAGAACGGCACGCCCAGCACCAGCTGCCGCGCCGCCACCCCGGCCGCCAGATAGCGCCGCACCGAACCGGCCGCATGGAAGCCGTCGGCCGTCGCCGGGTCGCGGGCGTCGCCGTGCAGCGCCGCGTGGTGGCCGCTGCGCCGCTCCCACGGCATGTGGTAGTCGTAGGCCATGATGTTGATCCAGTCCAGGCTGGAGGCCAGCTCGCGCAGCCAGCCGCTGGCCGCGCCGCCGTCGTTGACGTAGTTGGCGTTGCCGCCGGCGGCGATGGTGATGCTGTAATGCCTGCGGTCTTCCCGGCCGGCCGCGTCGAAGGCGGCGCGCAGCTCGCGCGCCAGCGTGATGAAGTTGCGCTTGTCGGCCGGCCGCGCGCACACCTCGCCCGCCACGCAAGGCACGCCGGCCTCGCCCGGATATTCCCAGTCGATGTCGATGCCGTCCAGGCCGTGGCGGCGCATCGTCTTCACCGCCGAGGCGATGAAGGCGGCGCGCGCGGCCGGCGCATCGGCCAGGTTGGAAAACCGGTTCGACCAGTTCCAGCCGCCCACCGACACCACCACCTTGAAGCCAGGGTGGCGCCGCTTCAGCGCCACCAGCGCGCGCAGGTTGGCGCCGTCGCTGGCGGCATCGCGCAACACCAGCGCTCCGTTGGCCGACGACGCCTCGCCGGCCGCGTCCTGGCACGGCGCCACATCGTTGACCGTGGGGTCGGCGTTGCCATGCTTGCCGTCCCAGCAGACGTCGAGGAAGGCGTACAGCGCCATCGTCAGCTTGCCGGCGCCGACGTTGGCGGCGGTGACGGGGAAGGCGTCCGACTTCCAGCCGGGGTAGTAGCCGACGATTTCAGGTGCGGCCAGCGGCGCTGCGGCCAGCGAAGGCGCGCAGGCCAGCACGCCGGCCAGCGCCAGCGCCGGACGCTTCAAACGGTAGGAGTTCATAAGTCCTTGCAAGGTCAGGTGGCGTTCAGTTCCGCCACGAAGTCGTACATATCGCCGCGAAAATAGGAGCGGCAAAACTCCACCGCGCGGCCGTCGCGCAGAAAGCCCAGCCGCTCGACCGCGAGCCCGGCGTCGCCCTCGCGCGCCTGCAGCAGCAGGGCCTGCTCCGCATTGAGCAGCAGCGCCGACAGCCGTTGCAGCGCGCGCACCGGCCGGTTGCCGGCCCGCTCCAGCGCGTCGTACATCGAGGTGTCGACCGCCTCCAGCGACGGCAGGCACGCGGCGACGATGGTGGCGTACTCCAGGCACATCGGCACATCGTCGGCGTAGCGCATGCGGTGGAAG
This sequence comes from Duganella sp. HH101, assembly GCF_001758795.1. Classification (NCBI taxonomy): domain Bacteria; kingdom Pseudomonadati; phylum Pseudomonadota; class Betaproteobacteria; order Burkholderiales; family Oxalobacteraceae; genus Duganella; species Duganella sp. HH101. The sequence continues at coordinate 534,330 of NZ_LRON01000002.1, read as the reverse complement.
CGGTAGACCGCGGCGCCGGGGCTGAGCCGCAGCCGCATCGCCTCGTCCGGCGTCACCGTGCCTTCCGAGCGCTTGAGCCACACGCTGCGCGGCGTGCGCCCGCGCGCCCGCATGTCCTCGGAAAACGAGGTCAGCTTGGCGAAGTTCTTTTCGATGCGGGTGTTGATGAAGTTGCCGGAGCCGGGCCGGCGCACCAGCACGCCCTCGCCGACCAGGCCGTCGATGGCCTTGCGCACCGTGATGCGCGAGATCGCCAGGTCGGCCGCCAGCTGGCGTTCGGCCGGCAGCGCGTCCTCCGGCTTGAGCAAATGCTGCTCGATCGCCGAGCGCAGCGCCCGCTGCAGGCGCTGGTACAGGGGAAGGTGACTGGTCTCATTGAGGTGCGCCCGGATGTGTACCAGTGGGCTGATTGGATTGCTTTCCATAACGCTGCACGCATCCTGTCTTGTCGTTGTCAATCGATAATACCAAAAAAAGACCAGCGCGCCGCCCCCGTCCCCGCCCCTGCTGCCAAATATTTTGACCACCACCGCGCCAACCCGCATGGATGCTGGGTTTGCGCCTGTTGTAGCGCCACACACCCCGGCTCCATACCACCGCAGAGCCGGTATGGAATAGTTACCAAAGCAACAGTGTGTATGCTGCATACAACATAACAAAAAAGAATTTCAAAGTGGTAGTGATCTGGTATTAAAAGACGGGTATATTGGCGTTGGATTGGTTTTGTAAGTGGTTGTAAAGAAGTAGATAAGAGACACATCAACAATCAGTAGGCTCGGCGGAGCCTCATCAACGGGAGGGAACATGTACCACAATTCAAATAATACGAAAATGTCCAAACGCACGCCTATCGCCACCGCGGTCGGTTTGCTGATCCTGGGCGCCGGCATCACGGCCCAGGCGCAGGAAGCGGCAGCGCCGGAACAGGTGATCGTCACCGGTATCCGCGCCTCGCTGCAGCAGTCGCTGAACCAGAAGCGCAACTCCGACAGCCTGGTCGAAGTGATCACCGCCGAAGACGTCGGCAAGATGCCTGACAAGAACGTCGCCGACTCGCTGCAGCGCCTGCCAGGCGTGAGCGTGGCGGCGGCCGGCGGCGGCGAAGGCTCGTTCGGCGAGAACGACCGCGTCGCGCTGCGCGGCACCCCGTTCGGCCTGACCCTGACCACCCTGAACGGCCACTCGGTCTCGAGCGGCGACTGGTTCGCCGACAACATCGTCGGCGGCGGCCGCAGCGTGAGCTTCTCGCTGTTCCCTTCCGAACTGATCGGCCGTGTCACCGTGCACAAGGGCGCGCAGGCGGACCTGCTCGAAGGCGGCGCCGAAGGCGTGGTCGACATCGAGACCCGCAAGCCGCTGGACTTCAAGAAGCAATTCAACGCCCAGTTCAGCATCGGCGGCGTCAACTCGTCCAACTCGGGCAAGACCGATCCGCAGATCAACGCCATGGTCGCCTGGAAGAACGACACCAACACCCTCGGCATCCTGGTGCAAGGCTTCCATGAAAAACGCACGCTGAGCCGCGTCGGCCAGGAAAACCAGATCTGGTACGACCGCGTCGAAGCGGGCAGCCCGATCGCCAAATCCATCGCGGGTTCCACCGGCGCCATGGGCAGCTACCTGGGCGGCACCGCCTGGTTCGAACAGAAGCGCACCCGCAACGGCGGCCTGGTCGACGTGCAGCTCAAGGCCAGCAATGACCTGACGCTGGACCTGACGGCCTTCCATTCGCACCTGGACGCTCCGAACATCAACCACAACTTCATGCAGTCGGTGGGCCGCTTCCTGTCCTCGTCCACGCTGGCCAGCAACTACCCGAACGGCGCCATCACCGGCACCACGGCCAACGGCGTCGTGACCCAGCTCAACGCCGCCGTACCGGCCAATTGCACCGCCTGCGCCAGCATCTCCAGCGCGGTACAGGAAGAGTTCAGCCGTCCCGTGGCCGAGAGCCAGTCGCAGTTCGTCAACCTCGACGCCAAATGGCGCGTCAACGAAGTGCTGACCCTGAACGGCAAGCTCGGCACCACCAAGGGCCTGGGCAACACCGTCAGCGGCGCGCTGGGCGTCTGGATGCCATGGACCGGCGGCGGCTACTCGATCAGCGGCGCCGGTTCGCCGGTGATCTACAACACCCCGGGCGCCGACAAGTTCTCGATCGGCGGCAACCAGGCCACGCCATACACCTACGGCTCGCACGTCACCGCGAACGACAAGGAAACCTATGGCCAGGTGGACGGCACGCTGAAAACCGACTGGGGCTCATTGCACTCGCTGCAGTTCGGCGGCCGCGTTGCGGAACACAAGCGCGACCTGACCTCGATCGGCATCAACGCCTTGCCGGGCCTCGATTCGGCGGCCAACCTGCCGATGTCCGGCCTGACCGCCTTCCCGAGCGACTTCAACGACCTGGGCGCCAAAGGCGCCGGCTACTGGACCTTCTCGCAGGACGCCGTCAACGGCTGGCTGAGCAAATATGGCAACTACTCGGGCGACCTCAAACAGAGCGAGTTCACCATCAAGGAACCGACCCAGTCGGCCTACGTGATGGGCAACTTCTCCACCGAGAGCCTGTCGGGTAACTTCGGCGTGCGCGTGGTGCACACCACCGAAGAAGTGAACCGCTACGAGATCGGCCCATCGGGCGGCTTCGAGCCTAAGCGCTACTCGAACAGCTATATCGACTTCCTGCCGAGCGCGAACTTCCGCCTCGACATCACCAAGGATCTGGTCGGCCGCTTCAGCACCAGCCGCACCATGGCCCGTCCCGAACTGGGCATGATGGCCGGCGTCGACCTGCGCGACGTTCAGGGCACCGGCAACGTCGGCAACCCGGACCTGCGCCCTATCCGCGCCAACAACTTCGACCTGGGCCTGGAGTGGTACTTCGCGCCGAAATCGATGCTGTCGGCCGGCGCCTTCTACTCGGCGCTGGATGGCTACGTCACCTACGGCAAGAGCACCGCGACCTTCTACAACCAGCTGCAAAAGCAGAACACCGTGTACCAGGTCAGCACCCCGGTCAACACCACGGCCGAAGTGAAGGGCCTGGAGTTCGCCTACGTGCAGGAGCTGCCTAAGGGCTTCGGCGTGAACGCCAACTACACCTACACGCTGGGTGCGGAAACCGGCAAGGCGCCTGGTTCGCCATGCGGCGCGCTGACCAACGCCGATTGCACCCTGATCGGCACCTCGAAGAACGCCTACAACGTCGGCGCCTTCTACGAGCAGGGCAAGTTCAGCGCCCGCCTGACGTACAGCTGGCGTTCGGGCTTCCTGAACGGCACCAGCCGCAACAGCGCCGCCTTCCAGGCGCCTATCGGCACGCTGTCGGCATCGATCGCCTATCAGATCAACGACAACTACAGCATCACGCTGGACGGCAAGGACCTGAACAACCCGCTGGTGCGTTCGGTCATCCACACGCCAGGCGCGATGGACCTGCCAGGTTCGCTGTACAAGAATGGCCGTCAGGTGTACTTCGCTCTGCACGGCAAGTACTAAGTCGTCAACCGTTTCATTGTGTAGTCTGTTCCCCGCCACGGGCTGTCCCGGCCCTGGCGGGTTTTTTTTCGCCTACGCGGCGGCGGCCAGCCCGAAGATCAGCGACTGATGCGTGGCGGCGCCGGCCATCGCGCCGTCGGCCACGGCCAGCGCCACATTGCCGAACATGCGCGCGGCGTCGCCGCACACGAACACGCCGGCCACGCTGGACGCCTTCATCGCATCGACCCGCACATGCGAACCGGTCGGCCCCTGCTCCACCTCGCACCCCAGCTGCTCGGCCAGCGGGCTGCCGCTGTGGGTGCGGGTCAGTACGAACAAGCCCGCCATCTCCAGGCTGCGGCCGTCCTGCAAACGGACAGCCGCATGGCCGGCTATCGCCTGCACCGGCGTGCGCTCGATCGCCACGCCGCGCGCCGCCAGCGCCGCCAGCTGCGCCTCGTCCGGCTCGAACGCGCCGTTGAGGAAGAACGTCACCCGCCCCCAGTCCGGCAGCATCATCGCGTGGTGGATGGACAGCGGGCCGGTCGCCAGCACGCCGATCGCGCCCTCCATCAATTCATAGCCGTGGCAATACGGGCAGTGGAAGGCGCTGCTGCCCCAGCGCTCGGCCAGTCCGGCGATGGGCGGCAGCTCGTCGACCACGCCGGTCGCCAGCAGCAGCCGCAGCGCGCCGAACGCACTGCCGTCGCCCAGCGTCACGCGGAAGCCTTGCGCCGTCTGGCTCGCCTGCGTGGCCGAGCCTTCGATCCAGCGCACCGTCGGATACTTCATCAGCTGCGCGCGGCCGTCGGCGGCGATGGCCGCGGCCTCGCGGCCGTCCTGCCCAAGGAAGCCATGCGAATGCTGGGCGTACCGGTTGCGGCGCTGGCCGGCGTCGATCACCAGCACGCGGCGGCGGGCGCGCGCCAGCTGCATCGCGGCCGACAGGCCGGCGTAGCTGCCGCCGATGACGACGGCGTCGAATTCAGTCGCCGGATGGGGGATGTGCATGGGAAGCTCCTTTGTGATTGGCGTATCCGTCGTTGAAGCGGGCCGACAGGTCGGCCAGCGTCACGTCCTTGAAACGTTCGATCAGCAAAGCCTCGGCTTCATCGAAGGCGCTGGACAGCGCGTCGTTGACGGCGCGCTCCACCAGGCACTGAGGATGCTCGTCACGGTTCCCCATCGCGAACACCGTGGGCGAACCGACCGCCTCGTAGATGTCGCGCAGCGTCACCTTGCTCAGGTCGCAGGTGATGCTCCAGCCGCCGCCGTGGCCCTTGCCGGAGCCCACGTAGCCGCGCTCGCGCAGCCCGGCCAGCACGCGCCGCACCAGCACCGGATTGGTGCCGAGGAAGCCCGCCAGCTCGTCGGATGTAAAAGGCCGCCCGGCGTGCGCCATGTGCAGCAGCACGTGCAGGATGGAGGATAGTTTGCTGTCTCGTCTCATGTAACTAATGATAGTACATAATCGGAAAGCGTGCCGACCCGACAGCCTGTCGATTTAACTTGCATTTTTAAATTGTCCGTGAGAAACTGAATTTATCAAATAACACGAAATAAACGAATAAATTATTTATTCAAGGTGAGCACCCTGCCCCTGTGCCACTTCTATCAAATTTTCATCAGTTGACCCTCTTACCATCGGCCGCAGCGGGATGGTAATTCACGATCGGAAAAAAAATGAAAATCACAGACATGAAAATCGGAGTACGGCTGGGTGGGGGATTTGCCATCGTCCTCGCCTTACTGATCGCCATTGCCGGCCAGGCCGTGTACAGTCTGAGCAAGTCAAACGACGCGCTGCACCATATTGTCGACGTCAACATGAAGAAGATCGAACTGATCGAGGAAATGTCGACCTCGATTCACATCGTCGGCCGTGTAACCCGCACCATTGCGCTATTGTCCGATGATGCCGAGGCCGACAGCCAGCACCAGAAAATCGACACGGCCCGCGTCCGCTTCGACGCGGCCTACGGCGAGTTGGCGAAAATGCCGCTCGACGATGCCGGCACGGCTTTGTTGGGGCGGATTAAAACCGAACTGGCCACGGTACGCGCGGCAAACAATCGCTTCGCCTTGCTGCTCAAGTCCGACCGGGACGAGGCCATCGCCTTGCTGCTCAAGGAAGCCATCCCCGCCACCACCAGGCTGCAGAACACATTGGACGAGTTCGACAAGCTGCAACAGCACAAGAGCAGCCAGGACGAGACCGCCGCCTCAGAGCTCTACGCCAGCACGCTGGCCTACATGCTCGGACTGGTAGCAGCCGCGGTGGCCATCGGCGTGCTGACCGCTCTGGCAACGACCCGCTCGATCACCGGCCCCTTGGGGCGTGCCGTGAAACTGGCCAGGACGGTCGCCGCCGGCGACCTGACCGGCGACATCCAGATCGAGTCGTCCGACGAAACCGGGCAATTGCTGCAGGCGCTCAAGGAAATGAACGACAGTCTGCTCAATATCGTCGGCAAGGTGCGCAGCGGGACCGACACCATCGCTGCGGCCTCAACGGAAATTGCCAACGGCAATCTCGACTTGTCCTCCCGCACCGAGCAACAAGCCAGCGCCCTCGAGGAAACCGCGTCGGCGATGGAGGAGCTCACCAGCACCGTCAAACAAAACGCCGACAACGCCCGCCAGGCAAATCAGCTGGCCATCTCGGCGTCCGATACGGCGAACAAAGGCGGCAAGGTGGTGGCGGCGGTGGTCCAGACCATGGCGGGCATCAACGACTCATCGAAAAAAATTGTCGACATCATCAGCGTCATCGACGGCATCGCGTTCCAGACCAACATCCTGGCCCTGAACGCCGCCGTCGAGGCGGCGCGCGCCGGCGAGCAGGGACGCGGCTTCGCCGTGGTGGCGACGGAGGTGCGCAACCTGGCGCAGCGCTCGGCCGCCGCCGCCAAGGAAATCAAGACTTTGATCCATGACTCCGTCGACAAGGTCGGCAGCGGCACGCGGCAGGTGGAAGAAGCGGGTTCGGCGATGCAGGCCATAGTGCAAAGCATCCAGAGCGTGGCGGACGTGATCGGTGAAATCAGCGCCGCCAGCCAGGAGCAAACGTCGGGCATCGAACAGATTAACGACGCCGTCATGCAAATGGACCAGGTTACTCAGCAGAACGCCGCGCTGGTGGAAGAAGCGGCAGCGGCGGCGGCATCGTTGCAGGAGCAAGCCAGCCACCTCGCCGCGGCCGTCAGCGTGTTCAAGACCGATGCCGCTCGCGCCCACGCGATACCCAAGCCGCAGCGCATCCCGGCCAAGCGCACCATGGCCCTGCAGCTGCAGCTCGGCACGTGAGCTGATGCCTGCGCCGTTACAGCGTGGGCAGTATCGTAAAGTCGCCGCGCGCCGGGTACGGCTGGCAGTCCTGGTCGATGGCGACGTTGACAACCGCGGCTGCCGGCGGGCCGCGTTTTGCCCACGCGGTGATGGCCTCGATGGCCTGCGTCTCGCCATCCACCGCGGCTTCCACCGAACCATCGCGGCGATTGCGCACCCAGCCGGACAAGCCCAGCGCCCTCGCCCGCTCCGCAAACGCAGCGCGATAACCAACGCCCTGCACCCGGCCTTCCACCACCAATCGAATCATCATCGCTCCCAAATTGCCGACAGAATACAGGGTGGGGTTAGGGCTGCACGACCCTTCGCCGGACGATGCTATTTCGGCCCTCTGCTTTCCAGCCGCCCAACTGCGCGCCCGCCAGAACGAGCTCTCCGCCAAAGCGCCCCTGACGCCAGCCGACGCACCCACGACATGCTGGACGACATCCATTAATGCCAACTACTTCGCACTCACGGCAGCCGCCGCACCTTTGGCCTTGGCCTCATCGCCCGCAGTCACCACCGTCAGCTTGGCCGGATCGATGGCCTTGCGGAAGGCCGCATTGACCTGCGCCAGCGTGGCCGCCTTCAGCTTGTCCTCGTACTCCTTGCTCCAGCTGTAAGTGCGATTCATGTACAGATTGCGCGTCCACCCGGCAGCCAGCACGCTGTCCTTCGAACGGTTCTGCACACGCTGCTGCAACAGCCCGGATTTCGCGCCCGCCAGTTCGGCGGCCGTGAAGCCATCCTTCACCGCCCGCTCCAGCTCCTGCCGGATCGCCGCCTCCAGCTTCTTCAGGTTCTGCGGCGCCGCGATGGCGTCGATGCCGAAGCTGCCGGCGCGGTCGATCTCACCCGGCTGCAAACCCGAACCGCCGCCATAGGACAAACCATCCTTCTGACGAATGCGATCCATCAGCCGCGACTTCAACCCGCCCTCGCCGAAGATGTAATTGGCCAGGTCCAGCAGCGGATACTCCGCATCGTTGACGTTCAGGTCCAGGTTCAAGCGCGCCGTGTAGAAACCGTTCTCCTTGTCCGGCGCATTGATCGTCTTGTGCAGCGGCGCCTTGTCCTCGTTGGCCGAAGTGATCGGCGCATAAGCCACCTTGCTGTCCCAGCCGCCGAAACTGTCGGCGATGGTCTTGCCGACCGCCGCCTTGTCGAAATCGCCGACGATCGCCAGCTCGCCATGATTGGCGCCGTAGTACGCGCGATGGAAGGCAACCACATCCTCCAGCTTCAACGCCTTCACCGCCGCCAGCTGCTCATCGACCGTCATCGGCGCCCGCACATCGCCCTTCGGATAATGGTTGAAATACAGGTCCACCTCCGTGCGCGCCAGCGACTGCGGCTCGTTGCGCGACGCCTCGATCGCCACCAGCCACTGCTGGCGCAACTGCTCGAACTCCGCCGCCGGGAAGCTGGCCTCCCTCAACACATGAGCCACCAGCCGCAGCGCCGCATCCAGATTCGGCCCGGTGGTATCGAAGCGATACAGGCTGCCGGAGATCTTCAGCTTCGCAAAGGCATCGGCCAACTGTTCGCGGCTGTACTTGCTGGTACCGCGCATCAGCATCTCGCTGGCGGCGTTCGACACGATGGCCGTGTTGAACAGATTCTTCTCGTCGCCCCAATGCAGCTGCAAGTCCACCGACACCGACTCGCCCCGGTTCTTCTTGGTCAGCAGCGCCACCTTCAAGCCGCCGATGGTCCTGATCTCGGTGCGGGCATTGATATTGGCCTGGCTAGGATCGAACACCTCCGACGTCAGCACGCTGTCCTTGCCCTTGAAATCCTTCATCACCTCCGCCACCGTCGGCGCCGCAGGAATCTCCGCGCGCAGCGGCGCATCCTCCGGCACGAAGCTGCCGACCACGCGGTTGTCGCGCTTCAGATAGCGCCCCGCCGCAGCGGCCACCTGCTCCGGCGTGATGTTCGGCAGCTTGTCGCGGCCCTCGAACAACAAACGCCAGTCGCCCAGCGCGATCTCCTCGGACAGGCTCACGCCCACCCGCTGCGGATCATTGAGCGCCTTCTCGATGCCATTGGCGAAATTGCGCCGCGCCCGCTCCATCTCCTCCGCAGTAGGCGGCGTGCTGGCGAAGCCCTCCACCGTCGCAATCAGCGCATCGCGCACCGGCCCCAGCGGCTGGCCCGCCTTGACCACCGCGCCGATGATCTGCAAGCCCGGCGCATAACCGGTCTGGCCGAAGCTGAACACCTGCGCCGCCTTGCCGCTCTCCACCAGCGCCTTGTGCAGCCGCCCGGTCGGCGTATCGCCCAGGATCTCGGACATGAAGCTCAGCGCATCGCTATCCTGCTGCAGCGCCGACGGAATCTTGTAGCCCAGCGCGATCACCTGCATATCGCCCTTGCGCCGCACCACGAAGCTGCGCTCACCATCCTGTGCCGGCTCGACCGTCCAGAACGGCGGCAGGCTGCGCTTGGGTTTCGGGATCGCGCCGAACGATTTGCTGATCCACGCCAGCGTCTGCGACGGCTCGAATTTACCGGCCACCAGCAGCACCGCGTTATCCGGCTGATAGTAGGTGCGATAAAACGCCTGCAGGTTCTCGATACGCACGTTCTCGATATCGCTACGGTTGCCGATGGTCGAGCGTCCGTAAGAATGCCAGTCATAGGCCACGCTCTGCATGCGCTTCAACAGCACCGAGAACGGATCGTTCTCGCCGCTCTCGTACTCGTTGCGCACCACCGTCATTTCCGAATCGAGATCCTTGCGGGCGATGAAGGAGTGCACCATGCGGTCCGCCTCCATATCCAGCGCCCACTTCAGGTTATCCTGGCTGGCCTGGAACACCTCGTAGTAGTTGGTGCGGTCGTAGGAAGTGGTGCCGTTGAACTCCATGCCCCGGTTGGCGAATTCCTGCGGAATGCTGCGGTTCTTCGGCGCCCCCTTGAACATCATGTGCTCCAGCAGGTGGGCCATGCCCGTCTCGCCGTAGTTCTCGTGGCGCGAGCCGACCAGATAGGTAACGTTGACCGTCACCGTCGGCTTGGACGCATCGGGAAACAGCAGCACCTTCAAACCGTTCGGCAGCCGGTACTCGCTGATGCCCTCGACCGACGGCCCCTTGACCACGCCGGCCGGCAAGGCCTGCGCCCAGGCGCTGCCGGTGGCGGCAAAGGACAAACCGCACAGCATCAGGCTGGCGGCGGCGACGTGTTTCAAACGGCTGGTGTGCATGGTCTCTCGCGAAAAAAACTGAAGAACAGGCAGCATACGCCCTACCCCGCCCTCGTGGGTAGACGCTTAAGCAAATTTTAAAACACGGGAAGGGTCAGGCTTTTTCAGGCAGGATGCAGGCGTCGACCATCTGCAGGTCGTTGTCCTTGGCAAAGGAGATGACGAAGTGATAGGCCAGCGGTTCGAGCTGGCGCAACTTGCCGTTGACCACCACCGACTTGACGCCATTGATGACGGTCGGCGTGACATACGGCGAGAACTGCAAATGGGAGTCGCGTCCGCCGCCATAGCCTTCCGGCTTGAAGCAGGACATCACGCCGCACAGGCGCTCGGCCCAGTCGCTGGGACGGAACTGCCTGCCATTGCTGGTCTGGCCGAGGATGAAGAACGAATCCTGCTGTTCTGACGGTTTGTTCGCTGACTCTGCCATAGGCGGCTGCTTAGGAGTAGATACTTGTTGGTAACAAGAATGCGTGGAAGATCCCGGCTTGGTCGGACGGGCGGATATCATTCTGTAAGAATCTTACGTATTATATCTTATAGAAGACCTGAATACGTAAGTCATTGATTTCAATCCAGATTCCAGCGCGATTAACCACTTTGGTGCAGAATAATCATCATTCTGCACCACAGCAATGCCGCTATTGTACCCGCTTAAGGGGTCGCTCCGAGCCAGACTGCGCCCGACAACAGCAATAACAACATCATCCACAGCAGCAAGGCGCGCCACACCAGGCCCACCGTGCTTTGCAAGGCGCGCACGCTTGGCTCCTCGCCCGGCAGCACGTCCGGTTCCTCATCGCTGAGGTCCACCGTGGATGCATCGGCAGGCAAGACCTTGGCCGCATTCTCCGCCGGCGAGCCCAGGCGCACACCCATGGCGCCGCCGCCGGCCGACAGGATGATGCCGATCGCCTCATCCGCCCAGCGGTGGGCGAAGTTGCGCCACGCGTAGATCGCGTCCTCGAAATTGCCGACCACGGCGAAAGCCACCGCCGTCAGCCGCACCGGTATCCAGTCGATCCAGTAGAACGCGCGCGCCGCGAACTGGCCGAAGGCCTCGTTGCGCATGTGCTCAGGCTCGTTCCACGCGCGCGCCAGATGCTCGGCCACGCGGTACATGACGGCGCAGGCAGGGCCCAGCGGCATCAGGAACCAGAAGAACACGCCGAACACATTGCGGTGCGTGGTGATCAGCGACTTCTCGACGGCGATGCGGGCGATCTCGGAGGTTTCCATGCCCACCGTGTCCTGCCTGGTCCACTCGGCCAGCAAGGCACGCGCGGTGGCGTCATCGCCGGCGTTGAGCGCCAGCTGGATCGAGGTGAAGTAATGGCTGTAGTGGCGGAAGCCCAGCGTCAGGTAGACGATCAGCACGTTCCATGCGAAGGCAGCCAGGAACCAGTTGTAATGCTTGAGCACCCAGTAGATCAGCGCCGTCGGCACCATCAGGATCGCCATCATCAGGAACCAGCCCATGCGGCCGTGGGTCGAGTGACCGGCATTGAACCAGGTCTCCATCCGCAACGCCAGGCTCTTGATTTCAGCGTAGATCGGATTGTCCGCGCGCAGCGGCTTCATTTGCTCGATCAGCAGCGCACATAGAATGGAAAGAAATGTCATTAAACGTCCTTTGAGTCGGCAATGCCTTGATGCCCGCTACGATAGCGTAGTGTGACTATGCACGCAAGAAATGGAACAGATTGCGCAGCATGCCTGCAGTGGCGCCCCAGATGTAATAGTCGCCGTACGGCATCGCGTAGAAGCTGCGCCGGCCGCCCGGCAGCTGCACCGACAGCCGCTGGTGATTCAGTCCGTCCATCAGGAAGGCCAGCGGCACTTCGAAAATTTCCGCCACCTCGGACGGATCGGCGGTCAGCTCGAACGGCGGCGCGATCAATCCCACCACTGGCGTGACGCAATAGCCGGTGCCGGTCAGATACTTCGGCAGCATGCCCAGCACGTCCACGTGGCGGCGCGCCAGCCCGATCTCCTCCTCCGACTCGCGCAGCGCAGTGTCGACCGCGTCGCTGTCGTAGTCCTCGGCGCGGCCTCCGGGAAAACTGATCTGGCCACCGTGATCGGTCAGGTGCGCGGTGCGCTGGGTCAGCAGGATGGTCAGGCCGGCCTCGCGCTGCACCAGCGGGATCAGCACCGAGGCCGGCGTCGGCGTCGGCCGCTGCGACAGGCTGCCCAGCGATTCCTCGGCGCCCTCGGGCGTCCACGACGGCTGCTCGATGAAGCGGCCGCGCAACCACGCGGGCGTCAAACGCTCCGGCGCGACCGCAGGCTCGCCGGCGATGGCGTCCACGGGGAGTTCTTTCGGATCGAACAAAGGCTGTGCCAAACATTACCTCCACATGCAAGAAAAGGGCGCCAGTGGCGCCCTTTTCGGGGCAATGCGCCCCCTTCTATCCAAACACAAACGCAGCTATTAAGCGGCGGTTGCTTTCGCCACTGGGCGACGGTTTGGCAGTTTTTCCTTGATACGTGCCGATTTACCGGAACGATCACGCAGGTAGTACAGTTTAGCGCGACGTACGTCACCGCGGCGTTTCACTTCGATCGAAGCGATCAGCGGGGAGTACAGCTGGAAGGTACGCTCGACGCCTTCGCCGGACGAGATCTTACGAACGATGAAGTTCGAGTTCAGGCCACGGTTGCGACGGGAGATGACCACGCCTTCGTAAGCCTGGGCGCGCTTGCGGGTGCCTTCGACTACGTTAACGTTGACGATCACGGTATCGCCAGGTGCAAAGTCAGGGATGCTTTTGCCCAGGCGAGCGATTTCTTCTTGCTCGAGTTGTTGAATCAGATTCATTTAGATGACTCCATAAACCATCGTGCTGGCGCGCTATGAGTCGAAACTCGATGCCCAGTAGAGGATGGGGTTAAACAACCATGCGGACGACATGTCCGCCGGCTTCTACGACAACAGGTTTACAAACCTGCCAAAAACTTTTCATCAAGCTTGGTGAGCTGCCCTGCCTCACGCGCCTTGACCAGCAAATCCGGGCGCTTGCGCGCGGTCGCCTCCAGCATGCGCTGACGGCGCCATTTCTCGATCTCGGCATGGTTGCCGCCCATCAGAACCGGCGGCACGCCCACACCTTCATACGTTTCCGGCCGCGTGTAGTGCGGCGAATCCAGCAAGCCATTGACGAAGCTGTCCTCGATCGCCGACGCATCCGTGTTCAACACGCCGGGAATCTGGCGGATCACGGCATCCATCAAGGCCATCGCCGGCAGCTCGCCGCCGGACAGCACGAAATCGCCAAGGCTGATTTCCTCGTCGATGCAACGGTCCAGCAAACGCTGGTCCACCGCCTCGTAGCGGCCGCACAGGATCACCAGACCGGGCTCCTGCTTCAGCTGCATCACGCGCTCATGCGTCAACTGCCTGCCCTGGGGCGACATGAACACAACGCGGGGCGCGGGCAGACCGGCATCGGTCTGGCGCTGCTTCGCCGCGTTGAGCGTCGCTTCCAGGGGTTTGGCCAACATCACCATGCCGGGGCCGCCACCATAGGGGCGGTCATCCACGGTGCGGTGATTGTCCGTCGTGAAATCACGCGGATTCCACAACGACAAGCCACATTTATTCTGTTCAAACGCGCGCCGGGTGACACCCGACTGCGTCAGTGCGGCGAACATTTCAGGGAACAGGGTCACGACATCGAATTGCATGGCGGGCCGCCCTTATGTTCTTTAATAATCAAGGCCCCAGTCGACAGTGATCTTCTTTGCGGCCTTGTCTACCTTGATGACAAACGCGTCCACAAATGGAATCAGGCGCTCCTGCGCCACAGCTTCTGGATCGGCATCGGGCAGAGCGGCTGGCTGGATGCGCAAGATCGACTGTGGACCATTGCTCATCATGTCAGTCACCGTACCGAGGTGCTCACCTTGCAAATTCACTACATCCAGACCGATCAACTCGGCCCAGTAAAACTCATCATCGGACAAGGCCGGGAAACGACTGCGCGGAACCGAAACAGCCGCGCCCTTCAGCGCTTCTGCGACGTTCCGATCGGTCACTCCCACCAGCTGCGCGACCACGTCGCCGCCATGCAGTTTGCACTGCTTGACTTCGACCTCGTGCAAGCTTGGCTTGTCGATCCACCAGGTTTTCACCGAGAGGAGTGCATCCGCATCTTCCGAGAAAGGGCGTACCCTCACCCAGCCAGCGACGCCATAAGCACCAAAGACAAAGCCTACTTGTGCCAGATCGTCGGGGACTTGCACCCCGGATGCATTCTTATCGGTCAAACCAGCAGCCAGACTTAAGCAGCTTTGTTCGAAGCTACCAGGCGAGCCACGGTAGGCGACAGTTGTGCGCCAACCGATTGCCAGTGAGCCAGACGGTCAGCGGTGATGCGCAGTGGCACTTCGCCACCGGATGCCATCGGGTTGTAGAAACCGATGCGCTCGATGAAACGGCCATCGCGACGATTGCGCGAGTCGGTTGCAACGATGTTGAAGAACGGACGCTTCTTGGCGCCTCCACGAGCTAAACGAATAACGACCATAATATTTCCAAAAAGTGTGCTAGGACGGAAAAAGCCGCAAATTATAGCGCGCTTTGCCGCGAAGCAGCAAGCGTTAATGAAATAATCGGGCAGATTGGGGTAATCGAAGATTATCCCCCGATCCGGCGTGCGGGGCAATAGCCTTGTCCATAAAAAAGGTCCGCCGGGGGCCGTATTATGACCGATACTGCATGTTTTCCGCCTACTGCTCAACAACTATGACTGTTTTGCACCACACTTCGCACAAAAACAAGACCTTCGCCACCCTGCTCGCCTTCCTGGCCGGCGGCCTGGGCCTGCAGCGCCTCTACCTGCGCGGCCTGCGCGATCCGTGGCTGTGGCTGCACCTGGCCTGCCTGCCCGCCAGCGCCGCCATCAGCGCCGCCTGGCCCGACGCCGACGGCTTCTACAAACTGCTGCCCATCATGGTCTCCGGCCTGGCCGGTTTCCTGGAGGCGCTGGTGCTGGGCCTGATGCCGGACGAGAAGTGGGACGCCCGCTTCAACCCCGCCTCCGGCAAGCAATCGAACACCCACTGGCCGCTGGCCGTGGTGCTGGTCGCCAGCATGATGGTGGGCGCGGGGAGCCTGATCGCCACCATCTCCCGCCTGTTTGACTTGTTGTACACTGGTGGCTCCTACGGTTAATAAGGAGAAAAGCATGAACCGTCCTATCCTCGCGGCCCTGGTCCTGGCCAGCCTGGCCTCCGCCGCCCAGGCGCAAACACCCAAAGAACAATACAACGCCGAA
Source organism: Duganella sp. HH101 (assembly GCF_001758795.1). Classification (NCBI taxonomy): domain Bacteria; kingdom Pseudomonadati; phylum Pseudomonadota; class Betaproteobacteria; order Burkholderiales; family Oxalobacteraceae; genus Duganella; species Duganella sp. HH101. The sequence continues at coordinate 519,024 of NZ_LRON01000002.1, read as the reverse complement.
TCCAAACGCATCACCACCCGCTACGCCGACGACAAGAAGCTGTGCGCGGAAGAAAGCAACTCGGCCGCCCGCATGCAATGCACGCGCGACGCCAAATCCGAATACGACAAATCGATGGCGCTGGCCAAGGCCCAGCTCAAGGCCTCCCCCGCCAAGCCGGGCGCTAGCTGCATGGAATGCGGCAAAGTGACCTCGGTCGTGGTCAGCGACAAAGCCGGTGAAGGCAGCGCGCTGGGCGTGATCGCCGGCGGCGTGGCTGGCGCCCTGCTGGGCAACCAGGTCGGCAGCGGCCATGGCCGCGAACTGGCCACCGTGGCCGGTGCGGCCGGCGGCGCCTACGCCGGCAAGAAGATCGAAGAAAAAGCCAAGTCCACCAAACAGTGGACCGTACACGTGCAGTACGACGACGGCAAACAGGTCAGCTTCAACTTCGACCACGATCCGCGCATGATGAGCGGCGACCGGGTCCGCAACAACAACGGCACCCTGGTCCGCAACTAGGCCAAATAAAAAGACAGCCTCCGGGCTGTTTTTTTTCGCCTGCAGCACCACATCTTGCATATTCGACCACCACAGGAGACCCCGTGCACCTTCCCGCCTTCCCCGCCCAATGGCAGCCTCTGGTAGACCAGGCCGCCACCACCCTGCGCACGCTGGCGCTCGACGAGAGCGCCAAGGAAAAATTCTGCAACGATCCGCTGCTGCGGCCCTACATGCACAAGATAGCGCAGCGCTACGTTGCCGGCCGCACAGTGACCGAGGCGCTGCAGCGGGTCGAACACATCATCGCCCAGGGCCATGCGGCCTCGGTCGAATACATGGGCGAGAGCGTGCGCGACGAAGCCTTCGCGATGGCCGAGACCGAAGTGTTCATGGAATTGACCAGGGCCATCGGCCAGCGCAACCTGAACTGCTCGGTCTCGCTCGACCTGTCGCACGTGGGCATGACGGTGGATACAGAGCTTGGCTACCGCAACACCCGCCGCATCGCGCTGGCCGCGGCCGAGATCAACCGCGAAGTGATGATCTCGATGGAGGGCGCCGACCGCGCCGACGACATCTACGCCATCTACGCCCGCCTGCACAGTGAAGACGGCTTGCACAACGTCGGCATCACCGTGCCGGCCAAGCGCCACCGCACCGCGCAGGACTTGCCGACGCTGATGAAAATCCCCGGCCGCATCCGCCTGGTGAAAGGCGCCTTCCTCGAATCGGCAGACATCTCCCACCACCGCAACAGCCCCGAGCTGGCCGCCGCCTACCGCCGCTACGCGCAGCAACTGCTGCTGAGCGGCCACAAGTGCTCGATCGCCACGCACGACCGCGGCATCCAGGGCGACCTCAGCGCGCTGATCCTGAAAGAGCGCATCGACCCGCGCTGGTTCGAATTCGAATCGCTGATCGGCCTCGGCACCGAGCAGATCGCCGAGCTGCACGCGCGCGGCTTCCCAACCCGCGAATACGCCGTCTTCGGCGACGAGCACTTCCTCTACGTGCTGAACCGCATCGCCGAAGAACCGGTGCGCGTGTACCAGGCCATCGTCGACGTCATGGCGGCATAAGCTGCCTGCATTAGTTTTAAAAATGTGACAATAAGTGAATTTCCAAGAGGAAAGGGTCGTTTATACTGCGCGGCCGCCACAGAGCGGCTGCGTCAGATAACAAATACCCATCCACTTCAAAGGAAATTCATGCACCTCCAGCACTACTCCGCAGCGCATACCCTGCGCCGATTGTTTGTCATCGCCGCGCTGTCGGTCAGCGCCATGCTGACTGGCTGCGCCAGCGTCTACGTCGACACCGCCACCAAGGAAATTCCCGTGTCGGCGATGAAAAAAGTCGCGCAGCCCAAGCCTGTACAGTTGACCTTCGAATTCCAGACCAAGGGCGCACCCAACGCCCGCGCCACCGAATTTCTGAAAGGCGCAGTCAGCGAGCAAATCAAGGCCAGCGGCCTGTTCGCCACGGTGGAAACCGCGCCGGCGACCGATCTCAGCGTACTCAGCGTCAAACTGGACAACATCCCGTTGACGGCCAACGCCGCCTCCCAAGGCTTCGTCACCGGCTTGACCTTTGGACTGGCTGGTACCGCCGTCACCGATGGCTATGTCTGCACGCTGCAATACCTGCCTGCCGGGCAGGAAAAGATGATCACCGTCAGTGCCAAGCATTCCATCCATACCACGCTGGGCAACGCCAGCCCGCCACCGACCGCCAAGAAGTCAGCCGATGCGTCGGAAGCCGTCAAAACCATGACGCACGAAGTCTTGAGCAACGCGCTGCGCGATCTGGCCGCAGATCCGTCATTCAATTAAGGAGCACGCATGAACCAACTCACACGCGCCGTCAGCGGCGCCGCAGCCTGCGTGCTGGCGATGCAGCTAACCGGCTGCGTCAGCATGAAAATGAGTCCGCCCACCGCCAACATAGACAACACGGCCAAGTTGCGCGGCGCCGCGCTGGCGCCGGCCAACGTCGGCGCCTTCACGCCAGCCGCCGGCAAGATTGCGGCGCTGGACCATGGCACCAGCGTGCGTGGCAACTCGCTCGGTTCGTCGGTCGATGATTCTTTCACCCAGTATCTGCGCGAAACCGTCAAGGTCGAGCTGACGGCCGCCGGCCTGTACGACGTCAAGGCCGGCACCGTCATCACCGGTACGCTAACCGACAGCGATCTGGATGCCGCGATGGGCACCGGCACCGGTATGCTGGCGGCGCGCTTTGTCGTCACGCGCGACGGCGCGGTGCGCTATGACCGCGAATTGAAAGTCAACTCGTCATGGGAGTCGTCATTCATGGGCGCGGTGGCCATCCCCGCCGCGGGCCGTGAATACGAGGCCCTATACCGCAAGCTGGTCTCTTCCCTGCTGAACGACACGGCCTTCCGCGCCGCACTGTCGAAGAACTAACCCCCTCAGAACAGCGCGCCTTGCAACGCACCGTAAGGCGCGTCGGGGGAGCGGGCGTCGGATGCATCCAGCCGCCCCCCCCTTTTTTTGCTCAAAGCGCCCTCGTCAATGCAGACGCAACTCCACCAGCGAGCGCATGCTGGATTCGGCCTCGCGCAGCGCGCGGTCGGATGGGCGGGCGCCGGCGGCCACCGCCCAGGCCAGCACCCACTGGCCGGCCCGGATTTCCTCGCCAGGCGTCTCGGCATGCAGCAGGCGCTGGGCCGCGATGTTCATGCGTCTGACCGCGTAGGTTTTGCGATCGCCGCCGACGGCAACGGGGGAAAGAACGATAGATTTCATACTGGACCTCGTAGTTGACATCCTCCTTGTACGCAGCGCGCACAACAACGGATTCAACTTTTGCAGGCCCGGCTTCAATCCTCCAGCGTCGCATGGAAGCCGCTGCCGCCGCGCTTCCAGTAGGCGGCCGCCCGGATCTGATGCTTGCCCAGGCCTTTCACGCCGACCAGCTCCTGCCGCACCGCCGCCATCGTCGCCGCCTCGCCCGCGCACCAGGCATAGCCGTCGCCGTCCGGCAGACTGAACGCACGCACCGCCGCCACCATTTCCTCATCATCGCCCACCCAACGCAGATCGACCTCGGCACTGCTGGCCAGCACGCGACGATCGGCCGCATCGCCCACCTTGGCGATCACGATCACCCGCACGCCAATCGGCAATTCTTCGAGACGGCGGGCAATCGCCGGCAAGGCGCTCTCGTCCCCGACCAGCAGCTGCCAGTCGTAATCGGCCGGAATGATGAACGAGCCGCGCGGCCCGCCGACGATCACCCGCTGCCCCGGCGTCGCCTGCGTCGCCCAGCGCGCGGCGGGGCCATCGCCATGCAGCGCGAACTCCAGGCACAGCTCGCCCGCGACCGGATCGAAACTGCGCGGCGTGTAGTCGCGCTTGACCGCACCCTCGCCCTGCCCCAGGATGAACTTGACGTGATCGTCGAACGAAGCGCTATGAAAATCATGCAAAGCCGCCCCGCGGAACGTGACGCGACGGAAATGCGCGCCGATATCGCGCACTTCGGCCACTTCCACCTCACGGATCTTGAGTTCATGCCGAACCCGCTGCACACGGCTGATTGGAGCGTCTATACTCATGTCTTTGCCTATCCAGATAATTGATAATGTCACCCATTATTCCCAAATCAAATGACAAAGTCAACCATTCTCGCGATCCCAACCTGGATGGCGTGCTCGATCTCGTGCATACGATCATGCACCAGTTCCGTTCGCAGCAATTCCAGGCCTTGCGCGAAGGCCAGCATGAGATGACGCCGATGGAAGGCAGGGTATTGGGATTTTTCGCGCGCCATCCGGGCAGCACGCAGAGCGACCTGGCCAAGCGCACCGGCAAGGACAAGGCGCAGTTGACGCGCCTGGTCACGGCGCTGCGCGAACGCGGGCTGCTGCAAGGCGAAGCCGACGCCGCCGACCGCCGCAATACGCGCCTGTCGCTGACCGACGCCGGCCGCGCCATCCAGCAAAAAATCAAACGCCAGGCCGAAGTCTTGAACACGCAAGCCCTGCAAGGCCTCAGCCCCGAGCAGCAGCAAACCTTGCGCAGCCTGCTGCTACAAGTCAAAGCCAACCTCGACGACTGCGCTTAGGGCCTGTTACGCAACAGCTACTTCAACCGACATCGCCGACGAATTGGGGTGCGGCATAGGCTTACCATCCGCCCTCATTCCCTCAAGATGAAACTCAATGGCTTCCTGGATAAGCGCCACGACCTCATTTCGCGTGACGCCCACCGCGACACATCCAGGCAAATCCGGCACGTATGCGCCAAAGGATTTGGGGCCCTCCTCAACAATAACCAGGAATTTCATTTTCACTCCTATCAGTTCCCGCGTTTTCATCTTAGCGTATCCGGGCAATCGAACTACGAAACGCTTAAGCTTCGACGAAAAAAAAGCGGCCCGAGGGCCGCTTTTGCTGGAGGCGAAAACGCCGCTTAGAACTGGTCTTCGCTCAAGGCCAGCACGCCGGCGCTGCCGTCGATGATGGCGATGCGCAGGCTCGATGCTTGCGACAGGATGTGGTCGGCGAAGAAACGCGCGGTGGCGATCTTGGCCTTGTAGAAGCTGGCGTCGCCTTCGTTGGCGTCCAGTTTCTGCTGCGCCACCAGGGCCGCGCGCGCCATCTGCCAGCCGCCCAGCACCAGGCCGGCCAGCTTCAGGTACAGCACGCTACCCGAGAACACACCCTTGATATCGCTCTTCATGTTGGCGACCACATAGTCCACCACCGCTTCCAGATCCTTGCTGCCGGACGACAGCTGCGCCAGGATAGCCTTGAAGTCGGCGCTATCCACCGCAGCCAGCTGCGCCTCGGTCGCGCGCACCTGGGCGATGATGCCCTTGGCCACGGCGCCGCCATCGCGCACGGTTTTGCGGCCAACCAGGTCATTGGCCTGGATCGCGGTCGTGCCTTCATAAATCGTCAGGATCTTCGAATCGCGGTAGTGCTGCGCCGCGCCGGTTTCTTCGATGAAGCCCATGCCGCCATGCACCTGCACGCCATCACGGGTAACGTCTTGCGACATCTCGGTCGACCAGCCCTTAATCACCGGCACCAGATACTCGTACACGGCTAGGTTGGCCTTGCGCACCTCGGCATCGGCATGGCTGTGCGCCACGTCGCTGATGCCGGCGCCGACATAGGCCAGCGCGCGCGCCGCCTCGGTCTGCGAACGCATCGACATCAACATGCGGCGCACATCAGGATGATGAATGATCGACACCGGACCAGCCGAACCAGCCAGATCGCGCGACTGCACGCGGTCCTTGGCGAAGGCCACGGCCTTCTGGTAAGCGCGCTCGGCCAGGCCGATGCCCTGCAAGCCGACGCCGAAGCGGGCCGCGTTCATCATGATGAACATGTATTCCAGGCCGCGATTCTCTTCGCCCACCAGCGTGCCGATGGCGCCGCCATGGTCGCCGAACTGCAGCACGGCGGTCGGGCTGGCCTTGATGCCCAGCTTGTGTTCGATCGACACGCAATGCGCATCGTTGCGCGCGCCCAGCGTGCCGTCGGCATTGACCAGGAACTTGGGCACGATGAACAGCGAAATACCCTTCACGCCAGGAGGCGCGTCCGGCGTGCGCGCCAGCACCAGGTGCACGATGTTCTCGGTGAAGTCGTGCTCGCCGTAAGTGATGAAGATCTTGGTGCCGAACACTTTGTAAGTACCATCGTCCTGCGGCACGGCGCGGGTGCGCACGGCGGCCAGGTCGGAACCGGCTTGCGGCTCGGTCAGGTTCATGGTGCCGGTCCATTTGCCCGACACCAGGTTTTCCAGATAGGTGGCTTTCTGCGCATCGCTGCCCGCGGTCAGCAGCGCTTCGATCGCGCCATCCGACAGCAGCGCGCACAGCGCGAACGAGATACTGCCCGCGTTGAGCATTTCGATGCACGGCGTCGCCAGCAGCTTCGGCAGGCCCTGGCCGCCGAACTCCACCGGATGCTGCACGCCTTGCCAGCCAGCTTCGGCGAAGGCCTTGAAGGCATCCTTGAAGCCTTTGGAAGTCGTCACCTGGCCATCGTGCCAGAAGCTCGGCTCTTTATCGCTCGGGTTGTTCAGCGGCGCCACCACGTTGGCGACGAATTTCGCGTTCTCTTCCAGCACGGCTTCGGCCGTGTCCGGGGTCGCGTCTTCATTGCCCGGCAGCGCGTTGACGCCGGCCAGGTCGGCCAGTTCGTTCATCACGAACAGCATGTCTTTCAGGGGTGCTTGATATGGCATCTTATCTCTCCAAGAAAAAGGCCACGGCAATCCGGTGTTCCGGATCAGCGTGGCCCTGTATTCACACTGGCTTGCTTAGCCCAGTTCTGCAACCAGTTGCGGCACGATGTCGAACAGATCGCCCACGATGCCGTAGTCGGCAACGGAGAAGATCGGCGCTTCAGGATCTTTGTTGATCGCGACGATCACCTTGGAATCCTTCATACCGGCCAAGTGCTGGATCGCGCCCGAGATACCGACGGCGATGTACAGCGTAGGCGCGACGATCTTGCCGGTCTGGCCGACTTGCCAGTCGTTCGGCACGTAGCCGGCGTCGACCGCGGCGCGCGATGCGCCCATGGCGGCGTTCAGCTTGTCTGCCAGCGGTTCCAGGATCTTGAACGCTTCGCCCGAGCCCATGCCGCGGCCACCGGAAACGATGATCTTGGCGGCGGTCAGTTCCGGACGGTCCGACTTGGCCAGCTCGCGGCCGACGAAGGCCGACTTGCCGTTGTCGGCAACAGCGGCGACGGTCTCGGTCGCAGCCGAACCGCCGGTGGCGGCAGCGGCGTCGAAGCCGGTCGAACGCACGGTGATGACCTTGATCTTGTCCGACGATTGCACGTAGGCGATCGCGTTACCGGCGTAGATAGGACGCTCGAAAGTGTCCGGCGAATCGACTTTGGTGATTTCCGAAATCTGCGCAACGTCCAGCTTGGCGGCGACGCGCGGCAGGATGTTTTTGCCGTAGGCGGTGGCCGGGGCCAGGATGTGGCTGTACGAACCGGCCAGCGCCAGCACTTGCTCGGCGATGTTCTCGGCCAGGCCGTCGGCGAAGTAAGCGGCGTCGGCCACGATAACTTTCGACACGCCGGCGATTTGCGCGGCAGCGGCAGCGGCGGCGCCGGCGTTCGAGCCAGCGACCAGGACGTGCACGTCGCCACCGCATTGTGCTGCGGCGGTCACGGTGTGGAGGGTGCTGCCTTTCAGGCTGGCGTTGTCGTGTTCTGCGATAACTAATGCGACCATGATTTATCCTTTAGATGACTTTAGCTTCGGTGCGCAGTTTTGCGACCAGGGTGGCGACGTCCGGAACCTTGATGCCGGCCGAGCGTTTTGCAGGCTCGACGACTTTCAGGGTTTTCAGACGCGGGGTCACATCGACGCCCAGGTCTTCTGGCTTGGTCACATCCAGCGGTTTTTTCTTGGCCTTCATGATGTTCGGCAGCGTCACATAGCGCGGCTCGTTCAGGCGCAGGTCGGTGGTGACGATGGCAGGCAGCGTCAGCGCCAGGGTTTCCAGGCCGCCGTCCACTTCGCGGGTCACGGTGACTTTGCCGTCTTCCAGCACCACTTTCGACGCGAACGTCGCTTGCGGCCAACCCAGCAGCGCTGCCAGCATCTGGCCGGTCTGGTTGGAGTCGTCGTCGATGGCCTGCTTGCCCAGGATGATCAGCTGTGGCTGTTCCTTGTCGGCCAGCGCCTTGAGCAGCTTGGCAACGGCCAGCGGCTCCAGCTCAACGGCGGTTTCCACCAGGATGCCGCGGTCGGCGCCGATCGCCATACCGGTGCGCAGGGTTTCCTGGCACTGGGTCACGCCGCACGATACGGCGACCACTTCGGTGACTTTGCCGGCTTCCTTGAGGCGCATCGCTTCTTCCAGAGCGATCTCATCGAATGGGTTCATCGACATTTTGACGTTGGCGATATCGACGCCCGTGCCGTCGGACTTGACGCGCACCTTGACGTTGTAGTCGACCACGCGTTTGACGGGTACCAAGACTTTCATAGCTGTGCCTTTGGAAAAATTAAAGAATTCGGGACTAAATTATGTGGGCTAGATTATATGAGAAATTCAGCCCGCACAAGAAAATAAAGCACGATCGTGCGTTTTTTAGCTAGTAGAAATCATCTAAAAAATAAATCTCTCAGACGATGTTTCTAGGAAAAATACGCAGCAGGATTATTTGCGCTGCATCAAAAAGACGAATTCGCGGCCGGTCTGGACATGCGACAACAGGGCGTTGCCCGTCTGTTTGGCGAAAGCCTGGAAGTCGCGCACGGAACCCGGGTCGGTAGCCATGATGCGCAGGACTTCCCCACTTTGCAACTCGGACAAGGCTTTCTTGGCCTTGAGGATCGGCAGCGGACAGTTCAAACCGCGCGCGTCGAGTTCTTTGTGGAATTCCATGATTTCGTTTTCAAGTATCGTGTCGCTCATCAAGAACCCGCATGTTTTGTTAGGACTGTCGTCATACTACTCCAAAACGGACCGCATGACGCGCTGCACCAAAATAGTTCATAGTGCGTTGCAAGTTTGCAACGGGAACTGGCAAGTATACAACAGCTCGCTCCAGACAACAACGGCCTGCGTAAGATACGCAGGCCGCATAGTTACTGCATTACAAGGCTTTCTAGCAACTTAGGCGCGCTCGCCCACCCATGCCGGAACCGCCGCCAGAGCAGCAGGCAAACCGCTAGGATCGGTACCGCCGGCTTGCGCCATATCGGGGCGTCCGCCGCCTTTTCCGCCCACTTGTTGTGCAACGAAGTTCACCAGCTCGCCGGCCTTGACCTTGGACGTAGCGTCCGCCGTCACGCCCGCGATCAGGCTGACTTTGCCGTCGGCGACGCTGGCCAGCACGATGGCGGCGGTCTTCAGCTTGTCCTTCAGCTTGTCCATGGTTTCGCGCAGGCGGGCCACGTCGGCGCCATCCAGCACGGCAGCCAGCACCTTGATGCCGTTGACATCGACCGCTTGCGTGACCAGCTCATCGCCCTGGCCCGAAGCCAGTTTCGATTTCAGCGCGGCCAGTTCCTTCTCCAGCGCCTTGACGTGGTCCTGCACCTGGCCGATACGCGCGGTCAGCTCTTCCGGGGTCGCCTTCAACGCCGCCGAAGCTTCCAGCAGGCGACGGTTCATAGCCTGCACCAGCGCCACCGCGCCTTCGCCGGTCACGGCTTCCACGCGGCGGATACCGGCCGCAACGCCGCCTTCCGAGATGATCTTGAACAGGCCGATGTCGCCGGTGCGGTGCACGTGCACGCCGCCGCACAGTTCTTTCGAGCTGCCGATGTCCATCACGCGCACTTCATCGCCGTACTTCTCGCCGAACAGCGCCATCGCCCCATGCTTGACGGCGTCGTCGAACGACATGTGGTGCTGCTGGACCGAGGTGTTGGCCAGCACTTCGCGGTTGACGATGGCTTCCACCTGGGCGATCTGCTCGGCGGTCATCGGTGCGTTGTGGCTGAAGTCGAAACGGGCCTTGTCGGGATCGACCAGCGAACCTTTCTGTGCCACGTGCGAACCCAGCACTTCGCGCAGGGCTTTGTGCATCAGGTGGGTGGCCGAGTGGTTGCGGATGGTGCGCGCGCGCTTGGCTTCGTCCACGTTGGCGCTGACGGCGTCGCCGACCTTCAGCGAACCGGATTCCAGCACGCCGTGGTGGCCGAACACATCGGCTTGAATCTTCAGCGTATCGCTGACGGCGAACTGCGCCGCGCCGGTGGCGATCACGCCCTGGTCGCCGACCTGGCCGCCCGATTCAGCGTAGAACGGCGTGGTGTCCAGCACCACGATGCCGGCCTGGCCAGCCTTCAGTTCCTGCACCGGCGTGCCGGCTGCGTACAGCGCCACGATCTTGCTGTTGTGGGTCAGGTTGTCGTAGCCGACGAATTTGTTTTTCTCGCCGGTGTACTCGACCTTGGCGTCCTTGGTCGACTTGCCGCCTTTGCGCGACAGCTCCTGGCTTTCCTTCAGCGCGGCGTCGTAGCCAGCCTGGTCGAACTCGATATCGCGTTCGCGGCAGATGTCGGCCGTCAGGTCCGGCGGGAAGCCGTAGGTTTCGTACAGCGTGAACGCGGTGGCGCCGTCGATGCCCTTGCCATCCTTGGCCAGCTGGGCTTCCAGCACTTTCATGCCGGTTTCCAGCGTCTCGCCGAAACGCTCCTCCTCGGCCTTCAGCATCTGGGCCACGCGGTCCTTGGCTTCTTCCAGCTCGGGATAGGCGGCGCCCATCTCGATCGCCAGGTCGGCCACCAGCTTGTAGAAGAACGGCTTGGTCTGGCCCAGCTTGTGGCCGTGGCGCAGCGCGCGGCGGATGATGCGGCGCAGGACGTAGGCGCGGCCTTCGCTGCCAGGGATCACGCCGTCGACGATCATGAACGCCGAAGCGCGGATGTGGTCGGCGATCACGCGCAGCGATTTGTTTTCCAGGTCGGTGGCGCCGGTTTCGCGCGCGGCGGCCTTGATCAGGGCCTGGAACAGGTCGATCTCGTAGTTCGAATGCACGTGCTGCAGCACGGCGGCCAGGCGCTCCATGCCCATGCCGGTGTCGACGCACGGCTTCGGCAGCTTGTGCATCACGCCCGCTTCGTCGCGGTTGAACTGCATGAACACCAGGTTCCAGATTTCGATGAAGCGGTCGCCGTCTTCGTCGGGCGAGCCTGGAGGGCCGCCCGGAATGTCGGCGCCGTGGTCGTAGAAGATCTCGGTGCACGGGCCGCATGGGCCGGTGTCGGCCATCTGCCAGAAGTTGTCCGACGCGTAGCGCGCGCCCTTGTTGTCGCCGATGCGGATGATGCGCTCTTTCGGCACGCCCACTTCGTTGGCCCAGATATCGTAGGCTTCGTCGTCTTCCATGTAGACGGTCACGGTCAGCTTGTCGACCGGCAGGGCGTAGACCTTGGTCAGCAGTTCCCATGCGTAGTTGATGGCGTCGCGCTTGAAGTAGTCGCCGAAGCTGAAGTTACCCAGCATCTCGAAGAACGTATGGTGACGCGCGGTGTAGCCGACGTTTTCCAGGTCGTTGTGCTTGCCGCCGGCGCGCACGCAGCGCTGCACGGAGGTGGCGCGGGTGTACGGACGGCTGTCGGTACCGGTGAACACGTCCTTGAACTGCACCATGCCGCTGTTGGTCAGCAGCAGGGTCGGGTCGTTGCCAGGCACCAGGGAGCTGGAACGGACAATCGAATGACCCTTGGATTCAAAAAACTTGAGGAATTTGTCGCGGATTTCAGATGATTTCATGTCGTAAGCAGTGGTAGCTGGCAAATGCAAAGGGTTGATTATATATGACCGTGAGAGTCATAGGGTCATAGTAGACGTTGCAAAATGACTTCGCCGGCCATTGAAGAGAGCGCCAGCAAATGAGCGCGCAGGCAGCCGAAGGAAAGCCTCGTGAATTCGACTACTGTTCGGTGTATTTCTTCAGGATCGAGTAGTAGCGGCGGGTCCCATCGCTCCCAAGCCAATCCCACATGGATTCCACCTGGGCGCGATGGGCATCGTAATAGGCCTGGCTGCTCCCTACCCATACCAGGACTCTGGAGACTGGCTTTTCCAGCCTTACTATATCGCCGTGAAAGTGGGTCTCGACATATTTGTCCATGTCGCCGGGCGTCATTAACGAGAGGGCAAAGGCGTCAACTCGCCCGCGCCGCAGCTTTTCGAAATTGGCGCTGGCCGAAGTCGAACCGAGGTCCAGCCTGGCTCCGGCGCGCTGCAAGATCGTGCCATAAGTGGCGCCATGCGTCATGCCGACCTGGCGGTCGCGCACAAAGTCCAGCGGATCGGTTTCCCGGTTGATGCCTTCCTGGGCCCGCACGAACAGCACCACAACGATGGGCGTGGCGCGTTTGGCATCGGGTTTGCCTTGCGCATCGCGCGGTATCACGATGCCGGCCTGGCCGTCGGCAGTAATATCGACCGGCGCAAAATCCACGGCGCCGCTGCTCAACGCCGTTCGCAAACGTAGAACAGGCAAGCGCACAAGAACAAGCGAGCAATTGCCGCTGGCCGCAAACTCCCGCGCAAATTCAACTCCCGCCCCCGGCGGGTCCGGCACCGCCTGGCCTTCGCCAAGCCAGTACGGAGGGCGGTGCTGATTGGGATAGGCATAGCGCACTTCCCCGCAAGCGGCGTAGGCGCCGCTGGCGGAACACAGGATCATTGCTGTGGCGATCAAGGCAAGTCGATTCATGGCGATTTTATTGTAGGCCAATCGTCATGATGAGCAAAGTTAAAAGAATAACAGGGGGGTGTGGGCATTTTAAAACGTCCTCTTAGGCGAAACCCGGCCCGATCAAATCGATACGGTCGGTGCAAAAGCCGTCCACGCCCCATGACAGGATCTCCCTGCCCCGCCCGGGATCGTTGACGGTGTAGCAAAACAGCCCATAGCCGGCCGCCTTGATCTGCGCCGCCAGTTCCGGCGTCAGATGCTTCTGGTTGGTGTGGATGGCCACCGCGCCCAGTTCCCGCGCCTGCGCCTGCCAGTCAGCGGGGATGCGGTCCAGCAGGTAGCCACGCGGCAGGTCGGACGCGGCGTCGCGGGCGGCGGCGAGCGCCTCGAAGCTGAACGAGGACAGCAGCGGCACGGCGGCCGGGTCGCCGGCGGCGATTTCATCGGCAAAGGACTCGCGTGTCACTTTTGCAACCCAGCTGCCGGTCTCGCGCTCGAAGCCGTCGGCCGGCTTGATTTCCACATTCATCCAGATGCGCTGCTGCTTGCAATAATCGATAAACTGGGTGAAGAATGGCACCGGCTCATCGCGGAACTGCGGCCCCAGCCAGCTGCCGGCATCCATGCCCGACAACTCGATGGCATCCGTGGTGGCCACGCTGCCCTGCCCCGCCACCGTGCGGCCGAAGTCGGGATCGTGCATCACCATGCCGATGCCGTCGCGCGACAGCATCACGTCGAACTCGACCGCGCGGAAGCCGTAGGCCAGCCCGGCGCGCAGGCCGGCGATGGTGTTTTCCGGCGCCAGCGTGCCGCCGCCGCGATGTGCAACGATTCTTGGGTAAGGCCACATGGTGGATGCCTCGAAAGATGGAAACGATGTCAACATTATCACGAATGCGGCGGGCGTCAAATAGGCTGCGGCGGCAGGCAGGCATGCTGATGCTCGCGCTGGCGGCCTGCGCCGCCGCGCCGCAGGCCGCCGAACTGACCCAGCAACTGGTGGAAGCCCGCGCCGCCCAACTGTACGCGGCGCGGCTGAACGACCACGTGCTCGACGCCGACACCCGCTTCACCGCCCGCGTCACCAACATCGCCGCCACCCTGATCGCCCGCGCCAGGCGCGACTATCCGGAAACCGCCGACTGGGACTGGGAAGTCCACACCACCAACGATCCCGACCAGAACGCCGACTGCATGGCCGGCGGCAAAATCCTGGTCAGCCAGGCCTACGTGCAGCGGCTGGAGTTGGCCGACGCCGAACTGGCCATGCTGCTGGCGCATGAAATCGAACACGCCGCCCTGCACCACAACCTGAAGGAATACCAGCAGGCGCTGCGGCTGGAGCCGCGCTGGGCCGGGCGCCCCTTCCTCGAACTGGAACACGCGGTCGACCACGACAGCGCCCTGATCGACCAGCTGGCCGCGACCAACTACGAGCAGGAAGCCGAAGCCGACCGCGAAGGCATGCAGCTGGCCTGGCGCGCCGGCTGGCCGGCGGAGCAGCTGGCCGGCTATTTCAAGAAGATGTTCCGGGGCAGCGTCTCGCCGCGCCGCAGCAAGCCCGACTACCCGTCGCCGCTGACGCGCTGGCAGGCCGCGCGCGCCTTGGCCGCCGTCTTGCAAAAAAATCAGGTGCACGCGCCGGACTGAGCCACTACACTAGCGGCCTGATTGGATTACTCAAAAGGTTACACACATCATGACAGCTCCAAAAGCGCTAGGCCATATCCGCGTCCTCGACCTGAGCCGGGTGTTGGCGGGACCGTGGTGCTCGCAGAATCTGGCCGACCTCGGCGCCGACGTCATCAAGATCGAACGTCCCGGCAGCGGCGATGACACCCGCGCCTGGGGCCCGCCCTACGCCAGGGACGCCGCAGGCCGCGACACCACCGAAGCAGCCTACTACCTGGCCGCCAACCGCGGCAAGCGCTCGGTGACGATCGACATCGCCAGCGCCGACGGCCAGGCGCTGATCCGCGAGCTGGCCAGCCATTGCGACGTGGTGCTGGAAAACTTCAAGGTCGGCCAGCTCAAGCGCTACGGCCTGGACTATGAATCGCTGAAAGCCATCAAGCCCGACCTGGTCTACTGCTCCGTCACCGGTTTCGGCCAGGACGGCCCGTACGCGCACCGCGCCGGCTACGACTTCCTGATCCAGGGCATGGGCGGCCTGATGTCCGTCACCGGCGAGCGCGACGACCTGCCCGGCGGCGGCCCGCAGAAAGCCGGCGTGGCGCTGACCGACCTGATGACCGGCATGTACGCCACCATCGCCATCCTGGCCGCGCTGACCCACCGCGACCGCAGCGGCGAAGGCCAGTACATCGACATGGCGCTGCTGGACGTGCAGGTGGCGATGCTGGCCAACATGGGCAGCAACTACCTCAACAGCGGCAAGCCGCCCAAGCGCTGGGGCAACGCGCATCCGAACATCGTGCCCTACCAGACCTTCCAGTGCGCCGACGGCTACATCATCGTCGCCACCGGCAACGACGGCCAGTATCAGAAGTTCGTGGAAGTGGGCGGCCGCGGCGACCTGGCCCAGCACGAGCGCTACGCCACCAACCCGCTGCGCGTGCAGCACCGCGACGAGCTGGTGCCGCTGCTGGCCGAGATGGTGCTGGCGCAGCCGCGTGATTTCTGGATCGACCAATTGGAAGCGGTCGGCGTGCCATGCGGCCCGATCAACAACCTCGACGATGTCTACAAAAATCCGCAAGTGCTGGCGCGTGAGCTGGTGATGAACGTACCGCACCCGACCGCCGGCACCACCAGGCTGGTGCGCAGCCCGATGAAGATGTCGCTGACGCCGACCGACAACGCCGTCGCGCCGCCGCTGCTGGGCCAGCACACCGACGAAATCCTGCGCGACATGCTGGGCCAGAGCGACGAAGACATCGCCGCCCTGCGCGCACAGGGGGTGCTGTGATGATGGAAAAACTGATCGCGGAACTGAAGCGGCTGTACCTGCTCGAAGACCAGGAGTGCTTCCCAGCGGGCGAGCTGACGCCTGAGATGCTGGCGCAGCACCTGGGCGGCGACAAGACCATCGCCCTCAACCTGGTCTCCGACAACGGCCTGGTGCGGACGATGATCGTCGACTTCAACCGCATGGGCGACGCGCCGGCCTTGCAGCACTGGGACCGCCTGTGCGGCGTGGCCAATGCGCTGCAAGACCAGCTGGGTTTGCCCGCGCCGGCGGTCAGCATCAACGGCGGCAACGGCTATGCGCTGTGGCTGTCGCTGGAGAGGCCGGTCCCGCTGAACCAGGCGCAGCATTTCCTGCACCTGCTGCGCAAGACCTACTTCCCCGACATACCGAACGAAGAGATCGGCCTGCGTCCCGACACGCTGACCAGCACCACGGCCGAACTGCCGCCCTGCCTGCACATGGGCAGCGGCACCTGGGCCGCGTTCATCAATCCCGGCATGGGCGCATCGTTCGCGGACGACACCGGCTTGGAGATGATGCCGCCGTATGCGGCGCAGGCTGCGTTCCTGGAAGGACTGCAAGGCATCAGCGACAAGCAGTTCACGCAAGCCATCACCATCATGCACCCGCCGCACGGCAAGGAACGCACGCACAAGACGCCAACGCCGGCGGCGCATTCGGCGCCAGCCGGCCTGCTGCTGAAGGACGCGACGCTGGAAGACATCATCCAGCACCTGCACGAGAAAAACATCGAGCCGACCTTCAGGCATGTGATTCCCAAAGACTCATTCTCTTGAACGTTTCCGTTCAGGCCGCCGCGAAGGCGGCCTGCCTCCTGGTGGTTACGAACTGATGCGCAAGTCGCGCTTGAGCTCCATGACCTGCCCGTGCATGTAATTGACCGCGCTGCGCATATGGGCCGACAGCCGCGGCACGTTGATGCACACCTGCCGGGCGCGCTCAGCCAGCCGCTCCATTTCACGCACCAGTTTGTGGATGCGCATTTGGTCCTGGGACAGCAATACTTCCCTGGCCGTATCGGACTGCCGGTCCAGGCGCTGGATGCTGTCGCGCAGTTCGCCGGGGATGTAAGGCTCTGCCGAACAGGCTTGCGCCGCCTGCCCTATCGCTTGCTCCAATAAATGAAAACGATGCTGGATGTCGTTCGTTTGCAGCATGATGAACTCCTCCTCTGTTTGCTCAGGCACAGGCGTGCCCGTGCAGATTCGACAGTGGAGGCCGCCGCCAGTTTCGACGCAAGGGACGCCGATCGCGGCAGCACTGACGCAGATCAGCGCGCCCTCAAATTTAGCCGCCGCAAACCGGCAGCGCCAGCGCCTGCAGCACCTCGCCCTTGTCCGTCTGCACAAAGGCCGCGATGCCCAGCTTGCCCGCCACCGCACCCGCCGGCAGCGGCAAAGTCCGGCTGACCACCGCGCCGCCCGACGACAACGGCGCCGGCGCCAGCCACTCCCGCACGACGAAATCATGCCGCAGCAAGCGGCCGCGATTCTCGCCCGCCCTCACCTGGCTGGCCACGCCATTCTCGACCAGCGCGACAAACAACTTCCCCTCGCGCCCGGACTTGGCCGTGACGGCAACTGGCAAGCCACCAGCATCGGCCGCCCCCAGCGTGATGGCGATGTCCGCCTGCGCCGCCAAGCCATTGATACGCTTGACCGTCTCCACCACGCCGCGCGGCCAACCGCGCTGCTCCTTGCCGCCGACAAAAATCTCCGGCGTGTAGATCGTGCGCGAGCCGGCCAGGTCGCTCAGCCAGCGCTGGCGTTCGGTAAAGGTCTTGCTGGAAAACGGATCTTTCCAGCCGATGTAATTCCAGTAGTCGACATGCTCCGACAACAGCACCGCCTGCTGCGCCGACACACCCTCGCCGCGCAAGCCGCTGACGTACTGATCGGCCGGCGGACAACTGCTGCATCCCTCGGACGTGTACAACTCCAGCAAGGCGATGCGATAAGCGGGACTCTGCGCGCTGCAAGCGGCGGCCAGCGCTGGCGGAATATTCAGCGCGGCCGCAGCGGCCAGGCTCAGGATGAAATGCTTCACGGCGTCTCCAGGTCTCAGTACGATCCACCTTGGTCGCGCCGCCGGCCCCAGCCTTACAGCCTTTGTAAGAAGATGTTAAAAGATGGACAAATATCTATTTTGCAAGCTATCCTCCCGGCATGGTCAATCCTCGAAGAAGCTACCTGCCGGGACTGCTTGTCACCGGACTGCTGCACATAGCGATCATCTATGCATTCATGCAGCGCCAGCACATGGCCGACACGCCGCGCGCGCACCGGGAAGAGATCCAATGGCTGCTGCCGATGGCCCGTCCCGCCATCGAGCCGCCGCGCCAACCGCAAAGCAAACCGCAGACCAAGCCCGCACCGCAGCCCATCGCCACACCGCCGCTGCGAGCCGTCGCACCACCAAAAGCCGCCGACGCCCCGGCCGCTCAGCCGGATCCGCAGCCGCCGGCAGCCGCCTTGCCCGACGATCCGTTCGCCCAGGCGCCGGCCTCGCAACGCCCGCAGAGCGCCAGCGACATCCTCAACCAGGCCAAACTGGACGTGGGAAAAATCGACAAGGAACTGCGCGCAAGCTATCGGCAGCGCCCGCCGGAGCCGCCGCCGGACAGCAAGCAAGCCCGCCTGGAGCGCGGCATCAGCGCCGCGCACGACGCGGTGCCGCCGAAGTGGTACCAGGGCGCCCGGATCGTCGAACTGAGCACGCCAGACGGCGAGAACAAGACGCGCACCTACAAAATCATCACCGCCGTCGGCGAGTACTGCATCCACATCCGCCCGGACGGCCGCAAGAGCTACACCCTCTGCCCCAAATGATCAGCGCTCGGCCTGCGCCAGCGGCGCCAGCCGGCGCAGGCGCAGCGCCACCAGCATGGCCAGCGTCAGCGTAAAGCCCAGCACCAGCACCACGCCCGGCCAACCGCCGCGCCCCCACATCACGCCCGTCGCCGAACCGACCACGCTGGAGCCGAGATAGTAGAAGAACAGATATAAGGCCGACGCCAGCGCCTTGTTGCTGGTGGCCCGCCGTCCCACCCAGCTGCTGGCGATCGAATGCGAAGCGAAGAAGCCGTAGGTGAACAGCGCCACGCCGACGACGATCAACGGCAGCCAGTCCGACAAGGTCAGCAGCAGGCCGGCGAACATGATGGTCATCACCGCCCACAGCACATGGCGGCGGCCGTAACGATCCGCCAGCCGCCCCGCCCACACCGAGCCATAAATCCCCAGCAGATACATGAACGACACGGCCCCCACCAGGCTCTGGCTGAAGTGAAACGGCGCCGCCAGCAAGCGATAGGCGATGTAGTTGTACAGGCTGATAAAACTCCCCATCAGCAGGAAGGACAACACAAACAACCACGGCAATCCCGCATCGGACAGATGCAAGCGGAAGCCGCTCGGCAGCGCGCGCCAGCCACTATGCACCGGCACGAAATGCCGCGACGCCGGCAAGGAGCGCCAGAATTCCCAGGCCGCCAGCAGGCCGGCCACCCCCACCGCCGCCAGCGCCAGCCGCCACGAGAAATGGTCGCTCAGCACCGACGAGATCACCCGCCCCGCCATGCCGCCGAACGCGCTGCCGCTGATGTACAAGCCCATCGACACCCCCAGCGAAGTCGGCTCCATCTCCTCGCCCAGATAGGCCATGGCGATCGCCGGCATGCCGCCCAGCGCCACGCCCAGCGTCGCGCGCATCGCCAGCAGCTGCGTATAGCTCTGCGCAAACGCGCACAAGATCGTCAGCAGCGCCGCCACTACCATCGCCACCACCATCAGCGGCTTGCGGCCCAGCCGCTCCGACACCGCGCTCGACGCCACCAGCGACACCGCCAGCGCCCCGGTCGACACCGACAGCACCATGCTGCTCTGCGCCGCGCTCAGCGCGAACTCGTGCGACAGCACCGGCATCAGCGGCTGCACGCTGTACAACAGGGCGAACGCCGAAAAGCCGCCGAAGAACAGCGCCCGGCTGCTGCGCTTGAATTCGGGACTGCCGACGGCGATGTGGGAGATTGCGGCGGCGCTCAACGACATGATGGTGATCTCTTCAGAGGTACGATGTCTTCATCTTAGGATTGCACCGAACCACTGTCCAATATATATTTAAGCCGTTACTCATACTTTAAAAAGATAACAGAGATGGAATTACGCCACCTGCGCTACTTCGTCGCCGTCGCCGAGGAGCTCAGTTTCACGCGCGCGGCCGAGCGTCTGCACATCGGCCAGCCGCCGCTGAGCCACCAGATCCAGATGCTGGAAGCGGAGGTAGGCGCGCTGCTGCTCGAACGCAGCAAGCGCTGGGTGCGGTTGACGGAAGCGGGCAAGCTGTTCCTGGACGACGCCCGCCGCGTGCTGGCGCTGTCCGAACAGGCGGTGCAGACAGCGCGCCGCGCCGAACGCGGCGAGGCCGGCGAACTGCGCGTGGGCTTCACCTTCTCCACTCCGCTCACGCCGCTGTTCGCCACCATCGTCAACCGCTACCGCCAGCGCTATCCGGGCGTGACGCTGACGCTGCTGGAAATGTCGACCGTGCCGCAATTCGAAGCCATCGCCGACCGCACGCTGGACCTGGGCCTGGTGCGCCCGCCCGAAGTGGCCGTGTCCGACGCCGTCGGCATGACCGTGCTGCGCCACGATCCGCTGACGCTGGTGCTGCCGCTGGAGCATCCGCTGGCCAAAAAGAAAAAGGTCGCCATCAGCGACCTTCAGGGACAAGCATTCGTCATGTATCCGAAGACGGCCGGCACCGGGATTTACTATCAGATTTTCCGCCTGTGCCGCGCCGCCGGCTTCCTGCCGACCATCGCCATGGAAGCGAACGAAGCGTCGACCATCATCGGCCTGGTGGCGGCGGGCTGCGGCATCTCGGTGCTGCCCAGCTCCTTCGACATCATCCGCATGGGCGGCGTCTGCTACCGCCCGCTGGCGGACCCGGAGGCCAACACCACGCTGCTGCTGGCGCAGCGCAAGGACGAAGTCTCGCCGCTGGTGGCGGCCTTCGTCGCGATTGCAACGGAGGCCGCCGCGGCTTAATTGTAGTCGGCGTCCAGCTCGGAGCCGGCGTAGTTCTCCAGCTCCGCGAACAGTGTCTTCATCGCCGTGCGGCCCTTGATATTCTGGATCACCGTGCAGCTGCTGCGGTAGCTGGCGATACGGTCCAGCAGCACCGGATGATGCTGCACCGGCACCTTGGCCACCAGCGCCGCCCAGCCTTCCTCGTAATCCGGCTTGGCCTTGCGCACCGACTTGACGAAACGCTCGAACTCCTTCTGCCCCGTGCGCGCAACCACGCGGCCGCCACCCTCGATGGCGAAGATGATGGACAGCGCAATCACACCCTCGGCGTTCAGGTCGGTATCGCTGACCGGGCCTTCGCTGTTGTGGCGGCGCAGCCAGCCGGCCAGGCGCACCACGGCCTGCACTTCCTTGCGCTGCTTGAGCATGACCTCGTAGCGTTCCAGGCCGTTCCAGTTTTCATTCGGATCGGTCTGGCACAAATCGATGAACAGGTCGCGCAGGCGGCGGGCCGAGTACACCGGATCGGTATCGTATTCGCCGACCAGCGCATCCTCCGGCAGGGCCGACAGCTCCTTGATCAGGCGGAAGCCGATCTGGAACGCGTGCTCCGCGCCGTGCTCGACCAGGAAGTCCAACGCCGCCAGGTCGCCCTCGTGCATCAGCGCGTGGTCCAGGCCCAGCGACACGCCGCCCACCGTCAGCTGCAATGCTTTCTGGATGCCGTCGGCGGTGCGGTCGTTGGTGAACTTCTCGGCCACCATGGCGGTGATGCCGGTCAGTTCATCGGCCAGCGCGTAGGCGGCGTCATCGTCCGGATGGGCAGCCAGTTGCTGGATGGCGCGGGTCAGGCGCGGTAAATTTTCTACGACGATTGCTGGCAGCATGTATCAGACACCCATCACGAGAAAATGCCGGTGCCCAGGCTGCGGCGCGAACCAGGCTTGGCGGCGCTGCGCGTGGACGGCACCTGCTTGCGCAAGCGATACAGCAATTCCTTGGTGGAGCGCTGCAGGAAGGTCGGCTCGTCGTCCGGGTCGTCGCTGAATTCGGCGTCGGCCAGGTCGGCGCTGTGGCGGAACTCCGGGAACAGCTCGAACAGCGCGCGGTCCCAGCCGTCTTCCGACGCCTGCGCCAGCGCGATCGCCAGCGGAACCACGTCGTTGTCGGACGAGGTCTGGCCGGTCAGGTAAGGGCCTTTCGAGATGATCTCGCCGGCCACTTCCAGGATTTCCTTCGGCGCCATCGAGAACAGGATCGCGAACGCGGTCGAGCCGTGGTCGGTGGCCGAGGCGGCCGCCAGCAGTTCGTTGCGGCGTTCCTCGTCGTCGGTGGAGAACACCACGCCGTGGATGTGCGCGAACAGTGATTCGGCGATGCGCTCCGGGTCGTCCTCGATCAGGTCGTCCGGCCAGGTCGCGGCGAAGAAGGCCAGGCTGTCGGCCCAGGCCTTGGGCGGCACCAGCAAGGTCGCCAGCGACATCTTGCCGCCGTCGAAGCCGGCCATGTGCAGCGCCGTCACCTGCGGCGGAATGTTGTTGAGCACTTCCACCACCGCCAGGTCGCCGAACTGGTCGGCCGCCTCGGCAAAGGCTTGCTCGGCGTGGCTCAGCGAACCGGCCAGCACCAGCTCGGTCACTTGCTTGCTCAGCGCCGGCAGATTACTTTTCTCGGTCATGGTTAGTCTCCATCC
The DNA here is from genome assembly GCF_001758795.1 of Duganella sp. HH101. Lineage (NCBI taxonomy): Bacteria > Pseudomonadati > Pseudomonadota > Betaproteobacteria > Burkholderiales > Oxalobacteraceae > Duganella > Duganella sp. HH101. Next base: position 496,690 of record NZ_LRON01000002.1, on the reverse strand, counting down.
TGATCGAACATTTGGGCGAAGTCGTCGGTCGCCTGGTCTTCGTCGTCGACATCGTCGCCGTCGTCGTTGGCCGACAGCTGGTCCAGCGACTGGTCGTCGTCGTCCCACTTGCGCGGATTCTTGTACAGGAAAGCGGTGATGATGGCCTGGCGGGCCAGGTCGGGCAGGTTCTCTTCCAGCGCCGCGTACATGCGCGCCGCTTCCTCGCCCTTGCACGACGCCATCGCGAACACGCGCGCGGCGTCGCCGAACTCGTAGTCTTCCGCCTCGGCCAGCAGGCCTTTCGGATTGTTGAACTCCAGGTGGTCGACCAGCGCGAAGGCCAGCATGTTGACGTCCTCGATGCCGCCGCCGCTGGCGTACTCGGACACCAGCGCGTCGATCATGCGCTGGTAGTTCTTGCGGTCGGGCGGATCGCCGAGGATGCCCTCGATCTGGCCTTCCAGCTCGCGCGATTGATAGGCGAACTCAGGGTGTACTTTTCTAGACATTGCAAACTTTCGTTATTTTTCTGTTGTGTGGCCGGCTCAGGCCGGTGGCAGCACGGTGCCATGCAGGTTGAACACCGAACGCCACAACTGGTACGCTTCGGCCTCCGCATCGATGATGATGCGGTGGTTCACGCTCTGGTTGTATTCCTCGCGCTTGACCGGGTCGGACAGGATTTCGTAGGCCTTGGTGATGGCCTTGAAGCGCGCCTCCGCGCCGGGCGCCTGGTTGCGGTCCGGGTGGAAACGCATCGCCAGCGAGCGGTAGACCTTCTTGATCTCGTCGTCGGTGGCGTTAGGCGCGATACCCAGTGTGTTGTAGTAATTTTCCATTTTGGAAACTCCGGGCCGTGATGCCGAACAATTAAAGACGAATTATACCCGTGTGAGCAGTGCATTTTCCCGCCGGACCGCCGCAACGCAGCATTTCCGCCGCTCTCATAGGGGGGATACGGTAAAATGCCCTTTACTCGAACTTTTGCAAAGCCAACTTTTCAGATGAGCAACGACAAAAACAGCCCAGCGCCCGTCCTGACCTCCAACTTCCTGCGCGCCATCGTCGAATCCGACCTGGCGGCCGGCACCCATGTCCGCGAGGGCATGCCGAGCGTGATCACCCGCTTCCCGCCCGAGCCGAACGGCTACCTGCACGTCGGCCACGCCAAATCGATCTGCCTGAACTTCGGCCTGGCGCGCGACTACCAGGGCCGCTGCAACCTGCGCTTCGACGACACCAACCCGGCCAAGGAAGAACAGGAATACGTCGACACCATCATCGACAGCGTCAAATGGCTGGGCTTTGACTACGACTATCCGAAGGCGGACGGCGGCGTCGAGCACCATCTGCACTACGCCTCCGACTACTTCGACCAGCTGTACGCGATGGCCGAGTACCTGATCGAGCAAGGCCATGCCTACGTCGACAGCCAGTCGGCCGACGAGATGGCGGCCAACCGCGGCAATTTCAACACCCCGGGCAAGAATTCGCCGTTCCGAGACCGTCCGGCCGCCGAGTCGCTGCAGATCTTCCGCGACATGAAGGCCGGCAAATACGCCGACGGCGAGCACATCCTGCGCGCCAAGACCAGCGCCGACGCGATGGCCTCGCCGAACATGAACCTGCGCGACCCGGCCATCTACCGCATCCGCCACGCCCACCACGTGCGCACCGGCGACGCCTGGTGCATCTACCCGATGTACGACTACACGCACCCGATCTCGGACGCGCTGGAAAACATCACCCACTCGATCTGCACGCTGGAGTTCCAGGACCACCGCCCGTTCTACGACTGGCTGCTGGAAACCCTGTCGGCCGGCGGCTTCTTCAAGCTGCCGGTGCCGCGCCAGTACGAGTTCTCGCGCCTGAACCTGACCTACGTCGTCACCTCCAAGCGCAAGCTGCGCCAGCTGGTCGAAGAGAACATCGTCGACGGCTGGGACGACCCGCGCATGCCGACCATCGTCGGCCTGCGCCGCCGCGGCTACACGCCGGAAGCGATCCGCCTGTTCTGCGAGCGCATCGGCGTCACCAAGGCCGACGGCTGGATCGACATGAGCACGCTGGAAGGCTGCATCCGCGAAGACCTGGACCCGAAAGCGCCGCGCGCCACCGCCGTGCTGCGCCCGCTGAAGCTGATCATCGACAACTACCCTGAAGGCCTGACCGAGGAATGCACCTCGCCGGTCCACCCGCACCACCCGGAAATGGGCGTGCGCACCTTCCCGATCACGCGCGAGCTGTGGATCGAGGAAGAGGACTTCATGGAAGTGCCGAGCAAGGGCTATTTCCGCTACTACCCGCCGATCGACGACAAGCCGGGCAGCCGCGTGCGCCTGCGCCACGGCTACGTGACCGAATGCACCGGCTACGACAAGGACGAGAACGGCAAAGTCGTCGCCGTCCACGTCAACTACTTCGCGGATTCGAAATCGGGCACGCCGGGTTCGGACAACTACAAGGTCAAGGGCAACATCCACTGGGTCTCCGCCGCCACCGCGCTGGAAGCCGAAGTGCGCCTGTACGACCGCCTGTTCACCGACGCCAACCCTGACGCCGGCGGCAAGGACTTCATCTCCCTGCTGAACCCGAACGCCAAGGAAGTCGTCACCGCCTGGCTGGAGCCGGGCATGAGCGCGGCCCAGCCGGACCAGCGCTTCCAGTTCGAGCGCCACGGCTACTTCGTCGCCGACCGCGTCGATTCCACGCCAGGCAAGCCGGTGTTCAACCGCATCGTCACGCTGAAAGACAGCTGGGTCGCCAAGTAGGCGCAAGCAGCCAAAATGCCAGAGGCCGGCGCCGTCCCCCACGGGAGGCGCCGGCCTTTTGCATTAACGATAATGACAAAACGTCCAGGACAAATAGCAAATTTGCAAATTTACTTGACTAGCATTGCCAAAGTTTCCTATATTCAGCCTACGTCACCGCTACCAGGAGGTGCTTCAGGCAATTCATATGGCAACGTTTCTCGCGCAAAAACAATTGTTCTCGCCGACTAAACCCGTCTGGTGGGCTGGCGTCCTGTTATCGCTAGGGGTGGGAGCGGTGTTTTATGTGACGGTCTTCAAGACCATCGAATACGACGCCGCCGGACGCTTCAACCAGCAGGCCCGCAACGCCCAGTACAACATCAGCTCGCGTATCAACGCCTACACCGACGTGCTGCGCGGCACCGCCAGCTTCTTCGACGCCAGCGCCCGTGTCGACCGCGCCAGCTTCCACCGCTACGTCGGCGGGCTGGACCTGGAGCGCCATTTCCCCGCGCTCGACAACATCAACTTCACGGAATACGTCACCGACGCCAGGCGCGACGCCTTCGAGCGCGAAGCGGCCCACAGTGGCGACGGCCGGCCGGACGGCTATCCGGACTTCGCCATCAAGCCGCCCGGCCGCCGCGCCGAGTACTCGGTGCTGACCATGATCGAGCCGGTCGCGCCGTTCCGCCACCGGCTCGGGGTCGACATCAACGCCCGCGAACAGGCGGCACGCGCGATCGCCAAGGCGCGCGACACCGGCGAGCTGATCACCTCCGGCATGCCGATCGAAAACACCCGCAACGCCCAGGGCTGGGCGCTGGCAATGCGCCTGCCGCTGTACCGCAAGAATCTGCCGCTGACCGATGTGGCGCAGCGCCGCGCGGCCTACATCGGCTCGGTCGGCATCGGCTTCAGCGTGCCGCGCCTGGTGCAGGCGGCGATGGAGCAGATGCAGGTGCGCGATGTGCACCTGATGCTGTACGACGACGGCAAGAACGCCGACGGCAGCGTCTCGCCGCAAACCCTGCTGTACGACAACCGCGGCAGCACCCAGCACACGCCGCGCATGTCCGACCAGTTCGCCATCGTGCTGCCGGTGGACTTCAACGGACGGCAGTGGTCGGCCCATTTCAGCGCCCCCAAGTCGGTCTGGTACAGCCGTTTCGACGCCTTCCTGCCGTGGCTGGCCCTGGCCTGCGGCTTCGTCGGCGCCATGCTGTTCTACCTGCTGTTCCACACGCTGTCGTCGTCGCGCCTGCGCGCCATCAAGATGGCCAAGGCCATGACCAAGGAATTGCGCGACAGCCAGGCCAAGCTGCAGCAGTCGCACCACAAGCTGCGCCAGCTGGCTGCCCACGCCGACCAGATCAAGGAACAGGAGCGCAAACGCATCGCCCGCGAAATCCACGACGACCTGGGCCAGAACCTGCTGGTGCTGCGCATCGAGGCCGACCTGCTGGCCAGCCGCACGCGCCACCGCCACCCGCGCCTGCACGCGCGCGCGCGCAGCACGCTGATCCAGATCGACAGCACCATCAAGAGCGTGCGCCACATCATCAATGACCTGCGCCCGACGGTGCTGGACCTGGGCTTGAACGCGGCGGTGGAATGGCAGATCGCGCAATTCCGCCAGCGCTCCGGCATGGTCTGCGAACTGATCGAACACCAGAGCGATATCCGCATCGACGACCGCTGCGCCACCGCCTTCTTCCGCGTGCTGCAGGAATCGCTGAGCAACATCGCCCAGCATGCGCGCGCCAGCTTGGTGCGGGTCGAGCTGAAGCAGGCCGGCGGCATGCTCACCATGACCATCAGCGACAACGGCGTCGGCCTGCGCGAGAGCAGCCGCAACAAGGTGGGCTCCTTCGGCCTGGTCGGCATCGAGGAACGCGTCAGCCTGCTCGGCGGCCATTGCGCCATCACCGGCGGCCACAACGCGGGCACCACGGTATCGATCTCGGTGCCGGTGGACTACCTGCTGCCGCACGCGCCCGACGATTTCAACGCCGGCGCCCCGCTGCCGGCCGGCGCCAGCGCCTGACGTTCAGTATTTTCCTCCGATGTTAGGAAATTCCTGACAAACATTGAGAAAGATCAACAACCCGGCTTTCTTGCCGGATAAAAATTACTTTGTTTCTTTTTTTTCAACCCGCATCATCACAGCAAAGGAAATGCCATGAACGCCATCAACGCACTGGACCTGGAACCTATCAAAGTCAAGCTGATGCACAAAGAGTCCGGCGAGGGCTGGTCGCTGGAACGCGCCAACGCCATCGAAACCGAGTACCGCCGTTTCCTGTTCCTGATGAAGCAGTTCCCGAATGAGCAAACCGCGCCGCTGGTCGATGTCGACACTTTCTGGCACTACCATATCCTGGACACGATGAAATACGCCGTCGACTGCGACGCCGTGTTCGGCTATTTCCTGCACCACTTCCCTTACATCGGCCTGCGCGGCGAGGACGACCTGGAGGCGCACGAGCGCCTGGGCCATCGCATGCAGGAATTGTATGAAGAGACTTTCGGCGAATCCTACCTGCGCGGCGCCGCGCACCAGGACGTGGCCTACTCGGCCGCGCCAGGCCAGAGCGCCACCGCGTATTCGGCCGCGCCCGGCGTGACCGCCTATTCGGCCGCCCCCGGCAAGATGGCGCAAACCGCCTACTCGGCCGCTCCAGGCCAGATGGCCAAGACCGCCTATTCGGCCGCGCCGGGCCAGACGGCGAAAACGGCTTACTCGGCCGCTCCGGGCCAGATGGCGAAAACTGCCTACTCGGCCGCGCCGGGCCAGATGGCCAAGACCGCCTACTCGGCGGCCCCGGGCCACGCCGCCAAGACCGCGTATTCGGCCGCGCCAGGCGTGACCGCCTACTCGGCGGCTCCCGGCCAGGTGGCGGAAGGCCTGCAAACCGCAGCCGACGCCGGCGCAGCCGTCGAGAAAGCACGGCTGGCCAGCTTCTACAGCGACCGTCCGCGCCTGGCGCCGGCCGCCTGAGCGCTGGCGTTTGCGCCACAAACGGCGACGCGAACAGGCAGGCTGCTCAAATAAGTGGCATACTCTGGGGATATTTATCGATGACGGGAGTGCATCATGGCTGTCAATACCGTAGCTTCCAGTACCGCCACAGTACAAGCGACACCGCCACGCCAGCCTGAGCCGGTGAAGGCAGTGGCCCAACCAGCCGAACGCGTCGCGCCGCCGGCTCCGCCCCCGCCGCCGCAAGCGGCGTCCGCGCCGACCGTCAACACCAGCGGCCAGCGCATCGGCACCACCATCAGCACGTCGGCCTGATTACCGGCCTCCGGGCCGCATAAGACAACGGCGCGTGACCGAGAGGTCCGCGCCGTTTTCTTTGCGACTAGGCCGTCATCAGGCCGCCATCAATTCGCGCAGTTCGCGAATGCTGAAATCGCTGATCTCGTGCATGCGGATCAGGATGGTCGCGCCGATAGGCAGCGTGTTGTGACGGATCTTGCTGATGACCGGTGGCGCTACTTCCAGTGCGCGGGACAGGGCGGCATCATTTTTCAGTTGCAGCTTCTCGATGATGGCGTCCAGCACGCGGTTTGGGTTGTAGGTCGGCGATGCGGTGATTTCTTTGATAGACATAATGTTTTTAAGTAGGTTTCTGGCCGTCTTAGACAAAAAACGACACATGGGTAAAAAAAATTTTTAGCTCTATTACCAATGAAGCACTACAAAACACAGACATTTATGCCGGTTTTTAGTGCTTAGCCGAGATAATACACGTTTACGTTAACGAACGGCTAACTCATCAGACATTTCTGTGAGATTTAGAGAGATTTTACCCCTATTTCTTATGCTAGGAAGATATTTGTTGTAAGAAAAGGTATAAATCTTTGTAAATTCAGCTGGAACGGCTAAGGCCGGCGGCACGAAAACACCATTCAACGGCCATCAAGGCGGCCAGTTGGGCGATAGTGCCTGGGAGGAGCAAGGAGGATGCGGCGGGAAAACCTATGCCGTCTGGATACTGGTGCCAGCCTAGCTGGCGGCGGATCTCGTCGGGAGTCGGCGGAGGGCGGTGATCGCACTCACGCTGATGCATGTAGGCACGAACCTGTTCCTTGGTAGGATGGGAAGTGGCTGGCATGCGCATGGCTCCTTCGTAAGATAGCTAACAATATCGTATCATGTGACGACTTGATTGATATAGATCAGCCAAAACGCGTTGCCATTTTGGCACAAACGCTACAAAAACGGCCTGCATTAGTGCAATTTCCGCCCTGTCTTTACTTGTTTTTACATTTCCCATGACCTACGAAGAATTCCTCGACGAAGTAACAACCCTGCTCCACGAAATCTACGACCTGGACGACGCCGCCGCCATCAAACTGGTGGTCGACGCCCAGGACGCCGAGTATTTCGTCAAGCACGACGACCAGCCTGAGCTGCGCAATCCGGAACAGGCCCGCGCCGACGCCGTCGCCCTGTACGAAGCCAAACAGAACAAGGTACAGACCCAGAAGAAGCAGCAGCAGCGCGTACAGCAGAAGAAACGCCCGCCACGCGCCTGATCAGCGCGTCGCCAGCATCTGCGCCACGGTGGGATAACGCAGCCGCACGCCCAGCTCGCGCTTGATGCGGCCGTTGCCTAGCCGCCGCGATTCGGACATGAAGGACAACAGGGCCGGCGTCACCACCTGTTGCAATTCAGCACGCGGCAGGCGCGGCGGCCTGGGCAGCTGGAAGGCATCGGCCACCGCATCGAAATACGCCGCCATTTTCATATCGCTGTCGTCCACCGCGTGATACACCCGGTTCGGTCCGCCCCGGAACAGGGCCTTGACGATGATGGCCGCCAGGTCGTCGGCGTGGATGTGGTTGGTGTAGACATCGTCCGCCTCGATCAGCGCCGGCGTCCCCGCCTGCAGGCGCTTGAGCGGCAGGCGGTCGCCGGCGTAAATGCCCGGCACCCGCAGGATGGACAATTGCGCGCCGGCCCGCCGCGCCCAGCCCCGCAACACCCGCTCGGCGTCCACCCGGCGCAGCGCACGCGCGTTGCGCGGCGCCACCGGACGGCTCTCGTCGAACAACGCCCCGCCGCAATCTCCGTAGACGCCGGTGGTGCTGACATAAACCATACGGGCATGCTCAGGTAAAATGGCGGTCAGACAGCGCGTACGGCTGTCCAGCACGCCCTCGGCGGGCGGCGGCGCCAGGTGCACGACATAGGCCGCCAACCCGGCCAGGCGCCGCAGCGTGGCGGGCTGGTCCAGGTTGGCCACCAGCGGCACGGCGCCCATCGCGCGCAATTCGGCGCAGCGCGACGGCTGGCTGGTGGTGGCGAACACGCGGAAATACGGACGCAGCAGCGGCAACAGCCGCATGCCGACATCGCCGCAGCCCACGATCAGCAGGCGCGGCAGCTTGAATTTTTGACTAGTGAGTTTTTTCATTTGAAGGATTGTATGACGTTTCAAATTACTGTACAGCCCAGCGGCCATCAATTCAGCTGCGAGGAAGACGAAACCGTGCTGGCCGCGGCCATGCGCGCCGGCGTCGGCCTGCCCTACGGCTGCAAGAATGGCGCATGCAGCTCCTGCAAAGGCAAAGTGATTGCCGGTTCGGTCACGCACAAGGCGCACCAGGAACGCGCGCTCAGCAAGGACGAGGAAGCGGCCGGCCAGGCGCTGTTCTGCTGCGCCACCGCGCACTCGGACCTGACCATCGAAGCGCGCGAAGTGGCCGGCAGCGACGACTACCCGATCCGCAAGATGCCGTCGCGCGTGGCGACCATGGAAAAAATGGCGCCGGACGTGGTCGTCATGACGCTGCAACTGCCGGCCAACGAAACGCTGAAATTCCGCGCCGGCCAGTACATCGAATTCATGCTGCGCGACGGCAAGCGCCGCAGCTACAGCCTGGCCTCGCCGCCGGACCAGGACCAGCCATTGAGCCTGCACATCCGCCACATGCCGGGCGGCCTGTTCACCGACCAGGTGTTCAGCACCATGAAGGAACGCGACATCCTGCGCTTCGAAGGCCCGATGGGCACCTTCTTCGTGCGCGAGGACAGCGACAAGCCGATGGTGCTGCTGGCCTCCGGCACCGGTTTCGCGCCGATCAAGGCCATCATCGAACACCTGCGCGCGCAGGATTCGCAGCGCCAGATGGTGCTGTACTGGGGCGGCCGCCGCCCGCAGGACTTGTACATGGACGCGCTGTGCCGCCAGTGGGAAGCGATCCTGCCGAACTTCAGCTACGTGCCGGTGATCTCGGCCGCGCAGCCGGAAGACCACTGGACCGGCCGCACCGGCTTCGTGCACGCCGCCGTCATGGCCGACCTGCCCGACCTGTCCGGCCACCAGGTGTATGCCTGCGGCGCGCCCATCGTCGTCGATTCCGCCAAGCGCGATTTTGTCGCGCAATGCCGCCTGCCGGAGGAGGAGTTCTACGCCGACGCCTTCACCACCGAAGCCGACATCAACAAGCCTTAACCAGCAAGCATCCATCCCCACCGGGAGCAGACAGGGATGCAGAGTCCCCAGGCTCTGCTCCCTGAAAGCGCCCATGTCCGACAGTTCGAGCTCGTCCAACGGTTTCAGCGTCCTGCGCCACCGTAACTTCACCCTCTACCTTTCCGCCCGCACCCTCGCCACCGTGGCGGTCCAGATGCAGAACGTCGCCATCGGCTGGCAAGTCTATGCGCTGACCCACAACCTGTTCGACCTCGGCCTGATCGGCCTGGCGCAGTTCGCGCCCTTCCTGCTGCTGATCCTGATCGCCGGCCACGCCGCCGACCGCTACGACCGCCGCAACCTGATCGCGCTGGCGCTGGGCGCGCAGCTGCTGTGCGGGCTGATGCTGCTGGCCTTCACCGTCGCCGGGCTCGGCGCCGTGTGGCCGGTGTTTGCCGTGCTGGTGCTGTTCGGCAGCGCGCGCGCCTTCATGGGGCCGGCCACGCAAGCCATCCTGGTCAACCTGGTGCCGCCGGAAAGCTTCAGCAAGGCCGTCGCGCTCAGCTCGTCGAGCTTCCACGTCGCCGTCATCCTCGGCCCCACGCTGGGCGGCCTGTTCTACCTGGCCGGACCGAAAACGGTGTATATGATTTCCTCGGCGCTGCTGGTGGCCGCGGTGGTGATGATGAGCCTGGTCAAATCGGTCAAGCAGCCGAGCAACCGCGAGCCAGCCACCTGGCACACCGTGCTCGAAGGCTTGCGCTTCGTCTGGTCCAAGCCGGTGGTGCTGGGCGCCATCTCGCTCGACCTGTTTGCCGTGCTGTTCGGCGGCGCCACCGCGCTGCTGCCGGCGCTGGCGCACGACGTGCTGCACGTCGGCCCGACCGGCCTCGGCATGCTGCGCACCGCGCCCGGCGCCGGCGCCGCCCTCTGCTCGATCGCGCTGGCCTTCTTCCCGATCACGCGCCGGGTCGGCTTGTGGATGCTGGGCGGCGTCGGCGTGTTCGGCGTCTGCACGCTGGTGCTGGGCGCGACCTCCACCTTCATCGTCGCGCTGGTCGCGCTGTTCCTGATGGGCGCCGGCGACATGATCAGCGTCTACGTGCGCCACCTGCTGGTGCAGTACGAAACGCCGGACGCGATACGCGGCCGCGTCAGCGCCGTCAACTCGGTGTTCATCGGCGCCTCCAACGAACTGGGCGAATTCGAGTCCGGCCTGACCGCCGGCTGGATGGGCCTGACGCGCGCGGTGCTGTTCGGCGGCGCCGCCACGCTGGCCGTGACCGGCGCCTGGGCCGTGCTGTTCCCTGTACTGTCGCGCATGGACCGTTTCCCTCATGAGGACAAGCAATGACTCTACGCATCCCGCTGCCCGGCATCATCCACAGTCGCCCCCACCTGAGCCTGGCCGTCGCGCTGGGCGTCGTGGTCGGCCCGCTGCTGCCGCACGCCTGGCCGCTGCTGGCCCGCCTGCTGACGGCCTGGAATATCGTCGTCTGGTCCTACCTGCTGATGATGGCCTGGATGATGATGCGCGCCGACCAGCACGACATCAAGCGCGCCGCCTGCCGCCAGGATGAAAAAGGGCCGGTGATCCTGGCCACGCTGTCGGTGGCCATCATGATCAGCCTGGCGGCCATCGTCTCGCAGCTGTCGACGCTGAAGGACCTGAAGACGGCCGACATGGCGCTGCACTACGGCTTCGTGGCGCTGACGCTGACCGGCTCGTGGTTCATGATAGGCACCATGTTCTGCTCGCACTACGCCCATCTGTACTACATCAAGGACGACGGCGAGAAGCCGCTCGAATTCCCCGACCAGGCCTTGACGCCGAACTACTGGGATTTCCTGTATTTCTCGTTCACGATCTCGGTCGCGGTGCAGACCTCGGACGTGGCCGTACGCAGCCGCGCCATGCGCCAGGTGGTGCTGGGCCAGTCCGTGCTGTGCTTCTTCTACAACCTGGCCATCCTCGGTTTATCGATCAATATTGCCGCTTCGCTCATCAATGGCTAGCTCAACGTTAGCGACTTAACGCGAACCTAAGGAGAAAAGGAGTAATATTGTTTTGCAGTTCAACAAACAGGAGCAAGCGTATGCAAATCAATATCAATGCCGACAAAACCATCGACCGCCACGCCGGTCTGGATGAACATGTACAAACGGTCGTCAGCAATGCCCTCCACCGCTTCGGCGAGCAGATCACCCGCGTCGAAGTCCACCTGAGCGACAACCTGGTGCAGAAATCGGCCGACGGCGACAACCGCTGCCTGATGGAAGCCCGCGTCACCGGGTATCAACCGATCGCCGTCAGCGATCACGCCGCCACGCTGCACCAGGCCATCGGCGGCTCGGCGGAAAAACTCAAGCGCGCCATCGACAGCGCCCTGGGCCGCCTGCATGACAAGGACAAGCGCCACGCCAACGGCGCCGTGCCGGCCGAAGCCGACGTCGACGACACCGAATAATTCCATCGGGAGGGAGCTAGCGCCGTGCCAGCTCCCTCAAGTACCTCAAGCCCTGCAGCGACCGGCTGCCATACCACGACATCATCTCCCCATCGACCAGCAGCACCGGCTTGCCCAGCTGCTTTTCCAGCGCATCGGCATGCGCCTCGGTGAAGCGATACGGTTCGCTCGACAGCAACACCCCATCCACCCCATCCATCAGCTCGGCCGACCATTCGAAGCGCGGATAGCGCTGCTCGCCCAGGTCCGGCACGCTCCAGCCGATTTCCTCCAGCATGCGGGCGATGTAAGTGTCGCGCGACACCGTCATCCACGGGTCTTGCCAGATGCAGTACAACATCGTCTGCGGCCGCGACGGCGGCATGGCGCGCAGCAGCGCGTACTCCGCCTCGAACGCCGCGCACCACCCGGCCGCCGCCGGCTCGCGGCAAAACACGCCGCCCATCAGCCGGGCCAGCTCCAGGTTGTCGCGCGGACGCAGCGGATGGGTGACGACGATGTGCGGAATGAATTCCGCCAGCAGCTCGACGGTCGGCTTTTCGTTCTCGTCGATATTGACCACCAGATGGGTCGGCGCCAGCTTGCGGATCTTGTCGATATTCACATCCTTGGTGCCGCCCACCTTGGGAATGGCCTGCACCACCTCGGCCGGATGGATGCAGAAGCCGGTGCGGCCCACCAGTTGCCCGGCCAGGCCCAGGTCGCACAGCAGCTCGGTAATCGACGGCACCAGCGAGACGATGCGGGCGTTCGGATCGGCCGGGTGCTTGTTGCCGATCGCGTCGGTATATTCCATGTTCTCATCCAGTGTGGGCAATGGCGGTATTGAAGCATCTGCGGATACATCGCGCAACAACTACAGGGACGAAATTTACACAGTGCCCAGGACAGTTCAGCTATGATTAGCTTGCTTGCCCATCAGCACCTCGAAAGACGACTTTGAAACAAATCAGCACATTCGGCGGCTCCGGCTACCAGATCAGCGACTTGCAACTGTTGCGCAATTCGGACGATGACGCCGCCCTCGCCAGGCTGCTGGCGCACTGCCCCGTGATGCTGCTGGAAAGCGGCCAGGCGGTGGCCGAGTCGAACCGCGCCCGGCTCTACATCGTGCTGCGCGGCGCGCTGTCGGTGGCCACCGACACCCGCACCGGCATGGCCGACGGCACCGTCAGCAAGATACTGCCGGGCGAAAGCGTGGGTGAGCAATCGGTGCTGGACGAGGAAGCCAACCTGTCCAGCATCACCGCGCTGGAGCAGAGCGAAGTGCTGGTCATCGAAGCCGACCTGGTGTGGAAGCTGATCGATGAATCGAATGTGCTGGCGCGCAACCTGCTGCGGCTGCTGTCCTTCCGCATCCGCGCCGCCAACGCGCAGCTGCGCCGGCGCCAGAAGCTGGGCGAGTTCTACCGCCAGCTGTCGATGATCGACGGCCTGACCGGCCTGTACAACCGCGCCTGGCTCAACGACCTGCTGCCGACCATGGTCGCCACCGCGCAGGGTTCGCACGCGCCGCTGGCGCTGATCATGATCGACCTCGACCATTTCAAGAAATTCAACGACAGCCACGGCCACCTGGCCGGCGACCAGGCCTTGCGCGCCGCCGCCCACGTGCTCAGCAGCGCGCTGCGGCCCACCGATTTCGCCGTGCGCTACGGCGGCGAGGAAATGATGGTGCTGCTGCCGGACACCAGCGACAAGGTCGCGGTGGCGGTGGCCGAGCGCCTGTGCGAGCGCATGCAGCAGGCCGTGGTGTTTGGCGATATGCGCCTGCCGCTGCCGCACGTGACGGCCTCGTTCGGCGTGGCGACGCTGCAGGCGGGGCAGGACGAATCGGCGCTGATCGCCGCCGCCGACGGCGCGCTCTACCGCGCCAAGGAACTGGGCCGCAACCGCGTGGCCCATCACGAACCGCCGGCCTGAGCCGCGCAAGCCCGGCTCAGCGCGGCTTCGGCTGCCCTGCCCCCAGCGACAATCTGGCAACGACCGCATAGTGGTCGGACGCAAAACCCTGGCCGTCCTGGCCATCGACCAGCACCTCGGCGCGCGCAACGCCGGCATCGGGCGAGGCCAGGATGTAATCGATGCGGCACATATTCCGCTCCTTGCCGAACGCATGGAAGCTGACGGCGGCGGCGTCGCCATGCACGGCGCGATAGCTGTCGCGCAGCGCCAGCGGCGAACCGGCCTCGCCGAGCAGGTAGCGCACCGCCGGTTCCTGCTCGCAGGCGTTGAAGTCGCCGGTCAGCACAACCGGATCGCCGGGCTGCTTGCGGGCGGCAATCAGCTTGGCCAGCAGCCGGGCGGCCTGTTCGCGCTCCTCCGGCTTCAGCGGGAAATGCGTGTTGTAGACGTAGACGCCGCGTCCGCTGGCCTGCTCGCGCAGATGCGCCCAGGTCGCGATGCGCGGCCATTGCATGCCCCAGTCGTTGGAGCCGGCCACGTCCGGCGTCGACGACAGTTGGACCGTCCCCTGGTCGAGCGCATCGATGCGCCAGCGCGCCGTGCGGTAGAAAATCTGCGTGCCCTCGCCGCCGCCGTCGCTTTCGCGGCCGCGTCCGATGGCGGCGTACTCGCCGAGGGCCAGGCGCAGGTCGGCGACCACCTCGGGCACCGCTTCCTGGAGGCCCAGGAAATCCGGCTGCTGCTGCCGCACCAGCCCCGCCACGCGCGCCTTGCGCGAGGCCCAGTCATGCGGCGCCGGGTCGACCGGCACCCGGACGTTAAACGACATCACGTCGACGTTCAACGCCTGCGCGCACGCTGCGCCGTGAAGGCAGAACAGGCCGGCGGCCAGGCCCAGGGCCAGGCGCGTGCGCGCGGCGGATGGGGTGCAAGTGGGGGCAATGGCTGGCATCAGCGCTTCCTCGTTCGATGGTGGGTGGGACGGCATCAGGGCGTCAGCTCATGCCGGTAAGGAATGGATGGCTGCGCGCCCGCCCGCATCACGCACAGGGCGCTGGCGCTTTGCCCGAAGGCCGCCGCCTCATCCAGCGTCAAGCCCTCGTGCAGGCCGGTCGCCAGCGCGCCGATGAAGGTGTCGCCGGCCGCCGTCGTATCGACCGCGCTGACCGCGCGCGCCGGCAGGTGGCGCGGTCCCAGCTCATCGAGCAGCACCACGCCCTTGTCGCTGAGCGTGACCAGCACGCGGCGCGCACCGCGCGCGCGCAGCTGCTGCGCCGCCTGGTAGGCGCTCGGCACGTCGGTGACGGCGATGCCGGTCAGCAGGCTGGCCTCGCTTTCGTTGGGCACCAGGATGTCGATCAATGGCCAGAACGGATCGGGCAAGGCTTGGGCGGGCGCCGGGTTGAGCAGCGCCGGCACGCCGGCCGCCGCCGCCAGCCGCAAGGCTTGCAGCACGGCCGCCGCCGGCACTTCCAGCTGCACGATGAGCAGCCCGGCGCCCGCGATCAGCTCGCCGGCGGCGTCGACATCGGCCGGGCGCAGCGCGCCGTTCGCGCCGGCCGCCAGCACGATGCGGTTCTGGCCCTGGTCGTCGACCATGATCATCGCCACGCCGGTGGCGTCGCCGGTCCGCCGGACGTGGCGGATATCGACGCCGTTGGCGCTCAGCGCCGCGCACAGGTCGTCGCCGTAGCCGTCCCGGCCCGCCTGCCCCACCAGCGCCACCGGGCAGCCGAGACGGGCGCAGGCGACGGCCTGGTTGGCGCCCTTGCCGCCGGGCGAGGTCGTGTAGCCATGGCCATGCAGCGTTTCGCCGGCCGCCGGCACGCGCGGCACCCGGAACACCAGGTCCATGTTGAGGGAGCCGACCACCACTACCGGCTTGGCGGCAGCACCGGCGGCGGGGTCGCTACGCTTCATGTGCCCCCTCCGGACGCCGATAGGGAGCCGTCGACGCGCGTTGTTTCAGCTCCGGGGCCAGCACGATGTGGCGCTGGCTGTCGCGATGTTCCTCCACCCGTTCCAGCAGCAGTTCGGCGGCCAGCGTGCCGATGGTCAGCTTGGGCTGCACCACCGTCGACAACGGCGGCGCAGAGTAAGCCGCCAGGTCGATATCATCGAAGCCGACGATGGACAGCTGGTCCGGAACGCAGACGCCGGCCTCGCGCGCGGCCGCCAGCGCGCCGATCGCCATCAGGTCGTTGCAGACGAACACCGCGCTGGGCGCCGGCGTGCACTTGAGCAGCTCCTGCATGGCCAGGTAGCCGCCCAGCGGCGTGAAGTCGCCGCGCACCAGGTCGCTGTCGAAGCGCTCGACGCCGGCGTCGGCCAGCGCCTGCTTCCAGCCGGCGTTGCGCTGCGAGCTCGGCGACAAGCCGGACGGCCCGCTGATGCAGGCGACGCGGGGATGGCCCAGCTCCAGCAAATGGCGCGTGGCGATCAGGCCGCCCGCCACATGGTCGACTTCGACCAGGTCGTAGTCGAGCTCGGCCACCTCGCGGTCGAGCAGCACCAGCGGGATCTTCAATTCGCCGATGGTGGCGCGGACGATCTCGTCGCTGCCGGCCGCCACCAGGATCAGGCCGTCCACGCGCTTCTCGGCCAGCACCCGGATATACGAGGCCTGGCGTTCGGGATCGTCGTTGGAGTTGCAGATGATGACGTTGTAGCCGGCGGCGTAGCAGCGCTCCTCCACGCCCTGGATGATCTCCGCGAAATACGGATTGGAGTTATTCGGTATCACCATGCCGAAGGTGCGCGTGTTGTTGCTCTTCAAACTGCGGGCAACGGCGCTGGGCACGTAGCCCAGTACGCGCACGGCGTCCTCGACGCTTTCGCGCGCCTCCTTGCTGACGAAGCGCGTCCCGTTGACGACGTGCGAAACGGTCGACACCGACACGCCGGCGCGCAGTGCGACATCCTTGATATTGGCCATAAACTGCTGCTCACTCCCTGCGGATAAATTGAATGGTCGGATGGGCGGCGGCCCACACGCTGTGCGTCCGCTAGCTGCGGGTGGTTTTGCGCAAACGGTAGGTGTCGAGTATAACGGCGAGAATAATCACCACCCCGGTGATCATCTGCCGCACGAAATCGCCCACCTCGATCAACACCAGGCCATTGGCCAGCACGCCGATGATGCAGCCGCCCAGCAGCGTGCCGATGATGGACCCGCGTCCGCCGGCCAGGCTGGTGCCGCCGATGACGACGGCGGCGATGGCGTTCAGTTCGAAGCCCACGCCCAGGATGGGGCTGGCCACCGTCAGCCGCGTCATGTACAGCACGGCGGCGATGCCGACGGCGGCGCCGCAGATGGTAAAGGCCAGGATCTTGTAGCGGAACACATCGTGCCCGGCCAGGCGCACCGCCTCTTCGTTGTTGCCGATGGCGTAGATGATGCGGCCGAACACGGTGCGCGTGAGCACCAGCCACGCCAGGCCCACCAGCGCCAGCGCCACCAGGAACAGCGCCGGCATGCCGGCCACCGTCGCCGTGCCGAACTCGTTGAACAGGTCGGGGAATTCATAGATCGAGCGGGCGTCGGTCCATTGCAGCGCGGCGCCGCGCGCCACGTACAGCATGCCCAGCGTGACGATGAAGGACGGCACGCCCCAGCGGCTGACCACGCAGCCGTTGATCAGCCCGCACACGGCGCCGACCGCGATGCTGGCCGCCACCGCCAGCGCGATCGCCATGCCGACGCTGAGGCTGTCGAGCTTGAGCACGGTGCCGGCCACCACCGCGCACAGCGCGGTCAGCGACCCCACCGACAAGTCGATGCCGCCGATCAGCACCACGAACGTCATGCCGACCGCCAGGCAGATATTGATGGCGATCTGGGTGAAGATATTGCTGACGTTGTCGGCCGTCAGGAACAGCGGCGACAGCATGGAAAACACGGCGACCAGCAGCAGCAAGGCCAGCGCGATGCCCGATTCGCGCACCAGTGCGCGCAAGCCGGACGGCAGCAGGGTGGCGGGATAGGCCGGCGCGGCGACGGCGCTGTCAGACGGTTTCGACATCGGGTTCTCCAGAGTGCATCAGTTCGCTGTATGCGAGTTCAAGAATGCGGGTTTCATCAAAGTCATCGCGGCCCACCTCGCCGGCGACGCGCCCGCGCGACAGCACCACGATGCGGTCGGCGATCTCCATCAGTTCGGCCAGGTCGGACGAGGCCACCACCAGCGCCATGCCGCCGTCGGCGGCCGCCAGCAGCAGGCGGTGGATCTCGGCGCGCGCCACCACGTCGACGCCTCGGCTAGGCTCATCGAGCAGCAGCACCGCCGGCTCGCGCAACAGCCACTTGCCGAGCACGACCTTCTGCTGGTTGCCGCCGGACAGCGTGCGCGGCGCCTGCTCGACGCCGTGCATGCGGATGTGCAGCGCCCGCGCCATGGCCTCGGCGGCCTCGCTTTCGCGGGCGCGCTGTAGCCAGCCGGCGCGGGCGTTGCGCTCCAGCGTGGCCAGCGACAGATTGGCGCGGATCGGCATGTCGAGCAACAAGCCCTCGCCCCGGCGGTCTTCCGTCACCAGGCAGATGCCGTGGGCGATGGCCTCGGCCGGGCTGCGCACCCGCACCGGCACGCCGTCGCGCAGCAGCCGGCCGGCCTGCATGGCGTCGGCGCCAAAGATGGCGCGCAGGGTTTCGGTGCGGCCGCTGCCGACCAGGCCGGCGATGCCGACGATCTCCCCTTTGCCCACCGCGAAGTCGATGGTCTTGCCCTGCCCCTGCCCACGGAAGCGCAAGCCGTCGACGCGCAGCGCGGGCGCGGCGGCGGCGGCGTCCGGCCGCACGCGGGCCGGCAGCGCCGGCACGTCGCAGCCGGCCATCAGGTTGACCAGCTTGCGCGGCGTGAGGGCGGCGATCGGCTCGGTCGTCACCGAGCGGCCGTTGCGCAGCACCGTGACGCGGTCGCACACCGCGAACAGTTCCTGCAAATGGTGCGATACAAACAGGATCGCCACGCCGCTGTCGCGCAGGCGGACGATCAGGTCCAGCAGGCGCGTGCTTTCGCGCGCGGTCAGCGTCGCGGTCGGCTCGTCCAGCACGATGATGCGGCTGGCGCCGGACAAGGCCTTGGCGATCTCGATCAACTGGCGCTGGGCGATGCCCAGCGTATGAACGGTCTGGCCGGGCGAGACATCATCCAGCCCCACCAGGCTCAACAGCTCGCTGGTGCGGCGGTGCAGTTGCGCCCGGTCGATCAAGCCGAAGCGGGTGCGCGGCAAGGCGGAAAACAGCAGGTTCTCGGCCACCGTCAGGTGTTCCAGCATCAGCAATTCCTGGTGCACCACGCGGATGCCGCTTTGCATGGCGTCGAGCGGACTGTGCGGGCAATACGGCACGCCGGCCAGCGCCATGCTGCCGCCGTCCGGCGCCACCGTGCCGGACAGCACCTTGATCAGGCTGGACTTGCCCGCGCCGTTTTCGCCGGCCAGCGCGTGAACGCTGCCGGCATACAGGTCAAGGTCAACGCCGTCGAGCGCGATCACGCCCGGATAGCGCTTGCTCACGCCGCGGATGCGCAGCGCCGGCGTGTCGGCCTGGGTGTCAATGGCAGCGGGCATGGTGGCGGCGGCCTACTTCAGGTCGGCGGCTGTGACCAGCGCGACCGGCGTCTTGACCCAGCCCTTGAGCGGCACGCCGGACTTGCGCGCCTTCAGGCCGAGGTCGATCGCATTGGCCGCCATCTCGGCGCCGAACTGGTCCACGGTGGCCAGCATCCTGCCCGACTTGATCAGCGGCCGCACGGCCGGGATGTTATCGAAGCCCACCACCTTGATCTTGCCGCTCTTGCCGGCCGCGTCGATGGCTTTGACGACGCCCACCGCCATCGAATCGTTGGCCGCCATCACCCCCTTGATATCGGGATGGGCCGTCAGGATGTTGGTGAACACCTGGTTGGCCTCGTCCGTTCCCCACATGGCGCTGCGCGACACCACCAGGTTCAGGCCGTGCTGCTTGACCGCGTCCAGGAAGCCGGCCTTGCGCTGCTGGCCATTGTCGGCGCCCGGATTGCCTTCGATGATGACCACCTTGTCGCCGGGCTTGAGCGCCTTGCCCAGCGCATCGCCGGCCAGTCTGGCGCCCTCGCGGTTGTCCGGGCCGATGAAGGCGAGCTCGATGCCGGCCTTCTTCTTGGCGGCCTCGTCCAGCGCGACGTCGATGTTGATGACCATGATGCCGGCCTTGAGCGCCTTGACCACCGGCGCCACCATGGCCCGCGAATCGGCCGGCGCCAGCACGATGATGTGCGACTTTTGCACCGTCATGCTCTCGACGGCCACCACCTGGGAATCGACGTCGGTCTCGTCCTTCATGCCGACCGCCTTTAGATCAAAATCGCCGCGCTTGACCTGGTAGGCCCGCGCGGTGTCGGCCATGTTCTTGAAGAACTCGTTGGACAAGGACTTCATCACCAGGCCGACGCGCGGCTTGTCCTGTGCCTGCGCCGGCGCCAGCGCCAGCAATGCCGCAGCAACGGCCACGACCATCTTGAATTTGTAAGCTACCACCTGACATCTCCATCGAAAAATGCATCTGCCTGACAGGACGCGCAAAAAAGAAAACGTTTGCGCAAACGTTTTCTACGGTAGCTATTCGTTTATCGATTGTCAAGAAAATCTCGGCGAATTCTGCCCGGCGCCCGATTTTGGCACGGCCGCGGCAGATTTTCGATGTTTATATTGACAACTTTAAATAGCTAGTCTACCTTGGCAAACGTTTGCGCAAACGTTTGCTTTGCAATATTTCAAAACCGCCAACATGCTCGATAGCGGTACTTCACCATCTTGACTACGACGGAGACTGGCAATGAACACAGGCGAAAAGAGCGTCCCCACCATCCTGGCACGGCGTCTTGCCGCCTGCTGGCCGGCGCTGGCCCTGTGCGCGCTGCACGCCGCCCGGGCCGCGGAAGCGCTGCCGTTCGCGGTGCGCGAGAGCCAGCTCACCGGGCCTGCGCAAATGGACCTCGGCGAACCGGACTGGCTGGCGCGCCTGAACAACTGGAAGCGCGACACCGCGAGCGCCCAGCCCTCATGGCTGGCGGCCATGCAGGACTGGCGCACCAGGCACCTGGCTAAAATCGGCTACGACGATGCGCAGTACCGGCGCCCGGAACTGCGCTGGACGCAGAAGAATTTCATCCAGACCCAGGCGATGATCGAAGACCGCTACCTGTACGATCCCGTCACCCGGCGCTACACGGTGCAGCGCTTCCTGGACGACCTGAAGCGCCGCTACGGCGGCATCGACAGCGTCCTGCTGTGGCCGCTCTACCCGAACATGGGCATCGATCACCGCAACCAGTGGGACCTGCTGCGCGACCTGCCGGGCGGCGTGGCCGCCACGCGCCAGATGGTGCAGGAGTTCCAGCGCCAGGGCGTGCGCGTGTTCTTCCCGACGCTGCCGTGGGACGGCGGTTCGCGCGATCCGGGCATGGCGCCGGCCGACGCGACCGCCCTCCTCATGGCCGAGGTCGGCGCAGACGGCATCAACGGCGACACCATGAACGGCCTGCCGCAAGCCTACGCCGACGCCGCCGCCAAGACCGGCCACGCGCTGGTGCTGGAGCCGGAACTGTCGTTCAAGGACGACGCCATGCTGGCCAACAATCTCCAAAGCTGGGCCTACTGGGACGGCTCGCCGGTGCCGCTGGTGAGCAAATGGAAGTGGCTGGAACCGCGCCACATGCCGCACGTCAGCGATCGCTGGGCCACGGACCGCAGCAACACTTTCCAGGCGGCCTTCTTCAACGGCGTCGGCGTGCAGAGCTGGGAAAACGTCTGGGGCTGGTGGAACCGCATGACGCCGCGCGACGGCGAAGCCCTGCGCCGCATCTCCACCATCTACCGCGCCGTGCCGGAGCTGCTGGTGAGCGCGCAATGGACGCCCCATGTGCCGACGCTGCACTACGGCGTCTACGCCAGCCGCTTCCCCGGCGCCGGCCGCAGCCTGTGGACGCTGGTCAACCGCAACGAGTTCAACATCGACGAAGGCATCCTGCGCATCGACCATCGCGCCGGACAGCGCTACCTGGACCTGTGGCACGGCCGCGAACTGCAAGCGCGCATCGATGGCGGCCAGGCCGTGCTCGACCTGCCGCTCGAAGCGCGCGGCTACGGCGCGGTGCTGCAATTCGAAGGCGCGCAGATTCCGGCCGACGTCGCTCCCCTGCTGGCGACCATGCGCGCACTGGCGCAAAAGCCGCTGCAATCGTATTCCGGCAACTGGGAATTCCTGCCGCAGACGGCGGTCCCCATCGCCGCCACCGGGCGCGCCGGCCAGGCGCCGGCCGGCATGGTCGGCGTGCCGGCCGGCAGCTTCGACTTCCGCGTGACCGGCATCGAGATCGAAGGCGAAAACCGGCCCGGCATGGACGTCCAGTATCCGTGGGAAGACGCGCCGCGCCGCGGCCACTTCCGGCGCATGCAGCTGGCCGCGTTCTACATCGACCGCTACCCTGTCACCAATCGCGAGTTCCAGCGTTTCGTCGACGGCGCCCGCTACCGTCCGGCCGACGCCCACAACTTCCTGCGCCACTGGCAAGACGGCGCGCCCCGCCCTGCCGAGGCGAACAGCCCCGTCACCTGGGTGTCGATCGAAGACGCCCGCGCCTATTGCAAGGCCGCCGGCAAGCGCCTGCCCCATGAGTGGGAATGGCAGTACGCGGCCCAGGGCAGCGACGGCCGCCTCTACCCCTGGGGCAATGAATGGAATGCCGCGCTGGTGCCGGCGCCGTCGTCGGCGCGCGAGCTGCCGCCGCTGCCGCCGGTCGGCCAGCATCCGCAGGGCGCCAGTCCGTTCGGCGTCGAAGACATGGTCGCCACCGTGTGGCAATGGACCGATGAATTCCAAGACGCGCATACCCGCACCGCCATCCTGCGCGGCGGCAGCTTCTACCAGCCTGCCGGTTCGCACTGGTACTTCCCGCAGGCGCGCAAGCTCACCGAACACGGCAAATACCTGCTGATGGCGCCCGCGCGCGACCGCGCCGGGGCATTGGGTTTTCGCTGCGTGCAAGACGGTCGCTGATCCTGGCCACATAGATGAGGTAATTTTTTGTCCACCGCCAACAGACTCACTCAGTGAGCGGCGGTACTTTTTTAGGGGATAACTCAACACCAAATTGGAAAGCTTTCCATAGCAGACGCGTCAGCGGTTTGCGCGTCTGAATCTTATCGATTACATCCACATCATTCACGGAGTCTGCTTTGCAAACCTTCAATTCCCAGCGCGCCCATCGCCGCGCCCACAATCTGTTCAGGCTGAACCCCATCGCCGCCGCCTGCGCGGCCACCGTCCTGCTGTGCGGGGCGGCCCACGCCCAGCAGGCGCCAGCCGAAGCCGTCAGCGCGGCCGAGCCGGCCCCCGCCGCCAACACCGTCATCGTCAAGGGCCTGCGCCGCAGCCTGGAAGACTCGCTGACCGTCAAGCGCGGCAACACCTCCATCGTCGAGGCGGTGTCGGCCGAGGACCTGGGCAAGCTGCCCGATTCCAGCATCGCCGAGGCGCTGGCCCGGCTGCCCGGCGTGACCGGCGAACGCGGCGGCGACGGCAATGTGGACCGGGTATCGGTGCGCGGCATGTCGCCCGAATTCTCCAGCACCCTGCTCAATGGCCGTGAGATGGTCAGCTCGGGCGAATCGCGCGCCGTCGAGCTGGATCAGTTCCCTTCCGAGCTCATCGGCGGAGCCGTGGTCTACAAGACCCCGGACGCCGCGCTGATCGGCCAGGGCCTGGCCGGCACCATCGACCTGCACACGCGCCGCCCGCTGGCCACGCGCGGCCGCGAAGTCGCGCTCAACCTGCGCGCCGAAAAGAATTCCAACGGCACCCTGGTCAGCGACGTCGCCTCGCCGATCGGCAAGCGCTTCAGCGCATCCTACATCGACCAGTTTGCCGACAACACCATCGGCGTGGCGCTGGGCCTGGCCCGCCTCGACCGCGGCAGCCAGATCAAGCGCACGCAGACGGCCAACTTCCGCGACCAGATCGGCATCCCCATCGACGGCGCGCCGCCGCAGCAACAGCCGGCCAACGGCTACAACCGCGCGCTGCTGCCGCTGTTCTGGGACACCACGGCCAACACCAAGCGCAGCACCCGCACCGGCCTGATGGGCGTGCTGGAGTACAAGCCCAACCGCGACCTGCACAGCACGCTGGATTTCTACTACTCGCGCTTCGACACCAAGGAAGTGGGCGTGTTCTTCCGCGAGAATATGTACAACGCCTACGGCGCCGCCGCCAACCGCATCACCTTGAGCAATGTCGGCACGACCCAGGTCGGCCGCAACACCTATGCCACCACCGGCACCGCCGACAACCTGAGCTTCGTGATCGGCAACGCCGAAACGCGGCGCCGCGACAGCATCGCCGCGCTGGGCTGGAACACCGAACTCAAGCTGGCCGACAAATGGAAGGGGATCGCCGACCTGAGCTTCTCGCGCGACAAGCGCGACGAGGAATACGATGAAGTCTACGGCGCGCCGTTCAACAAGGCCATCAACAACTGGCAGCGCAGCGCCTTCAGCTGGAACATCCCGTACGACGGTTCCGCGCAATCGTTCACGCCGGTCAATCCCAACACCTTCAAGGATACGGTGCTGGGCGACGCCCACGGCTACCATACCAGCGACGCGCCGGCCTGGGCCGGCGGCGTGCGCACCCGCCCGCTCAAGGACGAGCTCAAGACGCTGCGCCTGAGCGCCAAGCGCGACCTCGACGGCCCCTTCCGCAGCATCGACCTGGGCCTGAACGTCACCAAGCGCGACAAGGTCATCACCAACGGCGACACCCTGCTGCTGCTCGCCTCCGACGGCAAGGGCGGCTATGTGCGCGACGTGCCGGCATCGGCAGTGCGCGACCCGATCGACATGTCATGGGCGGGCCTGGGCTACGTGCCGCGCATCAGCGCGCCGGACGTGGTCGCCAGCGGCGTGGTCTCGAACAAGGATCTGTTCGGCGGCAAGGCAAGCAATGACTACGGCGTGCACGAACGCATCTCCACCGCCTACGCCAAACTCGACCTCGACACCGCCGTGGCCGGCTACGAGATCCGCGGCAACCTCGGCATGCAGGCGGTGTACTCCAAGCAAAACTCGGACGGCTTCGAATACCGCGGCAACAACGTCACGCCCGATCCCAAGCTGGTGTTCCCGCACTCGGGCGGCGCCAGCTACCGCAACTTCCTGCCCAGCCTGAATCTGATCGCCGACTTGAAGAACGACTGGGTGCTGCGCTTCGGCCTGGCCAAGACGATGGCGCGGCCGAATATGCAGCAGCTGCGCGCCGGCACCAGCACGCCGAGCATCATCGACAAGCCGGGCGACCACTACGGCGAATGGACCGGCGCTTCCGGCGGCAATCCCGAGCTCAAGCCCTGGCTGGCCAACGGCACCGATCTGTCGCTGGAAAAGTATTTCGGCAAGCGCAGCTACGTGGCCGCCGCCGCCTTCCACAAGAAGCTGCTCAGCTATGTGTTCGACGGTACCACCGAGCGCGACAACAACTTCCTGCCGCGGCCATCGACGCTGCCGGCCGACATCGTGGTCCAGCGCTACGGCTCGTACACGCGCCCGGTCAACGGCAACGGCGGCGCGCTGCATGGCCTGGAACTGTCGGCCGCACTGGGTGGGGAATTGCTGAGCAAGTCGCTGGACGGCTTCGGCGTGATCCTCGGCGCCTCTCGCCTGGGCAGCGATCTGCAGGACAAGGCAGGCAACGAAGTCAAGCTCGACGGCTTGTCCGGCACCGCCTTCAATGCCACGGCCTACTATGAAAAGAACGGCTTCTCGGCGCGCGTGAGCGAGCGCTACCGCGCACCGTTCACGGCGACGTCGACCGATGTCTACCTGCAGAAATTCATCAGCGCGCACTCGGCCGACCGGGTGGTGGACATGCAGCTGGGGTATAACTTCGAGACCGGCCCGTACAAAGGCTTGTCCATCCTACTCCAGGCCAACAACCTGCTCGACACCCAAGTCACCTACTACAGCAACGTCGGTGGCGGCCCGGACCCTGATCAACTGCGCCCGCGCTACACCAACCGCTTCGGACGCCAGTTCCTCATCGGCCTGAACTACAAGATGTAAAGACTTAAGCCTCGCTCTGCTTGACCGGCTGCGCCTTGTGCGCAGCCGCGAAGTCCGCATACCCCTTCTGCACCAGCTCGTAGGTCTTGTCGATATTGCTGGCGATGTCGCCGTTCAGCACCTTCAGCCCGTCGAGCACGCCGCGCGCCTCCTCGAAGCCCTGGTCCACGCCTTTTTTCAGCGTTTCCATGAACTTGTTCAGCACCGCATCGCCCTCTTCGCCGGGATGTTGCTGCTTATACGCTTCGTAAAACGCCGTCGACAGCGATACAATGCGGCTCGCCGTGCCTTCCGGCGTATTATCCTGCGATACCGCGTTCTGGATGGCGTTGTCGCCGAAATCGTCCTTGAGCGCCTCGTTGATGCCGGTAAGCGCCGTTTTCAGCAGCACCGACAGCGGTTCGTTGGAAGAATTCAGCGAAACCGTCAAGGAAGCTTGTACGATGGACACGTTCAATTGTGCCTTGGCCTTGGCGGCGACCGACACATTGCTGTCGTCCCTGGCCTGGACCGGTGCGCTGGACGTGGCAGCCGTACTGCCCGATGTTGCCGATACTGGAGTCGCCATGATGTTGCTCCTGATGGAATATCCTGTAATTATCGGCAGATTTAAGAATAACTGTAGCCCCCTTGACCGCACCTATGACCACACAGACCTTTCTCTGGCACGACTACGAAACCTTTGGCGCCCAGGCGCGCCGCGACCGCCCGGCGCAATTCGCCGCGATCCGCACCGACGCCGAGCTGAACGAGATCGGCACGCCCATCATGTTGTATTGCAAGCCGGCCAATGATTTCCTGCCGGATCCGCAATCCTGCCTGATCACCGGCATCACGCCGCAGCAGTGCCTGGAACGGGGCGTGCCCGAGCACCAGTTCGCCGCCACCATCGAGCAAGCCTTCTCCAAGCCGGGCACCATCGGCGTCGGCTACAACACCATCCGCTTCGACGACGAGATCACCCGCTTCATGTTCTGGCGCAACCTGATCGACCCGTACGCGCGCGAATGGCAAAACCAGTGCGGCCGCTGGGACTTGCTGGACGTGGTGCGCATGACCTACGCGCTGCGCCCGGAAGGCATGGAATGGCCGATGCGCGAGGACGGCAAGCCCAGCTTCAAACTGGAGCACCTGGCCAAGGCCAACGGCCTGCTGCACGAGGCGGCGCACGATGCGCTGTCCGACGTGCGCGCCACCATCGCGCTGGCCCGCCTGATCCGCGCAAAGCAACCCAAGCTGTTCGACTTCTGCCTGGCGCTGCACAAGAAGGACCGCGTGGCCGACGAGATCGGCATGCACCTGGCGCCGGCGCTGCGCGCGCCCTTCCTGCACGTGTCCGGCATGTTCCCGGCCGAGCGCGGCTGCATCGCGCTGGTGTGGCCGCTGGCCACGCATCCGACCAACAAGAATGAAGTGATCGTCTGGGATTGCACCTACGATCCGACCGAACTGTTCACGCTGGACGCCGACACCATCCGCACCCGCATCTTCAGCCGCGCCGATGCGCTGCCGGAAGGCATGACGCGGCTGCCGGTCAAGAGCATCCACCTGAACAAGTCGCCGATGCTGGTGTCCAACCTGAAGACGCTGTCGCCGGCGATGGCGGCCAAATGGGGCATCGACCTGGAGCAGGGCAAGGCGCACGCCGCGCTGGCCGCGGCCGGCCGCAATATGGACATCGTGTGGGAACAGGTATTCCACCGCCCGGCCGGCGCCGAGCTCGATGTGGACGAGGATCTGTACAACGGCTTCGTCGGCAAGGAAGACCGCCGCATGCTCGACACGCTGCGCAAGGAAACCCCGGCCCGGCTGGCCACGGCGTCGCCGTCGTTCAGCGATCCGCGCCTGCTGGAGCTGCTGTTCCGCTACCGCGCGCGCAACTTCCCCGAGACTTTATCGGAAGGCGAGATGGAGCATTGGGAACAGCACCGCGCGGCGCGCTTCTACGAAGGCGCCGGCGGTGCGCGCAGCATCGACCAGTTCTTCGGCGAGATCGACCATCTGCAACAGGATGCCGATGAGCGTGCCGAACAGATCCTGGCCGAGCTGTACGAGTACGTGGAGCTGATCGCTCCAGCGCACTAGGCCGGCTTAGGCGCGATGCTGGTTGATGGCGTCGCGCGTTTCCAGCGCCACGCGGCGGGCGGCGGCGGCGAAGTCTTCGCCCGCCTGCGGCGCCGCGTACAGGATCGCGCGCGAGGAATTGATCATCATGCCGGCGCCGGCGGCCGTCTTGCCGGACTTGACGGTGGCCGCGATATCGCCGCCCTGCGCGCCGATGCCCGGCACCAGCAGCGGCATGTCGCCGACGATCGCCCGCACCTGCGCCAGCTCTTCCGGGAAGGTCGCGCCGACCACCAGCGCGCACTGGCCGTTGGCGTTCCACTTCTGCGCCACCAGGCGCGCCACGTGCTGATACAGCGGCTGGCCGTCGACGTTCAGGAACTGCAAATCCGAACCGCCGGCGTTCGACGTGCGGCACAGGATGATGACGCCGCGGTCGCTCCACTCCATGTAAGGCTCCACCGAATCCGAACCCATGTACGGGTTGACGGTGACGGCGTCGGCGCCGTAACGGTCGTAGGCTTCGCGCGCATACTGGCGCGCGGTGGCGCCGATGTCGCCGCGCTTGGCGTCCAGGATCAGCGGAATATGCGGATAATTGTCGCGCACGTAGTGGCAGATTTTTTCCAGCTGGGCTTCGGCGGACAGCGCCGCGAAGTAGGCGATCTGCGGCTTGAACGAGCACGCCAGGTCGGCGGTCGCATCGATGATTTCGCGGCAGAAGTGGTAGATGCCTTGCGGGTCGTTCCGGAACTGCGCCGGCAGTTTGTCCATGTCCGGATCCAGGCCCACGCACAGCAGCGAGTCGTTGGCCGTCCAGGCGGCAGATAATTTGTTGATGAAAGTCACGACGCACCCTTAGCTTTTGTTGCAAACCCTCTATTGTAACGCGCCCGCATCGGGCTGTTAAAATTTGCCCTCTCTCCTTAGAAAGCACATCCCATGAAACTCTCGAATAAAGTCGCGATCGTCACCGGCGCCACCCAGGGCATAGGCCTGGCCTGCGCGCAGCGCCTGGTGGCCGAGGGCGCCAAGGTCATGCTGGTCGACATCAAGCCCGAAGGCGCGGCCGCCGCCACCACGCTGGGCGAGTCCGCCCGCTTCTTCGCCGCCGACGTCAGCCAGAAATGCGACGTCGACGCCCTGGTGGCCGCCACGATGGCCGAATTCGGCCGCATCGACATCCTGATCAACAACGCCGGTGTCACCCACGCCGCCGACTTCCTCGACCTCAGCGAGGACGATTTCGACCGCGTGCTGCGCATCAACCTCAAGTCCATGTTCCTGTGCGGCCAGGCGGTCGCGCGCCAGATGGTCAAGCAGCAGAGCGGCTGCATCATCAACATGTCCAGCGTGAACGCCGAACTGGCCATCCCCAACCAGGTGCCTTACGTGGTGTCCAAGGGCGCGATCAACCAGCTGACCAAGGTGATGTCGCTGAACCTGGTCACGCACGGCATCCGCGTCAACGGCATCGGCCCCGGCACCATCCTGACCGAACTGGCCAAGCAGGCCGTGATGGCCAGCCCGGAAGCGCGCAACACCATCCTGTCGCGCACGCCGATGGGCCGCTGCGGCGAACCGGAGGAAGTGGCGTCCATCGCCGCCTTCCTGGCCAGCGACGACGCCAGCTACATGACCGGCCAGACCCTGTACGTGGACGGCGGCCGCCTGGCCCTGAACTACACGGTGCCGGTCAAATAAAGAGTTATACGCATTATTGATGTCTGGTATCTGAAACAACAATTAGACACATATCTCGGAGACCCCCATAATTACACCTGTCTCCACTATTCTCCTCCAAGAAAATAGTTTTAAGCCCGCTTTAACCAGCGGGCTTTTTTTTTGCTCGCCGTCATGACGGCGTCATATTCGCTTCCTATACTGGTCACATCTTCAGTACATGCAACCGATAGGCATGACGGAAGAAAGGTGCACCGGGGCTCCGGTGCACCACTCCCCCTTCCCCGCACTGCATGGTATTGTCTGGTTCATGATCAAACAATTCCTTCTGACCAATTCCCACGCCCGGCTGCGATACTGGACCGCCATCGTCCTGTACCTGCTGATCCTGATACTCGGCTCGCTGCCCGGCGCCCGCCAGGACATCGGCCAGGTCGCTTCCGGGCTGATACTGCATTCGCTGGCTTATGCAGGACTGACTTTCTTGATTTTCACCGGCGGAACCGGCAGCCTGAGGCTGCGGGCCGGCAAGGCCGTGCTGACCATCGCCCTGATGGGCGCGCTGGACGAATACGTGCAAAGTTTCTTCCCGTACCGCCACGGGACCGTGTCCGACTGGCTGGTCGACTGCAATGCTGCGGTACTGACGGCCTTGTTCATGTACTGCTTGTGGACCCGTTATCGCATCCAGCCGTCAAACTGACATTCCCGGCGCGCTCCCCGGGCCTGCCCACTGCCAACTCCACATCCAGGCGCATCTGCTGTAATTGCTCGGCTTTGGCCACGCGTACCAACTCGTGCAATGAATGTGTCAATAAATGCCGGCTACGCGGGTCCGGCGCTTCTCCACAGGTTGAGTTAATTAATTCTTCGATAATAGTGTCTGTCACGCGTGTCAACATATCGATATCCTTAAAAGTGATACCCAACAATTATTGCGTGCGAGTAGCACGCCGCAATTGATGTATATCAACTGCCCCGGGATGTGAAGGGAACAAAACCGCGCGCTTGTCCTCTGAATCAAAAGGCTAGCCTTTTTGATGAGTGACCACGGGAGAATG
This sequence comes from Duganella sp. HH101, assembly GCF_001758795.1. NCBI lineage: Bacteria > Pseudomonadati > Pseudomonadota > Betaproteobacteria > Burkholderiales > Oxalobacteraceae > Duganella > Duganella sp. HH101. The sequence goes on along the minus strand of NZ_LRON01000002.1, from coordinate 466,249 downwards.
AAATGAACACAAACAGAAATAGCATGATCGCGTTGACCATCCTGGCATTGGCCGGCTGCGCGTCGGAGCGCAGCGGCGAGCCCAATGCGAACAGCACCACCGGCACGACCGGCAACCAGAGCAGCACCACCGGCACCACCGGCACGACCGGCAACCAGAGCAGCACCACCGGCACCATGACCAGCGGCATGACCGGCACCGTCGCCCCCAGCAGCGCATCCACCGGCACCACGGCGCAGACGGGCTACGGCGTCGTACAAGCCATCGACCAGATGCAGCGGCAGGAGGTGGGCGCCGGTCTCGCGGGCGCGGCGGCGGCAGGCGGCAGCGTCGGCTTACCGACGGACAAAGTCTATCGCGTCACCGTGCGCCTGGACGACGGCAGCACGCAGATGGTGGTGGCCGACTCCATGCCCAGCTACAAGATCGGCGACCGCGTGCGCTACAACAACGGCATGGTGAGCAGCTACTAGTACAGCTGCTCGACCTGGTAGCCGCGCCGCTTGAGCAGCTGCGGCAAGCCATCCTCGCCCACCAGATGCAGCAGGCCGACGCCCACAAAAGCGACCTGGTCCTGCTGCAGGATGCGCTCGATATTGCTGGCCATTTCGGGATTGCGCTTGCCCAGCAACACCCGGTTCATGAAGCCGGCGGAGATCGTGTCGCCGCTGGTGGCGGACTGCCACGCCGCATGGATGCCCGGCGCGTCGGCCGCGCTCCAGGCCTCGATCAGCGCGGTGGATTTTTTCAGCGAGGCGCCATCGGCCAGCTCGGCCAGGTTCTCCAGCAGATACTGCTCCTGCTGGCGCTCGTCCAGCGTATCGAACAGGCTGAGCTGATAATCGGCGCTCTCCAGTTCGCGCACGGCCTTGTCCTGGTTCTTGGCCGCCGCCAGCAGCGCGTACTCCACCGCCTGGCTGCGCTGGAAGCCATGCACCTCCATCTCCGCGCCGATCAACAGGTTGGCGATCAGCCACGGCTTGTACTGCTGCACCGATTGCAGCGACATGCCGGCCCGCGCCAGCGCCTGCACCATCAGGCCCAGCGCGGCAGGCGACAGATGATGCTGGACCATGTCGCCCTCCGGATAGCGGCCATGGCGCGCCAGCGCCAGCTGGAACGGCGCATCCTGGCGGATATCCAGCTCGATCACCAGCGCGCTGGCGTCGCGCAGCGCGCGCGTCACCACCGGATCCAGCGGATAAACGCCGTCCCTGCCCACATGGATGGTGCCGAACAGATAGCCGGTCTTGCCATCGTGCGTGATCCGGTACAGCTGGCCGCGATGCGCGGACGTCGCAGGCTCGACCACACCGGCCGCGAACGCCATCTGACAGCAGCAGATCAACAGGCTAAATAGAATGGCAATTTTCTTAGGCATGAGTTTCCCCGCGATAGCAGGGCATGCCATCGAACGAATAAAAAAGGAATATGGGAGGAGTAAGGCGAGGCGCGTTACTGTTTCCAATGGTAAATCATGACCACGCGCGGGGAAATATTTTTTTAACCTTCGCCGAGAATATCGGCAAAATAAACACAGTTAAATAGCAGCTCAATAATAAAAATACTGTTTAAATGATTATTAATTATCGGATTATCACGACTTAAGGCGCCGCCAGCGCGCTACGCGCATTCTGTGTATGCTTACTGGTCCATATCGGCCGGACAAGCACCATGATTCCATTTTCCATCCTCGATCTTTCCCCCATCGCCGAAGGCAGCAATCCTTCCGCATCGTTCCGCAACACGCTGGACCTGGCGCAGCACGGCGAACGCTGGGGCTACCAGCGCTACTGGCTGGCCGAACACCACGGCATGCCCGGCATCGCCAGCGCCGCCACCGCCGTCGTCATGGCCCACGTGGCCGGCGGCACCTCGACCATCCGGGTCGGCGCCGGCGGCATCATGCTGCCGAACCACGCGCCGCTGGTGATCGCCGAACAGTTCGGCACGCTGGAAGCGCTCTACCCCGGCCGCATCGACCTCGGCCTGGGCCGCGCGCCCGGTTCCGACCAGACCACCGCGCGCGCCCTGCGACGCAACCTCGACAGCGACGCCGACGCCTTCCCGCAAGACGTGCTGGAACTGCAAGACTATCTGTCCGACACGCCGCGCCAGCGCGTGCTGGCCGTGCCCGGCAAAGGCGCCAAGGTGCCGCTGTGGATTTTGGGCTCCAGCACCTTCGGCGCGCAGCTGGCCGCGCACATGGGCCTGCCGTTCGCCTTCGCCTCGCACTTCGCGCCGCAGATGATGCAGCAGGCCATCGCCCTGTACCGCGGCAATTTCCAGCCGTCGGCGCAACTGGCGAAGCCGCACGTCATGCTCGGCTTCAATGTGTTCGCCGCCGACAGCGACGAGGAAGCGCACTACCGCGCCACCTCGATGCAGCAAGCCTTCGTCAACCTGCGCACCGGCAAGCCGTCGCAGCTGCCGCCGCCCAAGGCCGGCTATCTGCAATCGCTGGGGCCGCAGGAAAGGGCGATGCTGGACGCAGTGCTGTCCTGCTCGGCCATCGGCGCGCCGGACACCGTCAGCCGCCAGCTGCAGGAATTCATCGCCCGCACCGGCGCCGACGAGCTGATGATCACCTCGCAGATCTTCGACCATGGGCAGCGGCTGCGCTCCTATGAAATCGCCGCCGAAGTGCGGCAGGCGCTGGTGCGCGCGTGAGCCCGCCCCACGCCCAGCGCGACATTTCGCCAGGCATGGTCTGGCTGTTCGCCACCGCCACCGGCCTGATCGTCGCCAACCTGTACTACGCGCAAACGCTGATCGGCCCGATCAGCCGCGCCACCGGCCTCGACCCCGGCGCGGCCGGCCTGATCGTCACGCTGACGCAGATCGGCTACTGCCTCGGCCTGCTGTTCATCGTGCCCTTGGGCGACCTGCTGGAAAACCGCCGCCTGATCTTCATCGCCCTGCTGACCACGGCGCTGGCCCTGCTGGCGGCCTCGCTGACCAGCAGCGCCACGCTGTTCCTGCTGGCGGCCTTCTGCATCGGACTGGGTTCGGTGGCGGCGCAGATCGTGGTGCCGTTCGCCGCCCACCTGTCGCGGCCCGAGACGCGCGGCCAGACCGTGGGCAAGGTGATGAGCGGCCTGCTGATGGGCATCATGCTGGCGCGTCCCGTGGCCAGCCTGGTGGCCGATGCGCTGAGCTGGCATGCGATCTTCGTCATCTCGGCGGTCGGCACCACCGCGCTGGCCTTCCTGCTGCGCGCGCGCCTGCCGCAGCGGCAGCCGGATTCGGGCCTGCACTATTTCGCCTTGCTGGGATCGATGTGGCAGCTGCTGAAGACCACGCCTGTTTTGCGCCGCCGCGCCGCCTACCAGGCCTGCATGTTCGGCGCCTTCAGCCTGTTCTGGACCAGCGTATCGCTGGAGCTGACCGGCCCGCGTTTCCAGCTGAGCCAGACCGGCGTCGCCATCTTCGCGCTGGTGGGTGTTGCGGGAGCGATCGCCTCGCCGATCGCCGGCCGCCGCGCCGACCATGGCAAGAGCCGCTCCACCACCGCTGTCGCGCTGACGCTGGGTGCGCTGGCCTTCGCCCTGCCCCTGCTGATCCACGCCGGCCGGCTGGTCGACCTGGGCGTGCTGGTGCTGACCTCCATCGTGCTGGACATGGGGGTCTCGGCCAACCTGGTGACAGGGCAACGGGCGATCTTCGCCCTGCCGGCGGACATCCGCAGCCGCCTGAACGGGCTCTACATGGCCTTGTTCTTCATGGGAGGTGCGCTGGGATCATCGCTGGGCGGCTGGATGTTTGCCGCGCACGGCTGGAGCGGCGTGCTGTGGGCAGGCCTGGCCTTCCCCGTCACCGCGCTGTGCGTATTCGCCACCGAATAACCTTGGGGTCAAGTCTGACATTTGGACACGAGCTCTGCCGTAGCGCCAGCTACGGCAGAGCTCGTGTCCAAATGTCAGACTTGACCCCAGATTGTTAGTGCGACCAGAGGCGCACCTGCCCCTGCAGCGACACGGTGCCATTGATGTTGAGGCTGCCAAGGTTGCCGGTGACGGGCGCGTTCGGATCGCTCTGCACGCTCAGCGATTCGAAGCCGAAGTTGGTGTAGCGCACATAACCCGGCAAGCCGATGGCGATGTAGTCGCCGCCGCCGTCGGTGCGCGTCTGCACGCCCAGGCTGACGGCAAACATGTCCACCGTGCCGCGCACATTCTTGAACACGATGTAGCGGTTCTGCCCGTCGCCCTTGAAGCCCAGCGACAAACGGCTGTCGCTGACCGCGCCCACCAGCGTCGGATCGTTCAGCGAAATATGGGCCGCGAAGCTGATGCCGTCCTGCCCGCTGACCCTGGACAGCTCGGCGTCGTCGAGCGCCTGCAACGGCCCCGCCTGCGACACACCCGCCGCCAGCATCATCCACAGGAACAGAGCGCGCGCCATCAGTGCTTGAACTTTATGTCGAGATACTGGATCTGGATCGAGCCTATGCGCGAGGAGCCAAGATCCACCGTCGGCTGCCCCGGGCTCACGAAGGAAATATTGTCGACCACGACGCCGCCGGCCGGCGCCACGCCGCTGCCGTAGCGCGCATCCGGCCAGTCGATACCGATGTGCAGGCGCGGACCGGTCTCGTCGTTGAGCGCATTGATCACCGCCGGCTGCGACGCCACATTGGCCAGCATCCACGGCGTATTGTTGAACACGCCATTGCCATCGACGCCGCCGATGTGCACGCCGCTCAGCACCATCGCCTCGGTGGCGTCGTTGCGGCCGCGCGGCTGGAACGACAGCTTGCCGATATCCATGCGCAGCGCCGCACCGAAGGCCACGCCGTCATTGACTTGCGGCGTGGAGAACTGCAAGCCGCCGCCTGAAAACACCAGATCCTTGATGACCACGCTGCCCTGCTCACGCGTGACACCATCCGCCGTCACGCCCCAATCGTAGGCGGCCTGCCAGCGCTGGTCGGCATTGACGTTCAGCGGAAAAGCGATGTTGATGACATCGGCCAGGCCGGGCGCACCGGCCACGATATCGAGCTTGTAGGGATCGGAAAACGGCAGCGGATTGTCGCTGCGCGACGCGCTGAATTTTTCCACGTACAGGCTGGAGCCGACCGGCGTGGTGTAGCTCACGCGCGCATCGCCGCTCATGGCGAAGCCGTTCAGGTCGAAGCTGACGCCATCGCGCCCGCGCACCGTCGATAGGGCCGCGTCATTCAAGGGCTCCATCGCCGGCGCCGGCGCGCACACGGCGGCCAGCAGCATCAGCAAGGAAGCGCGTGCGACCGTCATCAACGGCCCTTCGGCAGATTCGGCGGCACCAGGCCGGACGTGTTCAAGGCTTGCAGCTTGTCGCGCCAGTTCATCCAGATGCCGGCCTGCGCCGCATCGGTGGCCGGCACGCCGGCGGCGGTCGGAAACTGCACGCCGGTCTTCAATACGGATATCCAGAAATCGCGGCTCGGTCCGGCGGCGTCGCCGGCCGTCACGCCGCCCAGCTGCGCCAGCGACAGGCAAGGCGCGGTGCATCCGCCGTCCCAGCGCTTGCCGCCGCCGAGCGTGTCGGTGCGCGAATCGAGCACCACGCCGGTGCCGTCGGCCGCCAGGCCCGTCACCCGCATCGAGCCCGACAGGCTGTTGATCTTCATGCCGATATCGCCGCTGATGCCCTCGAAGCCGAAGCGCATGCCCACCGCTTCACGCGAGGCGCCATCGGCCGCGTTCTTGTACACGAATTCGAAATAGGGATTGCTGATGTGGACCAGGCGCTGCGCCTCGGTGCCATCGCTGCGGCCGAATTGCAGCAGGCCGATGTCGAGGTCGGCGCCGCTGCCGTTGCGCGGGGCGTAGGCGTATTCGCCCAGGCGCATATAGCGCAGGTTGGCGCTCAGCGTGATGTCGGCGTCCAGCGCGACCTTGCTGAAATCAAAGCCGCCCAGGCTGGTGTTGGTGAGCGCGACCAGACCTTGTCCACGCGTGTTGGACAGTTCTTCTTCGCTCAACGGTTGCATTTGCGCCGAAGCCGTCAGCGTGCAGCAGGCCAAAGCCGCGCACAGCCACAGCGAACGCAGGGAATAGAAGGGGCTCATGATGTGGGAAACAACAGCCGCGGGCGCGGCTGTTGTTGCTCAGCTGATTAGTGAGCGAAGATCCAGACGGTGGTGCCGCGCATGTCGATCTGGTTCATGGCAACCGAACCGAACGATGCTGCGCTGTTGCCCATTTTGATCGCGTCAACCGACACGTTCAGGTAGTGGCCGTCAGCAACCACGCTCGCCGGGATAGCGATCTGCACGACGTCGCCGCCGGTAGCTGGGTTGTAGAAGGTGCCTGGGTTGGTCACGCCAGCGGCGCCGGCAGCGGCCAGGAAGGAGTTTTTCGACAGGATGTCGATGTTGGCGGCGATCAGGCCGTTCACTTTGATGCCGTTGAAGCTGACCGAACCGCCACCCATGCCGTTCGCGTCCAGCGCGTCGGTGTCGGTGTAGGTGAACGAAGCGATCTTGATGTTCAGGTTGGCAGCGATCGACACGCCGTCCTGGCCGCTGACGGTGCTCAGCTCTGCGTCTTGAATCGGGGTCATGGCCGATGCCGAGAAGGCCAGGGTTGCCAGGGCTGCTGCTGCTGCGGTTTTGATGAATTGCATGTGATCGTCTCCGTGAGGTTTTGGTCTAGGTATTTGTGTTTTTTTCAATGCTACGTAACCATCTTAGGGCTACGGTATTGCAAGCGTCCAGCATGCCGCGCTGACTTTTCAGGCCAAGCAACAGACCCTGCGAGCCAGCGCGGACGACTCCGGATTAGTGCGCGAAGATCCAGACGGTGGTGCCGCGCATGTCGATCTGGTTCATGGCGACCGAACCGAACGAAGCTGCGCTGTTGCCCATTTTGATCGCGTCGACCGACACGTTCAGGTAGTGGCCGTCAGCAACCACGCTCGCCGGGATGGCGATCTGCACGACGTCGCCGCCGGTCGCTGGGTTGTAGAAGGTGCCTGGGTTGGTCACGCCAGCGGCGCCGGCGGCGGCCAGGAAGGAGTTTTTCGACAGGATGTCGATGTTGGCGGCGATCAGGCCGTTCACTTTGATGCCGTTGAAGCTGACCGAACCGCCACCCATGCCGTTGGCATCCAGCGCGTCGGTGTCGGTGTAGACGAACGAGTCGATCTTGATGTTCAGGTTGGCAGCGATCGACACGCCGTCCTGGCCGCTGACGGTGCTCAGCTCTGCGTCCTGGATTGGGGTCATGGCCGATGCCGAGAAGGCCAGGGTTGCCAGGGCGGCTGCGATTGCGGTTTTAACGATTTGCATTTTTTATCTCCGAGTTGTGTTTGAAATTTTTTGTCCGGGCTCACGTTCGGCAGGCTGGTCCTGGGCTCCGGGTAGGAGCCTCGGCGCCCTGTCCGGTGCCGTGAAAATCTTAATATTTGACTATTAATTGAGTCCATCATATGAGTCGCCGCCGACGCCGGTCCAGCGTGGCGCGCTGACTTGGAAAGCCAACAACGTGGCCTAGCGAGCCATACAGAGTGGGGACGCGGCGTGTGGTAGTTATGGCACGCTTGTTGTCAAAAGGTTGCGCCGATTCGTCGCCAAAGCGCCGCGCCATTAGCATAAGATCGCCAAAAATATTTAGAGTCACGTTTCTAAAAAAACAGATGCTCGGTTTTGGCAAACCATGCGTTAATTAATTACAAGAAAAGAAAGACGAGTTGTCGCCTTAATAAAGCACGACCGTTCTAATTAAGAATATTGGAGACAAGATGACCATCACGATGGGGCGCCCGACGCCTCTGGGCGCAGCTTACGCCCGCAGTTTGTGCCCGCAGTCCCGCCGGCATTTTTATCGCGCGCGCCCAAGCGTGCTCTCGCGCGCGACGCGCGGGGGATGACGCCATGCTGATGATCCTGCTCGGCATCATCGCCGCCGCCATCGGCGGCGCCGGGGCCATGTCCCGCCACGAACCGCTGGACCGTCCCAAGGACCAGTTCGAAATGCCGCAGACCCTGCTGGGCGGCGGCGCCTACACGCAATCGGTGACGATGGAGCCGTTCTCCGAGCTCAAGTACAAACACATCGTGCGCCAGGCCTTCGACTTCAGCTGCGGCTCGGCCGCGCTGGTGACTATCCTCAACTACCACCTGGGCGTCATGGTCAACGAACAGCAAGCCATGGAAGGCATGCTGGACAAGGGCGAAAAGGAAAAAATCATCGAGCGGCGCGGCTTTTCGCTGCTGGACATGAAGCGCTACGTCGGCTCGCTGGGCCTGTCGGGCGCCGGCTTCAAGGCCGAGATCAAGGACTTGATGACGCTGGAAGAACCGGCCATCGTGCCGATCGACTACGCCGGCTCCAAGCACTTCGTGGTGTTGCGCGGCATCCGCGGCGGCGTGGTCTACATCGCCGACCCGTCGGCCGGCAACATCGCCTTCTCGGTCGAGGAATTCGCCCGCTGGTGGGACAAGAACACCCTGTTCATCATCTCCCCGGCCAAGGGCCAGACCCCGGTGGCGCAACTGGCGCTGAACGACCAGGAGCTGGCCGTGGCCGACATGGACCGCGTCACCGGCAAGGGCCGGCAGGACGGCCTGTCCAACGCGGCCCAGCTGTTGCTGCGCGCCGTCAACACGGGCGCCGCCGGCACCTGGATGCATCGCAATTAACCCCCACAGCAGCGCCTACTCTCTCAAGGATGACCAAGATGATTTTCCGTACCCTGCCTATCGCCGCAGCCATTGCCGCCACCCTGCTGGCGCTGCCCGCTTCGGCGCAACAGACTCCTCCCGCCAGCGCCGACGCCGCGCGCGACGCGCTGGCCAAGAAGGAAGGCGAAGGCGACCAGAGCGCCCTGCTGAAGCAGACCCTGACCGCCGTCGACAAGCAGTACAGCCTGATCCGCCGCAACCAGCTGGCCGTCACCTACGACGTCAACTACTCCTACGTCGGCGAGGAGCGCATCGTCACCGACCTGGCCAACGGCAGCACCACGCTGTTCAACATCGAGAACACCAGCTCGCACAGCATCACCAACACCTTCTCGGCCGACTACGGCCTGCTCGACAACCTGACCGGCAACGTCACCCTGCCCTTCATCTCGCGCTACTCGGACAACAACCTCTCCAACGGCGCCTCCAACTCGCTGGGCGACATGTTGCTGGGCGCGCGCTGGCAGCCGTTCGAGGCGCGCCGCGACACGCCCAACCTGACCGTCACCAGCAACTTCCGCCTGCCGACCGGCCGCAGCCCGTTCAAGATCATCGCCGGCAGCGGCGAAGCCACCGGCAGCGGCGTGGCCGCCTTCACGGCCGGCATCAACATCAACAAGATCGTCGACCCGGTCGCGCTGTTCGGCTCGCTGAACTACACCGCCAGCCTGCCGGCCAAGCATCTGTACCAGGTCAACGGCACCCGCATCCTGACCCGCGTCCAGCCGGGCGGCACGGTCGGCTTCGGCATGGGCTTCGCCTGGGCGCTGTCCTACGGCATCTCCACCACCATCTCCTTCCAGGAAGCGATTTCGGCCGGCTCGAAGCTGCGCTTCGCCGACGGCCTGGAAGCCAAGACCCATATGCAGACGTCCAGCATCCTCAACATGGGCGTCGGCTACCGCATCTCGCCCAAGACCACCGTCAACGTCTCGGTCGGCATCGGCCTGACGCCGGACTCGCCCAACCTGACGGTGGGCATGAACATCCCGCTGAACTTCTGACATGCGTAGCCATCCATGAGCCAGCACAGCCCCGTCCTGGCGCGCCGCCGCGCCATCGCCGCCGCCGTGGCGTGCGCGTGCGCAGCGCTCTGCCCGCGGGCCGCGCACGCGGCGCTGACCGAGAACCTGACCACCAGCGTGGTCGCCATGGCGCTCGGCAACGCGGTCACGGCCGATCCGCCCGGCATCGCCTCGATCCACTTCAACCCCGCCGGCCTGGCGCGGCTGACCGGCGACGGCGAGAGCATCCACAACTTCGTGGCCTCGATCCGCACCGCGGCCAGCTTCACGCCCGGCCCCAACTTCGACATCGGCGGCTGGAAGGACGACCCGATCTCCAACACCCGCACCGGCCCGGTGCGCCAGGTGATGTACGTGCCCGGCTACGGCATGCCCGGCTGGCGCCTGCCCGCCGTGGCCGTGCCCGGCATCGGCATGTACTGGAACAAGGCCGGCTCGCCATGGACCTTCGCCACCGACAGCTATATGTCGCAGGCGATGAGCCTGGACCGCACCACCGATCCCAACGACCCCGGCCAGTACCAGGGGCGGCAGGAGCAGATCCAGCGCCTGGTCTACCTGTCGCCGTCGGTCGGCTACAAGTACTCGGACACGCTGCGCTTCGGCGTCTCGGTGCCGATCGCCCACGCCGCCTTCGTGGTCGACACCAATATGCGCTTCCCCAACGAGCTGCTGGGCGTGTTCGGCCAGCTGCAAAAGGGCTGGTGCCCCGAGGACGGCGGCAACATCATCGACGTGCTGGGCTTCGGCGTCTGCGGCGGCGGCAAGGACGGCATGGTCAGCCCGTTCAAGAAGGCCGCCAATATGCGGCTGGAACTGACGGCGCCGTTCGACCCCACCATCAACTTCGGCGTGCTGTGGGAGCCCAAGCCGTGGATCGCGCTGGGCGCGGTCTACCAGGGTGGCTCCAAGACCCACTACACCGGCACCTATGTGTTCGACACCGAGCCCATGCTGCGCAACTTCGTGCGCGGCATGAACGCCTCGCTGCTGGGCCCGATCGCCGGCGCCGTGCTGGGTTTCCCGACCTCGATCCCGGCCACGCAGAAGGGCAATATGAGCGCCATCATCCCCTTCCCTTCGCACCTGCAGGTGGGGATCAAGCTGCGGCCGATACGCTTTGCCCAGCTCAACGTCGACGCCAGCTACGCCCGCTGGAGCGAGTGGGACGCGCTGCGCTTCCAGTTCGACCAGAGCGTCAAGCTGCTGGAGGTGGCGCGGCTGTACGGCATCCCCGATTCGAGCAAGCTGATCATCCCGCGCGGCTACAAGAGCGTGGTCAACGTGGCCTACGGCCTGCAGCTGTTCCCGATGGAAAAGCTGGCGCTGCGCTTCGGCTACGAGCCGCGCAAGACCTCGGTGCCGAACAACAAGATCGACCTGCTGGCGCCGCTGCCCAACACCAAGCTGCTGAGCGCCGGCGTGAGCTACAAGGTCAGCAAGAACATGGAGGTCAGCGTCACCGGTTCCTACATGACCGGCAAGTTCGACGTGCCGGCCAACACCGACTGCAATCTGAACTGCAGTAATTTCCTCAACATCATCTACAACCCCTACGCCGGACAGAACGTCAAGGGCGACATCCATGTGCGCTATTTTGGTTTTGAAATCAACAAGCGTTTCTGATTTTTTAAGGAGCACAATATGACGACATCCCTCCCTACCCAATGCAAACGCGGCCTGGTGCTGCTGGCCATGGCCGCGGCCTGCGCCGCCGTCCACGCAGCCCCGGTGCCGCCGGCCAAGCAGGCGCTGGTCGACAAGGTGCTGAAGCTGTGGAACCCGGACAACATCGGCCAGCAGATGCTGCAGGCGCCGGTGGCCGACGCGGTGCAGCAGGCGCGCGCCATGCTGCAGGGCCGCGCCGCGCCGGAGAAGCGCGATGCGGCGATGAACGACATCGTCGGCGAAGCCAAGCAGTTCATGGCCGACGCCACGCCGATCACCAAGGGCAGCGCCGACAAGCTGATCCCGACCACCATCGCCCCGCTGCTGGCCGAACGCTACACCGAGGAAGAACTGAAGCAGCTGATCGCCATCCTCGAATCGCCGGTCAAGAAAAAGTTCGAAGCGATGCTGCCGGAAATGCAGAAGACGCTGGGCGAAGGCGTGGCCGCCGACACCCGCGCCGTCATCGATCCCAAACTGCAGGGCCTGAAGGAAAAAATCGGCCTGCGTCTGCGCGCTGCGGTCACGCCATGACTTACTCCTCCGCCCTGCATCTGGTGCGCGGCGTCAAATCGCGCCTGACCCATTCCGGCGTGGAAGCGGAAGCGCTGTTCGCGCAGGCCGGACTGGACGAAGGGGACGGCCTCGCCTGCGACGCCCTCACGCTGTCCGACAAACTGAGCCACCTGTGGGAACTGGTGGTGGAAAAATCCGGCGATCCGCTGATCGGCCTGAAGATCTCCTCGCCGCACCGGCTCGGCTGGCTGGGCGTGATGGGCCACATCATGCTGGTGTCGCCGACGGTGCAGAGTTCGATCGAGCGCTGCCACGGCCACACCCGCGTCGGCCTGCTGCTGCCCGGCGCGCGCCGCGACGTGCCGCAGCAACGCTACGACTTCGTCTGGTGCGTGCTGCTGCGTTCGCTGCGCTGCGCCGCCGGCCGCGACGACATCGCGCCGGTGGTGGTCGAATACACTTTCCCGGAACCGGCCAACGCCCACGTGTATGCGGAAACCTTCGGCTGCCCGGTCAAGTTTTCCATGCCGCACAACGTGATGGAATTTTCCGACACCGACCTGGTCATGGCGCTGCCGGCCAACCCGCCGCTGGTGCCCGGCAGCGGCGAACGCGTGCTGGCCTCGCTGGCGCGCGCCGAGCCGCCGACCTTCAGCGCCAAGGTGCAGGCGCTGCTGGCCAGCCTGCTGCCCAAGGGTCCGCCGCACCGCGACGACGTCGCCGCCCAGCTGATGATGAGCGAGCGCACCCTGCAGCGCCGGCTGGCCGAGGAAGGCACCAGCTTCACCAACCTGGTCGACGACACCCGGCGCGAGCTGGCGCGGCAATCGCTGAGCTGCGGCGAACTGTCGCTGAAGATGCTCAGCTTCCAGCTCGGCTTCTCGGAACCGAGCGCGTTCTACCGGGCCTGCAAGCGCTGGTTCGGCATGGCGCCGTCGGACATCGTACACATGGCGCATCAGCCGGGCCCCGAGCCCGAATCGATGCACGCCGGCACACCGCGCAAGACGGCATAACAACAAAAAGGAGACGGGGCAATGGGATGGCTATCGAATAATCAAAGCAAGTCGATGCTGGGTCAGCTGCTGGTCAAGCAGAAGCTGATTACCGAAGAACAGCTGGCTGCGGCGATCGAACTGCAGCGCACGACGGGCCAGCGGCTCGGTGATATTTTCGCCGAGCTGAACCTGATCACGCAGCAGCACATCGAAGAAGCGCTGCGCAAACAGCGCCGTCTGCGGATGGCGGCTGCCATCGCCACCTCGCTGCTGGCGCCGATGGAAACCTATGCCGCGCAGGCGCTGCCGTCGCTGGCGGTGGGCACGCCGGTGGTGCTCAGCAAGGACCAGCGCGGCCTGCAGATCAAGGAACGCGCCGGCCTGCAGGCGCTGAGCGAAGAGGAACTGGGCGAGACCTCGGCCCAAGGCCTCAGCGACGAGCTGATCCACGCCGTCAAGTCGGCCAAGGGCAACGGCCTGGAAGTGGTGGGCGACATGGCCAAGCTGCTCAACCCGGTGCTGGGTTTCCTCGAAGCCGACACCAGCATGAAGAACGTGGTCTACGATCCGAGCAAGGCCACCGCGACCATCAACAAGGATGGCTCGCTGACCTTGAGCCTGCCGTCATCGATCGGCGAGCTCAACTTCAACAACATCCGCGTGCGCGGCACCGAGGGATCGAGCTTCGGCAGCATCTCGATCAAGGGCATCGACCTGACGGGCACCTCGATCACACTGGCCTTCCATCACTGAACCAGGGCGCCGCCTCGGGGCGGTGTCGGCAATTCTTACAGGCCGGCCTGGGCAAACCTGGAACGGTCTGCCAAGCGCTTGATCTTTAGCGGAAAAATACCTGCGCATGGAATTCGCTCGGCAGCAGGGGGGAGTACTGACGTCCACCTATCCCCTCTACCAAGGAAACTGCCATGAAAGCTCTACGATTGATGCAGCCATGCTGGCTGCTTGCCGTCGCCGCCGGACTCGCCGTCGCCGGTTCGGCTTCGGCCACCGCCATCGGCGATCCGTTCGCCCAGTAAAACATCACCCACAACTTCAACTTCAAACGGCGGCAATCTGATGCGCAATGGCCGCATCAACTGGGGCCCCTCCTTCACCATGAGTTCCACCGCGCGCGCCACCGCCCGCGCGCGCGATCCCATCTCCTTCGACATACTCAACCCCGACACGATCAGCACCGGCATCTTCGCCGGCCTGCTACCGACGGCAGGCAGCAGCGGCACGTTCTCCACCGCATTCAGCAACGATCTCATTCTGGACTACAACTTGGCCAGCCTGGGCGGCGCGAACGCGCTGGTCGACTTCACCCTCGGCGGCGCCGGCGCGGCCGTCGCCATGCCGGCGCCCGACACGCTGCTGCTGGCGGGCACGGGGCTGATGCTGCTGGGATTGTTTGTCCGACGCAGCAAGGCATCGCAAGGGCAATAAAAAGAAAATCCCGAAAGCTGCCGCCGGCTTTCGGGATACACACTGCCGGCACCATGTCAGCGCCGCGCCACCGCCGCCTTCAGCACAAATGCCATCGCTTCTTTTTCAGTAGAAAACTGTATAAATCGTTTCCGCCGGCCATGTTCCTGATGGTAGACATCGAAGCCGTTTTCGACAGGCACGCAATACCAGCCATCGACCGCATCAGGCGTCCAGTGGAGCCGTTCCGAGCCGGAGAAAAATTCACGCAATCTGCCTGCCAGATCGGGTACTCGTGCCCACACCGCGTCGAACGCGCTTTCCAATTGCGGCAGCAATAGCGCCAGATCCACCTCATCGCCATCAGCGAGCACATCGCAAAGAGCGTAAGCAGCGAAATCAGGATCTTCAAGAAACATTGCAGCCATCGCTACGTCGTGCGATATATCTGTTATATCCTTCATTTTCGGTTCCTCCGACACCAGTCCGTCCAATTGTCACAAGCCCGGGTGATATCGCCCGCCTGCGTCGATTTATCCCCGCCGGCCAGGAGTAAAACCAAGACGTTATCAACCAGCGCATAATAGACCCGATATCCAGCGCCCACATTCACGCGCAACTCCCATACGCCATCACGGCAATATTTATGGTCGCCAAAATTGCCGTTGGCGGCGCGGATTACGCGGCGCGAGATGCTGCTCTTCGCCTTCCAATCGCGCAAATTGCTCAGCCATTCGCCAAACGGATCGCGACCAGTCGGAGAAAAATAGCGTCGGATTTGGTAGTTCATTTTTGTTGATGCGACTGGCCATGTCAATGCTCAAATCTAGCGGACATACCAGACTGGCCTCGTGGGCTGCATCAACAAAAAAGCAGCCCGAAGGCTGCTTTGTGGCCGCGCCAAATACGCGGCAGGAACTGCGCTTGTCTTACTTGGCGTTGCGCGGCTTGGCGAAGGCGTCGCCGGCTTTCCACTCCGGCAGCTTGGCGCCGTTGGCGACCAGGCGGCCCAGGTTCAGCGTGTATTGCGCCGTCTGCACCATGCCCGACAGGTCCCAGCTCGCATCGTACTCATCGCTCACCTGATGGTAGCGCTTGCCGTACGCTGCAGCCTTGGCTTTCGCGCCGGCCGGGTCCTTGATGTACTCGCGGCCCGATTCGATCGAGAACGCCGGCACGCCATTCTTGGCGAAGTTGAAGTGGTCGCTACGGAAATAACCGCCGGCCAGGTCAGGCTCGGCTTCCGCGATATGCATGCCCATGGCCTTGGCGGCCGTCTCGGCCAGCTTGCCCAGCTCGGTGCGCTCGCTGCCCTGGGTGCCGATGTCGCGCGTGGCGCCGACGAAGTTCAGGCTGTCCAGGTTCAGGTTGGCGGCCGTCTTGGCCATCGGCCACAACGGCGACGCCGCGTACGCGGCGCTGCCCAGCAGACCCTGCTCTTCAGCCGCCACCCACAGGAACATCTGGCTGCGCTTTGCCGGCGCGCGCACCGCTTCCTGCGCCATCGCCAGCAGGGCCGCAGAACCGGACGCATTGTCTACCGCGCCGTTGAAGATGGTGTCGCCGAGGTCGCCATCCTTGCCCTGCTTGCCCAGATGATCCCAGTGCGCGCTGTAGATTACCACTTCATCCTTGAGCTTGGGATCCGTGCCCGGCACCACGGCCGACACGTTGAATTGCTCGACCTTGCGCACGGCCGCCTTCATGTCACCGTTCAGCTTGGCGGCCAGCGGCACCGGCTTGAAGTCCTTGCTCTCGGCGGCGGCACGCAGCGCATCGATATCCTGCCCGGCCGCCTTGAACAGCGCGCGCGCCGTGTCATCGGTCATCCAGCCTTGCAGCTGCGTGCCCAGCGTGCCCGCCGCCAGCTGGAAGCGCTCCACGCCCGACCAGCTGTTCTGGATCACGCTCCAGCCATACGAGGCGGTCGGCGTGGTATGGATCAGCAGCACACCGGCCGCGCCCTGGCGGCGGGCTTCCTCGAACTTGTAGGTCCAGCGGCCGTAGTAAGTCAGGCCCTTGCCGTTGAAACGGTTGGGCTGCTCGGCGGTCGGCTGCGGATCGTTGACCATCATGACCAGGATCTTGCCCTTGAGGTCCACGCCCTTGTAATCGTTCCACTGCTCGTCCGGCGCGGTGATGCCGTAGCCAACGAACACCAGGTCCGCGTTGAAGCTGTGCGCAGCGGTCGCATCGCCCGGCGCGAACACCCAGTCCTTGCCAAAGCTGATCGGCAGCGCCTGGCCGCCCGCTTCCAGTTTCAGCGTGCTCTCGGCCGGCTGCGTCTTGACGCCGGCGATCTGCACCGACTGGCGATAGCTGTCGCCATTGCCGGGCTTGAGGCCCAGGGCCAGCGCCTGCGTTTCCAGATAAGCAACGGTCAGGTCGGCGCCGCGCTGGCCGGTGCCGCGGCCTTCCAGCACATCGCTGGCGAGGAAGGCCAGGTGGGCGCGCAACGGAGCTTCCTTCACAACGGCGGCGTTCTTGGCGCTGTCGGCATGGGCTGGGAAGGCCAGCGCCAGGCTGATGGCCAGGGCGGAGGCAACAAAGGAGGGGGTCATTTTATGCATGATTTCCTGGAGACGTAAAAGATGGTCGCGGTCCATTGAATTTGCCGCGCGTACATTGTATGCCATCGTCACGCTAAAATGGCGGGATGACTCAGCGCACTCCCTACATCGGCCGTTTCGCCCCCTCGCCCACCGGCCCCCTGCACATCGGCTCGCTGGTGGCCGCCATGGCCAGCTACCTGGACGCCAAGGTCCACCACGGCCAGTGGCTGGTCCGTATCGAAGACGTCGACGGCGACCGCAACGTGGCCGGCGCCGACCAGCACATCCTGGCCTCGCTGCAACGCTGCGGCATGCACTGGGACGGCGACGTCACCTGGCAAAGCCAGCGCACCGGCCTGTACGAGCAAGCCTTGCGGCAGTTGGGCGAGCTGATCTACCCTTGCGGCTGCTCGCGCAAGGAAATCGCCGATTCCCAACTGAGCCTGACCGGCCGCCAGGCCCAGGCGCTGATCTACCCCGGTACCTGCCGCCACGGCCTGGCGCCCGGCAAGAGCGCCCGCGCGCTGCGCCTGAAAGTGCCGCAATCGCCGCATTGTGTGCTGCACTTCGACGACCGCTGGGCCGGCCACGTCAGCCAGGACTTGACCGACGACGTCGGCGACTTCGTCGTCAAGCGCGCCGACGGCTTCTGGGCCTACCAGCTGGCCGTGGTGGTGGACGACGGCGACCAGGGCGTCACCGACATCGTGCGCGGCGCCGACCTGCTCGACTCCACGCCGCGCCAGCTCTACCTGCAACAGGTGTTGAAGCTGCCGCGCCCGGCCTACCTGCACGTGCCGGTGGTGGTCAACGAGCTGGGCGAGAAACTGTCCAAGCAGACCGGCGCGCAAGCCTTCGACCACGGCGCCGAGCCGCAGCAGCTGTTGCAGGACGCCTTGCTGCCGGCCGCCCGCTTCCTCGGCATGGACGTGCGCGCCGACAGCATCGCCGCGTTCTGGCAAGCCGCCGTGCCCGCGTGGGCGCAAGTTCTGCGGAATCTGCCGAATCCCGGCTAACTTCGACATCGATCAACACCGGCCATCGCGTGCGCTGCGCGCCCCGGTTTTTCCTCTACACTGAACCCATGGAAGTCGAACTCAAACTCCTGCTCTCGCCCGCCGACAACGACCAGTTGCTCCAGCATCCGCTGATCGCCGCCCACGCGCGCGCGCCGGTGCGCACGCAGCAACTGTCGGCCCGCTACTTCGACACGCCGGACCTGCACCTGCTGCGCCACGGCGCCGGCCTGCGCGTGCGCAAGATCGACGGCGCCTGGATGCAGACCATGAAGGCCGGCGGCAGCGTGCAAAGCGGCCTGCATCGCCGCAACGAATGGGAAGGCCCGGTCGACCGTCCATGGCCGCGCCTGGGCAAGCTGCGCAAGCTGATCGGCGACCAGCGGCAATGGCTGGACGTGCTGGCCGCCGACGACCTGAAGGCGCGGCTGGAGCCGCTGTTCGTGGTGGCGGTGGAGCGCCACAGCTGGGATCTCGATGTCGACGGCAACCACATCGAACTGGTGCTCGACCACGGCCACATCGAACGCCACGGCCGCCACCTGCCCGTCAACGAGATCGAGCTGGAACTGAAGGACGGCGATCCGGCCAGCCTGTTCGCCTTCGCGCTGCGGCTGCAGGAGCAAATCTCCCTGCGCCTCAGCAACACCAACAAGGCCGAGCGCGGCTACATGCTGTGCCGCCAGACCGGCACCGTGCCCTACCGCGCGCAAAGCCTGCAACTGGCGCCGGACGCCACGGCGGCCGAAGCGCGGCTGGCCATCCTCAACAACTGCCTGCAGCACATCCAGCGCAACGAAACCGCCGTCATCGAAGGCGACGACGCCGAAACGCTGCACCAGATGCGCGTGGGCGTGCGCCGCCTGCGCTCGGCGCTGAAGCTGTTCGAAACCGCCGCGCCCTGCCCGCCCGCGCTGCAGGAAGACATCAGTTGGCTGGGAACGGAACTGGGTGCGGCGCGCGACTGGGACGTGCTGCTGGCGTCGACGCTGGCCCACATCCAGGCCACGCCGGGCGGCCGCAGCGGCGTGCTGGACCTGCAATCGCTGGCCCTCAAGGCAGCCCACGCCAAGCGCAGCGAGGCGGCGCAAGCCCTGCTCTCGCAACGCTACACGCGCCTGCTGCTGACGATGGGTTGCTGGATGCAGCAGCCCGCGCCGGAAGGCATGGAGGAACCGGCGCTCGACTTCGCCAACCGCATCATGAAACGCCTGCACAAGAAACTGCTGAAACGCGCACAGCGCATGGACGACAGCGAACCGGCCAGCATCCACCGCACGCGCATCGCCGCCAAGCGGGCCCGATACGCATTGGAATTCTTCCAGTCGCTGTACGGCGGCAAGGCATTGCGCACCTATCTGAAAACCCTGTCCTCCACGCAGGAGCAACTGGGCAGCCACAACGACCTGGTGGTCGCCGACCGGCTGTTGCGGGAACTGAGCCAGCAGCACGACGCCGCCGCCGCAACCATCCAGTTCGCGCGCGGCTATCTGCAAGCGCTGCAAACCACGCGCACGCCCGACCTGGGCGCGATCGGCGCCGCGCTGCACGCGCTGCGCTTGCCGTAACCCGCTGGGTTAGCGCGTCCGCGGACGGTATGTGGATTCCACCGTCCAGGTGAGCGCGGCGGGGCAATTGGCATGCATGACCGCCGCCAGGGCCTCGTCCGCATCCGCATCGGCCTGTTCATACAGCTTGGTGCCGGCTATCTTGAAATGCAGCGAGGGCATGGCGGAACTGGCCGTCTTGGACAGCAGCGGTGAAAAACCGCGCTCCGCCAGTATCTTGCGGCACGGCTCGATGTCCTTCAGCTGGTCCGACTCCAGCTCGATCTTGAGCAGCCAGTTGACGGCATATCCTTGCACCGCCTGCTCCACCACCGGATGCATCAGGTCCGACGGCACGGTGACGGCAGCGGCCATCAACGGGGCACTTAACAACAAGGCAGAAGCAATATGACGCAACATCGTAAATCCTGGTGGTTTGCTAAAACGTCATGATATCAGGATAGGGTAAAGGGTGGCGACCAGCAGCAGCGCCATCGCCACGTTGAAGATCCGCACCGAACGCGCATTCTGCAACACGCGCCGCATCGCCACGCCGAACAGCGCCCACGAACCGACGCAGAAGATCCCGATCACGCCGAACACGCCGGCCAGCGCCGCCACGTCCAGCACCTGGAAGCCCGGCGGCAGATAAGTGGTCAGCGCGCCGATCGCCATCACCCACGCCTTGGGGTTGATCCACTGGAAAGCCGCCGCGCCGGCAAAACCCATGGGCTTGGACGCGCTGGCCTGCTCGGCGCTCATCGGCGCCGCATGCGCCAGTTTCCACGCCAGCCACAGCAGGTACAAGGCGCCCGCATACTTGAGGATGATCTGCAGCATGGGCACCTGTTCGAACACCGCATGCAGGCCGAGACCGGTGGCGAAGATCATGAACGTGAAGCCGCAGCAGATGCCGAACAGATGCGGCAGCGACCGTGCGAAGCCATAGTTCAGCCCCGAAGCCAGCATCATCGTGTTGTTGGGACCGGGCGTGATGGTGGTGACGGCGGCAAAGGTACAAAGCGGGAACAGCAGATCGGGCGACATGGGATTATCCGGTGGCAGGCATGAACCCTCATTGTAGGGAAAGTGTACTTTACTGTACCGGTACACTTGCCCAAACAGTGAGCATCGGTGTACTGGTCATATCGCCGATACGAATCACCCCCGCTTGCGCTGCCGGCCCAGCAGCTTGTAAAAGCTCTCCAGCTCGCGCCCGATCAGATCCTGGCCGTTCTCGATGACGAAATCCTGGAACGCCGCCGCCACCTTGGGTATCGGCTGCCCGGTCAAGTGCATGATGTGCCAGTCCGCCTCGACCGGATTCTCCTGCATCGGCAGGATGGCCAGCAGGCCGGACTCGAACTCCAGCCCGCAGGCGTGCACCGACAAAAAGCCCAGCCCCAGCCCCGCCGACACCATGCGCTTGATCGCCTCGTTGCTCGACACCTCGGAACCGAATTCCAGCGGATGCCCGGCCTCGCGCAGCAGCCGCTCCACCGCCGTGCGCGTACCCGAGCCGCGTTCGCGCACCATCAGGTTGGCCGCCGTCACGTCGTTGAGCGTGATCTTTTTCTTCTTCATCAGCGGATGCGTGGGGCTGGCGACAAACGCCATCGGGTGGCGTGCAAACTTGGCGGCGTTGGTGCGCAGCTCGCGCGGCGGCGTGCCCATGATGGCCAGCTCGATTTCGTGCCGCGCCAGCATCTGCACGATCTCCGCCCGGTTGCCCACCTGGAGCTTGAGCCGCACGTCCGGGCGCTCCAGCGTGAACGGCACCAGCAACGGCGGCAGCAAGTGCTCCGCCGTCGTCACCGCGCCGATGCGCAAGGTACCGCTGGTGACGCCCTGTAGTGCCGCCAGTTCGTCGCCGGCCTGCTCCCACAGGCGCAGGATGCGCTCGGAGAATTCCACCATCACCTCGCCGGCCGCCGTCAGCTGGATGTTGCGGCCGACCTTGCGCGTCAGCGGAATGCCGGCGATTTCCTCCAGTGTGCGGATTTGCAACGACACCGCAGGCTGCGTCACATGCAGCGCGTCCGCCGCGCGCGACACGCTCTCATGGCGCGCTACCAATACCAACGACTGTAGCTGGCGAAAGCTGGCGTGATACATAAGCTATTCCTTATCGATTATAGAAAATGTTTAATTTTTCTTTTGTTCATTGTACCCGTATATTCATAATTATCTGACATCGTTTTAAGCGAGACCGACATGAGCATCGACGTGATCTTCCTGGGCCTGGACGGCGTACTGTTCGACACCGAAGCGCTGCACCTTGCAGCCTGCAATGCAGCGTTCTGCAACGCCGGCCTGTCGGTGCGCTGGACGTTGCCGGCGCTGCGCGCCGCTGCCGCCACCCATGGATATGCACGCGCCATCGGTTCCGCCATCGCCTGCGAGCTGCTCTCGCGCGACAAGGCCCGCGTGGCCGAGCTGTTCGCCGACAAGCACCGGCAGTTCCACCAGGCGATCAGCGCCATGCCGCCGAAAGCGCTGCCCGCCGCGCTGGCCCTGATCGACGACGCGCTCAACGCCGGCTGCAAGATCTGCGTGCTGACCGACCTGCCGGCGCCGGCCACGTCGGCGCTGCTGTCGGGCTGCTTCGGCGCCGATGTCAACAGCCTGTTCACCGTCGTCACCGGCGGCGCCAATTTCGACGGCCCTGCCGGCACCGGCCCCTATGCCCGCGCACTGAACGCCATGGGCGTCGCGCCGCAGGACGCCATCGCCATCGACACCGCCGTGCCCGGCCTGCGCGCCGCCGGCGACACCGGCTTGTGGACCGTCTCCGTCGCCCCATACGGCAACGACGTCGTGCGTCCACGCCAGTTCATCACCTTCGACGCCCTGCGCGAACTGCATTCCAGTCCCTACACGCCGGACCAGCGCGCGAAGCACGAGCTGGCGGCTTAGGACGACGCGGCCGCCGAGCCGCAGCACAGATTTTTTTACTTATCTGGAGGCGTATTATGGAAACCATCGTCATCTTAGGAGGCGGTGCGGGTGGACTCGAACTCGCAACCCGTCTTGGCGACACACTCGGCGCCGGCAAGCGCGCCCGCGTGCTGCTGGTGGACCGCTACCCAGGCCACTTCTGGAAGCCCCTGCTGCACACCGTCGCATCCGGCAAATGCGATCCCCGCGTGGAGGAACTCTCCTTCCCCGCGCAGGCCGTGGAGCACGACTTCGAATTCATCCAGGGCGAAGTACTGTGCCTGGACCGCGCCCACCAGACCATCACGCTGGCGCCGCGCAACCGCAGCGGCATCGACGGCGTCTGCCGCACCATCGCCTACGACAAGCTGGTGCTGGCGCTGGGCGCAGTCACCAACTTCTACAGCGTGCCCGGCGCCGCCGACCATGCGCTCACGCTCGACAGCGTGGACGACGCCGAAACCTTCCGCCGCCGCTTCATCGACGCCTGCATCAAGGCCGGCGAACAGAAGACGCAGGTGGACGTGGTCATCGTCGGCGGCGGCGCCACCGGCGTCGAGCTGGCGGCGGAGCTGAGCAACAGCGCCCGCGCACTGGCCGCCTACCGCGTGCACACGCTGAACCCGGAGACCGACATCCGCATCAGCGTCATCGAACGCGGCCAGCACCTGCTGCCGCAGCTGCATCCGCAGCAGGCCAACCGCGCCGCGCGCCAACTGCGCTCGCTCGGCATCGAGGTGCTGACCGGCACCGCCGTCGCCCAGGTGACAGCGGACGCCGTCATCGACGCCGCCGGCATCGCTCACCGCGCCGACCTGACCTTGTGGGCGGCCGGCGTCGAAGCGCCGCAACTGTGCGCGACGTTTGGACTCGCAGTCAACAATCTGCGCCAGATTGTCGTCGACTCCAGCCTGTGCTCGACCAACGACAGCCAGATCTACGCGCTGGGCGATTGCGCCAGTTATGTATGCCCGATCAAGGGCGCCGCGCCACCGCGCGCGCAGGTCGCGCATCAACAGGCGATGTTCCTGGCCGATCTGCTGTCGCGCCGCAGCGGCACGCCGCGTCCGGATTTCCGCTACCACGACTACGGCTCGCTGGTGTCGCTGGGGCCGCAGACCGCGGTGGGCGTACTGACGGGCGCCGTTACCGGCAAGAGCATCCGCGTGGGCGGCGCCACGGCGGGCCTGCTGTACCAGCTGCTGTACCAGAAACACCTGCTCAACTTGCACGGCACCGCGCGTGTGATTACGCAGGCGCTGGTGGACTGGCTGCGAGCGAAAATTGTGCCGCCGGTGAAGCTGTATTAAGAGGCTCATCGCCACGTAATCGCCGTATAATGTGGCGATGACAACCTTAACCTCGTTGAGCAAAAACAGCCCGGTAACGTCTCCTGCCGCAACAATGGAGACGGCCGGCATTTCACCCGTCAACAGTGCCGTCATCGACAGCGCGCCAACCACCTCGCCATCTTCGGTGGTGAAGCTCGGCGCCGCCGGCACGCGAGTGGACGGCGCATCGCGCGCGCAGCTGGTGTGGGAACGCAGCGGCAAGGACGCCGTGTCCGCACTGGTCGTCCGCAACTACAACTACCTGCCCTCCGCCAACCGCTTTAAGGATCTGGGCGCGGCCCTGCTGGAACGCTTCAAGACCGACGGCTCGGATTTCTCGCAATCGCTGCAGCAGGCGCCGGAGGATGCGGCCACCGCCACCTACGACACGCTGCTGTACTCGCAGCTGGCGCCGTTCCATCACCTGGGCGACAACCAGGCCGGCCTGACCATCACCACCAAAAGCGGCACCACCGTCACGCTCGCGCTGGACAGCTCCGAGGAAGGCCTCGGCGTGCAGGTGAAAAGCAGCGGCAAGCTCACTGACGACGAACGCGCAGCGCTGGCAGGACTGTCGACCGCCTTCCAAAAAGCTATCGACGGCCTCGCCGCCGTGCCGCCGAAAGTCGACCTCTCCGGCCTGATCAAATTCGACGCCAACGTGCTGTCGTCGGTGGACCTGCACTCTGAGCTCAAGCTGAACGAAACCGACACCCAGAAGCTGGACTTCCACGCCGACGCCAAACAACGCTCGGTGCATTTCAGCGGCCCGGCCGGCGAAGCGAAGATCGCCGTCGACCTGAGCCAGCCCACAAGCTGGGGCAGCAAGGAGCAGCAAGCCAAGGCGCTGACCAACTACCTGCGCCAGTTCGACCAGGCCACCGCGCGCGGCCACGGCGACGCCGAACTGGCCGGCGTGTTCAAGGACGCCTTCTCCGAAATGCACGGCGACTACGGCCCGCAGCCGCCCGCGCCATGGCAGCAGATCAAGCTGACCGACCAGGACCACGCCATCCTCACCGGCCTGGCCGACTTCAGCGCCTCGGTCACGCAAGCCGAAAAATCGCCCAATCCGCTGCGCACCAACGAGAACGACACCTTCGACTACCGGACCTCGCAAAGCACCAGCGTGCAGGGCCGCACTCAGCTCGACCGCGCCATCTCGCAGCAGCAGCAATCGCAGCTCAAGGCCAGCTATCACGAACCTAGCCGGCCCGGCGCCAAACTGGACCTGACGGAGGATCCCGCTTCGCAGAACTACAACTACGTGATGATCGAGGACAGCGCCAGCAGCAGCGCCGCATTGGCCTACGACGAGGGCGCACTGGCCAAGGCCACGCTCGAACAGTCGGCCAGCCACTCGACGCGCACCCTCAAGTACCTGATGGACAAGCTGATCGACGACACCACCATCCCGTCCAGCGCCCAGCACATCCGCGACCTGCTGGACACGCTGGCGCCGAGAAAAAAACCCGACGAAGATCAACGCCGCAGGACGCTGGACGCCGTCAACCAGCAGATCTTCCTGAAGCCTGAACCAGGCGACATACCGCAATGAGCACACCAGCATCCATCGTCCTGATGGCGGCCTACAACGCCTCCATGAACCACAAGCTGTATGCCGCCGCCGCGCAGCTGCCGCATGCCGAACTGGCCGCCGACCGCAAGGCCTTCTTCGGCTCCATCCTCGGCACGCTGAACCACCTGCTGGCCGCAGACAGCATCTGGCTGCGCCGCTTCGCCACCCATCCGGCCGGGTTCCGCGCGCTGGCGCCGCTGATGGAGCTGCCCATGCCGTCCGGCCTGACGCAAAGCTTCGGCGACGACCTGCCCTCGCTGCTGGCCCATCGCCAGCGGCTGGACGCCATCATCACGCAATGGGCGCCGCAGGTCGGCGCGGCCGACCTGGCACATGCCTTCGAGTACCAGAGCATGAAGGGCGACCCGTATCGCAAGCATTTCGGCAGCGTGGTGATGCACTTCTTCAACCACCAGACCCACCATCGCGGCCAGGCCAGCACGCTGCTGTCGCAGGCCGGCGTCGACATCGGCGTCACCGACCTGCTGGTGATGGTGCCGGAGCTCGAAGCGCCATGAAGATCGCCGTCTACAGCGCCCAGCCCTACGACCGCCGCTTCCTCGACGAAGCGCGCCTGCAGCAGGGCGCGGGCGCGGTCGACGCAAGCTACTTCTCCGATCCGCTGACGCTGGACACCGTGCCGCTGGCGCAAGGCTGCGCCGCCGTCTGCGTGTTCGTCAACGACCAGCTGGACGCCGCCGTGCTGCAAGCGCTGCACGCATTGGGCGTACGCGCCGTGCTGCTGCGCTGCGCGGGCTTCAACAACGTCGACCTGCAGGCCGGCCAGCGCCTGGGCCTGTTCATGGCGCGCGTGCCGGCCTACGCGCCGGAGGCGGTGGCCGAACACGCGCTGGCGCTGGCGATGACATTGAACCGCCACACCCACCGCGCCTACGCGCGCGTCCGCGAAGGCAACTTCGCGCTGGACGGCTTGCTGGGCATGACGCTGCACGGCAAAACCGTCGGCATCGTCGGCGCCGGCCAGATCGGCACGGCGGCGGCGCGCATCTTCAAGGGACTGGGGTGCAGGGTGCTGGCCAGCGATCCGGCGCCGTCGCCGCAGCTGGACGGCCTGGCCACGCGGGTCGGCCTGGACGAGCTGCTGGCGGCGTCGGACATCGTCTCCCTGCATTGCCCGCTGATGGACGCGACGCGCCACATGATCAACGCCGCCAGCCTGGCGCGCATGAAACCCGGCGCCATGCTGGTCAACACCTCGCGCGGCGCGCTGATCGACACCGCCGCCGTGATCGAAGCGCTCAAGTCGCGCCAGCTGGGCGCACTGGCGATCGACGTCTACGAGCAGGAGGCCAGCCTGTTCTTCCACGACCACTCCAGCGACATCATCGCCGACGACGTGTTCCAGCGCCTGATGACCTTCCCCAACGTGCTGGTGACAGGCCACCAGGGCTTCTTCACCATCGAAGCGATGCGCGAGATCGCTGCCGTCACCTTCGCCAACCTGGCCTGCCACATGCACGGCACGCCGTGCGCCAACCTGCTACCGGCTAGCTCGTAAGCGGCAGCGTCAGAACGAAGCGGGTGCCGACACCAAGCTGGCTCTCCACATCGATCTTGCCGCGCAAGACGCCGTAGACGATGTTGTAGACGATGTTCAGCCCCAACCCCGATCCGCCCTTGCCCAGCTTGGTGGTGAAGAAGGGATCGTAGATGCGGCCCATGTTCTCTGGCGCGATGCCCGAGCCGTTGTCGCGGATGATCACCTGCACCCGCTCGGCATCGATGGCGATGGCCGAGATCAGGATCTCCCCCTCGCTGCGGCCTTCGAAGGCGTGCGTCAGGCCGTTGTTGACCAGGTTGATCAACACCTGCCCGAACGGGCCCGGATAGCTCTTCATCATGATCGTCGACGGGATGTCCTGGCGCACCGTGATGCCGGACTTTTTAAACGTCGGCAGCAGCAACAGCAGGATCTCGTTGGCCAGGTCGCACAGCAGGAACTCGCGGCACTGCGATGTGGTGCGGTCGACGGCCACCTGCTTGAAGCTGGCCACCAGGTCCACCGCGCGGTGCAGGTTGCGCAGCACGATCTCGCCGCCGCTGGCCACGTCGTCGACAAAGGCTTGCAGCGTCGAGCGCTTCATGCCGTCGGCGGTCAGGCGGGTGAATTCGCGGGTCTGGTCGATCAGCGTGCTGACCGCCAGCAGGCTGTTGCCGATCGGCGTATTGAGTTCATGCGCCACGCCGGCCACCAGCGATCCCAGCGCCGCCAGCTTCTCGCTGCGCACCAGCTCATCCTGCGCGCGCCGCAGCGTCTCCAGCGATTCCTCCAGGTCCTTGTTGACCTCGACCATCTGGCCGGTGCGCAGCTGCACCAGCTCTTCCAGCTTGTCGCGGTACTGTATCAGCTCGACCTCGCTCTTCTTGCGGTCGGTGATGTCGGTCGAGATGCCGCCCATCGCCCACACCTTGCCATGATCGTCGCGCAGGCAGAACTTTTCCGAGATATAGGTACGCACCACGCCCTGCGCATCCGGCACGCCCTCCTCGTAGATGTACGAATGCTCGGACAGCAGCGCGCGGCGGTCGCCCTCGCGTATCACCTTCACGGTGTCCTCGTCGAAGATGTCGGCGTCGCGGTGGCCGATCGGATCGGGCGCATCTGGCGGCAGCACTTGCCGCAGGCGCTCGTTGACCATCAGGTAGCGCCCCTCCAGGTCCTTGACATAAATGACGGCCGAAGACTTGTCGGCGATATTGGTCAGCAGCGACTGGCTCACGCGCAGCGCCGCATCGCGCGCGGCGACAGTGGCCAGCATGGTGTTGAAGGCCGCCGACAGCTTGCCCACTTCGTCGTTGGAGAAGTGCGGCGCCCGCAGGTCGTAGCGCTCCTCGCGCGTGACCTGGTCCGCCACCCGGGACAAGGCCAGCAGCGGCTGCGTCACCAGCCGCCGCAGGCCGACCGCCTGCAGCACGCCGCAGATCAGGAGCGTCATCAGCACCACCGCCAGCACCAGCCCGTATTTGCTCAGGCGTTCAGCCAGCGGCTGCAAGGCGTATTCCACTTGCAGGTAGCCGAGCACCTCGTGCTGGAAGCGCACCGGCGCCACCATCGACAGGCGGTCGCCGTGGAAGCTGTGGCCGGACGGCGCCATCCCCTCGGGCCATGCGCAGCGCACCTCGCCGCTGCGCGCATAGCTGGCGAACACCTGCTGCCGCACGTCGAACAGGCAGGCGCTGTGGATGTCGGCCGTGCCGCGCAGCGCAGACAGCGTGCGCGTGGCGGCGCGGCGGTCGCCGAAGTTCATGTCGACGTCGAGGTTCAGCGACACCAGGTCCATGCGGCTGGCCAGGTCCTGCACCAGCCGCACCCGCACCACGCTGAAGTCGTAGGTGATCAGCACCATCAGCGCCACCAGCATCGCCGTCAACGCCGTCAACAGCGAGACGATCAGCAGCTTGCGCTGCAAGGCCAGGTCGTTCCAGCGCTTGGGCAGGCCGCTCACTTGGCATCCCCGCCGACCACGCGTTCAGCCAGCGCCAGCATGCGCGGATTGAGGCTGACCCCGGAATGCTTGGCCGCCGTCAGGTTGACTTCGAAACGGATGCTGCCATCGACCAGCATCATGTTGATCATGCCGCCGTCGGCCAGGAAGTTGGCGGAGTCGCCGATGGTGAGAATGGCCTGCTCGCGCATGCGCGTCAGCCACGCGCTCTGGCGGCTGCGTTCGGGCAGCGCCAGGTAGACGGCGTGGCACGGTTCGGTCTCTTCGACGCGGCTGACGACGCGCAACTCCAGCGGATGGCTGCCCGCGGCGCGGTGCTGCAACTGGCGCGCCATGTCGGCCGCGCCGGCGCCCACCATGCACACCACCAGCGGCGCGTGCGGTTCGACCAGCGCCGGCGCCGGCCAGTTGGCGTAGCGGGTAAAGTTCAGGATGTAGGCGGCCTTGACCTGCTGCTCCGGGATGGCCTGTTCGGCACGCGCAGCGACACCCGCCAGTGACGCCAGCGCACCGGCGGCCGCCAAGGCCAGCATCGCTCTTCTCCCAGCGCCCAGTCGTCTCTTCATGCACGCACCTCCCTATAGCGCGGCAGCCGCATGTTGCCACGGTTTCAGCGCGTACTGATTTTATCCGAATCGCCCGGACCGCCCGCATTTTTCGCATGGCGGTAAAGACTTGTTCTTGAAACACAACGCCCGGTGCATGCGATCAACTTGCAGCTTGTGATCGTGTCGGAATTGGTGAATACTTTGTTAAATCGCGCAGCGTGGGAGCATACTCGTGGGCGTACACACAACGCATTTCAATACCTCCACCCGCGCCGGTACGGCACGGCTGCGCCACAGCTGTATGCAAGCGGCGCTGCTGCTGCTCTTGCTGCCGCAGCCGCCCCTGGCATCAGCCCGCGCCGCCACCACGGCCGACGACGATACCCTGTTCGACCTCAGCCTCGACCAGCTGCGCAACGTCAAGGTGCTCACCGCCACCAAGACCGCCACCCCGCTGTACGCCACGCCCGCCGTGGTGACGCTGGTGACGGCCGACGACATCGCCCGCTACGGCTACCAGAGCCTGGCCGAGGCGCTGTCCCACGTGGCCGGTTTTGTCGAGAGCGACGACCGCCTCAACCACAACTTCGGCGTGCGCGGCATCAACGCCGGCGCGCAGTCGGCCAGCCGCGCCATCAAGATCCTGCTGGACGGCCAGCCCATCGCCTTCCGCAGCACGCAGCAGCAGTTGATCGGGCTGGAGTTCATCCCGCTCAACATGGTCGAGCGCATCGAGATCGTGCGCGGGCCGGTGTCCGTGCTGTACGGCGCCGACGCCTTGCTGGGCGCGGTCAACGTCATCACCCGCCACGACGGCGCCGAACAGCGCCTGGCGCTGGGCCACGAATGGTCGGGCGGCGGCCGCAGCGTCAACCTGCTGTCGGCCAGCGGCAGCGCCCAGTTCGGCGCGGCCGGCCAGGCCGACGCGCCGTCGCCGTACTGGCTGGCCTGGGGCGTGCAGGCGGCCAGGGCCGACCGCGGCGGCCTCGCATTGCCGCGCATCTCGCCCGACTACCAACGCTACGCCGCCCTCGGCCCGGCGCCGGTGGACGACGCCGACCCGCGCAGCCTCTACCTGCGCGGCGGCTGGCGCGGCGCCAGCGACGAACTGCAAGCGAGCGTATTCTGGCAGCGCCAGGACAGCGACAATGTCTTCGCCAGCCTCAATCCCCTGCTGCGTCCGCCCAGCCATGTCGAGCTGGAACAAGGCTATCTGCACCTGGGCGCCAGCCACCGTTTCAACGAAGCCCACACGCTGCGCGCCAGCCTCAACTACGGCCAGGGCGAGCCGGGCGCCGCCGACCGCGTGCGCACCGGCGCCGCCGACTACTATCTGCTGCGCGACTTCGGCTACAAGGCCATCGACGGCAGCGTCGAGTGGCTGTGGCAGATGGGCCCGCAAACCAGCCTGCTGCTGGGCGCCGACGTGTTGCGCGACCGCGAGACGCTGGAATCGTTCCGTCGCCGCAGCATCGCCGACGGCAGCGATTTCCAGCTCAGCCAGCCCGGCGAAAAAACGCTGCGCAACACCGGCTTCTACGCGCAGTGGCAGTTCCCCTTGTTCGGCAAATGGCAAGCCATCCTCGGCGGCCGCCAGGACCGGCACTCGGTCTACGGCACGCAGGAATCGCTGCGCGCCGGCGTGGTCGGCGCCCTGCCCGGCGCCTGGGGGCTGAAAGTCCTCAGCGGCACCGCCTTCCAGGCGCCGTCGGCCGAGCTGCTGTACCGCACCGCCGTGCAGCCGGGCGACATCAAGGGCAACCCCGACCTGGCGCCGCAAAAATCGCGCACCATCGAACTGCAACTGAGCACGCCGCCCGCGCCGCACTGGAACGGCGCGCTGACCGTCTACCACACCAAGGTCAGCGAACTGGTCACGCTGGAGCAGGCGTTCTTCAACCTGGTGGCGCGCAACACCAGCGACAGCAAGGTCAACGGCGTGGAGCTGGAACTGCGCTACCAGCGCGACTGGTTCAACGCCTACGCCAACCTGAGCCGCGCCAACGGCAGCCGCAGCCTCAACCGCTACACGCTGACGCCGCTGGCCCAGCGCAGCGACGGCGAGCTGTTCCCCACCAACAGCGCCAACGCCGGCGCCAGCGCCAGCCTGATGGGACAGAAGCTGGTGCTCAGCGTGGACAACCGCTACGTCGGCCCGCGTCCGGCCGCCACCGCCAACGTGCTGCTGGCCAACCAGGCTTACCACCTGTCGCGCTATGTCGACACCACGCTGGGCGCGCGCTGGAGCCTCAACGCCCGCGCCGGCATCCGCGTGCAGGTGCGCGACCTGTGGAACAGCCGCTACGTCGATCCCGGCGTCGGCGGCATCGACTACCCATCGCTGGGCCGCCGCTATGGAGTGCAATATGAATACCGCTACTAGCCGCCTGCTGGCCGCAGCCATGGCCACGGCCGCTGCGCTGGCGCTACTCGCGTCCTGCGGTGGCGGTGGCGGCGGCAGCGGCGACGCCGTCACGCCGCTGCCCGCCAATCCGATCAAGGCGATGATCGATCCCAACGCCATCAACATCGCCTCGGTCGGCTGGCGCACCTCGACCCGCGACGCCTTCCTGCTGGCGGCCAGGCAGATCAACGACGCCGGCGGCGTGCTGGGCAAGCGCCTCAACGCCATCGCCCTGGTCGCCCGCGACAACGCCGAGGCCCAGGACATGGGCCAGCAGCTGCTCGACGCCGGCGTCATCGCGCTCAACGTCTCCACCTCGACCCGCGTGCTGAACCTGCTGCCGCAGGCGCTGGCCAAGGGCGTGCCCATCCTGACCGAATCGAGCTCGTCGCCGACGCTGAGCACGGTGGCCGACAACGACCTGATCTACCGCATCGGCGTCTCCGACGTCGACGCCACGCCGGTGCTGGCCAACGTCGCCTGGGATGCGGGCAAGCGCCGCGCCGTGGTGCTGATCAACGAAGGCGACGCCTTCGGCGCCGGTCTGGCCCAACTGTTCTCGCCGGCCTTCCAGAAGCTGGGCGGGCAAGTGGTGGCCACCGTCACCATCCCCTTCGGCCTGAAGAACGGCTTCGCCGGCTATCTGCAAAAAGTCTACGACGCCAAGCCGGACGTGATCCTGAACGGCATCCTGGCGGCCGACATCTCGGCCAATGTGCTGAACGAATCGCTGCCGCTGCAGAACGGCGCCATGTGGCTGCTGCCCGGCACCGCCGCCGGCAACCAGACCTTCCTCGACAACCTGGCCGATCCCTCGCGCCTGGCGGGCGGCGCGCGCGGCGCGGCCGCCACCATCGGCGCCTACGGCAACAGCTCCTACCAGAGCTTCCGCACCGGCTACATCGCCCAGTACGGCGGCGAGCCGCAGGACTTCACCGCCCCCACCTACGACATCGCCATGGTGATGGCGCTGGCCATCGAGCGCGCCGGCCTGGTCAACAACAGCAAGAGCCCCACCGGCCTGATGGTGCGCGACAGCCTGCGCTTCGTCATGAACGCGCCGGGCGACAAGGTGAGGCCGGAAAACATCGGCGCCGCCCTGGCGCTGGTCAAGGCCGGCAAGGATGTCGACTACGCCGGCGCCTATGCCGACATCGACTGGAACCGTGCCGGCGACATCGTCGGCCAGGTGCCGTTCACCGTGTTCCGCCTCGACACGGCCGCCCGCAGCTGGGACGCCAGCGCGCAGCTGATCATCGCCCTGCCCCGTTGAACGGCATCGCCGCCGCTCAAAAAGTGATCGCTCACACCCGGTTTCCCCGGTAACATCAGCGTTCCGCATGACTGGTATGCGGAATGCGCGGTTGTGCAGGGGCCGCAGGCTGGCTATACTGCACTGCAACAATCCGCGTTTTTGCCACTCTGATCGCCGTACTTTTCCCGGGGAAGGTCATGTCTCTCGCTTACCGCGCCAATGCCGATTTCGCCAAGTTGAACCATCCGATGCGGGTGCCGCTGTCGGCGGAAATCCACTCGCGCCCCTTCCTGCAGCTGCAAGCGCCGGAAAGCCTGACCCATTTCGCGCTGTACGTGCAGCAGGACCAGCCGTCCCAGAAACTCCACCGCAGCACCCAGCACCAGGTGCTGGAACAACTGTGCATGCACTACGGCGTGGCCGTGCCCACGCCGCAGGCGCGCTACTTCTTCCACGACTTCGGCCGCTTCCGCCTGAAGTGGGAATGCCACACCGAATTCGCCACCTACACCTTCGTCGAACGCAGCGACGCCGGCGCCGCCTGCGGCGAGGCCTTCGAACGCATGCCGCTGCAACACGTGCCGCAGGAATGGCTGGCCAGCCTGCACGGCAAGATCATCGTCGCCGCCCACGTGCTGCTGTGCAAGGGCGAGCCGGACGACGCCGGCGCGGTGGACGCGATCCGCGAACTATTCCAGGGCAAGTCCCTGGTCGGCAGCAGCGTCGGCAGCGGCGCCGAGGTGTGGACCGATTTCCTGATACAGCCGGACGGCTTCAGCCGTTTCGTCGTGCGCGATCTGAGCCTGCGCGAATTCCAGGCCGGCCGCCTGGTCGGCCGCATGCTGGAAATCGAAACCTACCGCATGATGGCCCTGCTCGGCCTGCCGCAAGCCGAATCCACGCAGCCCATGTTGAACGGCATCGAGAACGAACTGGCCGACCTGACCGCCATGCTGGTGCAGGCCGACCAGCCGGACGGCATCTCCACCGAGGCGCGCGAAGAACAGGCGCTGCTGCACCGTATCACCAGCCTGGCGGCGCGGCTGGAAAAACTGTCGGTCAACAACAGCTACCGCTTCGCCGCCTCGCAAGCCTACTTCAGCCTGGTGCAATCGCGCATCCAGGAACTGCGCGAAGTGCGCATCGCCGGCATGCCGACGCTGGCCGAGTTCATGGGCCGCCGCCTGGCGCCGGCCATGCACACCTGCACTTCCGTGGCGCAGCGGCAGGAGGGCCTGGCCAAGCGTATCGCCCGCAGCAACGACCTGCTGCGCACCCGCGTCGGCATCGAGCAGGAGCGGCAGAACCGCAAGATCCTGCAATCGCTGGACGCGCGCGCGGCGCAGCAGCTGCGCCTGCAACAGGCGGTGGAGGGTTTGTCGGCGGTGGCGATTTCCTACTACGCGCTGGGCCTGATCGGCTACGCGGGCAAGGCCATGAAGGCCAGCAACCTGCCGGTCAATCCCGACATCCTGACCGGCATCGCGGTGCCGCTGGTGATCGGCGGCGTGTGGCTGGGCTTGCGCCGGCTGCATCACCAGCTGGCCGACAAGCCCGTCAGGATTGCGGCTGGCTGAAGCGGTGCGCCAGGAAGCTGGCGATGCGCTGCTGCGTGCTGTCGAGGTAGGGGATGTTCATGTGGTCGGAATCGGGCACGATTTCATCCGCATGCAGCAGCCCCAGCTTCTCGACCAGCAGATCGGTGTGCGAATGCGGCACCACATCGTCGAAGGCGGCGCGCAGCACATAGGTCGGCGCCTTCAGCTGGTGCGCGTATTTGACCGATTCGAATTTATGCCGCAGCACATACTCCACCGGGATCGCCTTGAACTTGCGCTTGGCGATGGCGAGGATGGAATCGTAGGGCGTGATCAGCACGATGGAATTGGCGTCGCGCTCCATCGCCACCTGCACCGCCACGCCCGAACCCAGGCTGCGGCCGACCACGGCGATGCGCTTGGGATCGACGTGATGGCGTTCGCTGAGCCAGTCGAACAGCATGCGGCCGTCGTCGACGAAATGCTCCTCGGCCGGATCGCCGTGCGAATCGCCGTAGCCGCGATAGTTCACCGCCAGCACCGCCATGCCGGGAAACAGCCTGCCGGCGTCGCGCGCCACCCAGGACACTTCCTCCGAGCGGCCGCCGAAATAAATCACGCCCGGATGCGGCCCTGCGATAGGCGGCGTCATCAGCCAGCCGGACAGCCGCGTGCCATCCTTGGAGCGCACCACGATGGGCCGCGTGCGATGGCCGCTGCTGTAGGGCTTGAGCACCTCGCGCTTGCTGCCCAGCGGATTGAATAGCAATCGCTTCTGGTTGGCTGCCACCGCGGCCGTCAGTCCCATCCACAGCACGCTGACTATGCCTGCCAAGCCCGCGACTTTTTTAGAATTATTCATACCTCTACTTTACTCCCGTCCCTCACTTCCACGGAAACGAAAAAATGACGCCGTGCGTGATCTAGGCCACAGATCGTGGCGCGCTGCCGGTTTCACAAGTGCCGGTATAATATGCGCTCCGTTTTTTCGTGTCGTGCTGATAATGAAACCTGCTGTCGTACTGCTGCATAGTTCCATGAGTTCCAAGGCCCA
Organism: Duganella sp. HH101; assembly: GCF_001758795.1. NCBI lineage: Bacteria > Pseudomonadati > Pseudomonadota > Betaproteobacteria > Burkholderiales > Oxalobacteraceae > Duganella > Duganella sp. HH101. Next base: position 430,718 of record NZ_LRON01000002.1, on the reverse strand, counting down.
GTGGGCCGGCCTGGTGTCGCAACTCGAAGACCATTTCCGCTGCATCGCCGTCGACCTGCTCGGCTACGGCGCCTCGCCCTTCCCGGCCGAGGTCGGCGACGGCTACGTCCACACGCTGGCGCACGAGGTCGACGCGGTCAACGCCGCCATCGCCTCGCGCCTGGAGCCGGGCGAAGCGTTCCACCTGATCGGCCATTCCTTCGGCGGCGCCTCGGCGCTGCACATGGCGCGCCGCATGCCGGACCGCGTACTGTCGCTGACGCTGTTCGAACCGGTGGCCTTCCACCTGCTGCCGGCGCAGCATCCGGCGCGCGCCGAGATCGTCGACGTGGTGGCCCGCATCAACGCCTGCGCGGAGGGGCAAGACCGCGACGCCACCCGCATCTTCATCGACTACTGGAACCGCGCCGGCGCCTTCGACGCCGCGCCGCCGGCGGCGCAGGACAAGATGGTGGGCATGATCGCCAAGGTGCGGCTGGACTTCCAGGCGCTGCTGGGCGAGGCCGCCACGCTGGACGACCTGTCGGCGCTGACCATGCCGGCGATGGTGATGTCCGGCGCCGGCAGCCCGGCCTCGACGCGCCTGCTGGCCGCAGCGCTGGCCGCCGCCCTGCCCGACGCCACCGCCGTGCAAACGCGCGGCGGCCACATGGGGCCGATCACCCACGGCGCCGTGGTCAACCCGGCCATCGTCAACTTCCTGGCCGACGCCGAAGTCACCGCCGGCTAGCGCGCCCTCGCCACCGGCGCATCCGCGACCAGTTCGGCATTGCTGAGGCACTGATCGTTCGCCCACGACCGCGTCAGCTTCTCGCGCGTCTCCAGCAGGGAGGCGCGCTGGGCGCCCAGCGTCTGCACCATCTGTTCGATCTCGCCCAGGCGGGCATCGAGCTTGTGCAGCAGACCATCCTGGAAGGCCGCCCCCTCCAGCACAGACACCGCCCGGATCGCCTCCAGCGTGAAGCCGAGGTTCTGGCCGATCTGGATCAGATGCAGCCGCTCCAGCGCCGCCTCCGCATAGACGCGGTAGCCGTTGGCGCCCCGCACCGCCTTCGGCAGCAAACCCGCCCGCTCGTAATACCGGATCGCCGAGGCCGCCACGCCCGAGCGCTGCGCCAATTCGCCTATTTTCATATTTCGCTTGACCTTGAAGTGAACTTCAACCTTAGGATACATCATCTCCTTTACCCGAATCCGGAATCGACATGATGTTCACCGCTCTGACGCTGCCGAACGGCAGCACCCTCCCCAACCGCCTGGCCAAGGCCGCGATGGAAGAAAACATGGCCGACGCCGGCCAGTTGCCCGGCCCGGCGCTCAACCGTTTATATGAAAGCTGGGCCGACGGCGGCGTCGGCCTGATCATCACCGGCAACGTCATGATCGACGGCCGCGCGATGACCGGGCCGGGCGGCGTGGTGCTGGAGGCCGGCACGCCGCTGGATACCTTCCGCCAGTGGGCGCGGACCTCGCGCCGCCAGGGCGCGCAGGTGTGGATGCAGATCAACCATCCCGGCCGCCAGGTGCTGGCCAATATGGGCGGCAACGCCTGGGCGCCGTCGGCGGTGGCGCTGGACATGGGCAAGCACAGCAAGCTGTTTGCGCAGCCCGTCGAGATGGGAGCCGCGCAGATCGAGGAAGTCATCGGCCGCTTCGCCGCCACCGCGCATGCGGCCGAAAAGGCCGGCTTCAACGGCGTGCAGATCCACGCCGCCCACGGCTACCTGATCTCGCAATTCCTGTCGCCGCTGACCAACCGCCGCCGCGACGACTGGGGCGGCAGCCTGGCCAACCGCGCCCGCCTGCTGCTGGAGGTGGTGCGCGCGGTGCGATCGCGCGTGTCGCCCGGCTTCAGCGTGGCCGTCAAACTGAATTCGGCCGACTTCCAGCGCGGCGGTTTCTCCGAGGACGATGCGCGGCAGGTGGTGTTGCTGCTCAACGAGCTGCCGGTGGATATGATCGAACTGTCCGGCGGCAGCTACGAAAGCCCGGCCATGCAGGGCCGCACCACCGACGGCCGCACGCTGGCGCGCGAAGCCTATTTCCTGGAGTTCGCCAGGGAGCTGGCGACGGTCGCCCGCATGCCCGTCATGACCACCGGCGGCATCGCCCGCAAGCAGGTGGCCGAACAGGTGCTGGCCAGCGGCATCGCCGTGGCGGGCATCGCCACCGCATTGGCCGAGGTGCCCAACCTGCCACAGGAATGGCGCGCAGGCCGCTCGCCGGAGGCCTTGCCGCCGGCCGTGACGTGGAAGGACAAGACCATGGCGTCCGTCGCCGCCATGGCGCTGGTCAAGCGCCGCCTGCGCGCCTTGGGCAGCGGCGTGCAACGCTCGGGCAGCTACTCGCCGCTGCTGACCATGCTGATGGGCCAGCTGCGCATGATCTACCTGACCAGGCGCTATCGGGCCTGGCTGCAGCGCTAGTTGGGCGCGGCCATCAGCCGCTTCAGCTCCGGCGCCATGGCCCGCGCCCAGATTTCATAGCCCTTGCGGTTCGGATGCAGCAGGTCGGGCATGATGTCCTTCGACAGCTTGCCATCGGCCGTCAGGAATTCCTGGTTGATGTTGAGGAAGTAGACCTGCCGGTTGTCGGCAAAGCCGGCGATGATGCCGTTGACCTGCTCGTTGATGCGGCGCAGCGGATCGTCCGCCGTTTCGCCGCGCGGGAAGATCGCCAGCAGCAGTATCTTCGTGGCGGGCAGGCGCTGGCGCAGTTCTTCGATATCGCGCCGGATGCCGGCGGCCGTGGTCTTCGGATCTTCCTGGCGGTGGCCGGTGTTGTTGGTGCCGATCATCAGCACCGCGACCTTGGGCGCGATGCCGTCCACCTCGCCGTGCTGCAAACGCCACAGCACGTTCTCGGTGCGGTCGCCGCTGAAGCCCAGCGCCAGGCCGTGCAGGGGCTTGTAGTAGCGTTCCCACACCTCGGGCCCGCGGTCTTCCCAGCCATGCGTGATCGAATCGCCGATGAAGACGATTTCCGCGGACTTGCCCAGCGCCCGCGCTTCCGCCAGCTTCTTCTCGTGGCGCGGCATCCACCAGTCGACGGCCCAGGGTTCGTTCAGCGTTGCCGGCGTGACCGACAAGGACGCCTCCAGCGGCCGGCCATCCGGCGCGGCGCAGCAGGCGAGCTGCAGGACGGCCAGGCATACGGCCACAGAGCAGCGGATACGATTCATAACAAGTCTCCTGAGTAAAATGGTTCGGTTCAATCGGCAAGCGATGTCTGGACACGGTAGGACAACGGCAAGGTCAGCAACAGCAAGGCCGCCAGCGCCATCAACGCAGCCGGCACGCCGGCCACATCGCCCAGGCGGCCGAACAGCACCGGCGCCAGCGCGCCGCCGCCTATCGTGCCGGTATAGAACCGGGCAAAGGCCTGCTCGCGCTTGCCGGGTGCGGCCAGTTCGGGCACCGTGCCGTACAGCACCGACGAGGTGCCGTTCAAGGCCAGCCCCAGCAGCGGCAGCATGGCCATCATCGCCGCCAGCGGCAGCCACACCGACAGCAGTATCAGCAGCGCCGTGGCCGACTCGGTGATCCACACCGTCTTCATCATGCCGATGCGCGCGCCCAGGTAGCCGCAGAACAGCTTGCCGAAAGCGCCGCCGACAAACAGCAGCGACAGCGCCACGCCGATGCCGGCCGTGCCGGCGCCCTTGCTCTGCAACAGGAACGGCAGGAAGGTGAGAAAGCCCATGCGCACCGCGCTGTCGAGCATGCCCGTCATATTGAGCGCGCGCAGGCCGCCGACCGAGCCCTTGCCCACGCTGGCCTTGGCGGATGGCGCCGCATCGTGCGCCGCACCGGTGGGCGCCGGCAACAGCCACCACAACAGCGCCGCCGCCGCCAGCCCAAGGCAGCCGATCAGCACCACGCTGGCCTGCCAGCTCACCACCACCAGCAACAGGCCGACCGCGCCCGGCACCAGCGTCTTGCCGATGTCGCCGGCGAAGTTGTATTGCGCCAGCGCTTGCTTCACGCCGCCGCCCGCCTCATGCGTATCGGTGACGATGGACGAGGCCAGCGGATGCTGGGTGCTGGCGCCCAGGCCGCCCAGCAGCAGCGCCAGCAGCAGCACCGTCAGGCCGCCGGCCATGCCCGCGATCAGGTAGGCGATGCCGGCCAGCGCGGTGCCGCCGATCAGCGTGCGCTCGCGGCCCCAGCGCCTGGCCATGCGGCTCGCCAGCAGCTGGAATCCCGCCATCATGCCCGAGTAGGCGCCGCGCAGCAGGCCCACCATCGCCAGGCTGATGGCGAACTGCGCCTGCCAGATCGGCAGCAGCACATAGATCACATCGGTCAATCCATCGTGGATGGCATGGGCGCTGCAAGCAGCGATCAGAGAACGGCGGCGGACATTCTTGGTATCATTCATTGCAGGGATTGTAATGGATTCCCCGGTACTGCGCGCCGTTGCCGGGCCGGAGCGCGTACATTGGCGACGTAAAGCCAGCCATCGAGGAGGCAGCCGTGCCGACCAAGTATATCGACGAGTACGAAATCGAATTTTCGGCGGCGCCGCTGGAGGGTTGCGCGCTGTGGGGCGCCTACGTCGCGGTGTTCGCGCCGTCCACCACGCCCATGCACCGCATCAAGATACGCCCGAAGCGCCGGGTGGCGGTGACGCAGCGCTTCGTCGACGCCGCCTCCGCCTGCGCGGCGGCGGAAGCGGAGGCGGCCAACATTGTCGCTTCGATCAAGGCGGGCCCGACAGGACGTACATAGGCCGCCACACTTGCGGCCTCAGCCCTTGCCGTGGGCGGTCGTCAGCTGATATTCTTTTCCCAACGCTACTATTGGGATACCAGCGATGAATCAGAAAGCCAGAGTCTCCCGCCGTCACGCGACCCGTCATGCGGCCACGCTGACGATGATCGACGAAACCCGCCACACCGCCCGCACGCTGGACTTGTCGCATGGCGGCGTCAGCCTGCAGACCGGCAGCCAGATCCGGCTGGCCCAGTACTGCGCCGTCTCCTTCCAGGTGCAGCTGGGCGACGCCAGCCACAAGGTGCTGGCCATGGGCCAGGTGGTCTACAGCGATCCCGACGCCGAACTCGGCTACAAGACCGGCGTGCAATTCCTGCGCATCGACGACGGCAGCGTGGCCGTCATCGACCAGTTGCTGGCGGCCGGTTAATCGGGCAACACGATATTCATCTGCAGCTTGCCGGCGGCCGCTTCCATCGCAAACGTTCCCGGCTGGATTTTGGTGAGATTGCCGCAGCTCAGGTAACGGTGAACGAAGCCGGGCCGGCCAGCACGCCGTAGCCGTCGTTGTACAGGCACCAGGCGCTGTAGTTGCCGGGTGCCAGTTTGCTGGTATCGAAGCTGGCGCTGCCGTTGGCGGCGGTGACGTATTGCCAGATGATGTAGCCGCCGCTGCCCGGTGCGACACCGGCTTTCCAGATACCGATCCAGTTCGTGCTGTTGACCTTGGATGCCGGCAGCGCATAGCTGAAGGCGATCGCCGTCCCCTGCTTGACGCTGGCGGCCGATGCAGCCAGCTGGGTCACGCTGAACGCCACCGGCCCTCCCAGCGTCACGTAGGCGTTCTGGTACAGATACCACGCCGTGTAGTCGCCCACCGCCATGGCGCCGGTGTTGAACGACGCGCTGCCGCGCGCATTCGGCGCGTACGCCCACTGCACCGCGTTACCCTTGCCCGGCGAACTGCCCGCCGCGAACAGGCCTATCCAGTTCTGCGCATTGAGCTTGCCGGGCGGCGCCGCATAGTTGAACACCGCCGCGCCGCCGCGCGTCACGTTGGGCGTGCTGGTGCCAAGAAAAATCTTGACGCGGTTGGTGCCTATCATCGGATCGGGACGGCTCGGCAATCCCGTTTCGACGTGGCCCGCCGCGCGGCGCAGCCATTGCGCATCGGCGTCGCTGGTGACGCCGAGGTCGTACCAACCGTAGCTGCCAGTCAGATTCAACGGCACCGACAAGGTCTGGCCGGCCGCCACGCGATAAGTGGCGGTGCCGGCGCCGTAGGCATTGTCGGTGACGGTGAAGCCGCAGGCCTGCTGGCCATCCAGGTTCGACAGCACCAGGCTGATGTTGCCGCTGCCGCGCTCGTAGCGAACCTGCACTTCCGGCCGCGCGCCACCGGCCGTGGCCGCAGCGAACGCGCCCTTGTACTGGCGCAGGAAACCATTGGCGCCGTGCACGCTGAGGTCGTAGGCGCCGCCGGTCCAGTTCCACACCTCGTTGTCGATTTCCTTGCCCGCCTCGACCGTGTAGTACCACGGTCCATCGGCACGCAAGCTGGAGTAGACGATGAAGGCAGCGCCAGCCTGGCCGCTGTTGGCGAAGCTCAGCGCGAACTGCCCGGCGCCAGCCAGCCTGCCCTGCACCGACAGTTCATACGGCAAGGCGCAGGCGATGCGCGGCCCCGGCGCGCTGGTGCCGGGCTCCTGCCTCGGCATGGCCTGCACCGTCGGCGGCATCGGATACGGCTTGCCGGAGACGCGCTGGTAGGCCGCCGTCTTCGGCACGCTGTCCGGCCAGATGCTGTTGGGCGTGCTGAAGTCGAAGGCCGACGTCAGGTCGCCGCACACGGCGCGGCGCCACGGCGAGATCAGATCGCACTGCACATTGGCGCGGGCCTTGCCGCGCGCCACCAGCCACTCTTCCAGGAAGCGCAGCTTGGACGTGTGGTCGAACAGTTGCGAGCACACGCGCCCGCCTTTGCTCCATGGCGAGATCACCAGCATCGGCACGCGCGGCCCCAGGCCCACCGGCACGCCCTGATACGTTTCGTGGGTGCCGATGTCGGCCAGCGTGGTCTTGCCCATGCCCGCGTTGAGCGGCGCCAGGTCCGACGGCACGTGGTCGAAGAAGCCGTCGTTTTCATCGTACATCAGCAGGAACACGGTCTTGGACCACACCTCGGGATTGGCCACCAGCGCGGCCAGCAGGCGCGCGGTGATGTGCTCGCCGGCGTTGGGCGAGTTCGGCGCATGTTCGGTGTAATCGTTAGGCGAACTGATCCACGACACCTGCGGCAGTCGGTTGTTGCGCACATCGTCGGCGAAGGAATCGACCAGCCAGTCGCCCTTGGTGCCGCTGGCGTTGCCCGCGTTGGACCCGGGCGCCAGCACGCGGCCCTTGCGATACAAGGGCGAGTTGCTGTCGAGGCGGCTGCCGTCGGCGTTGACGCGGAAGTTCTTGAAGTAGGCCAGGTAGTTGTCGCCGTAGTTGTCCCACTCCTGGTAGACCTTCCAGCTGACCTGGTTCGCCTCCAGCACCTCGGCGTAGGTGCGCCAGTTGGGCGCGCCCGCGGTGACGCTGGCGGAGATATTGTCCAGCGCGGGATCGCCGTTGTAGTAGCCGGCCGCGTTGATGTTGTACAGGCTGCCCATCGCGCCCATCCAGCCCTGGTTGCTGCCGGTGAGCGAATACAGCCGGTTCGGATCGGTGGCGCCGAACACCGAGCAGTGATAGGCGTCGCAGATGGTGAAAGCGTCCGCCAGCGCGTAGTAGAACGGCAGGTCGCCACGGTCGAAGTAGCCCATGGTCTGCGGCGTCTTCTGCTTGACCCACGCGTCCCAGCCCTGCCATGTGGTTTGCGAGCCCTTCCACGTGTGGTTGGTGCCGACCGACAGCGCGCTGGTGTTCTTGGCGTCGAAGTGGAATGGCAGCACGTAGCCGCCGCTGCCGTCCGGCTGATACCAGACCGGATGGCCGTCGGGCAGGTCGATCGCGCGCGGATCGTCGAAACCGCGCACGCCGGCCAGCGTGCCGAAGTAGTGGTCGAAGGAACGGTTCTCCTGCATGAAGATGACCACGTGCTCGACGTCGGCCAGGGTGCCGGTGGCGTTATTCGCGGGTACCGCCAGCGCCTGCCGGATCAGGTCCGGGAACATCGAGCTGGCAGTGGCGCCGGCACCGGCGGCGTAGCGGAGGAATTTGCGGCGGGTGATGGACATCGCTGGTCTCTCTGATGTGCGGAATCAAAGATCATAACGAGTAAGTATGACAATGTTGTTGCAACGTGCGGATAAAACAGCACGATCCTGCGAATTTCGCCGATCTCCCCTTCCCACCTCAAGAACTGAAAAATCGTTTCATATCGCGAAATCCCGCACAATAATCCCCTGCCCGATCCACCTCACTTTTTGAAAATTCATTTTACATAGTGGAATACAACATCTAAGCCATTGAAATACAAAGACTAAATTTAAGTTATATGTCTTATATAAGACCTTGATGCAGTGCACCAGAATAGCCTACTATTTAGTCATGCAGTTTGCTTCGACAAGACGTAGCGGCGCACTCAAGATTTTCTCAAACTTGCTTTATTCTTTAGGAGATACACATGTCCCAATATCAAGACGACATCAAGGCAGTTGCTGGTTTGAAAGAGCAACAAGGCAGCGCCTGGAACGCCATCAATCCTGAGTCCGCCGCCCGCATGCGCGCCCAGAACAAGTTCAAGACCGGTCTGGACATCGCCAAGTACACCGCCAAGATCATGCGCGCCGACATGGCCGCCTACGACGCCGATCCATCCAAGTACACCCAGTCGCTGGGCTGCTGGCACGGTTTCATCGGTCAACAGAAGATGATCTCGATTAAGAAGCACTTCAACAGCACCGACCGCCGCTACCTCTACCTGTCGGGCTGGATGGTCGCCGCGCTGCGCTCCGAGTTCGGCCCGCTGCCTGACCAGTCGATGCACGAAAAAACCGCCGTCTCGGCGCTGATCAAGGAGCTGTACACCTTCCTGCGCCAGGCCGATGCCCGCGAACTGGGCGGCCTGTTCCGCCAGCTGGACGCCGCCGAAGGCCCGGCCAAAGCCGCCATCCAGTCGCAGATCGACAACCACGTCACCCACGTCGTGCCCATCATCGCCGACATCGACGCCGGTTTCGGCAACGCCGAAGCGACCTACCTGCTGGCCAAGCAGTTCATCGAAGCGGGCGCCTGCTGCATCCAGGTGGAGAACCAGGTGTCGGACGAGAAGCAATGCGGCCACCAGGACGGCAAAGTCACCGTGCCGCACGAAGACTTCCTCGCCAAGATCCGCGCCATCCGCTACGCCTTCCTGGAACTGGGCGTGGACGACGGCATCATCGTCGCCCGCACCGACTCGCTGGGCGCCGGCTTGACCAAGCAGATCGCCGTCACCAACGAACCGGGCGACCTGGGCGACCAGTACAACTCCTTCCTCGATTGCGAAGAAGTGTCGGCCGACGCGCTGGGCAATGGCGACGTCATCATCAAGCGCGAAGGCAAGCTGCTGCGTCCTAAGCGCCTGCCGAGCAACCTGTTCCAGTTCCGCGCCGGCACCGGCGAAGCGCGCTGCGTACTCGACAGCATCACCTCGCTGCAGAACGGCGCCGACCTGCTGTGGATCGAAACCGAAAAACCGCATATCGCCCAGATCGGCGGCATGGTCAGCGAAATCCGCAAAGTGATCCCGAACGCCAAGCTGGTGTACAACAACAGCCCATCGTTCAACTGGACGCTGAACTTCCGCCAGCAGGTGTATGACGCGATGAAGGCCGAAGGCAAGGATGTCTCGGCCTACGAGCGCAGCCAGCTGATGAGCGTGGAATACGACACGACCGAACTGGCGATCGCCGCCGATGAGAAGATCCGCACCTTCCAGGCCGATGCGGCCCGCGAAGCCGGCATCTTCCACCACCTGATCACGCTGCCGACCTACCACACCGCCGCGCTGTCGACCGACAACCTGGCCAAGGAATACTTCGGCGACCAGGGCATGCTGGGTTATGTGGCCGGCGTGCAGCGCAAGGAAATCCGTCAAGGCATCGCCTGCGTCAAGCACCAGAACATGTCCGGCTCGGACATCGGCGACGACCACAAGGATTACTTCAGCGGCGAAGCAGCGCTGAAGGCCGCTGGTAAAGACAACACGATGAACCAGTTCTAAGATTTAGTGTCAGAAAAAAAGCTCGCCGCGGCGAGCTTTTTTTTCGGCCATAACCGCCGTCAGAACGCGCTCTTGATAACGCCACCGTCGACACGCAGCGCTGCGCCGGTAGTCGCCGATGCCAGCGGGCTTGCCACGTAGGCCACCAACGATGCCACCTCCTGCGGCGTGCCGAAACGCTTGATCAAGGAGGTCGGCCGCACGTGATCGAAGAACTCCGCTTCTACCTGCTCGAAGCTCTTGTCGCTGGCTCGCGCCATGTCCGCGACGAAGTCGCCCACGCCACGCGATTTCGTCGGGCCGGGCAATACGCTGTTGACCGTGATGCCGGTGCCGGCGACCGATTCCGCCAGCCCGCGCGATACCGCGAGTTGCGCGGTCTTGGTCATGCCGTAGTGGATCATCTCGGTGGGGATCTGCACCGCGCTTTCGCTGGAGATGAAGATGATACGTCCCCAGTTCGCCCGCTTCATCTCCGGCAGCACCAGGCGCGCAAGGCGCACGCCGCTCAGCACATTGACATCAAAGAAGCGCAGCCAATCTTCGTCGGGAATATCTTCGAAGGCCTTGGGTTCGAAGATGCCGAGGTTGTTGACGAGGATGTTGATAGTGGGATGAAGCCGAACGACCTCCGTCGCCGCCTCGGCGCGGCTCAGGTCTGCGACATAGCCGTGGACGGTGCCCTGCGTCTCCGAGCGGATGCGATCCACCGCCTCGTCAACCCCGGCCTGCGTCCTGCCGTTGACGATCACGCTCGCGCCCTCCTGGGCCAGCGTATGCGCTATCGCGTAGCCGATGCCGGCCGTGCTGCCACTTACCAAAGCTACTTTGCCACTGAGTTGCAAGTCCATGTCGATCTCCTTAGGGTAGGCTCAAGTTGGTGCTCGTCGTATCGGCTACCGCTTCAGTGTATCAAGAAGCCTCCCGCGCCTCCTCTCCCATTTAGCCCAGCTCGAAGGTCGTGATCCCGTACTGCCTGTCCATGCTGAGCTCGGGCGCTTCCCGCGTGTACATGCGCGCCGTCTCAAAGCAGCGTTGCATCTGATGGCGTTCGGCAAGCGCAACGGCCGCAGGATTCAGTTCCGGGACATCGAGAAACACCGGCTGCTCCGGCGTCAGCTTGCCCAGCACGCTCGCGAACAGCTGCTCCGCGACGGCAGGCGTATCGGCAAACAGAGGACCGACTTTGTAGCCGCTGCGGCACGGCCGCGCCACCACGTATCCAGACAGTCCCCCGGCGCCCGCAACGCCGAGCGCAATATGCTGCTCCTGCCGCACCCAGCCTTGCAGGAAGCTGGCGCGCGCCTCCGGGAAGTAGCGGCGATCATAGCGGCAGATTTCCGCATCGCTCAACGCGGACAGCGGCACGGTTGCGTGCGCGGCCACCGAGTGTCCGCCGCCTCGTCCCTCATATCGAAAATTGCGATGCGCGAGATGGAATCCCGACTTCGCATAATTGGCTTGTTGCGCCAGCACACCGTCGAGTCCGATGTTGCGGCCTGAGAGCCGCTGCATCGCGGCTTGCCACAGCGCCCAACCATAACCGCGACCGCGCCAGGCGGGCTTGACGATGTAGCCGCCGATGAAGCCGAAGCCGGCGCCATACCTGACCGCGAAAATACTCGCGACCGGTTCGCCGTCCAGCACGCCGATCAGAAAACCTTCGGGGTCGGTGGCGTAAAAGCAAGCAGCATCATGCAGGCCGGGATTCCAGCCTTCATCGGCCGCCCAGTCCAGCGCGAGACCGAGCTCAGCCTCGCTCATGTTCCGTATTTCCAGCCGTGATGCAACCATGATTTCCTCCTGGTCGTAACGCGCGTCGATTACTTTTTACTGACCTGGCGCGCCGTGTCGTGGTACTGCCAAAGCACATTGACGATTTTCCACTCGCTGCGCTGGTTCTTATACAAGTGCATATAGTCGATCCACTCGTCGGCGGTCAGCTTGACGGTCGCCACACGCTGGTCGACATCGAGGATCTTGATATCCACGCGTGGCTGAGCGGGGAATTTCGTGCCGTCCTTGTTGTAGGTCCGGGCTACCTTGACCATGGCGTCGAAGTCGGTGTTCATGATGAACTCGGAGCCGTCGGCCGCCTGCCAGTAGGTGCGCTTGGCAAGCTTGGGGTCGATGCCGCGCTCCATGCGTGCCGGATCGGTCTTGTGCTGCGACTCGATATAGTCGCGCACGGCGCGTTCGATCAACTGGTTATCGGTGGCATCGGCGGCATATACCGCCAGCGGCGAGACTGCGAACAAAAGGGCCATCAAAGAGCGTTTCATGGGCAACCTTATCTAAGAGATAACGCAAACATGAAAACACAAATTCCTGTCCCAGGCAACGTGAACCGGGTAATTGTTTTGGTCTTGAGCATACACACATCGCGACACTGCATCCAAACAATACTTGATCCCTGGTGCACGCTGTTGCCCCTCTCCGGCGCCAATCCCAACCAATAAACAAAATTGCTTAATTGCGCTTGATGGATTAAACAATTTTGCTTAATATCGTTATACCGCCGCATACGGAGGCGCAGTGAAACAGAGCGAGTTTGTCCGATGGCTAACCCAGCAAGGCGCAACCTTCAAAGACGGCACAAACCACCTGAAGGTTTACCTGAACGGTCGCTGTAGCCATTTACCCAGACACCCGGCGAAAGAGCTAAAAACCGGGACCGTTGAAGGCGTTAAAAAACAACTCAACCTGAAGTGAGACAGCTCCCGACGGGGCCTCGCAATTCACATCTCAAACTCCCTGCGAAAGGAGCATGTATGCAATATCCAGCCAGGTTTGAACCCGATCTTGAAGCAGGCGGATATGTCGTCACCTTCCGGGATATACCGGAGGCAATCACTCAAGGAGATGATGACGCCGAAGCAATGGCAATGGCCGAGGATGTACTAATTTCCTCTATGGATTTTTATTTTGAGGACCGTCGAATCGTCCCCTCACCCTCAGCAGCACTGCCAAATGAACTCATGGTCGCTCTGCCGGCAAGCGTTGCAGTTAAAGTCTTGCTGCTGAATGAAATGCTCGCGCAAAAAGTTGGCCCCTCGGAGCTGGCAAGGCGACTGGGCACAATTCCTCAGGTGGTGAACCGCTTGATTGACCTCCACCACACCACAAAAATCGACAAGGTCGAGCAAGCTCTTGGATGCCTCGGCAAGCGACTGGAATTTACAGCTGTATAAAATTTTCGCCGAGAGGGATCAATCGCCCTAACGAACGGCAGGGAGCGGTATAGAGAAAAAAGCTGACGACAGGGGGCGCTAGCAGCACCAGCATGGCGCCAATGTGCCAACGGGTGAACAAATTAAATTGAAAGTGCTGGCTGACTGTGACTAGGCGGGGTCACGGGAAGCTTCATTTGGGATTAGCCGCTCCCTGTCCGTCCGGCCGCAGTTCCGGTATCATTCGGCATGAATACGATTTCCTTCCAACCGTTTATTATTGGCGTCGCAGGCGGTAGCGGCAGTGGCAAGTCCACCGTGTCCCAGAAAGTGCTGGCTGCGTTTGGCGCTGACATGGTCTCGGTCGTGATGCAGGACGATTACTACTGCGACCAAACCCATCTCTCCCCCGAAGTTCGCCCCCAGCAGAATTACGACCACCCGCAGGCGTTCGAATGGTCATTGCTGGTGCAGCATATCCAGTCCTTGCGCAATGGCCAAGCGATCGAGATGCCGGAGTACGACTTCACGATCCACAACCGCTCCAACCGGACCATTCCGGTCAAGCCGGCCCCGGTGATCGTGATCGAAGGCCTGTTTGCCCTGTATGACGCGGACCTGTGCGACATGATGTCGCTGAAGATCTATGTCGACACCGCTTCCGATATCCGCTTCATCCGCCGTATGCAACGCGATATTACTGAACGCGGCCGCTCGGTGGAGAGCGTCGTCGGCCAGTATCTGGAAACCGTGCGCCCGATGCACAAGCAGTTCATCGAGCCAACCAAGCGCAACGCCGACATCATTATTCCGCACGGCGCCAATGGCCCTGCAGTCGACATGATTACGACCAAGGTGGCGAGCGTTATCGGGCAGTTGAAGCCGTAACCGGTCCTATCGGGAGTCGCCGGCCCATGCAGGGCGGCTCAATCATCAGCGGAGCAGGCGGTGGTCTGCATGACGTGCTGCGTCACCTGCTCCAACAAGTCTTTCAACTGCTCCACCTTGGAGCGCGCCCCCGCCACCTCGCTGGCGGCCTCCCCCGGCGCAAGCCGCTCCAGATCCTCGCACACATCGGCCATGCGGAAAGCACCGACGCTACGCGCCGCCGATTTGATGCGGTGCCCCAGCTCCCGCACCGTCTGTACCTCGCCGCGCAGCAGCGCAGCGTCCATGTCGCGGACACCCTCCTGCGAACTGAGCAGGAATTTATAGGCAAACTTGCGCAGCTTCAGCGGGTCGTCGCCAAGCAGCGTGGCCAGCACCGATAAGTCCATCACGGCTCGGTCGTCGTCGATGCCGGACTTGGCAGCTGGCTCCGGCGGCTGCGGTCGCCGCGCCTGTCCCGGCAACGCGCGCGGAGGCAGCCAATTGGCGACGGTCTGGTACATCAGGGCCGGATGGACAGGCTTCGAAATGAAATCGTTCATGCCGGCATCGATGCAGCGCATCCGGGCTTCGGTGGTGGCTGTGGCCGTCATCGCCAGCACCGGTATATGGCTCAGCTGCGGATCGGCGCGGATGCGGCGGGTCGCTTCCAGCCCATCCATGAGCGGCATTTGCACGTCCATCAAAACGCAGTCGAAATCGCTCCGGCGCAGCAGCTCCAGCGCGTCCACGCCATTGTTGGCGAGGCAGACGGTGGCGCCCACCTCTTCCAGCATTTCCTGCGCAATTTGTTGGTTGAACAGATTGTCCTCGACCAGCAAAATGCGGGCCGCGCTCAGCGCCGCCATCATGACCGACGTGTGCGCGCTGGCCAGCAGCTCGCCGGCCGCGTCGCCTATCTGGTTGATGAGCGTGGACATGGTCTTGTACGAAACGCCGAGCTGGGCCGTGAACCAGAACGTGCTGCCCACCCCGGGCTGGCTGTCGACACCGACATCGCCGCCCATCAGCTGGGCCAGCTCCTTGCAGATTGCCAGGCCGAGGCCGGTGCCGCCGTATTCGCGCGTGGTCGACGTGTCGGCCTGCTGGAAGGAGACAAATAATTTGGCCACCTCCGCCTGGCTCAGGCCGATGCCCTGGTCGCTCACTTCGAACCGCACCAGGCAATCGTTGGCGTCGCCGAGCACCTTGCGCACGCGGATCTCTATCCGGCCCTGCTCGCTGAACTTGATGGCGTTGTTGGCGTAGTTGATGAGCACCTGCCCCAGCCGCAGCGGATCGCCCACCAGCACCGGCGGCAAGCTGGGGTCGAGGTCGAACACCAGTTCCAGGTTGCGGGTGGCCGCCTTCGGCGCTACGACCGTGGTCAGCGTTTGCACCACCTGGTCGAGCGAAAAGTCGATGTGCTGGATGTCCATCTTGCCAGCCTCGATCTTGGAAATGTCGAGTATGTCGTCGATGATGCCCAGCACGTGCTCGCCGGCGAAACGGATTTTTTCCAGATAGTCGCGCTGGCGCGGATCTAGTTCGGTCTTCAATGCCAGGTAGGCCATGCCGATGACGCAGTTCAGCGGCGTGCGGATTTCGTGGCTCATATTGGACAGGAACTGGCCTTTGGCGATGCTCGCCGCTTCGGCTTGCTGCTTGGCTTGCTGCAGTTCTTTGTTCTTGGCCTCCAGCTGTTCTTCGTAGTGCCGTTCGGAGGTCACGTCGTGGTAGATGGTGACGAATCCGCTAACCTTGCCGTCCAGGCCATAGATGGGGCGGCCTATGATGTTGAGTAAGACGCCGTCCATCCGGGCTCGTGTGAAATTGTGGGGCTGGAACTTCAGGCAGAGTTCCACCCGGGCGGCCACCAGTTCTTCGATGTCGCCTGGTCCGTAGTCCCCGCGCAAGGCGATGCAACGGAATACGTCGGCCATGGTGACGCCGGGGTGCATCACTTCAACCTGAAACCCTTGTAGTTGGCAAAAGGCCGGGTTCCAGAACCTGATGGTCAGGTCGCAATCTACAATGGTTACACCTACCGGCATGTATTCCAGTGCAGCCGCTAACCGGGGGAAATTTAACCTGATGAACTCGTCACTTTGAATTGTTGATTCCATAGGTCGATCATCCAGCAGTGCTAAACAAGATAGCTTCCCGGGATTCGGGGCCTTGTACCTGGCCCTTATCTAAAGGCCGGACATCTCACTTGCATCTTCGATCATCGCGACGGTCGCTTTTGGTCGGCTTGGGACCGGGAGGAATCGCTTGTCCATCTTACTACGTAGGGCATTTGTTGTCTGGGGAAGCGAGGGGGTGGATGTTAGGGGGGGATGGTGTTTGGGGGATTTTGCGGGCGCTGCGCGCGGCGCCTCCGGCGCGCTGCCGCTACGCGGCAGCAATTGGACGATTCGGAGAGGCTCGCCCCGGTAGGGGCGATGCCTTCGAATCCCCGATAGGCTATGAACCTCTTCGTTCCTTACGGAAAATTCCCTTTAAAAACAGAATCTTACAGTTCGCCGCCTGTACTATAGTTCTCGCATACTTCCTACGATAAGTCCTTGTTTTTGCAGGGACTGATTTCAGTCAATAGTACAGCCACCGCGATCCAGAAAATTATTGAAAATTTGGCTGGCCAATAATTATACGTCAGCCATAATTTCCAATAATTCGTGCAGGCAATTTCTTCGCGAGCGCTGTGCACGTCGCCAAAGACTTCGAAAGTGCGAAATTCGTGCATTTTCAGATTGGCAAGATGCTATCCTCGTGGCCGACGGCCGAACTCAGCCAAACCAAGCCTTGCGTCACCGCATTAACCCCATCCCGCTCTCTCACTACCAATGAATCAAAGAACTCTAGCCACGTTATTGCGATACGGTGTTTCCAATCTCCTCGCCGAAAAAGCAAACGAAGTAGGACTGACTATTTCAAAAGTCAGAACGCTTAGCCAGAGAGACATGGTGTCAAAGTATGGGCTGACCACAGGCGAGGCCAAAGCTCTTACCGCTGCGGTCCGACGTGCCGCGATCGATTCTGGCGTCGTGCAGCTACTCCTCGAACGCAGCAACTTTGTTTGTTGTGTATGTAAGGGAATGAAGGGGCATGCGTACATCATTCATCACATAGTCGAGTACGAAAAAACACAGGACAACAGCTACGATAATCTGGCAGTCCTCTGTCCAAATGACCATGACTTGGCCCACCAAAGAGGGCTGTCGCTACGCCTGACTGTTAATCAGATAAGAAATGCAAAAACTTCTTGGGAACAGAAAGTTTTAGTCGCTAACGTTCGACGAGCTGCGCAAATGATCGAAGTGAACGACGATGCTATTGATTACGTCAATGTCAACCGGATCGAAGAACTGTGTGTACGTTTGTTCAAGGAGATCCCGACCACTGGACTAACCGACCGTCTCAAACGCGCTCGCATATTGAAGAAGGATGGTTCATTTGATCAGAGGTTTGTTCAAACGAAGCTCTCCGGAGGCCGCTACCTTTTTGACTACATTACACACCAGGAGACAGAACACTATAAGCAGCTGATGCAGGAAATCGCTACTGTCACTGAATTCATTGACTTGGATGCCGCAGCGTCAGCGGGACGCACAAAGCTCAAAGCAACGGAAGGGCAGTATGCATTCTTTATAGGAGGAGTATGTGCCAAAGGTCCAGATTTACCCATCGTAGCTGCAACCCCTCCGATAATGATGCACTACTCGCGCAAAAATATCCGCATCGAATGGATTCTGGATCCCATGTTCTTGATGTCCACGTCTGCAATCGCTCGCATCGGAGGTAAGAACCGGTACGTAATTTATTGCTTGATCCGAACGGTAGATAAGCAAGAGGGCGGAGACATTCTGGTAAAAGCAAGTCCACTTCTCATCGCACAGCCGACAACGTACATCGACAAGACCCCTCTGATCGCTTATCAAAAAAGGCATGAGCGAGATATAGCCGAAGGGTTCGACGACGAAGACGAAGGCGTTTTTGGAAATGACTTCAATGAAGAAGAATCCGAATGGTAAAAAAACCGGAGCGCCCCCCTGACAATAGGCATCTACCTTTGCCGTGGTCGATTACCCGGTCAAGGGCGGCGACGCACCCGGTCAGCGACCACATAGAATTCATCCGCACTTTGTCCGCTAAGCGGACAACCACTGACCAACAGCAGTCGGCAAGACGGAAGCGGATGCTTGCATTCGCGTTACGCAGTAGCCTCCGCCAGCGACTGCTTAATATGGCTCATTGAGTCCAGGCAGTTGCTTAAATACTCGGCTAATCGCGTCGTTAAGATCAAGTCCCTCTTTAACACCGCTAGCCAAACATAAGAGGGCGTTGGCCGCTAAGTCATGCGCAACTGCGGCGCTAAGTAGGTGGTGTGCAGCAAGACGAAGCGTTTCGTCTTGCATGCTGAGAGTGTCGTCGTGTGATACGGGGTCAGGGAACATAGTCATCACGTCGGCACCTGGCGTTTTCTCGTTAATCGAAAACAGCTTGGTGAATAGGTTGCCAAGGGTCCCGCTGCCCTGCCAGTCAGGCCTGTCCCAATCTTCCAGAGGCTTCACATCACCTCGCTCCACCTTTTCCAAGTGACGTCGCAGTTTTCCTGGAAGGGTTGCTGTGGCTTTGGTTTTGTTGGAGTAAGTGCGCGCGGCAAGTACCAGCACCTCACGTACAATTCGCCAAATCACGTTCCAAACTCTTGCTACGCTATATTCCTGCAAGGCGACCCGAGCCGAACTGTAAAATTCTTCATGCGTGTCATAGTCCAGTGACAGGCCGTGGAACTCACACTGATTCTCTAAGTACGCCATACAATCAGCGGCTGCGTAATCGAGCCACAGACCGCGAATCGCGGCATTGTCGGTTAGCTCCATTTTTGAGAGCAAGTGCAGAGCCGCTTTGTTAGATAGTTCAGGGTCTGGCACAAGCTTGTAGACGACCTTTTTGGGATAATACGAAAGCTCGCCCTCCTCAAGTTCGTACGCGCCCGAAGCGGCCAGCGCTGGGTGATCAATAATGACCTGTGCATCACGAAGCTTTTTAATAAAATGGCCAACACAAGCGGGGACGAGCGCAGAGCACTCGGTTTCACGGAATGACCCTTGAGCTAATCGTGGGTCTATGGCTTGATCCAGCGCCATCAACAGCAGCACGATATCGGCCGGCAGTGCGGAGTATTCAGTTCTGATGGCGCTACGCCTCTCGCCTAGCAAAGCGAGAAACGTGGACTGCTCGTTTGCTGCCTCTTGTCGCTGGGCTTCGGCGACCGCCCGTTCAGCTCCCAAGCAGGAGTCGCATTTGAATCGCATGACTTGAGCCTTGCGCTTGATCTGACTGCGATTCGTCACTACCTCAAAGTTACCGCACTTTGGGCATTGTTGATTGTGGTCTACTGCTTTCACGATAGTGCGCATATGCGCGCTCAATTGCGCAGTGAGCGTGATATCTCGAAAAGGTAACAAGTCAGCTACGTTTTCTTTGTACTTCCCCAGATCGTCCATGGCCCAGTATCGCTGTGCAAGCGCGATTTCTTCGGGATCTGAGGTCAGGAATGTGAGATGAACCATAAGGCAGCGTGAGAAAAAAAGCGCAGAGTCTAACACGCCGTATAGGTGCAGCATTACTCATTTCAACTTGAACTCATTCTTGTCCGCTAAGCGGACAAGATCAGATCACTCACCACGCAGCAATCATTGGCCTTCCCCCAGAGTGACGGACACTTTCGATAGGTATGATGTCACTATCGGAGGTATTACATGGCACGTGAACGACGGTTGTTTTCTGAAGAGTTTAAGCGCGAAGCAGTCAAGCTGGTAGGCCAGCCTGGTGCAAGTAAAGCTGGTATCGCCCGCGACCTCGGCGTTGGCGCTAATTTATTGGGGCGCTGGTGCAGAGATGCCAATGTAGACGGGCAAGTGGGCGGCGGGGAGAAGGTTTCCGGCCAGGAGTATGAGCGCATGCGGCGTAAACTGGCGAAGGTTAAGACAGAGCGTGACATATTAAAAAAGCGCTCGGCTACTTCGCAGCCGACCTCAAGTGAAGTACAGCTTCATCGCCAAGTATCGAAGGATATGGCCCACGCGCACCATGTGCCGCCTGCTCGGCGTGTCCACCAGTGGTTTCTACGACTAGCTCGACCGACCGATGAGCCCGCACGAGCGTGAGAACGCCCAGCTACTGCAGGCTATCAGGCACAGTCACGAAGCGAGCGATGGCACATCCGGTTCCCCACGCGTAGTGCGAGACCTTATGGATGCTGGCTTTGCTTGTAGTGAGAACCGCGTGGCCCGGTTGATGAAGGCCACTGGCATCAAGGCACGGCACAAGCGCCGTCGTACACCGGGGCAGCTTGAGGCTGCAGTGCACTCGATTGCGCCGAATCTGTTGGACCGGCAGTTTGAAGCATCTGGGCCGAATCAGAAGTGGGCGGCCGACTTCACTTATGTCTGGACTGGCGAAGGCTGGTTGTTCGTCGCAGTCGTTCTCGATTTGTATTCGCGGCGCGTGGTAGGCTGGTCGATGCAACCGACGATGACGGCGCAGCTGGTGATGGATGCATTGTTGATGGCGATCTTTCGTCGAGGACGACCCAAGGCAGTGCTGCATCATTCCGACCAAGGTTCTCAATACACCAGCGAGGACTTCCAGCGTTTGCTTGAATCCCACGGCATTGTATGCAGCATGAGCCGCCGTGGAAACTGCTGGGATAACGCCGCCATGGAGAGCTTCTTCTCAACGCTCAAGACCGAACGCCTGAGCAAAAAGCACTACCGGACAAGAGATGATTTACGTGCTGACGTGTTCCACTACATAGAAAGGTTTTACAATCCACGTCGGCGGCATTCCACCATCGGCTATCTCAGCCCGGTACAGTTTGAAAATCTAAAATGCGCCTAGCGGAAGTATCCGTGACGTTGGGGGAAGGCCAACTCTGGAATAACAACTCAGGTCAACATCGCATCCTATGACAAGCAAGTGGCACAGTTCCTACGCTGCATGCTCGCGCGTACGCAAATACGCGTTAGCTAAATCAAGCAATTTAGATCGAGCGCTCCTACCCGTGGCAGAGCCGGGTGCAACTTGACAAATGTCTGCATGCGAAGGAGCATCCTCAAGCGCTGTGTCAAAGACAGCGAAGGCGCGACGAGCCGGTAGATCAGGCTGGGCCAACGTGCTAATGTCCCGAACATCCTGACAACGAAGCTCGATGATTTCCCATAAATCAACCTTTGCGCCGCCAGGCTTCCGCTCATTAATCTGAGCAACTCGAACCGTAGCTGCTTGAACGGCTTCTTCATAAGATTGGAGATTCGCACGGTTGACTGAGCCCCCTTTGTCAGAGGTGTCAGCAAATGCCGTCGCTTTGAGAATCTTATTTGTCGCATCATAATGCGTGGGATTCAGCATTTGCCGGTACAGCACCTCAGGGTCCTCTACCGGGCCTGGAGAATGCACAGATGCAGACTCACGTTCCCAAGCAATGACCGTTGCCTCCTCTAGCTTTTGAAGAGCCTTACAACGCTCTCCGTCCATTTCATGGGCGGAGAAGAAATCCAAACAGTCTCCCAACGGGTCACCTATGCTGCTAGCGGCATAGGGGTCAGCAATTCCATAAGGTATAGTAATGCCGAAGGATTTTTTGGATCCAAACCTTCATGGAATGACTCTGCGCCAGTAGATCGGTTCCTCAGATAGAACGACATAGTGCCGTCACGATCAAAGTTAATATCAGCATATGCTTGATCAGTATTCCAATATAAGCCGACATCACCCTTCGGATCGAGCATCGCCCCAGGAAGAGGCAACAACGATCTAAGCATACGAACAAACTCAATAGCACAATCAACGTCAGAGCTCGCAGGCGCAACACTATCCTCGCCATCCCATCCATCGCGGAACGATTTATAGGACAGTAGCTCCGCAAAAACAGGATCACTCAGCGAGCTTCCCTCTGTTAACGGTCGCATTTCCTTGGTCGGTGCCGGCGTCATTCGAGAATAATCCCGAACAACTGTGCCAATATCGCTCGGAATCCGAATCTCTTTATCCTGCGTCCACTTGGGAGAAACAGTGGCAGGAACAGCAACCAGCGAGGCGGCCCACAAGATCATTGTGCTAATAGGTTCCATTTTTTACCTTATGCGTTGAGCTTAATCTTAGCCGCCACATCATCTGTGAGCAACTTACCCAGTAGGGCCTTGTTCGCAATGTGCATGTGGTTCTCAACACTTGTGAAAACGTCAAGATAGGATTCAGTACTAAGCCTCAACGGTTTATTCAGCGAAGCCCTATGAGATGTAGCAATTTGAATATTACGCTCACCAGAGACGTCTTGGACGGTCACATTAACGTTATTTAGCAATGTATGCGGTACAGGCTTTGTTGAGCTCTCCAAGTAACCATGGTGGTTGTGCCACAACGTCTTCAATGCCATTGCATTAGAAGGTATAAATGGAGACTCTTTGCGAAAAATGTTAGCCATCTCCAGATTATCCGGATCCTCTTTCCAAGTGAACGAGTCCGTATATTGCAGGCCTATAGCACTAATGGCCTTATCGGCAAGTATTACAGGCAGGATGACAGAGAAATTTCGCTTCGCATCTTCCAACATGACGGCCCAACGAGAATAGTCGTTAACAATAAACGTACAGTTATTCCTTGATACCATCAGGTGTTTTGCTACTGTCCCCAAAGGGGTAGCTTTCTGGAAAACCACTGCCCCAAGACCATCCGTATGATTCGTACTGGCACCAGCATCGCCAATATTGATCATCATCATCTTTTGGAGGTCGACTTTGTCGAAGAATGGCTTGAGCTTGTCCGCAAGGCTATAAATACGCAACAAGGTCTGATCAGAGAGATCGCCCTGCCACTCAAGCGCAATCGCAGCAGTCTGCACTGCATGATCGCCTGCAAAGGGATAAAGGTGTTCAACAGTCATGATTGGACTATAACATTAGCGAGCGAAATTTGATCTGATCGAAGATAAAAAATCTTCGCCTCTCAACCCACAGAGTCTCCCAACATCAGTACGATGCCAGTAACAGACTGTGAATAGTACAACCGCGTTCTATAGTACAGGCATAAAAAAAATCCCCCAAAACTGGAGGATTTTCTTCAATTAAATCAACAACTTATCCTTGGCGGAGAGAGGGGGATTCGAACCCCCGATAGGCTATGAACCTATACACGCTTTCCAGGCGTGCGACTTCAACCACTCATCCACCTCTCCTGCATCACTTCTTCCCCTTTCGGAGAAGCCGCGAATTATAGCAAAGATTCCAGAGAGTACCAACATTATTTGGCACGCCTGGATCTTTGCCACTTTCGGCGCCATTCTGAACTTCCGGCTACGGCAAACTCAGCATGGATTCCCGCTTTCGCGGGAATGACATGCGTCCGATCAGGAAGCTTCCTTCAACTGCTCCAGAATCGCCGGATTCTCCAACGTGGACACATCCTGCGTAATCACTTCGCCCTTGGCCAATACCCGCAGCAAGCGCCGCATGATCTTGCCCGATCGCGTCTTCGGCAAATTATCCCCAAAACGAATCTCCTTCGGCTTGGCAATCGGTCCAATCTCCTTGGCCACCCAATTCCTCAACTCCAGCGCCAGCTTCTTGGCCTCGTCCCCAGTCGGCCGTGCCTGCTTCAGCACTACAAACGCACAGATCGACTCGCCCGTCGTATCGTCCGGCTTGCCCACCACCGCAGCCTCGGCCACCAGCGGATTGGCCACTAGCGCCGATTCGATCTCCATCGTGCCCATGCGGTGGCCCGACACGTTCAGCACATCGTCTATCCGCCCGGTGATGGTGAAGTAACCCGTATCCTTGTTGCGGATCGCGCCATCGCCAGCCAAGTACATCTTGCCGCCCAACTCCTCAGGGAAGTAGCTCGACTTGAACCGGTCCGGGTTGTTCCAGATCGTACGGATCATCGACGGCCACGGACGCTTGACGACCAGGATACCGCCCTGCCCGTTCGGCACATCCACACCAGCCTCGTCCACGATCGCGGCCATGATGCCCGGCAGCGGCAAGGTGCACGAACCCGGCACCATCGGCGTCGCGCCCGGCAGCGGGGTGATCATGTGGCCGCCGGTCTCGGTCTGCCAGAAGGTGTCGACGATAGGACATTTCTCGCCGCCCACCTGCGTGTAGTACCACATCCACGCTTCCGGATTGATCGGCTCGCCCACCGTGCCCAGCAAACGCAACGAGGTCAGGTCGTAATTTTTCGGATGCACTTTCGCATCCACGTCGGACGCTTTGATCAAGGAGCGGATCGCGGTCGGCGCGGTGTAGAAGATGCTGACCTTGTGCTTGGCGATGGTGTCCCAGAAGCGGCCGGCGTTCGGGAAAGTCGGCACGCCTTCGAATACCACTTGCGTCGCGCCCACCGCCGTCGGGCCGTAGGCGATGTAGCTGTGGCCAGTCACCCAGCCGATGTCGGCCGTGCACCAGTACACGTCGTCAGGCTTGATGTCGAAAGACCACTTCATCGTCAGCGCGGCCCACAGCAGGTAGCCGCCGCTCGAATGCTGCACGCCCTTCGGCGTGCCGGTCGAGCCCGACGTGTACAGGATGAACAGCGGATGCTCGGCATCCACCCACTCCGGTTCGCACTCGGCCGACTGGTTGGCGACCAGCTCGTGCAGCCACAGGTCGCGGCCTTCCTTGAAGTTGATGTTGCCGCCGGTACGCTTGTAGACGATCACGTCCTTGATGGTGTCGCAGCCGCCCAGCGCCAGCGCTTCGTCGACAATGGCTTTCAGCGGCAGCTGTTTGCCGCCGCGCAGTTGCTCGTCGGCGGTGATGACGGCCACGGCGCCGGCGTCGATGATGCGCTCCTGCAGCGATTTGGCGGAGAAGCCGCCGAACACCACCGAGTGCGTGGCGCCGATGCGCGCGCAAGCCTGCATGGCCGCGACGCCTTCCACCGACATCGACATGTAGATGATGACGCGGTCGCCCTTCTTGATGCCGCGCGATTTCAGGCCGTTGGCGAACTTGCAGACCTTCTCATGCAATTCCTTGTAGCTGACATTGACGGACTTGCCGTCGTCGGCTTCGAAGATGATGGCGGTCTTGTTGGCGTTGCCGTTCTGCAGATTGCGGTCCAGGCAGTTGTACGAGACGTTCAGGTGGCCGTCTTCGAACCATTTGTAGAAAGGTGCGTTGTCTTCGTTGAGGACTTTGGTGAACGGCTTTTGCCACACCAGGTTTTCCTTCGCCAGGCGCGACCAGAAACCTTCGTAGTCGGCCGCCGCTTCGGCGCACAGGGCGTTGTAGGCCTCCATGCCGGCCACGGTGGCCTGTGCTACAAACGCCGCCGGTGGCGTAAAGACGCGGGATTCCTGTGGACCTTGTTGGGTAGTAGTGCTGCTCATGCTTGTCTCCAGAGGTTGTAATCGTTTGCTATAAACATAAACTTCGTCGCTTACTGAGCCCTTACAGATTGATAGTCCCCGGCGGAGGATGTAGCGCTCTATGTAATTTTACCAATATTTCATCAACCATACGTAGTAGCCAGTCGCTGCGATTGCTGGGCAGCACGTGTAAAATGTCGGCAGTCCCGATAGCATGCACCACTTTTAGGAGTTCCGCCGTAATGACCAAGCCACAACCGAAGCTGCGACCGCTGCCCGCCTTTATCTTCATGACGCGATGGCTGCAGTTGCCGCTGTACCTGGGCTTGATCCTGGCACAGTGCGTCTACGTGTTCCATTTCTGGGTCGAGTTGAAAGACCTGATCGGCGCCGTACTCGGCAACGAGGCCGCGCTGCAGCACATCTTCCAGGCCGTCGCCGTCCCCGGCGCCCCGCTGCCGGAAAAACTCAACGAAACCACCATCATGCTGGTCGTGCTGGGCCTGATCGACGTGGTCATGATTTCCAACCTGCTGGTGATGGTCATCATCGGCGGCTACGAGACCTTTATCTCGCGCATGAATCTCGACGAGCATCCGGACCAGCCGGAATGGCTGTCGCACGTGAACGCCTCCGTGCTGAAGACCAAGCTGGCGATGGCCATCATCGGCATCTCGTCCATCCATTTGCTGAAGACCTTTATCAACGCCAGCGTCTACGATGCTAAGACGCTGATCGCCCAAACCGGCATCCACGTGGTCTTCCTGCTGTCGGCGCTGGCGATCTCGTACACCGACCGCATCACCACGCTGACCCACAACGAATCCCACTAACCCGCGAGAACATCATGACCATCATAAAGCAAGAAGACCTGATTGAATCCGTTGCCGCCGCGCTGCAGTACATCAGCTACTACCACCCTGCCGACTACATCCAGCACCTGGCGCGCGCCTACGAGCACGAGCAGAGCCCGGCCGCCAAGGACGCGATCGCGCAGATCCTGACCAACTCGCGCATGTGCGCGGAAGGCAAGCGCCCGATCTGCCAGGACACCGGCATCGTCAACGTCTTCCTGAAGATCGGCATGGGCGTGCGCTTTGAAGGGTTCAGCGGCACCGTCACCGACGCCGTCAACGAAGGCGTGCGCCGCGCCTACAACTACGACGACAACAAGCTGCGCGCGTCCATCGTGGCCGACCCGCACTTCGACCGCAAGAACACCAAGGACAACACGCCGGCCGTGGTCCACATGGAACTGGTCGAAGGCAACACCGTCGACGTCAAGGTCGCAGCCAAAGGCGGCGGCTCGGAAAACAAATCCAAGATGGTCATGATGAATCCTTCCGATTCGCTGATCGACTGGGTGCTGAAAACCGTGCCGACCATGGGCGCCGGCTGGTGCCCGCCTGGCATGCTGGGCATCGGCATCGGCGGCACCGCCGAGAAGGCGATGCTGATGGCGAAAGAAGTGCTGATGGAAGACATCGACATGTACGAGCTCAAGCAGCGCGGCCCGCAGAACAAGCTGGAAGAGCTGCGTATCGAACTGTGCGACCGCATCAATGCGCTGGGCATCGGCGCGCAAGGCCTGGGCGGCCTGACCACCGTGCTGGACGTGAAAATCATGACCTACCCGACCCACGCCGCGTCGAAGCCGGTCGCGATGATCCCGAACTGCGCCGCCACCCGCCACGGCCATTTCGTGCTGGACGGTTCCGGTCCTGCCTACATGACCCCGCCTCCGCTGTCGACCTGGCCTGACGTCAGCTGGGCGCCGGACACCGAAAAATCCAAGCGCGTCGACCTGAACACGCTGACCAAGGAAGAAGTCGCTTCGTGGAAGCCGGGCCAGACCCTGCTGCTGAACGGCAAGATGCTGACCGGCCGCGACGCCGCGCACAAGCGCATCCAGGACATGCTGGCCAAGGGCGAAGAACTGCCGGTGGACTTCAAGAACCGCGTGATCTACTACGTCGGCCCGGTCGATCCGGTGCGCGATGAAGTGGTGGGCCCGGCCGGCCCGACCACCGCCACCCGCATGGACAAGTTCACCGACATGATGCTGGAAAAAACCGGCCTGATCGCGATGATCGGCAAGGCCGAGCGCGGCCCTGTCGCCATCGAGTCGATCCAGAAGCACAAGTCGGCCTACCTGATGGCGGTCGGCGGCTCGGCCTACCTGGTATCGAAGGCGATCAAGGGCGCCAAGGTGCTGGGCTTTGCCGACATGGGCATGGAAGCGATCTACGAGTTCGACGTGGTCGACATGCCTGTCACCGTGGCGGTCGATGCGGCCGGCACTTCGGTGCATGAAACCGGTCCGAAGGAATGGAAGGCCAAGATCGAACAGCTGAACGTTCCGGTCCTTACCGCCTGATGACAGTCGCCCGCACTCCCGCTGCCCCTATCGGCGTCTACGATTCCGGCGTGGGCGGGCTGTCGGTGCTGCGCCACATCCGTGCGCAGCTGCCGGCCGAGGACTTGATCTACTTCGCCGATTCGGGCCATGCGCCCTACGGCGAAAAGACCGAGCAGTATGTGGTGGACCGCGCGCTGCTGGTCGCCGCCTTCCTGCTGGAGCGCGGCATCAAGGCGCTGGTGGTGGCCTGCAATACCGCGACCGTGGCCGCCATCAAGGCGGTGCGGGCGCGCTATCCGGATCTGCCGGTGGTCGGCGTCGAGCCCGGCCTGAAGCCGGCCGCGGCGGCCACCCGCAGCGGCAAGGTCGGCGTGCTGGCGACGGCGCGCACGCTCAAGGGCGACAAATTCCTGCAACTGCGCGAGCAGATCAGCGCCGCCACGCAGGCAGAGTTCCTGCTGCAACCCTGCATCGGCCTGGTCGACCAGATCGAGCTGGGCGACCTGGAAACGCCGGCCATCGCCGCCCTGCTGGAGCAATACGTGGCGCCGCTGCTGGACCAGGGCGCGGACACGCTGGTGCTGGGCTGCACCCACTATCCCTTCGTCCAGACGGGCATAGAGCGGGTGCTGCGCGCGCACGGCCGCCAGGATGTGACGCTGATCGATACCGGCGACGCCGTGGCGCGGCAACTGGGGCGGCTGCTGGACGGAGCCGGCCTGCTGCATCCGGCGCCCGAGGCGGGCCAGCCGGCCGCCTCCCTGCGCGGCTACACGACGGCCGACGTCGGCGCGCTGGCGCCGGCCTTCGCCAATCTGCTGGGCCTGCATCCTAAGGTTGAAAAGGTTGTCGTTTGAACAAATTGGGATTTTTTGAAGAATCTTTGCATTTAGATTTGCAGGATTCAAAACTGGCTTGTATAATTCGGCACCTGTCTACGAAACGGTAGACAAAGTGAAGTAAATCAGTGGTGGCTGTAGCTCAGTTGGTAGAGTCCAGGATTGTGATTCCTGTTGTCGTGGGTTCGAGCCCCATCAGCCACCCCACTCTTCTTCACGGAAATCTAGCCGCTTATGCGGCTTTTTTTTCGTCCCGCGATAAGCGCGCACCTCAGTGCAGCGTGAAAAACCGCCGTATGCTCTCCAGATAGGTGGCCTGCTGTACTTGCCCGGGCTCGGCATGGTCGGTGCGGATGGCGCTCAACTCCTGGTTGCGGTCGCTGAGCACATGGGCGAATTCGTCGGCCAGCTCCGGACGCTCTTGCAGGATGCTTTCGAAATTCTCCTTGTCCAGCCGATAGCACAGCGCATCGGTCCTGGCGGTGACGGTGGCGCGACGCGGCGCTCCGGTCAGCAGGCCGATCTCGCCGAACACGTCGCCGGCCTTGAGCGTGGCGCAATGGATGCGCTCCTGCCCCTCGGCTTCGAACCACACATCGGCCTCACCGCCGGCCAGCAGATACAGCCAATGCGCCACCGCGCCCTGGCGGGTGATGGTGTCGCCCTTGACGAAGGGCGTGTGGCGCAGCGCCCTGGCGAGCTTGGACAGTTCCTCTTCGGTGAGGCTGGAAAACAGCGCCACCTTGGCCAGGGCTTTCTTGCGCACGTCCATTTCCGCCGACAGCCTGGCGCTCGAACGCCGCTCAGACTCGGCGTTGAGGCGGATGTCCATGCAAGGATGGGCCAACGACAAGCTCTGCCGCTGCAAGGCGCTGTAGAAATGGATGCGCACGGCGGAATCGGTGCCGTCGTCGTGGGCCGGATTGGTGAGCCAGTAGCGCACCGCGTACTGTATCAAGCCTTCGTGGTAATCGGTGACGATGCATTCGGGCGGCCGCGCCGACGAGATGTGCTCGATATGGGTCTGGCGCAGCGCCGTCTGGACGGTGGCGATCACTTGCTGCGGCGGCACCCCGTCCTCGATCCAGAATTTCACCCAGCGCCGGAACTCCGGCTTGCTCTCGCGGCTGTACACATGCACTTTCGATTTCATCAGCACGCTGTTGGGAATGACGATCAGGTCGCCGTTGTTGGTGCTCACCGCCGTGTGGCGCCAGTGCACTTCCACCACCTTGCCGCGCACGTCGTCGATCTTGATCCAGTCGCCGATGCGCACCGAGTTGTCGAGCTGCAGCGCCAGCCCGCCCAGGATGTTGCCCAGCGTCTCCTGCATCGAAAAAGCCACCACGCCCGTGATGACCGCCGACGTCGTCACCAGTCCGCTCAGGTCCAGGCCGGCCACGCGCAGCCACACCAGGCCCCACACGACGTAGGTGATCACCAGCAGGATGTCTTCCATGATGCGCGGCGGGTGCATGCGCAGGGCCGGCAACAGCACGCGGAACGCGGTCAGGCCGAGGATGCGTATCAGCAGCAGGCCGAAGCCGAGCATCGAGGCGCTTTCGAGCAGGCCGGCGGCCTGGCGCTGGTCCATGTCGAGCATGAACTTGCTGGAGAGGCTGAGCAGCAGGCACAAGCCGCCGAACAGCAGGTTGTGGCGGAACATGTGCTGGCTGTCCGGATCGGAGCGGGTCAGCAGCAGCTGTATCACGCTGCAGAAGAGGACGGCGGCAACCAGGCCGGCGTGCCAGGGATTGACCCACGGGCCATCTATCGTCAGCATCCTGGCTCCCTATCCGTTGCTACCTTGCATGTATTGTGAACTGATCCCCAACCATGCGCAACGTGATAATCAGGCCGGGCCGGCGGTCGCGCGGGCGGCGCGCATTTTGGCGACCACGTGGTGCAGCGCATCCATCACCGCCCCCGGCGTGAAGGGCTTGACGATATAGCCCTTGGCGCCGTTGCGCAGCGATTGCTCCACCGTGCTGCGGTCGGTGCTGGCCGTCACCATCAGCACGGCCGCCTGCGGCTGCTTCTGGCCTATCCATTCCAGCAGGCTCAGCCCGTCGCCGTCCGGCATCACCACGTCCAGGCAAACGATGTCCGCCTTCTGCGAGCGCAGCCGCAGCTTGGCCGATTCGGCCGTCCCGGCATCGCCCACCACGTCGAATTGTTCGCCCTGCATGATGACCCGCAACAAGTCGCGCGTCATTTCATTGTCGTCGATGATAAACACCCGCAAACGCTGCTGCGATGCCATGTCGCCCTCCGATGAAGATACTTTCAGACAAATATACCTCCGGTTTCCGCACGCCGCCATCCGTTACAAAATTTTGTGCCCGCTGTTGCCTAATGGAACTAGATTGACGCTACAATGATCGACGTTGCATCCGCATGCACAGCCAGTCCAACCCCACGAAGAATACCCAGCCATGTCCCAAGAGAGAACACCCCTGCACGAAGTCAGCACCTACAGCAAGGACACGCCGGTCGGTTGTCCCGACATCAACGGCCGCGCCGCCGTATTCGTGCCGACCGCGCTGTTTGACGTGAACAGCTCCACCACCATCCGCAAAGGCGCCGGCATCGTCGGCTACGGCAATCCGGACGGTTCGCTGACCATCTACTTCGAAGCCAACCGCTTCGACGAAAGCAGCCTGCACAAGTGGGAAAACAAGGCCCGCAAAGCCTACGACCGCATGGTGGCCGGCGCTCCGACCGTCTCCAAGGCCAAGATGGACCCCAAAATGGTCGAGCAGATCGGCTATATCGACGGTTCCGGCATCCAGTTGAAGCAGCCGGAAAGCCTGCAACACTGGCTGGAAGTCTCCAACGCCACCGACACCGCCCCGGCCGACGCCATCATCGTCTGGAAAACCAAGTAAATATTGGCAAAAAGATAGAGACGGGCAGTTGTCCTACAAATGGTCGGACGTTCGGCTGATGCCCGTCCGACATCTCCTGGGCTATTCTGAGGGCATCGGAAGTCCCACATCACCCAGGAGTTTGTCATGGCACGCTATCTCCATATCGCCTTCGGCGCGTTGCTGCTCAGTCTGGCTGGCGCATCGACCTATGTGCTGTGCTCGGAAAACGTGCTGCAAGACCAAACCACCTCGCTATACCAGTTGCGCTGAGCGCTGCGTTCCCCCTCACTCGCGCAGCCCCAGCATATTGACCAGGCGGTTCAGGTCGCCCTCCTCCCGGATAATCTCGGCCATCAGCTCGGGCAGCGGCATGCGTCCCCAGTTGACGGCGCGGCGCAGCAGATAGGGCGTCGGGCTGTGCGGCTCCACCAGGCTTAAATAATCGGCGATCGCGCCCAGCGTCGCGTAGGCTTCGTCGCGGTTCTTCCAGCCGGACAGGGCCACCGGCGGCAACGGCAGCCCGTCCGCCATGCCGCTCACTTGCTCGCCGTCTTGCGGCGCTTCGGGCGTCGTCATTTCTTCTTCCTTAGGCTCGGGCGCCAGCTGGTGCAGCACGCGCTCCACCGCCACCAGCGTTCCCTTCAGTTTAGACAGATTCGGTGCCTGCCCGCCCAGTTGCAGGTCGACAAAGGCCAGCATGGTTTCCAGGCAATTCAGGCAGCGCTGCACCACCTGCAGGCGGTTGGCCAGCTCGCGCCCGAGGCGCTGCCGGGCGTAGGCGATCACTTCGATGCGGGTCAGCGGCGCCTCGCCGTCGGCGTGCGGCTCGCCCGGCTGGCCGGCCAGCTCGCGCGCCGTCATGCGCTCCCAGTCGGACAGGCTCTGCGCCGGCGGCTTGCGGCCCTGGATTTTCAGCAGCGGCATCTGCACCCTCACCGTCGCCGCGAACGATCCGTTGAGCCATTCCAGCGGCGCGATGCGGGCGTCGGCGTCGCCGTCCTGTATCGCCGGATGCAGCGGTTCCCAGAATTGCCGCAGCAAGCCGTCCACCAGGCTCAGGCCGCGGTACAGGCCGTCGATGCCGTGCTGCATCGTCCATGCCTCCAGCAGCCAGACGGCGATCTGCAAATCCTTGGAGCGGCTGGCCAGCATGGCCTTGCAGCGGTTTTCGATCAGCGGCCAGTCGGCCTTCTTCAGCGGCCGCTCCCATTGCCCCATCGGCAGGCTGGGATCGTCTTCCTCGCGCGCCAGCCGGATCTCGGTGAAGATCGGGTCGTAGCGCAAGGCCGGCCCGCAGGGCTGCTGCGCGGACAAGGGCGCCAGCAACAGCTCCAGTTCCTCCTGGTGCTCCAGGCTCATCAGGGAAAGCGGTATCGGCAGGCTCGGTGCGTTCATAGGGGCGGTCGGGGTAGCAAAACTGGGTGGTCGGTCGTCGGCAATCAGCAGGCGCGCTTTGTCGACCAGGTTGCGCAAATTGCTTTTGATGGTCGCCATGCGCCGTTCCGCCTAAGGTAGCATCTTGCCGAGTTCGCGCGCAAAAAACTTGGCCGCCAACGGCGAGGTCAGCTTGTGCAAGTCCACCACCGTGGCGCCGGCCGGCACATAGATCTTTTCCGACAGCGCGTGCAGCCGGCCGGTATCGAAGCCCTCGTCGACCTGGTGCATGGCGATCACCACGTGGTCGGAGCCGTTGTCCAGCAGCGCCTGGAAGGGATTGGGGCCGGCGTAGTGCGAAGGCCAGCCATCGTCTATGCACGGATGCAAGTTGTAGAAGCCCATGGCCGGCAGCTCGAACAGGCGGGCGTCGAAGCGCTGGCCGAAGGTGGCGGTGATGCACAGGTCCGGCCGCCACTGCTGCTCGTACAGATGGTAGAACTCGTCCGTCTTGACGCGGCCCTTGTACGGCGCCAGCCCGTGCGACAGCGCCAGCCGCTCCACCATCACTTCCTCGGCCGGGGTGTGCGGATAGCCCCAGACCCGGCGCCCGCGGCTGACATGGTCCGAGCCGACATCGTCGGTGGCCACGCCGACCACGCGCACGCGCTGCGCCAGCGGCCCCTTGAGCAACTCGCTCAGCACATGAAAGCCGCGATGGAAGCTGCCGAACACGGCAACGCGCATGAGAGGGGGCAAGGATGACATGACGAAACCTCGTGCTAGCCGGCCTACCAGGCCGGCGCCTTGACAGGAAACACCGGCGGCCACACCAGCGGCGTGCGCTTGCCGGCCGCGCTGACGGTCAGCCGCACGTACACCCGGGCGCGGCTGTCGCGCGTGGCGACGCGGCCGTCGCCGACGGCGACCATCGGAAACTCGAACTTCAACAGTTGCGAACGGGCGCCGGAGGCCGGCGCCGCATCGGCCTCGCGGTAGGCCGACACCAGGCTGAACAAGGCCCACGGATCGTCGAAGCGGTAGCTGACGGTGCGCTGGTCGACCGCCATGCCGGGATGGCCGGCCTCGGCCTGCGGTATCACCGGGCCGTCCTGCGCCACGCGCAGCGTCAGCACCACCGGCAGGCCGGGTTCCCAGCGCAGCGCGCGCGCGGCGTCGCGCTGGTGCACGGTCTGGGTGCCGATGGTCAGCGCCCAGTCGATGATCTTGTTGCCCTCGCTTTCGACGGCGCTGTTGGCGCGGAATTCCGCCAGCACGTCCAGGCCGGCGGCCTGCCCCTCCTCGCTCGGGTACAGCGGCGCCAGCAGCTCGCGCACCTTCTGCATCTGGTCGTCCACCTTGCGCACCGTGCTGGCCGGCGACGGCCGCGTCGGGTCGCGGTCGGACGCCAGCGCCAGCACATGCACGCGGTCGAACAGCTTGAGCACGGAGCCGACTTCGTCGACGTCGGCCGGCGTGCGGTCGCCCGGCGCGCCCTTGGCGTTGGCATTGCCGCCGGCGTCGGGCGGCGCCAGCGCGCGGAACGGCGCGCGGTTGGCCAGGCCGGCGTTGAAGGCGTCGGCGAAGCGGGTCCAGGCGTCCTGGTAGCCGGTCTGCAGCAGGTCGCGGCAACGCGAGTACAGCCCGGCCTGCAAACCCTGCATGCGCTCGGAAAACACGTCGGTGGCGCGGCGCTGGGCGGCGCGGGCCGACAGCTTGTCCAGGCAGTTGTGGATGTCGAGGTCGGCCGCGCCGGTCAGCACGAACTGCTCCAGCGCGGTCAGGCTGCTGGTCGGGCTCTTGAGCTTGTAGCGGTTCAGGTCGGCCACCGTGGCTTGCCAGCGCGTCACCAGCGGATTGCCGGCGCCGGCCCCGCCCAGTTGCAGCAGCAGCGTCTCCGCATCCTTGCCGGTGGCCTCGATGAACGATTGCTGCTGCGAGACATAGGCCGCCAGCGCGCCGGCGTCGGCGGCGCCGAAGGCGTCCAGCAGCGGCGCCTTCTCGCCGTTCCACGAACGGAAGGCGCGGTCGCGCGGCACGAACACCTCGGCCCGGGTCAGCGTCTCGTCCAGCAGCTGCAAGCGGGTCAGCGCGTCGCGGCCGAGCACGGCGGTGAGGTTGTCGGCCACGCCGGTCGCGCCGATGTCCTGCAGCCACGAGCGGATGCGCAGCGCCTTGGCGCGGTCGGCCTCGGTGGCCGGCGCCTGCACTTCGCGCGCCGAGATGATGTAGGCCTGCGACAGCAGGTCGCGCGCGGTCTCGCCCAGCGCGCCGTCGGCCAGGCGCGCGGCCGGCGCCTGCAGCATGTTCGGGAACTTGGGCAGGAAGTCGGTCTGCACCCGCTTGCGCGCGTCCGCCAGCGCCTGCACCTGCTCCAGCCGCGGACCGTCCCAGCTGATGGTCGAGCCGGCCGGCACCTCGGGCAGGCGGCTCAGGTGGTTGACCTTCATGAACGGTTGCGACAGCAGGCCGTTCAGCGCGTCCGTCAGCGCCTTGCGGTCGGCCGCGAAGGCCCAGGCGCCATTCGCTTCCGACCACTCCAGGCCCGAACTCAGGCCCTGCGAGTGGCTGTCGGCCGACAGCGTCGCATCCCACAGCGAGATGAACTGGCTGAAGCCCTCGTCGATCTGCTTGCGCGCATCGTCGGCGACGGGCTTGCCCAGCATGCTGACGTTCTCGACCTTCTGCAGCAGGTTGTCCCAGGCCGGGCCCAGGTCCGGCGTGCTGCGGTGCATCCACGCGCCCTTGCCGCTGGTCAGATAGGCTTCCTGCGTCTTCAGCGCGGCGCGCAGCGCCTGCCAGATGACGATGTTGGTGGCGGCGTCCGCCTTCGGATCGGCCTCGTACAGCGCGGCCGACGCCTCGCCGATGGCCTGCTCGGCCTTGAGCAGGCCGTTGTTGATGTACAGGCGCTTGGCCGTGGCCCGCACCGCCAGCCGGAACGCACAACCGGCCGCCGTCTGCAACGGTTCGACGGTCAGCGAGGTCACGTCCTTGGCCGCGCGCCGGAACAGCGCCGCGGTATGCGTGGGGTCGCCGCTCAGTTCGCTGCCCAGCAGCATCCGCACCACCAGCGCCAGGTCTTCGCCGGACGGCGGGCCCGAGGCGGGCGTCTTCAGCCGCATCATCGCCTGCTGCACCTGGTCCAGCTGCTCCATCCTTTCCACGTATTGCAGCAGCGCGGAAAACTCCGGCAGGTTTTCCATGTTCAGCGCCGTGTTCGGCGCCGAGGTCGTCTCGGTCCAGCGCGCCGGCAGCGTGCAGCGGCCGCCGATGATCAGGCTGCCCGAAACGGGATCGACCGGCACCCCGGTCAGCTCGCTGACGCGGCTGTACATCGAGCGCCGCAGCGGATCGAAGGCATTGTCGGCAAAGCCTTTTTCCATGCGGCCCCGCACCCGCTGGTGCAGGTCGTCGAACCACGGCCAGGAGCCGGGCATGAACACGGAACCGAGCCGGGCATTGCCCATCTGCTCGATGTTTTGCAGCGCCTCGATCGCGCGCCGGCGGCTCTGCACCGGATCGACCAGATTGTGGCTGCTGGCCTGCAGGCTGGCGCGGGTGTCATGGTCTAGTTTGGTCAGATACAGCACCACGTCGTTGCCGAGACGGTGCAGATGGAGCGTGGCGAACAGCAGCCCCACCACCCACACCGCCGGGATCGCCACGGCGCCCCAGCGCGCCGCGCGGTGCATCGCCGGCCGCCGCATGCGGTGCACCGACGACGAGCGCACCAGCCCGGCCTCGGCAAAGATCTTGCGTTCGAAGATGTCGCGCAGGAAGGCCGGCACGGCGCTGCCCTGCCCCGCCGCATACAGCGGGGCGGCGCCGTCGGCGGCCAGCGACGGTTCGGCCCGTTCCGGCAGGGCGGCGGCCGGCGTGGAGGCGGCCTGGTCGACCGGCATGAAGCCGTCGTCGGCCGCCGCCAGGCCGGCGCCCAGCAAGGCGGCCTCGTCGCTGCAATCGCCGGTCAGGTAGAGGCCGCGCAGCAGGAAGGGCTCGTGGTAGGCGCTGGGCCGCATCAGTTCCTCGGCGAACAGCTTGACCCCGGCGCGCAGGCGCTCGACCTGGTTGGGCAGCAGGAAGTAGGCGCTGCTGTCCGCGTCCGACGGTTCCAGCGCGCACAGCTCGGCGCAGCTGTCGGACAGCGTGCGGACTATCTCGTTCATCGCCGTGTCCATCCATTGCGCCTGGAACGGCGCGGCCAGCTCGTGCGGCGACGACCAGCCCAGCATCGAGCGGCGCAGCGGCTCCGGCAGCGCGGCGGCGAAGCGGGCGAAGCCGGGGATGGTTTCGCAATCGCTGATCGCCAGGTAGATCGGGAAGCGCAGCGCCAGCCGGTTCTGCGCCAGCCACAGGCGGCGGTGGATGGCCTTGGCGCGCGCGGCCAGGTCCAGCTGGCCGGCGCCGTCGGCGTCGAGGAAGGCGCGGGCCGGGATCGCCACCACGATGGAGTCGAACGGCCGGTCGGGGCGGTAGTTGCGGCACAGGCCGAGGAAATCGTCCCAGGTGCTGTTGGCCATGGCGTTGGCGCCGGAGGCTTCGGGATCGGGCGAGCCCAGCAGGTCGGACTGCAGCTGCACCGCCACGCCGTGGTCGAAGAAGTTCCAGCTGATGCCCTGGGCGCCGGCGGTCAGCGCGCTGTCGGTGCTGAGCGCGCTTTGCAGGCCCGATTGCAGCAGCGGCAGTTCGCGGCCGGCGCTGCCTTCGTTGAGCACCAGCGTCCACGCCAGGCTGTAGCGCTCGGAGCGGGCGGCGATATTGTTTTCGATCAGCTCCACCGCCACGCGGAACGATTGCTTGA
Source organism: Duganella sp. HH101 (assembly GCF_001758795.1). Lineage (NCBI taxonomy): Bacteria > Pseudomonadati > Pseudomonadota > Betaproteobacteria > Burkholderiales > Oxalobacteraceae > Duganella > Duganella sp. HH101. The sequence goes on along the minus strand of NZ_LRON01000002.1, from coordinate 393,146 downwards.
GCGAGTCGGCGCTGATCAGGCGCGGTTTCTGCTCGGCCGGCTGGTCGGCTTTTTCCGCGCCCTTCATCGCCGCCCAGATGACGATGGCGAACAACAGCATGACGAGCAGCGTCAACACCAGCAAGGTGGCGATGGCCGTGTTATCTGACAGGAAGTTCAACACTATGCGCTCGTCCCGGTGAAGGTTTAGTTACACGGTTGTGGCGAGCGCGGCGCGCACCGGCCACGATTGCCACAACCACAGCAGTTCAGACAGGCCCAGCAGGATCAGCAGCGCCAGCAGGAACATCAGCCCGCTGCGGTTGAACTTGGGCAGGCGCCGCGCCGCCAGGTGCGACAGCGTGCTGGCATACGCCTGCTCGGACAGCGTGCGGTCGCGCCCCTGCAGATCGGCCGGCCGCAGGTAGACGAACTGGAACAGCTCGCGCCGGTACTCGGCGATCTTGTCCTGCTTCTGGCCGCGATAACGCCCCTGGAAACCCAGCGACAGCAGGTACAGGTAGAGCCGGCCGACCTGGCGGCGCGACGCTTCGCGCTCGCGCAGCAGCTGGTCGAGGTCGTCGAACACGCGCTCGCCGGCATAGCTGGACTTGAACAGCGTGGTCTCGATCAGCACGTGGCGCCAGTAGCTGCGTCCGGCCCACTCGGTGTTGAGCAGCACCTCGTCGGCCAGCGCCGCCTTCAGGAAGCGGCCCTGCGCCTCGGCCTCCATGCCGGCCTTGCCGACGATGCGGCGCGCTTCCAGCGACTGCAGCTCGATCAGCTGGCACAGCTGGCGGCTCAGCGCCTCGGCGGCCGACCTGGCCTCGCCCTCGCCCACTCGCGTGGCCGCCTGCGCCGAGCGCGACAGCATGTCGTAGAAATCGCGGAACTGCACCGACGCCAGGTCCACGCCTTCGCCGATGGCGCCGCTCCAGGCCGGCGCGGCCGGCGCGTTGTTTGCCTTGCCCGATAATATGCTCACGGCCTCATCCCTTTATGAACAACACCACTTCCTGCGGCCGCTGCGCCAGCAGGCTTTCATTCGCATTGCTGATCAACAGCGCCTGGCCGGCCACGATGAACTCGTCGCTGACTTCGACGCTGAACAGCGTGTAGCCGGCGCTGGCGCGCAAGCCCAGTTCCGGCGCGGCGTCGATGCGGGTGCGCGCCGCGCCCAGCACGCGGCGGTCGGTCAGCGAGGTCCACACCGTCTGCGAGCCGATCACCGCGCCCGCCATCCATTGCGCGGCCTCGCGCTCCGGCTGGCCGCGCAGGCCGACCACCAGCCGCGCGCCTATCCAGTCCGCCTGCATCGCCAGCGCGAAGGCCTGGCCGTCGTAGTTGAACACGCAAGTCTTCCATTCCTGGCTGACCTCGCCGACCAGGTCGGTCAGCGCGCTCAGCACGGCGTCGAAGGCCGGGCCGGCGTCGGCATGGTCGTAGGCCGGCGGCATGATGGGCACGGCGCCGGGCCGCAGCGTCGCCAGCGGTCCCAGCTGCGCGCACAGCGCCAGGTACAGCGGCAGCGGATGCACGGACGGGCTGCGCAGCAGCGCTTCGAGCAGCGGCAGGTTGAGGATCAGGCTCGACAGCCTGGCCTTCTGTTCCAGCAGGTTGATGCGGTCCTCGGTGCGCGACGACGGCTGCGCGGTCTGCCGCGCCAGGAACACCGCCTTGTTGCGCATATGGGTGGCCAGCACCTGCGCGCGCTGGCGCACGCTGGACGCGGCCGGCACCTCCAGCAGCGCCGGCAGGTAGGCGCCGGGATGGACGATCTCGTTGCCCTTGTTGACCGTCATCAGCCGCAGCGCGGTGTAGGCCGCCGACGGCACCGGCCCGGCGGCCAGCGCCAGGTTGACCGCCATGCGCGGCAGGTCGGCCGGCAGCGCCTGCGACACCTCGTCCTCCACCGTCGGGCTTTCGACGCCGCGGAACATGGCCGGCTGGCCAGGCTGGTTCAGCGAGCGCGTGTTGCCCACCACCAGGTACACCGACAAGTCCTGCTGCGCCATCGCTTCCGCCCACGGCGCCAGGTCCAGCTCCAGCGGCTGGCCCTGCGCCAGCGCGCTGTCGTAGGTGACGGCCATGCCGTTGGGCAGTATCGCTTCCAGCTGCTGGATGCGCAGCAGGCCGGTGGTCAGCAGCGCCTCGTCGACCAGCAGCGCGCGCACGCCCCAGCCGTAGGGATTGGTCGCCATCGACTGCCAGGCCAGCAGCGCGTCGATGCGCGCGCCCTCCTGCTGGAAGTGCTGCGGCGTCAGCATCATGCCTTCGTGCCACTGGATGCGATGTGAAAGTTGAGGTACGGTCATTGAGTGGCTTCCATAAGCTTACTGGGCCGCGCCGGCTTTGGGCTCGTTCGCCACGAAGCCCTGCGCGTTCAGTTGCACAACATATACCGAGGCGTTCAGCAGCAGGCGCGCGCGGTGTTCGCCGGCGTTCGCATAGCCGGCAAACACCAGCGCGGCCCAGGCTTTCTGGTCGCTCCATTTTTTATCGTTCAGCTTGATCGTTTGCCCCGGCACCAGCTCGTAGGGGTAGACCGTCAGCGCTTCCGGAAAGGTGCGCTGCAATTCGGCGCGCGTGGCGAACCATTTCGCGGCCGGCATCGCCAGCAGCGCGTCGAGCACGGCCTGGTCCTTGACCAGCACCACGTCCACCGCCACCGCGCTGTTGCTGTTGGCGTCGTCGGCGGCGCGCAGGGTCAGCGACTTCCAGCCGGGCGCGGCCATGCTGGGGCCGAACAGCGCGCGCGTGGCGCCGCAGCCGGCCAGCGCGGCCAAGGTCCACGGCAAGCACAGCAGCAATACACCGCGGCGCCTCATGCGGCTTTCCATTCGAAAACAGGTGTCATCTTCAGTTGCATAAGTCAGTCTTCAAAAAGCCCTGCGCAGGCCATAGCCTATGCCGGCGCAAAACACTGTGGACAAAGCAATCAACAACAGGAACAACACGGACAGCGCTTGTTTGCGGGTGAAGACGAGCTTGAGCGTGGACGGATGCCACACTTCGAAATCTTGCTCGTTTTTAATATACAGACCATCCGCTACCAAGGCAATCAGAGCCGATGATATAAGAAAGGAAAGTAAATTCCGTGGTCCTTCGCACAACACTTCCACCAGCATAAACACCGGCAGCACCGCCTCCAGCGGCAGCCCCATCGAGGCCATCACGAAGCCGCCGAGTATCACCGACTTGACGCCGACCATGCCCACCGACCACAGCGCGGCGGCCCAGGACAGCGCGCAGATCGAGGCGACGTCGGCGGCCGACAGCGGATGCTGGTACAGATTGGCGATGAAGATCGCCAACACCGCGAAGAACATCGCCTCGCCGGCCTTGATGAACACCGGCGCGATCGGCGAGACCAGCTCCACCAGCCCGCGGCTGAAGCCCAGCCGCACGCTCATGCCCTGGATGAAGCCCGGCACCGCCGCCACCGCCACCGGCGAGAACAGGCAGACCGTGATCGGTTCGCGCAGCGCCAGCAGCACCAGCCACGGCGACTTCTTCAGCTTCCAGCAGAGGATGGCGATGGCCGCCGCGCACACCGCCGCCGCCGCCGCGAAGAAGGCCGCCAGGAAGCTGCCCAGCAGGACGATGGCCTCGACCCCGGCGCTGGCGGTGGCGGCCGCCGCCAGCACGAAGGCGGCCGCCGGCAACAGCGTGTTGAAACGGTTCACCAGCGATTCCAGCGCGCGGTAGGCGCCCTCGAAGATCGCGCTGAGCTGGGCCGAGCGCAGCGGATCCTGCACCGACACCGCCGCGCCGAAGCACAGCACGCCGATCAGCACCGACGGCAGCGAGCCGTAGGCCAGCACGCCGAAGAAATTGTCCGGCACCAGCACGCCGATATCCCACTGTTCGGGAGCGGGCTCGACGCCGTCGCGCATGGCCATCGTGAATTGCGACTCCGAGCGCAGCGCCAGCCTGCCCAGCGCTGCCGCCTGCGCCGCCGACATGCCGGCGCCGGCGCCGCCCACGCTGGCCACCAGCACGCCCACCACCGCGCACAGCAGCATCGCCAGCAGCGACATGGCCGCCAGCCGCGCCAGCCGCGCGCCCGAGCCCGGCTCCGACGGCAGCCGCTGCAGGCCGAAGTAGACCGCCAGGATCACGAACGGCAGCGCCGCCATCTGGATCAGCGACAGGTACAGCATCGACAGCGCCGCCAGCAGCGGCGCGCTGGCGGGAAACAGCGTGCCGACCCAGCCGCCCAGCAGCATCGCCCCCAGCAGCGTGGCCGGATGATGGAAGATATCCCTGAGCTGGAACATGGCGGGGTTGACGAGGGTCTGCATGGCCGGTCCTAGAGCTTGACGGGTGCGGCGCAAATGCTGGCCACGGCGGCGCAGCTGCCGATCACGGTGACGGCGGTGCGCGCCATGGCGCAGATCGGATCGACCGCCATCAGCAGGATGAAGGCGGCCTCGAACGGCAGCGTCAGGTAGCTGCAGATGGTGCCGACCAGCGACACCGTGACCAAGCCCGCCATGCCGGCCGAGGCGAACCCGGACAGCACCGACACCAGCACCAGCACGCCCAGGTCCGGCACCGACATCGGCCGGCCGTACAGCGCGGCGATGAACAGCGTGCTGCAGACGAAATACGCCATCGCCCCGACCCGCAGCAGCGAAATGCTCAGCGGCACCAGCAGCTCGACCCGCGCGCGCGCGAACTGCAGCTGCTCGACCAGGCCGCTGACCATGGCCGGCATGCAGGTGGCGCTGTTGTTGGTCGCCACGCCCAGCGCGAACGGTTCGCGCATCGCCGCCATCACGGCGCCGAAGGGCACGCCGGCGCGGCGGCTGATCAGCGCCATCGCCAGCGCCATCAGCATGCCGGACACCAGCAGGAACAGCATCACGAAGCCGGCCATCGACGCGATCGGCTGCAGGCCGGTCTGCGCCACCTGGCTGGCCGCCATGCACACCAGCACGAACGGCACCGGCAGGTTGACCCAGCGCGTCAGCGTCTGGCAGGCGTGGTAGATGGTCTCCAGCGCCTGGTGCAGTCCGCCCGAGATGCGGCTCGGCACCTGGCCGGCGGCAAAGCCGAACAGCAGCGCGAACACCAGCGCCTTGAGCGTTTCGCCGTTGGCCAGCGAGGCGAAGATGTTCTGCGGGATCAGCGATTGCAGCACGTCCTTCAGGTCGGTGTGGTGCGGGCTGGGCTCGGCGCCGCGCATCGCCATTTCGGTGTTGCTGCTGTCGCCGTCGGCGCTGATGATCTTGCCCAGCGCGGCGCGGGTTTCGGCCGGCAGGTTGCCGCCCGGCCGCACCAGCACCGAACACAGCGTGGCCAGCACCGCGACCACCAGCGAGAAGCTGACGAACACCACCAGCACCCGCTTGAAGATGCGCGCCGCGCCGCCGTCGCGGTACAGGTTCTGCAGGCTGAAGATGACGGCCGATATCATGAACGGCAGCACGATCATCTTCAGCAGGTCGACATACACCACGCCCACCACGCCCAGGTGGCGCGCCAGCTGCGGCGCGGACCAGCCCAGCAGGCCGCCGGCCAGCACGCAGCCGAGCACGGTCCAGGGGTTCAAGGCCCATTGTTGAAAGCGCTGCATGGCGGTGCTCGGAGCGTCCACGTGGTGTCCTTATTTGACCGGTTTGAGCCCGCGGCTCGTGATGGCCTGTACCGGCCGTTGCGCTATCAGTTCGTTGACGAAGGACAGCAGGGTCGGATCGTGGATGCCGACGATCACGCTCAGCAGCGACTCCAGGTCGCTGAAGGTCACGGTGCGCAGCGTCAGCGCCAGGCTGGGGTCGTCCTTGAACAGCTGCATGACCTCCAGCTCGCCGCGGTAGACGGCCACCACCTCGCCCTTCTTGACCGCCTCGACGGCGTCGACCCAGTTGGGATAGCTGGTCAGCTTGGCCTTGGGGAAGTTGCGGCGGCCGAACTCTTCCCACGAGGAGGCGCCCAGCACCCCCAGCGAGCCGGTGTAGTCGCGCACCACCTGCTGCAGCGGCCGGTCGCCGGCCAGTTCGGCAAAGCGGACGCGGTTGATCAGCAGCGCGTGCGGCAGGCGCAGATAGGGGTTGGAGAAGTGCAGCGACTGCGCGCGCTTGAGCGTGCGCGCCAGCCGGCTGATGCCCAGGTCGGCCTGGCCGGCGGCCACCATCTCGGCCACGCCGTCGTAGGTCTTGGGGCTGCGGTCGTAGCGCACCGTCACGCCCAGCTCCCTGCCGACCTGCTGGGCGATGTCAATGTCGGTGCCGACCAGTTCGCCGTTCTTGACCGAGAAGAAAGGCGGATTGTCGGCCGCCAGCATGGACACCACCAGCTCGCCGCGCTGGACGATGCGGGCGATATCCGGCGCCAGCAGGCGGCCGTCCGCCATCCGCACCAGTCCGGACGGATCCGGGGCGGCGGCCTGCGCCTTCGGCCCGCCCTGCGCCGGGGCGGCGCCGCACAGCGCCAGCGCCGCCAGCCAAAGCGCCAGGCGCTTCATTGGCCGGCCTTTTGCGCGGCGTTCACGCGTTCGGCCGCGGGCGCCGCCGCGGCGGCCGCTTCGCTGTTGACCTTGCCCGCCAGCTGCTGGCGGGCGCGCTTCGCCGCGTTGTCGGCCACGGCCGGCGCGGGCCGCTCGGCCATGCTCTGCCCGATCTGATAGCCCAGGGCAAACAGCAGCACCAGCATCGCCACGCCGGAGAAAATGGCCAGGGCGATCAAACGGGGAGTCAGGCTGAATCGGTATTCCATGGTGGCGGTCGCGGTTAAGTGTTCAGGGGATGGAAACGGTGGTCTGGCCGGGCGCGCTGATCTCGATCACGCCGGCCCACATGCACATCAGCTTGGACGAATTGTTCAGCGCCGGCATATTGCCGATCAACACAGTCGGTGAGCCCGGCATCCACGGCGCGACGGTGGCCGGGATGCACGGCATCGGCACCAGCACGCCCAGCGCGGCCGCCGTGGCCGCCGCCACCATCGGGTTGGCCATCGACTGGCACATGCCGAACGGCAGGATGTTGACCATCGGCTTGTTGTCCATGATGTTGGCGTCGGGCACGGCGGTCAGCACTGCGTTGGCCGGCAACACCATCAGCGTGCCCGGCGCCAGGCCGAAACTACATTTGAGCATGGCGCCCATGCAGGTCAGTTGTCCCATCAGCTTCCCCTCACCAGCTTTTGCAGCCGGTCCAGAATGGCGGGCGTGGCGGCGGCGTTGTCGGTGCGCTTGCCCTTGGGGTCGAAGCGCGCCGGCGAGCCGACCGGCTTGCCCTCGCGGTAGATCACTTCTTCCATCAGTTCGCCGTCCGGCCAGTAGCGGCGCATCGGGCCGTGCAGCAGGTTGGCGCGGTAGGTGCAGGTCTGCACCACGCTGCCCTGGGCGTCGAAGTCGGTGGACTCGCCGTCCAGCAGGCCGGCCTTGTAATGCGATTTGCGCACCCGCAAGCCTTCGTGGAAAAACTCGGCCGGACCCTGGATCTGGCCGTCGAACATGTTCAGGCGCGAGGTCAGGTGGCCCGCCTCGTCGTAGGACAGCGACGGGCCGGCCGGCACGCCGTCCACCATCGTCTGGCGGGCGATGCAGCGGCCGTTGACATAGGTTTCCATCTGGCCGTGCGGCACGCCGTGCTGGAACTGCGATTGCTGGATCAGCTTGCCGTCCGGGCCGAACACCGACATCGGGCCGTGCATCTTGCCGGCTTCGAAGTGGGCCTTCATCAGCGTGTGGCCCAGCGCGCTGAACTGTTCGAACGGGCCGTGCAGCACGCCGTCGCGCAGCCACGCCCGTTGCAGCAGCTGGCCGCCGTCGTTGCGCTCTTCGAGCAGCAGCGGTTCGGCGGGCGCGGGTGGCGCGGTGGCGGCGAGTTCGGTCTCGGTCGTCATCTCAGTTCACCTTGGCCATGGCGCCCTTGAGGGTCAGCATCGCGCCGGCCTCCACGGTCTGGGTGGCGTCGGCCTTGCTGTTGATGACAGGCGCCTTGTTATCCATCTGCACCGCCGCCTGGTTAGTCATCTTGGTGCCGGCCTTGTTGGTGAAGTCGGTGCCGGACTCGTTGGTCAGCGCCGTGCCCGCCTTGGCCGTCAGCGCCGTGCCGGCCGTGATGCCGTAGGTCGTGCCGGATTCCTCCGTCACCGCCGCGCTGGACTTGATGCTGATATCGCCCGTCACCGTGATGGTCAGCTTGCCGTCGATGGTCAAGGCATAGTCGCCCGTCACCTTGTGGGTGAACTTGGCGGCGTTGGTATGCGTCTCGTCGCCCGTCACCGTCACCTCGCGCGTGCCCTTGACGTTGTGCGTCTCCTTGCCCTTCTGCACATCCACCGTGCGGTCGCCCTCCTGCAGCGTGTGGATTTCCGCGCCCTTCTTCACCGTCATGGTCAGCGCATCCTCGACCTCGGTCAGCATGTCCTTCTGCGCGTGCAGGTAGAGCTGCTCGGCATCCTTCTTGTCCTCGAAGCGCAGCTCGTTGCCGGCCGCGCCCTGCTTGGACGACCAGGTGCGCATGATGGTCTGGGTCTGGTTGGCGGGCAGCTCGGCCGGCGTGGTGTTCTCGCCGTTGTAGACGCAGCCCGTCACCAGCGGCCGCTCCGGATCGCCGTTCAGATACGTCACCACCACCTCCTGCCCCACGCGCGGCAGGAACAGCGCGCCGAAACCCTTGCCCGCCACCGACTGCGCCACCCGCATCCAGGTCGAACTCTTGTCGTCCTTGACGCCGTCGCGGTCCCAGGGGAACTGCACCTTGATGCGGCCGTATTTGTCGGTCCAGATTTCCTCGCCGCTGGGGCCCACCACCAGCGCCGTCTCGCAGCCGACCGCGCGCGGACGCGCCGTCTGCACCGGCGGTCGGAACGGTACCGCCACCGGGAACGCCTCGAAGGAATTGGTGTACAGATCGTCGCGCGCCGTGTGGTGCACGCGGCGCAGCACGAAGGCGGCGTTGAGCGCGTCGACGAAATGCTCGGACAGCGTGAACTTGCTGCCTGCGCTGAACGGGTAGCAGAAGCTGTCGCCGCGCAGCACCTCGGCGTTGACCTGGCTGGCCTCCACGCGCAGCTTGGCGATCGCCGTGGCGGCCGCCACCGCCAGATGGCCGGTGGCGAACTCGTACACCGCGCCGCTGCCGCCGCCGGCCGTGTGCGTGCCCTCCAGCGACGTGCTGGGCTTGGTGAAGTCGTAATCGTTGACGGTGGCCTTTTTCACCGCGATGGTGTTCTCGTGGGCGAAGCGCGACACCGTGTCGATGGCGTTGCCCATGCCGGTGCGCGGGAAGAAGCGCACCGCCGCGGCGCCGTCGCAGTCGGCGAAATTGGACGAGGCGTCGCCCAGCACCATGGTATGGGCGCTGCTGCTGAAGGTGAAGAAATAGAAAATGCCGGCCTGCTCCATCAGCCGGCTGATGAAGTCGAACGCGGTTTCGTCGTACTGCACGATGTAGTCGACCGGATCGTAGGTCTGGGTCAGCTTGTCGTCGAAGGCGACGCTGAAGTCGCCCAGCACGGCCTTGATGATGTCCGCCACCGACTTGGCCTGGTAGATCTTGCGGTCGCGCGACAGGGTCAGCAGCCACAGCATCGGCACCAGCTCGGCCTCGTAGGTGACGAAGTCCTGGTCGAAGCCGCTCTGGATGAAGCGCGACACCATGCCGGTGATGTAGCGCTTGCTGCCGCCCTCCACGCTCAGCGTCACCGTCATGCTCTTGCCGACCGCCGTGGCGGCGTTCAGGCTGGTGCTGCCGGAGCGCATGTGCAGGTTGAACTTGAACATCTCCGAAATGCCCTCGCTGCCTTCGACCGAGTCGAGCAGCAGGTCGTTGGCGCCGAAGGGCGACGTCAGGGCCAGCAGGCCGCCGGGTTGCTCGAAGCCGGTCCTCATGGCTGGCTCCTCAGCGGATGCTCGCGGAAGGCGTAGGCAAACTGCTCGTCCGCGCCCACGCTCATGTGGATGGCGGTGAAGGGCTTGAGCATGGCCATGCGTTCCAGCACCAGCGACGACAGCAGCGGCAGCACCGTCTGCGTCAGGATGAAGTCGATGTTGCGGGCGCCGCTGTCGACCTCGGTGCAGCGGGCGGTGACGACTTCGGTCACGCGGTCGTCCCAGGTGAAGCGGGCGTTGTGGTTCTGGGCGAAGCGCAGCGCCAGCTTGGCCAGCTTGAGGTCGACGATGTTGCTGATCTGCTCATCGCCCAGCGGATAGTAGGGCACCAGCACCAGCCGCCCCAGGAAGGCGGGGCTGAACTGGCGCAGCAGCGCCGGCCGCAGTTGTTCGATCAGCTCGGTCGGATCGGGCCGCTTGCCGCCGGCGCAGGCTTGCGTGATGACGTCCTGCCCGGCGTTGGAGGTCAGCAGGATCAGCGTGTTCTTGAAGTCGATGGTGATGCCCTCGCCGTCCTCCATCGTGCCCTTGTCGAACACCTGGAAGAACAGTTCCAGCACGTCCGGGTGGGCCTTCTCCATTTCGTCCAGCAGCACCACGCAGTAGGGGCGGCGGCGCACGGCCTCGGTCAGCACGCCACCCTTGCCGTAGCCGACGTAGCCGGGCGGCGCGCCCTTCAGGCTGGAGATCGAATGCGCCTCCTGGAACTCCGACATATTGATCGTCACCATATTGCGCTCGCCGCCGTACAGCATGTCCGCCAGCGCGAACGCGGTCTCGGTCTTGCCGACGCCGCTGGGGCCGACCAGCATGAACACGCCGACCGGCTTGCCCGGATCGTCCAGCTCGGCGCGGAAGGTGCGCACGCGGCGGGCGATGGCGTCCAGCGCCTGCTCCTGCCCGACCACGCGGTCTTCCAGCCGCTCCTTCAGTTGCAGCACGGTGTGGATTTCATCGGCCAGCATCTTGCCGACCGGGATGCCGGTCCAGCCGGAAATCACGCCGGCGACGATTTTCGAATCCACGCACACCGGCACCAGCGGCTCGTCGTCCTGGATCGCCTCCAGGCCTTTCTGCAGGCGCTGCAACTGGTCGCCGCGCGAGAGGCGTTCCTCGTCGTCGAGCGCGGCATGGTCGTCGGCCGCGGCGGCGATGGCGCGGCGCAGCACCAGGATTTCATCGACGGCGCGGCGCTCCTCGGCCAGCTTGTCGCGCAGCCGCAGCAGGCGCGCTTGCAGCAGCGCCTGCTGCATGTCCATCTTGGCGATGGCGGCGGCCTGGTCCTCGCCGCGCGCATGCCGCTGGCGGGCGATGCGCAATTCCTCGCCGTTGAGGACGATGTCGTGCTCCAGCGTCTCCAGCTGCGGCGGCGCGCCGGCCTGGCCGATGGCGACGCGGGCGCAGGCGGTGTCGAGCACGCTGATGGCCTTGTCCGGCAGCTGGCGGCCCGAGATGTAGCGGTGCGACAGGCGCACCGCGTCGGTGACGGCCTCGTCGAGGATCTCGACGCCGTGGTGCCGCTCCAGCGTCGCCACCATGCCGCGCAACATGCCGATGGCGGCGTCCGTCGTCGGCTCCTCCACCTTGACCACCTGGAAGCGGCGCGCCAGCGCGGGATCGCGTTCGACGTATTTCTTGTACTCGGCCCAGGTGGTGGCGGCGATGGTGCGCAGCTCGCCACGCGCCAGCGCCGGCTTGAGCAGGTTGGCGGCGTCGCCCTGCCCTTCGCTGCCGCCGGCGCCGATCAGCTGGTGGGCTTCGTCGATGAACAGGACGATGGGCGTGGCCGAGGCGCGTACTTCGGCGATCACGGACTTGAGGCGGTTCTCGAATTCGCCCTTGATGCCGGCGCCCGCCTGCAGCAGCGCCAGGTCCAGCGTGCGCACCGCCACGTTGGCCAGCGCCGGCGGCACCGCGCCGGCGGCGATGCGCTGCGCGAAGCCTTCCACCACGGCGGTCTTGCCGACGCCGGCCTCGCCGGTCAGGATGGGATTGTTCTGGCGGCGGCGCAGCAGGATGTCGATGATCTGGCGGATCTCGGCGTCGCGGCCGCGTATCGGATCGATGCGGCCGGCGCGCGCCAGCGCCGTCATGTCCACCGTGTACTGGTCGAGCGACGGCGTGGCGCCGCCGGCGCCCTGCGGCGTGGGCATGGCGCCCGTCTGCGCGGCGGGCGTGGCGGACGGCGGCAGGGCCGCGCCGCCATCCTCCGGCGAGGCGGCCAGCAGCGCAGGCAATTCCTTCTTCAGCTGCTCGCGCGGCATCTTCAGCAACTCGGGCGCGCTCTCGATCAGCATGCCGCGCAGGCTGTCCACCTCCAGCATCGCCAGCAGCACCGTGCCGGAGCGCACTTGCTGGCTGCCCAGCAGCATCGAGCTCAGCATCCACGCTTCCTGGAACAGCGCGATGAAGTGCGGCGACAGCGCCGGCGTGCGGCCGTTGCCGCGCTTGAAGCCGTCCATGCTGCGCTGCAGTTGCGCCGCCACCGCGCCCTCGTCGATGCCGAAGTGCCGCAACAGCAGCACCAGGTCCGGCACCCGCTCTTCCAGCAAGGTGAACAGCAAATGCTCCAGCTCGACGTTGTACTGCGTCTGCTTCACGCATAGCTCGGCCGCATGCCCCATCGCCCGCTTGCATTCGGGGTTGAGCTTGGACAGCAGGGTGCGGATATCGATTTCCATCGCCGTCAGCCCGCTTCCGTCGACAGCAGGAAATTCGCCGGCTGGTAGCGCGCCGGCGCGGCGTCGTCGGCGCGGCGCGGGCTGCACAGCCAGGTGCTCAGGCCCAGGCGCGGCGGCAGTTCGGCATCGGGCTTCAAGCGCGTTTCCGGCCGCACCGCCAGGTCCAGCCGCAGCCGCACCTGGATGTCGCTTTGCAGGTGCCGCGCCACCAGCCAGCCCAGCAGCGCATGGTCCTTGGCGCCCGGCAGCAGGGCCGCGTATTGCGCCGGTTGCAGCGGCGGCGCATCCAGCGCCATGCCGGCGCCCTGGTCCCAGGCGCGCGCACCGAGGCTGGCGCCCATGCCCAGCCGCGCCGTCATCGGCGCCGGCTTGCCCTGGTCGTGCAGCCTGGCGCGGTCGCACGGCGCCAGCGCGTGCCAGCCGCCGACAAACTGCTTGCCGCTGAAATGCACGCCCATGCGGTCGCGCACCACCGCCAGCAGCGACACCATCGAACGCGGCGCCGCGCCCTGCAGGCCGGCGTGGCGCAGCCAGGCTTGCTGGCCGTCCGGCCCGCGCACGCCTTCGGCGCGGCCCAGGCTGGACAAGGCGTCCAGGCTGCGCACGATGGGCGCGTGGTTGATGCTGTCCGTGCTCAGCGCCAGGTGGTGCTTGCGGCGGCTGCGGTACAGGAAACCCAGCAGGCGCTGGTTGAAGATGTCCAGGAACTCCAGCCCCGACATGTCGCGCGCGCGGCGGCGCTCCATCAACAGCTCGGTGAACGGCATCGGCAGCGGGCCCTGCGCGCCGGCCAGCGTCAGCACCGGCGTCTTCAGCGTCAGCGTCGGGCCGGCCTGCTTGCTGTCGTGCAGGCCGCTGACATCGCTGGGCGCGAACGACAGGTCGACCTGCGACGACAGCCGCAGCGCCTCGTCCATGCCGACCGAGGTGCCGACGTGCGCGCGCGCGGGCTCGCTGCGCTCCAGGATGCTGATCGCCTGGAACAGATCGAAGGCATGCGGATCGTCCCGCAATAGCGACATCAGATCAGACATTGGCGTCCACTCATGGCAGGCCACTGCATCCACGGTTCGCCGCCGCGCGTGACGGCCAGGCGGACGAAGGAATTGGCGGAGGTGTACAAGGCAAAGAAGCGCGACAGCACGCCGGCCAGCACCAGCGGCGAGGTGCCGACGAAGGCGTCGGCGTCGAACTCCAGCACGATGTCGGTGCCGCGGCAATGGCCGCGCCAGGTGTCGTTGCCCAGGCGCGCCGTCGCCACCGACGCCGCCATGCTCTTGACGCCGCGCACCTGCGCCTGGTCGCGCGCGCTGTCGCCGGCGAACAGCATCAGCATCTGCTGCAAGGTGTGGACGCCGGTGGTGCCGTCCACCAGCGAGCGGTGGTTCAGGCGCAGCAGCGCCACCAGCGACCACAAGGCCTTGGCCTCCATCACCGGCGGCCGCTGGGCGCTGGGCTGGTACAGCGCGCGGATGTCGGTCGAGGTGGAGATGCCTTCGCCATAGAAGCGCGTGCCGGGCGCGATCTGCTCGGCCAGGCTGCGGTTGGTGCACAGCAGTTGCGCGTACACCACCGGCTCGTCCGGCATGCTGCGCACGTCGCTGCGGTCGACAAAGCTCAGGTAGACATCGGTGCCGGTGATGCCCTTGCGCAGGCTCATCTCGCGCCGCAGCGACCAGAACACCTTGGCGTCGCCGGCGTCGGCCGCCGATTCGGCAAACACGCTGGGGATGATGCTGGGCCGCTCGGCGCGCGGGTCGGACGCCGTCACCGACACCACCGAGTGCACCTCCATCACCGCCTCGCGCTGGTAGTCCGGCACCAGCATGTATTCGTAGTGGCGGCGGTGCAGGCGGATCGGCTCGCTGGTGACGGGGAACAGGTTCACGGCCGGCACGCAGCCGAGCAGGAAGTTGGCGGCGCTCAGCTGCGACAGCACGCGCGCGCTGCGGTTGAACACGAAGCGCACCGAGAAACCCGTGCCCACGCCCAGCAGGCCGCGCAAGCCGGCCAGGTCGAAGAACTGGAACTTGCGCGGGAAGGCGAAATATTCCTGCAGCAGCGCATAGGCCGGATGCGCGTGCGCCGGCTGCGCCAGGATGGCCTGGCCCTCGTCGAAGCCGACCTCGCTCAGGCTGCTCGGCGACAGGCGGTGCAGTCCGCCGCCGCCGGACAGCAGCTCGACGCGCTCCAGGCCGCTGATCAGCAGTTCGTGCAGCGGCATCGTCGTCATCAGGTCGCCGGACAGGTGCAGGCGCAGGCGGTCCAGCTCCAGCTCGGAGACGTCGAGGCCGGTGTCGCAGCGCAGGTCGAGGCGCAGCGTGCGCGTGTCCTCCATCTTGATGGCCGCCACTTGCAGCGGCCACAGCGTGGTGTCCCAGGCGACCTGGAAGCGGCAGTTCTCGCCGCTGGCGGCGGTGGTCGACAGCATGGCGCCGCGCACCACCGGCATGCCGGCCATGACCTTGCCCTGCGAAGAGTCCAGCGTCATCTGCACCACCGTCATCGCCGGCACCGGTTGCGTCAGGCTCGGACACAGGTTGTCCAGCATGGCGCCGGCGATGGTGGGGAAATCGCGGTCGAGGTCGCGGTGCACGCGCGCCGTCAGGAAGGCCACCGATTCGATCAGGCGCTCGGTGTGCGGATCGGCCGATTCGCCGCCGCTCAGCACCAGCCGCTGCGCCACCTTGGGATAGCGCGCCGCGAAGTCGGCGGACTGGGTGCGCAGATAGGATAGTTCGCGCCGGTAGTATTCGAGGATGTCGTCGCTCACCGCAGGGCCTCCCTCTGGCCGACCATCATGCGGCCGCCTGCATCGCGGCCGAACGGGCGTCCAGCGCGACGTCGAAATTGACCCGGCACAGCTGCTGCCCCAGCAGCACCACGGCGGCGATGGCGGCGCGGGCGGCATAGGGCTTGACCGGATCGGCGCTGACCTCCACCTTCACGTGCGACAGCCGGGGTTCGTACAGCGCCAGCGCGCGCTCCAGCACCCGGCCCCAGATGCCGAGGTCGAGGTCGGTTTGCGGCGACAGGCTCAACATGTCCGGCAGGCCGTAGTCGAGTACGGTGGGGTCGCCGTTCAGGTAGGCGTCGATGGTCAGCGCATTGCGCACGTTGAACAGCCGCATCAGGTCCAGCTGCAACGAGTGCTGCAAGCCGCCGCCATCGAGCAGCCTGCCATCCGGCGAGGCATGGTGCGCGCCGGTCAACCGATCAAACAAGGGAACAAGCGACGCCGTGATGGCTTTAGACATAGGGTTCTGTACGAGCAGCACTCAGGACGGGACGATAGGCGGCGCGCCCAAGGGCGCCCGCCGCAATGCCGCATCAATCCGCTTTCATCGTCTCCAGGTTCCAGTTCCAGGTGCCGGTACCCTTGGCGGAGGAATCCGCCTGCTGCTGGGTGTAGTCGCACTTGATCTTGGTGAAGTTGATCGAGAACGAATCCGACGGAATGCCGCCGCCGCCCGAGGTGCTGATGTTCGAGATCATGGCGTTGGTCATTTCGTACGTGAAGAAGTTCATGTACTTGCCGTTTTCCACGCGCCCCACGTGCAGCTTGGCGACGCCGATCTTGGTGCCCTGGGTGCAGGCCTTGTACATCTCCGTGGTCGACAGGTCGGACATTTTCGAGAACGAGATCTCGGAAAACACCGGCCGGCCGGAAGTGCGCTCGGTGTTCGATGCATCCATTTGCAGCGGCATCGAGGCGCTGTGCGAGTACGACAGCACGATGATCTTGGCGGCGTAGCCCGTGACCATGCAGTTGCCTACGATGGTGGTGCCCAAATCCAGAATAAGTACGTCAGACATTGCTGGCTCCAAATTTTTGAGGGCCCGTCCGGCTCCATGCCGGACGGGCGGGATAGATCAGTGTGTGCGGCGGGGCATCAACCCAGGGCGGCCGGCAGTTCGGCCACCAGGCGGATCGACGTGGTCAGTTCTTCCATCTGGAAGTGCGGCTTGAGGAAGACGGTGGCCGAATAGGCGCCGGGCTTGCCCGGCTTTTCGGTCACGTCGACCCGGCCTTCGGCCAGCGGGAAGCGGGCCTTCTCGCCCTGCGTCGCGTTCTGGCTCAGCAGCACATAGCCGCTCAGCCACGAGTTCAGATAGTTCTCCACGCTCTGGCGGGTCTGGAAGCTGCCGACCTTGTCGCGCATGATGACCTTGATGTAGTGCGCGAAGCGCGAGGCCGCCAGCACGTACGGCAGGCGCGACGACAGCGCCGCGTTGGCGTTGGCCGAGTCGAGGTTGTAGACCTTGGGCTTGTTGACGGTCTGGCCGCCGAAGAAGGCGGCGAAGTCTGAACCCTTGGAGTTGACCACGGCGATGAAGCCGAGGTCGTTGAGCTCTTTCTCGCGGCGGTCGGTGATCGTCACCTCGGTCGGGCACTTGAGCACGACATCGCCTTCGTCGGTCTTGAAGGTGTGGGCGGTCATGCCCTCGATCTTGCCGCCGCCTTCAACGCCGCGGATCGCGGTGGTCCAGCTGTGCTTGGCGTAGGCGTCGGTGATGCGCAGGCCCAGCTGGTAGGCCGAGTTGGCCCACAGGTATTTGCTGTGATCGCGGCCGTTGACGTCTTCCTCGAAGCTGAAGCTGTCCACCGGTATGGTCTTGGCGCCGTACGGCAGGCGGGCCGAGTAGCGCGGCAGCACCATGGCGATGTAGCGCGAGTCTTCCGATTCGCGGAAGCCGCGCCACGAGGCCAGCTCGGCGCTCTCGAAGATCTTCGACATGTCGCGCGGCACGCCCAGGTCGGTGAACTCGGTCATGTCGAACAGCGACGGCGCGGCGGCCGTGATGAACGGCGCGTGGGCGGCGGCGGCCACCTTGGACAGGCGCTGCAGCAGGGCCACGTCCTGCGGGTGCCGGCCGAAATAGTAGTCGCCGATCAGCACCGAATACGGGGCGCCGCCGAAGGTGCCGTACTCTTCTTCGTAGATCTTCTTGAACAGCACGCTCATGTCGTGGTCGACGGCGCTCTCCAGGTCTTTCAGCAGTTCTTTCTTCGACACGTTGAGCAGGCGCAGCTTGAGGGTCGGGCCGGTCTCGGTGCCGTACACCATGTCGTGCAGGCCGCGCCAGGACGCTTCCAGTTTCTGGAATTCCTCGTGGTGCATGATGGCGTTGAGCTGGTCGCTGAGGATGCGGTCGATCTCGGCCACGCGCTCGTTGATGGTGGCGACCACGCCCTTGTCGGGAGCGGTCTTCATGCCTTCGTCCAGCACCTGCGTGGCGAACTGGCCCAGCAGTTTTTTGGCGTAGGCGTGTTGCGACGGTTCGACCGCCATCTTGCCTTCCTGGACGATACGGTCCAGCAAGCTCAGCTCGCCGGCGGATTCCGTCGACTTGGCGCCGCCCTTGGCGGATTGACTAGTAGCCATGATTTAGCTTTCTCTGTAAGCGATGAGGGGAAGCACGCGCGCGGCGTGCTATCAGGATGGGGTCGCTTCTGCGTCCGCCGCCGGGGCCGCGTCGGCTTCCGGTTCCTGGTCCTTGAGTGTCTTCAGCTCTTGCGTGTTCTGGACGATGTTTTCCAGCAGCGCATCGAGCTCATCGTTACCGTCGAGTTTGCCGAGCAGGTCGCGCAATTGTTGGCGCACTTCCAGCAGCTTGGCCAGGCGCGGCACTTGCTGCACGATGGCTTCGGGATGGAAGTGGTCGAATTCGGAGAAGTTCAGCTCCACCTTGAGATTGCCTTCGCCCTTGAGGGTGTCGGGCACGGAAATGTCGAGACGCGGAGCGATCTTGCCCATGACTTCGTTGAAGTTGTCGCGGTCGATTTCGATCAGGCGTCGCGCCTTCAGCTTGGGCGGTGGCACCAGGGGTTGGCCGGAAAGATCGGCCAGCAAGCCGACCACGAGGGGCAGCTCTTTTTTTTCAGTGGCGTCACCGATTTCGACGTCGTACGTGATTTGCACACGAGGGGGACGGTTACGTCCTACCCATTTTTGTAAGCTGTCTGACATTCACATCCTCACATTATGGTGACTAGCGGCCGACGATACTTTTTGATTCAAAAACAGGCGGACTGAGCACAAAGCTACTTCTCATATGACCACCACTCGCTGCGCCGCAACGTAATTGATAGGTACAAAGATTTCCGATACTCAATTGATAATAAATGTAAATTCTATTACGAACAAGCTATTTCAAAATTTCACACGTTATATTTTCGCCACGCATTTGAGGCGGATCAATATGACAAATTCATGACCGTGTTTTTAGCTGGCGGGAGGCGGGCTGGCGGGCGGCGGGATTGCATCTTTGAAGCGTTGCAAGGCTGCAGATGGGTCTGCTGAAGGGAGCTTGGCAGCGGCTTCCTGGGCGGCTTTGAGTTTGTCGGCGAGCGCTTGGGCGGCGGCTGTTGGGTCCGCTGCGGATGGCGCGGCGGGAATGGGAATATCGGCTTTCGGTTTGAGCGCTGAGAGCGCGTCGGCCGATGGGAGATCGACTTTTGGTTTGATAGTGGCGAGTACGTCGGCCGCCGGGATGCCGGCTTCAGGTTTGGCAGAAGAGAGTACTTCGGCGGCGGGTATGTCGGCTTTCGGTGCGGCCGCCGCGAGTGTGTCGGCTGAGGGAATGCCGGCTTTCGGTTTGGCGGCTGCAAGCGCGTCGACGGCGGGGATGTCGGCTTTCGGCTTGAGGGCTGCGAGCGCATCGGCTGCTGCGGTGTCGGCTTTCGGCTTGATGGCTGCGAGCGCGTCGGCTGCTGCGGTGTCGGCTTTCGGCTTGATGGCTGCGAGCGCATCGGCTGCTGCGGTGTCGGCTTTCGGCGAAGCGGACGGTGGTGCATCGGGTGCTGCGGCATCGGCTTGTTGCGCATCGGCCGCCGGTGCGGTCGCGGCTGGAGCTGCGGCATCGGGCGCGGCAGCAGACCTTGCGTCACTTGCCGCAGCATCCGCAGTGGGCATCGATGCTTCGACAGGCGGGGATGCCGCATCCGTCGATGCAGCAGGTGACGAATCGGTGGCTGCGGTTGCCGTCGCATCAGTCGTGGCGCTTGCTGGCGCAGCCGCAGCATCGGGAGCCGCTGCTGCAGGTGCTGCGTCGGTGGTTGCAGTTGCGGCTGCTGCATCGACTGCCGCTGCGTCGTTGGTGGCCGTTGCTGCCGCTCCATCGGCGGCCGCCGCGTCGGTGGTGGCCGATGCTGCCGCGCCATCGGCTGCTGCCGCGTCGGTGGTTGCCGTTGCTGCCGCGCCATCGGCTGCCGCTGCCTCGGCGGTGGCCGTTGCTGCCGCGCCATCGGCTGCGGCCGCGTCGGTGGTTGCCGTTGCTGCCGCACCGTCGGCTGCCGCTGCGTCGGTGGTTGTCGTTGCGGCTGCCGTATCGGCGGCGGCTGCATCGGGATTGGCGCCAGCGGCGGCCTTGGCTGCCTCGGTGGCGGCGGCGGCTGCGGCGGCCTCGGTAGCCGCTGCGGCAGCGGCATCCGCACTGGCGGACGTGCCACCGTGCTTGACCACCTCCGCATCGACAATCGCCTCCGCCTTGATCGCCTCGGCGCGCGCCACGTTGACCTGCGCCTGCACCGCCTCCACCTCCGCCACCGTCTTGTTGATCCCCGCCTGCGCCTCATCCTTCATGGCCGTCGTCTGCGCTGCCGCGTCGTCCGCCGCCGCCCCCACATCCTTCTCGCTGGCGACCACCTGCTCCGCCAGCGCCTGCTCCGACTCCTTGGCCGCATTGGCGGCCTGCTCCACCTTGTCCGCCTCCGACTTCACATCGGCCAGCAGCGCATCGGTATCCGGCACATACGGCTCCATCGCCGTCTCCGACTCCGTCTGCGCATCATCCAGCGAACCCGACATATCCGCCAAGGCCGCATCCGACTCCGCCGCCACACCCTCGGCATCCTGCTTCATCGCATCGAACGACGCCTGCACCTGCTCCGCCACCGGACTATCGACCATAGACTCGCCCGCACTCTGCGCACCGGACGCCGTGTTGTCCGCCGCCGTCTGCACATCGCTGACACCTTGTTGCGCCTCCTCCGCCGCCTGCCGCGCGCGGTCCAGCAAATCATTGGCCGCCTGCTGCGCATCGCCCTTCCAGCTGTTCACCTTATCGGCCACATCGGCGGCGCTCCGCACCTGCGACTGCACCTGATTGAACGTCCCCGCCACATCGTCATAGAACTGCGCATACGGCGCAATCTGATCGCCCACCGCGCGGATGTTCAAGCCCGAAATCGCCTGCGACGCCTGGTCCACATACGACAGCGCCTGATCCGCCGCCTGCCGCACCTGCTGCCGCGCCGATCCGCTCACCGAGTCCACCTGCCCGCGCGCCGTGGTCAGCGTATCGGTGAGCTTCTGCAACGGTTGCATGGCCTGCTGCTTCACCGACGACAGCGCCGCACTGAGCTTGCCCAGGCCATCCTGCGCCATCGCCGCAGCCTTGCCGACCTCCGCCTTGCCCTGCTGCAGAACATTCTGCAACGGCGCGCCAGCGGCCTGGATCTGCGCCTCCAGCGGCTTGAAGGTCTTGTCGAGCAAGTCCGACAATTGCTGCTGCAAGCGCCGCACCAAAGGCTCGCACTGCAACTTGGCCAGACACTGCTCGGCAGCATCGCGCACCTGGTCCAGGATCTGCTGCACGGCCGCCTTGGCCTTGTCCATCTGCTCCTGCATCAGCGGTGGAATTTTCTCGGCCGCCTCCGACACCTGCTTCAATGCCGCCTGCATCTGCTCCAGCAAACCGATCAGCGCATCGATCGCCGCCTGCACCTTTGCGATGGCCTGGTCCAGCAAGGGATTGAGCCCGTCGACCAGCGTGATGGCCTGTTCCATCAAACCGGTGGCCTGGTCGCCGGCCGCCTTCACCGCCGCGCGCGCGCTGACGATGGCCGTCTTCACGCCCGGTATCATCGCCTTGATGCCGACGAACAAAGTGCGCGCCATCATCAACGGCGGCGCCTTCATCATGTAGCGGGTGCAGATTTCGATCGCGCCGGTGCACAGCGCATCGGCCTGGTCGAGCTCGCCGGAGGCCGCGTCGAGCGCGCCGTTGGCTTCGGCCACGAACACTGGAATATTGTCCTTCACCTGCACCAGCATGGCGATGGCGTCGGCGATCATGGTACGCACCGGAGCAAAATTCTCCGGCAACTGGCGCAGGATGGCCTTGGCGTTTTCCGCTTCCTCGTCCAGCTCCGCCATCAGTTGCAGCACCTTCTCCACCTCGGCGCTGATGGCGTCCAGCACTTCCTGCAAGGCTTGCGCGATGGCTTCCACGCTGCGCTCCAGCGCATCGAGCGGCTCCATCGCTTTCTTCACCATGCCATCCACGGTGGCCGCCGCTGCGGCCAACTGGTCGATGATCACGTCGGCCTGCGCGCGGGCCGCGGCGAGCGGCTTGATCAGGATGTCGCTCAGCCGGCCCAGCTGCGCCGACGCCTCGTCGAACAAGGCATCGCAGTTGCGCGCCTCGTCGCCCAGCGCGCTGTTGATGTTGTCCACCAAATCGATCTGCGCCTGCAACGGCGCCAGCAGCGCATTGCCTTTCTCGTTGAGCAGGTCCGATACGCCGCTGATGGTTTGCGTTGCCTGCGCGGTGGCGTCCTGCATCGCCGTGTCGAGGTCGGTGACGTTGCCGTCGAGCGTATCGCGCAAGGCCTGGACCTGTGCCAGGCTGTCCGCCTGCAACTGCTCGGCGCGCGCCAGCACGGCTTGCACCGCATCGTTGCCGGCACCGGGAGCGCCCTGCATCGTGGCCAGCTGCTTCATCTGCGTCGACAGCGGCAGCAGGTCGCGGCCATACTGCTCGACCATGACGCCGGTGCGCTTGGCCAGGTCCGCCAGCGCCTGCCCGCGCGACGGCAGGCTGTTGAAGAAGCTCATCTGCGCGCCGAAGTCCGGCACCAGTCCGGACAACTCGGGCAGCAGCGTGCTCATCGACTCGACGGCCTGGTTGGCCGAATCGATCACCGTCTGCACGCCGGCCGTCTGCGCCAGCAGGCGCTGCGGAATCGCGGCGGCGTCGTTGGCCAGCTGGCGCAGGTCGCTGGCCGCCTGCTCCAGCACGCCGGTGCAACAGTCCAGGATGGGTTGCGGATTGAGCAGGTCCGGAATCGCCTTCATCTGCTCCGCCACCTTTTGCATGTCCTGGTTCAGCGAGGCGGCGGTGGTCGTGACGTCGGTGGCGAAGGTCTTGCCCTGCTCGACGATGGTGTCGGCCGCCTTCTGCACCGCGTTGGCGATGTTGACCGGACATTGCGGCAGCACCTCGATGGAATGGTCGATGACTTTCATCTACAGCGATCCCAGCGTGGAGGTGGTGCGCTCGGTGGCCGAGCTCAGCGCCGTCTTGATCGCCGCCACCTTGGTCGGCGCCGGCTCCAGCGACAGCGAGGCCGAGCCCACCGTCGATATCGTCACCTTGACCTGCGCCAGCGCCTGGTTCAGCTCGGGCAGCACTTCGGCGCCTTCGATGCGGATATCCTCCAGCACCGGCAGCAGATTGGGCGCCACGGGAATTTGCGGCACCGCGCTCAGCGCCGGCAAGGCCGACAACGCGGCGGCCGACATGGCGGCGGCGGGCGGCGCCACCAGCCGCCCCGGCATGGCCTGGCGGCTCAGCTCCTCCAGCACGACGACGGCGCCGCTCACCAGGCGTCCGGCCAGCGCGTGCAGCCAGCCGTCCACGCCGGCGTGGGCGGTCGCCAGCGAGGGGCCGGAGCGTTGCAGTATCCATTTGAGTTCGGCGCGCGCGGCCGGTTCGCCCAGCCAGTAGCGCAGGTAGCCATAGGCGTCATCGGCGGAGGAGAAACGCCGCCGCGATCCCGCCATGCGCCCTCCGCCCTGCAGCAATGCCTGCCCGGTCTGGCCGCCAGACTCGTAGAAGGTGACGCGGCTGGAATGGCGCCATAGGCTGGCCAGTGGATGCAGCATGAATGTCTCGGGAGGACAGGTGTCGATTGACAATAACATGAGCAGCTTGATAACGCAATCCGCCCGCGCGGCACGGCCACGCCACAGTGCTGACCATCGCCGTTGCGCGATGAGCCCGCATTGGGGTAGCATGAAATTCGGCCTGGGCCCAGAGAAAACAATTATGCGGAATCGAGCTTTTTTGTACCTGTTGGGCCTGATCGGCATGCTCTTGCTGTCGCTGGCGGCGCAGGCGGCGGGCAACAGCCCGGCGCTCGACAGCATCCGCAAGAAGGGCGTGATACGGGTCGGCGTCAAGACCGACTTCAGCCCCTACAACTCGCTCAACGCCCAGGGCGAAGTGGTCGGCTTCGAGAGCGACATCGCCGCGCTGATCGCCCAGCGCCTCGGCGTCACCCTGAAAAAAGTCAGCATCACCACCGAGAACCGGTTTCAGAAACTGGAGCTGGGCGAGGTCGACATCCTGATCTCCACCGTCGGCGACACGGCGGCGCGGCGCAAGATCGCCACCGCCGTCGAACCGGGCTACAACGAGACCAGCGTCAACGTGCTGTTCAAGCCGGGCGAGGCGGTCGACGCCTGGCCCAAGATACGCCACGAAACCATCTGCGCGGTGCAAGGCAGTTATTTCAACAAGCCGATGAGCGAGCGCTATCTGCTGGAGCTGCAAACCTACAAGACCGTGCGCGACGCCCACCTGGCGCTGCGCGACGGCCAGTGCTCGGGCTTCCTGTACGCGACGGCGGCGCTGGCCAACACGGCCAAGCTGCCCGAGTGGCGCGGCTACACGATGCCGCTGCCGAACGCGCTGATCACGCCGATGGCGATCTTCATCGCCCGCAACGAACAGGGCGGCGAACTGGATCTGACCTTGGGCAATATCGTGGCCGAGCTGCACCGCAGCGGCTGGCTGCTGGAGGCGAACAAGCGGTGGGGCATCGCCTCGACCTCCTGGCTGACGGCGCAGAAGGCGATCTGGTCCGAGCACGACAAGGACGGGCTGTACAAATGCGTGCGCAACAGCAGCGGCAACTGGGTGGCGGCCTGCCGCAGCGGCGAGTATGTGTCCAGCACCGAGGTGACGGGCGTGCAGGCGGTCGGCCTGTGGGTCAAGGAGCAGCTGGGCGTGGACTTGAACTTCATCTACGATCCCTACGACCGCACGCAGTTCCTGACCGGCATCGCCTACTCCATGCTGCTGATCACCTGCAGCATCGCCATCAGCCTGGCGCTGGGCATCGCGGTCGCCATCGCCGTGGACGGCCGCAGCGGCTGGGACACGCGCGCCATCCACACCGTCATGGCCTACGGCCGGCTGACGCCGCCGCTGCTGATGATGTACCTGATCTTCTTCGGCTTCGGCAGCTGGACCATGCGCGAGTTCGGCCTCAAGCTGCCGGCGTTTGCGGTGGCGGCCTTCTGCTCCGGCTACTACACGGCGGGCATGGTGATGCGCGCCTTCCTGGAGGCGGCCAAGCATGTGCGCAGCACCGAGCCCGGCTACCGGCTGCGGCTGCGGCAACTGGCGCGCACGGCGCAGTACGCCAACTGGCCGGTCAAGCAGGCGCTGATCAACCTGACCAAGCAGACCATGATCGCCTCGGCCATCGCCATCCCCGAGCTGCTGAGCGCGAGCAGCCTGTTGATCGCCGAAAAGGGCAACATCTTCCTGACCATGACGGTGCTGCTGATGACCTTCTACCTGATCACCAGCCTGTGGTCGCGGCTGTTCGACTACCTGGAACAGGCCTGGCTGCCGGTGGCGGAGCGGCCATGAACAACGATACCCTGAGCTTCCTGCTGACGTGGACGCCCTTCCTGCTGCAGGGCTTTCTGTGGAATGTGTTCATCGCGGTGTGCGCGGTGGGATTGGGTTCGCTGATGGGCGCGGGCCTGGCCTGGCTGCGCGTGACGCGCCAGGGCCGCACCGCCACCATCGCCGAGCGGATCTCGACCTTCTTCCGCGGCGTGCCGACGCTGGCGCTGATCTTTTACGCGGTGTTCGTGCTGCCCAGCGAGTTCGTGCTGCCGGGCAGCGACACCACCGTGCATGTGCCGCAATGGATCAAGGCGGTGATCGGGCTGTCGGCGGCGCCGCTGTCGTTCACCTCCGAAAGCCTGGTGGTGGCGCATCGCGCATGGCGGCGCGGCGACATCGGCGCGGCGCTGCTGTTCATCCCCACCTGGATCAATGTGTTCCTGATTTCCTTCATCGCTTCCAGCGCTTCGTCGCTGGTCGGCGTGAGCGAACTGGTCAGCCGCTGCAACACGGTGATCGCGGCCACCGGCACCAGTGTCATGGTGCCGGTCTACCTGTATTGCAGCTTGTACTTCGTCGTCACCTCGCTGGTGTTCACGGCGCTGATCGGCCGCTTCAAGACTTCGGCCTTCATGGCCCGCGTCGCCCAAAGGCTGACCGACACGGCCCGCCCTTAGCGGCGGTGGTAGCCTCGGCCACGGTAGTGGCCACCGCAGCACCAGTGGCCGAACGAGAAGTCCAGGCCGATGCTGACCGGCGGGTAGTAATAGGCGGGCGTAGGCGCGTAGTAGACCGGCGCGGGGGCGTAGTACACGGGAGCCGGCTGGACGTAGGTGGTGGTGTAGACCGGCTCGGTGGTGTAGACCACGCGCGAGCTGGACGCCGGCATTTCCTCGGTGGTGTAGCCGCCGCGGTCCGACGGCGCGGACGACACGGTATGCCACTGATACGGATCCTGGACCACCCGGGTGGTGGCGTAATAGCCAGGCTGCTGGACGGCGCAGCCGGACAGTGCCGCCACTGCGGCGACAACGGCGATGATGGTTTTCATGGCACTCCTCCTAGTTTCAAAGTGTACTATATAAGGAAGTCCGCCGCCGCCGGAGCCCGATTACAGCTTGTTACAACGGTTGTAACAGCCGAAAAAAAAGGAACCGCACGCGGTTCCTTTTTGACGACTTCGGGTATATCAGTCCAGCTTCCAGGCGTAGTCGACCTTGGTCCAGGTTTCGGCAGGAGCGCCGTCCTTGGTGCCCGGCTTGAACTTGCAAGCGCTCAGGGACTTGATCGCCGCCTTGTCCAGGTTCTTGAAACCGCTGCTCTTGTCGACCTTGGAATCGGCCACGGTACCGTCGGCCTTGATCAGGAAGGACATCGAAACCGTACCCTGCTCTTCGTTCATCAACGACGCTTTCGGGTATTCGGCCTTGCAGTTTTTGGCATCAAAACTGGCCGGGACTTCGGCAGCAAACGCTGCCGGTGCGCTCGAAACGAGCACTGCTGCGATCACACTCAACCAACGCTTATTTGTAGACATGATTTCCCCAAGTGTTTGTATCCGGCACTCAGGCCGCGCGTCGCCGCACGGCCCCGTTTAACACTAGCTGATTACAGCTTCCAGCTGTAGTCGACTTTGGTCCAGGTCTGGGCAACTGCGCCATCCTTGGTGCCTGGCTTGAACTTGCAAGCGCTCAAGGCTTTGATCGCAGCCTTGTCCAGATTCTTGTAACCGCTCGATTTGTCGACCTTGGATTCGACGACGTTGCCGTCGGCAGCCACCAGGAAGGACATGGTCACATCGCCCTGCTCTTCGTTCAGCAGCGATGCTTTAGGGTATTCAGCCTTGCAGTTCTTGGCATCCAGGGATGCTGGCACTTCACCGGCGAAGGCGGTCGAAGCGGCGGACAGGATGACGGCGGCGAATACACTGGTAGAAAACTTATTCATTTTACAATTTCCAAACTTATTATTAAAAACTGGTTGATCGAATCCCACAGCGGACCTACATGCCGCGCAAAAGCGCGACGGCAGACTGCGGCAAAGTTTTAAAACTCTTCCCACTCATCGCTGCCGGCTGCGCTAGCTGCCGAGGCGACTTTCTTCGGTTTGGCTGCTGCGGCAGGCGCCGGCGCGGAGGCCAGTTTCTTGACAGGAGCGCGGGCCACGATCGGTTTGACCGCAGCCTTGGCGGCGGCAGGCTGGTACACCGGAGCCGACACGCGCTCCTCGCCTTCCACCAGTTTGAAGATGCTGACCACGCGCGACAGTTCGGCGGCCTGGTCCTGCAAGCTTTGTGCGGCGGCGGCGGCTTCTTCCACCAGCGCGGCATTTTGTTGGGTCATGCTGTCCATCTCGATGATGGAGTGGTTCACCTGCTCGATGCCGGCGCTCTGCTCCTGGCTGGCGTTGGCGATCTCGCTCATGATGTCGGTCACGCGGCGCACCGAGGCCACCACTTCGTCCATCGTCACGCCGGCCTGGCCGACCAGCTTGGTGCCGGCGCCGACTTTTTCCACCGAGTCGTCGATCAGCATCTTGATTTCCTTGGCGGCGCCAGCGGAACGCTGGGCCAGGTTGCGCACTTCCGACGCCACCACCGCGAAGCCGCGGCCTTGTTCGCCGGCACGGGCCGCTTCCACTGCCGCGTTCAGCGCCAGGATGTTGGTCTGGAAGGCGATGCCGTCGATCACGCCGATGATGTCGACGATCTTCTTGGCCGACGCGTCGATCGAGCTCATGGTGTTGACCACTTCCGACACCACTTTGCCGCCCTTGATCGCCACGTCCGATGCCGCCGACGCCAGTTGATTGGCTTCGCGGGCATTGTCCGCATTCTGTTTCACGGTCGAGGTCAGCTCTTCCATCGCCGAGGCGGTTTTTTCCAGCGAGCTCGCCTGCATTTCGGTACGCGACGACAGGTCGATGTTGCCGGCGGCGATTTCACGCGAGGCGGTGCCGATGGTTTCGGTGCCCGAGCGGACCTGGCCCACGATGTCGACCAGGCTGTTGCGCATTTCCTTCATCTCGGACAGCAGGCTGTCCTTGTCGTTGCCGTCGGTGTCGATGGAGATCGACAGGTCGCCGTTGGCGATGCTGCCGGCGATCGACGCCGTGTAGTCAGGCTCGCCGCCCAGCTGCTTCAGCAGGCCGCGGGTGATGACGTAGGCGGCGGCGACCGAGATCGCGACAGCCAGCACGCCCAGGATGATCATGAAGCTGCGGGCGGACGAGAAGCCGGCGGCGGCGTCGGTCTGCACTTGCGCGTTCAGTTTTTCTTCCAGCGCGCCCAGCTGATCCAGCGCGGCCATCCATTTTTTCTGGGCCGGGCGGATTTCCTTGATCAGGACCTTGGTCGCTTCTTCGGCCTTGTTGGCCAGCCACAGTTCGGACGCCTTGGCGATGGCCGGCATGGCGATCGCTTCCTGCTCCTTGACCGTTGCCAGCAGCGCTTTTTCTTCAGCGCTGGCTTCGGTGGCGAACTGTGCGCTCAGTTTGTTCTGTGCATCGGCGTACTTGGCGGCCAGTTCCTTGATGCGGTTCATGTCCGGTTCCATGTCGGCGGCATCGGTCATCATGGTCAGGATGCGCAGCGAGGTGACGCGGTCGCCCACGTTGGCGCGCATGTCGACCACCAGGCGGGACACGACGTTGTTCACCGTGATCACGTGATCCAGACGATCCTGAATCTGTGCCATGCGGAAGATACCCACGGTGGTGACAGCCACCAGGAATAACAGTACCAGGGCAAAACCGAGGCCCAGGCGCGTTCCGACTTTCATTTTTGCTAAATTCATTTCGTCTTCTTCTTAAGTGACACAGTTGATAAGAGTGCCCTGGATGGTCTCGTCTTGTGCACGACACAATCCACCCGGCCCTTGCTGCTAGGTAATATCTATGACAGTAGCAAACAATGACTGCGAATGCAAAACTTGCGGCTCCACCGGCTGCTTGCATGTAGTTTTACCGCAATATACAAACGTCAATACAAGGTGGATATGTGTGTATATTCAGGAATTATAGATGCAAATTTTGCCTCAAAGCAAGCAAAACCCGCCTAAAAAATACGCAAACGAACTTTCTGCGTGGAAATACCAACAGTCCAATATATTGTTTGCCAGAAACGTCAGATTGTGCTGTGAGCTACGCAGCAATACGTAGGCGGGCAGCGGCTTCGCGCAGCAGGTGGGCATCGCCGAGGGCGAGTTTTTTGGAGTCGGACAGGACCTGGCGGAATGCGCGGGCACCCGGCAGGCCCGTCATCAGGCCCAGCATGTGGCGGGTGATGGTGTTGAGTTTCAAGCCGTGGGCGCCGTGCAGGGCCAGCTGGGCTTGTATGTAGGGGATCATCGCTTCGATCACTTCTTCGCGGCTCTTGGGCGCGCGGCTGTCGCCGTAGTAGCGCTGGTCGAAACCGGCCATGACGAAGGGGTTGTGGTAGGCCTCGCGGCCCAGCATGACGCCGTCCAGGTGCTGCAGGTGCTCATCGATCTCGGCTTCGGTCTTGATGCCGCCGTTGATAATGATTTCGAAGTCAGGGAAGTCGCGCTTGAGCTGGTAGGCGAACTCATACTTGAGCGGCGGGATTTCGCGGTTTTCCTTTGGCGACAGGCCCTTGAGGATGGCGTTGCGGGCATGGACGATGAAGGTCGTGCAGCCGGCCTCGGCCACGGTGCCGACGAAGTCGCGCACGAAATCGTAGCTCTCGGTCTGGTCGATGCCGACG
Source organism: Duganella sp. HH101 (assembly GCF_001758795.1). NCBI lineage: Bacteria > Pseudomonadati > Pseudomonadota > Betaproteobacteria > Burkholderiales > Oxalobacteraceae > Duganella > Duganella sp. HH101. Next base: position 363,265 of record NZ_LRON01000002.1, on the reverse strand, counting down.
CGGTGCTTGACGGTGACGTCGATGCTGACGGCGTCGCGCATGGCTTTGACGCAGTCGGCCACCAGCTGCGGCTCGGCCATCAGGCAGGCGCCGAAAGCGCCCTTCTGCACGCGCTCCGACGGGCAACCGCAGTTGAGGTTGATCTCGTCGTAGCCCCACTTCTCGCCCAGCTTGGCGCTGGTGGCGAGGTCGGCCGGATCGCTGCCGCCCAGCTGCAGCGCCACCGGATGCTCTTCATCGTTGAAGCGCAGGTGGCGTTCGACGTCGCCGTAGACCAGCGCGCCGGTCGTCACCATTTCGGTGTACAGCCAGGTGTGCTGGCTGATGTGGCGGTGGAACACGCGGCAGTGGCGGTCGGTCCAGTCCATCATCGGCGCGACGGACAGGCGGCGGCTCGCTTTCACGGGCGCGTTGTCGGTGGTCGGCAGGGTGATGATGGTCATGGCGGCAACTATGGGAATCGCTTGGGGGTCGACATTATATCGCAAAAGGCAGCGTCACCAGCCCGACCAGGTAGCGCGCCGGCGTCTTGCCGGGATTGGCGTAGCTGATGTGCTGGTCTTCGCGGATGGCCAGGCAGTCGCCCGCCTCCAGCCGCCACTGCTGGTCGCCGGCGCTGACGTCCATCACGCCGTCCAGCAGCCAGATCTGCTGGTGGATGTCGGCCTCGCGCACGACCTGCTCGTAGGTCACGCGCTGGCCCGGCGGGAACACCACCTCCACCAGCTGCAACGGCGTGCGCACGGCCGGCGACAGCTGGCGCCGCACGTAGCCGGACGCGGGATCGGTCCACACCGGCTGGTCGGCGGCGCGCTGCAACGGTGACGGCGGCGCCGGCTCGTCCTGCCCCGCTTCGAACAGCGAGGCCAGCGTGACGCCCAGCGCGCCGGCCAGCTTGTCGAGCACGGTGGCGGTGGCGCTGCTCTCGCCGCGCTCGATCAGCGAGATATTGGAGCGGCTCACGCCGCTGCGCTCGGACAGCGCGGTCAGCGACAGCCCGCGGCGTTCGCGCAAGGCCAGCAGGCGGCTGGCAATGAGTTTGTTGATATCCATAAAATCCATTATACTGGATTTTTTCATCCATTAAAGTGTCCACCGCCGCCATGCCGATCGCTTTCGAATCCCCCGACCAGCCCGAAGTCATCGCCCTCATCGCCGACCTCGACGCCTACCAGCTGAGCTTGTATCCGCCGGAATCCGTGTACGCGCTGGATTTGCCGTCGCTGATGCAGCCGCACGTGCGCTTCGCGGTCGCGCGCGACGACGCTGGCGCCGCCGTCGGCTGCGCCGCCATCGTGCTGACGCCGGAATATGGCGAGATCAAACGCATGTATGTGCAGCCTGCCGCGCGCGGACGCGGCCTGGCGCGCGGACTGCTGGACTTGCTGGAAGGGGCTGCGCGTGCACAGGGCTGTCCGCAGCTGACGCTGGAAAGCGGCCCGGCCCAGCCGGAAGCGCTGGGCCTGTACGAGCGCCACGGTTTCGAGCGCTGCGGCCCGTACGGCGACTACCCGAACGATCCGCTCAGCGTCTTCATGCGCAAACCGCTGACCAGCTGATCAGGCCTTGGTTTTCTTGCGCACCACCGCCAGCTTGGGCGACTGCGGCGCGAACATGGCGGCGACCCGCTCCAGCCGGACGGCGCCGTCGCCGCTCAGCGTGCCGGTCGCGCCCGCCACTTGGCGGACGATGCCCAGCGCCGTCGCCCGCGCTTCCGGCGCTTCCGGCAGCAGCAGCGGCAGGTCGCGGATCGCGGCCTCCTCGTCCACCTGCAGCATCAGGTACTGCTCGCGCAGGATGGTCTTGAAATGGGTGACGCTGAGCTCCTTGTCGTCCGAAGTGCGCAGGCGCAGCTGGCGGATGGTGGCGAAGGCGCGCTCGTCGGCCGCGCTCATTTCCGGGCTGCGGTAGATGTACAGCAGGCCGCGGATGATGGCTTCGGTGACGCCGCCCTCCGCCGTCTTCAGCGCAGCCGCCGCGCGGTGCGCGTTCAGCGCCGCCTCGCGCGCGATGTCGCGGCCGATGCGGCGCGGGCGGCCGCCGTCGGTGCGCAGGCCCACCAGCGCCTGCAACACCGGCGAACCGTACACGCCGAGGAAGATGCTTTCCGTGGCCTGGTCGCGCAGGTCGCGGTAGCGGTCCAGCACGTCGACGATCTGCTGCGACATCGCCTCCTGCATCTGCATGAAGACATTGTCGTCCGCCACCGGCCGGCGCTCGGCGCGCACCTTCTCGGCCATCGCCGGTATGCCGTCGAGCAGAGGATTTTTACTGGAGAACATGCGGTAGCGCAGCCGCAGCGGATGGGCTTCGCGCTGCTGCTCGGCGCCGGCCTCCGTCACCATGGCCTTGACCAGCGGACTGGCGAAAGTCTGGTACAGGCCGGTGTTGATTTCCGATACGCGCGCCACGGTGGCGAAACGGCGTTCGTCCTCGATATCGTTGCCGCCCAGCTTGCGCAGCGCGTCCAGGTTGCGGCGCTCGAAGCGCATCACGTAGTCGCCGGCCGCCATGTCGCCGGAAGCGATTTCCGCCTGCAGCATCTCCTCGTCCTTGTCGAGGAATACCGCCTCGTACAAGCCTGGCGGCATGATGTCTATCATGTCCATCGCCGCCGTGAATTCCTCGTGCTCCTTGTTGGCGACCGAGGCGGAAACGAAGATGCCCAGGTGGCCTATGCTCTGGTGCATGGAATAGATGATGGTCTGGCCGCCCGCCACCAGCGCGGCGTCGTCCTCGTACAGGTCCAGCACCCAGCCCAGCGCCTGCTGCGGCGGCGTGATGTCGTCGCCCCACGAGCAGAACACCACGATCGGCGATTTAATATTGCGCAGGTCGATGCGGTGGCCGTTGCTGTCCATCAGCGCGGCGTCGCTCAGGCGGTTGCCGACGAATAGCGAGTCGGCGATGTACTGCATTTCGCCGGCGTTCAGCAGCACCGGGTTGCCCCACCATTTTTCGAACTCCAGGAAGCGGTGCGCCTCGGTGTCGATCTTCGAATAGACGTTGTAGTTCTTGCTCCACAGCGTATTGGACGGATTCATTTTCTCGAAGTTGGCGACCAGTTGCGCGCCGTCGAAAATGCCGTTGCCGAGGTCGCCCGCCAGCGCCGTCAGCCAGGTGCCGCCGAGCACGCCGCCCAGGTAGCGCAAGGGGTTCTTGCCGCGCACGCCGGCCCAGTACGACAGCGGCGCACCGGCCAGCACCAGCGGGCCGACCAGGTCGGGATTGAGGGCGCTGGTCATCATGATCTGCCAGCCGGCCTGGCAGTTGCCGATCAGCGCGGGCTTGCCGTCGGCCTGCGGGTGCAGCTCGGCCACCTTGGCGATGAACTGCGCCTCGGCGCGGCACACGTCCTCGATGGTTTGGCCCGGCACCGGATGGGGCAGGAAACCGACGAAGTAGCAGGGATGGCCGGCCTTGAGCACCACGCCGATTTCGCTGTCGTGCTTCATGCCGCCGATGCCGGGGCCGTGGCCGGCGCGCGGGTCGAACACGATGAAGGGACGCTTGGTGGGATCGGGCGCGATGCCGTCCGGCGGCGCGATGTACAGCAGGCCGTAGTTGACCGGCCGCGCCAGGTGGCGGCCGTCGAGGATGACGTCGAATGCAAAGCTCAGCACGTGCGGCGCGGTCTGTTCGGCGCGGTGGTTGCGCTCGTCGCCCCGCTGGCGCAGCACGTCCATGAACAGCACGCTGCGCTGGCAGGCATCGACCCAGTAATCGGTCGCCTGCTGGGCCAGTGCAAAGGGATTGCCGGGCCATTGCGGCCACGGGTTGGTCTTGTCGTCGCTCACGGAACTTCCTCCACGCGGGTTATGCTGCCATGCACCAAAATAACCCGGAGACAAGGAAAACGCAAACGAATTCAACGCCGGATGGACCGGCGAAAAAAAACCGCAGCCGAAGCTGCGGTTTATGTCGCCAAGCCGGTATTACGCTTCGCGGGATGCCTTCTTACGCTCGTGCTCTTTCAGGAAGCGCTTGCGCAGACGGATCGATTTCGGGGTGATTTCCACCAGTTCGTCGTCGTCGATGAATTCGACGGCGTATTCCAGCGACATCTGGATAGGCGGCACCAGGCGCACGGCTTCGTCGGTACCCGACGAACGCACGTTGGTCAGCTGCTTGCCCTTGATCGGGTTGACGACCAGATCGTTGTCACGCGAGTGGATACCGATGATCATGCCTTCGTACACCGGGTCGTTGTGGACCACGAACATACGGCCGCGATCCTGCAGTTTCCAGATGGCGTAGGCAACGGCGGCGCCGTCGTCCTGCGAGATCAGCACGCCGTTGCGACGGCCGCCCAGTTCGCCCTTGGTGTTGTCCACCGGCGCGTATTCGTCGAACACGTGCGACATCAGGCCGGTACCGCGGGTCAGGGTCATGAATTCGCCCTGGAAGCCGATCAGGCCGCGCGCCGGGATCTTGTATTCCAGACGCACACGGCCTTTGCCGTCGGATTCCATGTTCTGCAGGTCGCCACGACGGCGGCCCAGTTCTTCCATCACGCCGCCCTGGTTGGCTTCTTCGACGTCAACCGACAGTTGTTCGAACGGCTCGTGGCGCACGCCATCGACCATTTTGAACACCACGCGCGGACGCGATACAGCCATCTCGAAACCTTCGCGACGCATGTTTTCGATCAGGATGGTCAGGTGCAGCTCGCCGCGGCCCGATACTTCGAACGTGGTGTCGTCGTCGGTTGCTGCAACGCGCAGGGCGACGTTGGCTTTCAGTTCCTTGTCCAGACGGTCGCGCAGCTGGCGCGAGGTGACGAACTTGCCTTCGCGGCCGGCCAGTGGCGAGTTGTTGACCATGAAGTTCATGGTCAGGGTAGGCTCGTCGACGGTCAGCATAGGCAGCGGCTCAGGGGTGTCCACCGCGCACAGCGTCGAACCGATGCCGATTTCGTCGATACCGTTGATCAGGCAGATGTCGCCGGCAACAGCTTCGTTCACCAGCACGCGCTCCAGGCCCTTGAAGTTCAGCACCTGGTTGATGCGGCCTTTGATCGGGGTGGCGCCTGGGCCGTTGATGACCAGAACGTCCTGGCCGACCTTGACGGTGCCGCGGTTGACGCGGCCAATGCCGATCTTGCCGACGTAGGACGAGTAGTCCAGCGACGTGATTTGCATCTGCAGCGGGCCTTCTGGATTGTCATCGCGCACAGGCACGTGTTCCAGGATGGCGTCGAACAGCGGCTTCATGTCGCCCGAGCGTACGTCTTCGGTCAGGCCGGCGTAGCCGTTCAGGCCCGAAGCGTAAACGATAGGGAAGTCCAGTTGTTCGTCGGTAGCGCCCAGCTTGTCGAACAGTTCGAAGGTCTGGTTGATCGCCCAGTCGGCGCGCGCGCCGGGACGGTCGACCTTGTTCACGACGACGATAGGCTTCAGGCCCAGGGCCAGTGCCTTGCGGGTCACGAAACGGGTCTGTGGCATCGGGCCTTCCTGGGCATCGACCAGCAGCAGAACCGAGTCCACCATCGACAGAACACGCTCCACTTCGCCGCCGAAGTCGGCGTGGCCTGGGGTGTCGACGATGTTGATGTGGGTGCCTTCGTACTCAACAGCGCAGTTCTTCGACAGAATCGTAATGCCGCGCTCCTTTTCCAGGTCGTTCGAGTCCATGACACGGGTATCGACCGCTTGGTTTTCACGGAAGGTGCCGGACTGACGCAGCAGTTGATCCACCAGGGTAGTTTTACCGTGGTCAACGTGGGCGATGATGGCGATATTACGAATTGCGCGTTTTGTAGTAGACATGATGATTTTATATGCTGAAAAACTGCGGGCACGTACGTACTGTACGAGAAGCCGGCTAGTATAGCATGTTGCGTTGCAACTATCTCGCCGGCTTCCTGAATATTTTCAAAGAGTTGCTATTCGGGCGTGAAGGCGATCAGCCGCTCCGGGGCCAGGATGCTGTATTCGCCGAGGATGGCGGTGCCCAGCAGTTTGGCGTCCAAGTAGACGCGCACCCTGCCCTGCTCGGCCGGCAGCTCGACCGCTTCCTTGCCCAGCGCCAGGCGCTGGCCGTTGAGGAAGCGCTTGGCCAGCTCGGCATTCAGGCGCACGGCCGGGAAACTGGCCAGCAGCGCATCGACCGGCGCCAGCAGGCTGAGCGGCGCTGCGTGCGCCGTCAACTGTTCCAGCGTCAGCATGCCGTCCATGGTCAGCGGGCCGACTTGCGTGCGGCGCAGCGCGTTCAAATGGGCGCCGCAGCCGAGCGCTTCGCCGATGTCCTGGCCCAGCACGCGGATGTAGGTGCCCTTGCTGCACGTGACCACCAGCTTCAGGAACGGCGCCTCGTAGGACACCAGCTCCAGCTTGTGGATGACGACGTCGCGCGCTTCGCGCTCCAGCGTGATGCCGGCGCGGGCGTACTCGTACAGCGGCTTGCCGTCGCGCTTCAGGGCCGAATACATCGGCGGCACTTGCGCGATCGGGCCGCGGAACTTTTCCAGCACGGCGTGGATCTGCTCCAGCGTGACATGGACGTCGCGGCTGTCGATGACTTCGCCTTCGGTGTCGCCGGTGTCGGTGGTCTGGCCCAGGTGAACCGTGGTTTCGTAGGTCTTGTCGGCTTCCAGCAAGTCCTGCGAGAACTTGGTGGCCTCGCCAAAGCACAGCGGCAGCAGGCCGGTGGCGAAGGGATCGAGGGTGCCGGTATGGCCGGCCTTCTTGGCGTTGAGCACGCGCTTGGCCTTGATCAGCGCATCGTTGCTGGACAAGCCGACCGGCTTGTCGAGCAGCAGCACGCCGTCGACCAGGTCGCGGACTTTCTTAGGATGGTTGTGCTTCATCGGTGCAGCGTGCTTACTCGCCGTCCTTCTTCTCTTCGGCCGGCGCCTGGTCGTCGTCGAGCGAGCGGGTGCTGTTGGCCTGGTCGATCAAAGCCGACAATTCCATGCCGCGCGCGGTCGAGGTGTCGTGCACGAAGTGCAGTGCCGGCAGCGTGTGGATGTGCAGGCGCTTGCCCAGCTGGCCGCGCATGTAGCCGGCCGCGGCGGACAGGCCGTCGACGGTTTGCTTGACCTGCTCTTTGCTGTCCTTGAGCATGGTGAAGAAGATCTTCGCGTGCGCGTAGTCCGGCGTCACCTGTACTTCGGTGATGGTGATCATGCCGACGCGCGGGTCTTTCAACTCGAAAGCGATGATTTCAGACAGATCGCGCTGGATCTGGTCCGCCACGCGCTGACCGCGCTGCGGGATGTTTTTGCTATGTTTTGCCATGATATTCCATAAACGGCAAGTGGACGGGAGCTGATGCCCCCGTCCACTTTACCTTATTGCTGCCTGTGCGCCTGGGCTTACAGCGTACGGGCGATTTCCTGAACTTCGAACACTTCCAGGGAGTCGCCCACCTGGATGTCGTTGTAGTTCTTCAGCGACAAGCCGCACTCCAGACCGGCGCGTACTTCTTTCGCGTCGTCCTTGAAGCGTTTGAGCGAGTCGATCTCGCCGGTCCACACCACGATGTTGTTGCGCAGCAGGCGTACCGAGGACGAACGCTTGACCACGCCATCTGTGACCAGGCAACCGGCAATCGCGCCGACTTTCGAGACCAGGATGACCTGGCGAATCTCGACCTGACCGATAACGGTCTCGCGCTTCTCCGGCGCCAACATGCCCGACAACGCCGATTTGATCTCGTCGATCGCATCGTAAATGATGTTGTAGTAGCGGATGTCCACGCCGTTCGACTCGGCCAGCTTGCGCGCCTGTGCGTCGGCACGGGCGTTGAAGCCGATGATGACCGCTTTCGAAGCGACCGCCAGGTTGACGTCCGATTCGGTGATGCCGCCGACCGCTGCGTGCACGATTTGTACGCGCACTTCGGAGGTCGACAGTTTCTGCAGCGAGCCAACCAGCGCTTCCTGCGAACCCTGCACGTCGGTCTTGATGATCAGCGGCAGGTTCTTGACTTCGCCTTCGGCCATCTGGTCGAACATGTTTTCCAGCTTCGCGGCTTGCTGCTTGGCCAGTTTCACGTCGCGGAACTTACCTTGACGGAACAGACCGATTTCGCGTGCCTTGCGCTCGTCCGCCATGACCATGACTTCTTCACCGGCTTGCGGCACTTCGGTCAAGCCCTGGATTTCGACCGGGATCGAAGGACCGGCTTCGTTGATCGGCTTGCCGTTCTCGTCCAGCATGGCGCGCACGCGGCCGAAGGAGGAACCAGCCAGGATCACGTCGCCGCGCTTCAGCGTACCGGACTGAACCAGCACGGTCGCGACCGGGCCCTTGCCCTTGTCCAGACGGCCTTCGACCACCAGACCGCGCGCAGGCGCATCGATCGGGGCTTTCAGTTCCAGCACTTCGGCTTGCAGCAGCACCTGTTCCAGCAGGGCGTCGATGCCCTCGCCGGTCTTGGCCGATACCGGCACGAATGGCGATTCGCCACCGTATTCTTCCGGCACCACTTGTTCCGCGACCAGCTCTTGCGTCACACGGTCGACGTTGCCGCCGGGTTTGTCGATCTTGTTGATCGCGACAACCAGAGGCACGCCGGCCGCTTTCGCGTGGGCGATCGCTTCCTTCGTTTGCGGCATCACGCCGTCGTCGGCTGCCACCACCAGGATGACGATGTCGGTGGCTTTCGCACCGCGGGCACGCATGGCCGTAAAGGCTTCGTGACCCGGCGTATCCAGGAAGGTGATCGTGCCGCGTGGGGTGTCCACGTGGTACGCGCCGATGTGCTGGGTAATGCCGCCGGCTTCGCCCGACGCCACTTTGGCGCGGCGGATGTAATCCAGCAGCGAGGTTTTACCGTGGTCGACGTGACCCATGACGGTGACAACCGGTGCGCGCGGCACGGACTCGAAGTGAGCGTGCTCACCCTGGTCGGCCAGCAGTGCTTCCGGATCGTCCATCTCGGCGGCGAAGGCCTTGTGGCCCATTTCCTCGACCAGAATCATCGCGGTTTCCTGGTCCAGCACCTGGTTGATGGTGCACATCTGGCCCAGCTTCATCAGTTGCTTGATGACTTCGGAAGCCTTGACGGACATCTTGTGCGCCAGTTCGGCCACGGTGATGGTTTCCGGCACGTAGACGTCCTTGATGACGGCTTCGGTCGGCGCCTGGAAATTGGTTTCGCGGTCATCGGCGTGCGAGCCACGACGGCCGCCCTTGCCACCACTGCGCCAGCCGTCACGGCCACCGGAACCGGTGTTGCCACGGCCCTTGTTGGCGGTGTTGCCAGGTGCGCCGCGTTTCTTGGCGTCGTCCTGCCAGGTCGACGAGACATTGGCCGACTTGATCGACTTCTTGTCCGCGCTGACAGGCTTCTTGTCGCCAGGCTTGTCGCCCGGTTTGGCGACGGCGCCGGTGGCTGGCTTGTGCAGCGTGCCTTCGGCAACCTTGGCCTTGACCGGCGCAGGCGCTGGCTCAGGGGCTTTGATGGCGCGGCGTGGCGCGTTCATCATGGCCTTGATCTGTGCTACTTCGTCAGCCACGGCCTTGCGTGCCAGCTCGGTGGCGGCCGCTTTGTCGGCGGCTTCCTTGGCGGCGGCGGCAGCCTTTTTCTTGGCTTCTTCGGCAGCGGCTTTTTTCTTTTCCTCGGCGGCGGCGTCGGCCACAACCGGCGCGGCGCCGGCAGCGGTGGCGGTCGCGGCGGCAGCGGCCTTGACGGCGGCTTTCTTCGCTTCGGCGTCGGCTTCCTTGGCGGCGGCGGCTTCGGCGGCGGCGGTGGCTTTAGCCTGCGCTTCCTTCTCCGATTCCAGCTTGGCCAGGCGTTCCTGCTTCTCGCGCAGTTCCGCTTCCTGACGTGCGATCAGTTCCGCTTGCTTGCGTGCTTCTTCTTCGCGGCGAGCGACTTCGGCGGCATCGACCACCGGGGCGGCAGGCGCCACCGGCGCGGCGGCTACCGGCTCGTCGCGCTGGACGAAGGTGCGTACCTTCTTCACAGCGACCTGAATCGTGCGGGCCTTGCCATTGGCGTCGGCCTGCTTGATTTCAGTGGTTTCTTTGCGCGTCAGCGTGATCTTCTTCTTTTCGGTATCAGCCGATGCACCGTGGGTACGGCGCAAGTGATCAAGCAGCTTATCCTTATCATCTTTCGACAATGGATCTGACGTCGAACTTTTTTCGACGCCGGCAGAACGCAGCTGCGTCAGCAGCAAATCTGCAGGCATCTTCAGTTCGGTGGCAAATTGGGCTACGTTGTTACTCGCCATTCAGTCCTCTTTTCTATGTGTCGCGGAGATGATAAAGATACTCAAATTAAGCCTTTGCGGATTCGGCAAGACTCCATGCCTTGGCTTGCAAGCCTTTGGCACGATCGTCGTACTTTGAGTCAACCAACTTCATCTCATCGTCGGTCACATCTTCAAATTCACTCTTAATCAGTTCTCGTGCACGGTCGGCGGACAGGGCCAGGATGGCGCCAAATTCGTCGTAGGCCAGTGCAGCAAATGCTTCTACAGTCTTGATACCAGCCAGGCCGAGCTTGCCTGCGGTGATGCGGTCCATGCCTTCCAGACCGACCAGCGCCTCGTCCATGCCTTCCAGGCCTTCTTCCGAAGCGATCGCTTCAGTGACCAGGGCGTCACGGGCGCGGGTGCGCAGTTCGTTGACGGTATCTTCGTCGAACGATTCGATTTCCAGCATTTCGGAGATCGGCACGTAAGCGATTTCTTCCAGGCTGGCAAAGCCCTCTTCCACCAGGATGTCGGCGACTTCCTGATCGACGTCCAGTTTTTCCATGAACAGTGCACGCACCGCCGCGGTTTCCTGGGCTGCCTTGTCGGCCGATTCTTCGGCCGTCATGATGTTGATCTTCCAGCCGGTCAGGTCGGAAGCCAGGCGCACGTTCTGGCCGGAGCGGCCGATGGCGATTGCCAGGTTTTCTTCGTCGACGACGACGTCCATCGCGTGCTTCTCTTCATCGACCATGATCGACGAAACGTTGGCCGGAGCCAGCGCGCCGATGACGAATTGCGCCGGGTCTTCGGACCACAGCACGATGTCGACGCGTTCGCCGCCCAGTTCGCCGGTCACAGCCTGCACGCGCGAACCGCGCATGCCGACGCAGGTGCCGATCGGGTCGATGCGCTTGTCGGCCGTGTAGACGGCGATCTTGGCGCGGACGCCGGCATCGCGTGCCGCCGATTTAATTTCCAGCATGCCTTGCTCGATTTCCGGCACTTCCAGCTCGAACAGCTTCATGATGAAGTCTGGAGCGGTGCGCGACAGGATCACTTGCGGGCCGCGCATATTGCGGTCGATGCGCAGGATGAAGGCGCGGACGCGGTCGCCGATACGCAGGTTTTCTTTCGGGATCATCTGGTCGCGTGGCAGGCGGGCTTCGATCTTGCCCGACTCGACGATTGCATCGCCGCGTTCCATGCGCTTGATGGTGCCGGTCACGAGCGAGTCGCCACGCTCCAGGAAGTCCACCAGGATCTGTTCGCGCTCGGCGTCACGCACGCGCTGCAGGACGACCTGTTTGGTGTCTTGCGCAAAGCGGCGGCCGAATTCGACGGATTCGATAGGCTCTTCGATGTGGTCGTCCACTTCGATGTCCGGAATCTGTTCCTTGGCTTCGAAGTGCAGGATCTCCTGGTCGGGCAGTTGCAGGCCCGCCTCGTCGGGCACGACGTGCCAGCGGCGGAAGGATTCGAACTCACCCGACTCGCGGTCGATCGAAACGCGGATATCGACTTCACCTTCATAGCGTTTCTTCGTGGCTTGCGCCAACGCGAACTCCAACGCGCCGAAAACCACATCTTTATCGACGTTTTTCTCACGCGCCAGCGCGTCTACCAATAACAAAACTTCGCGACTCATGCTTTGCGTCCCTTAAAAACCACCTGTGGCACCAAGCGTGCCTTATCCATATCGGCGAGCGTAAACTCCAACAGCGCCGGACCATCAGTACCTTCAAATTCCAACGACAAATTATCGCCCTGGGGCTCTTGCAGTATCCCCTGGAACGATTTCCGGTTGTTCGTACCCGGCATCGCGGTGCGCAGTTTGACGATTGCTTCGCAACCGGCAAAACGCACGAAGTCTTCCAGCTTGCGCACCGGGCGATCCAGCCCTGGCGACGAGATTTCGAGACGCTCGTAGTTCACGTTCTCGACCGTCAGCACGTGCGACAGCTGGTGACTGACCGTAGCGCAATCCTCTACGGTGATCGGGCCTTTTTCTTCGGCATCGGCGGCGGTGAAATCGATAAAGACGCGCAGCACTCCGCGCTCGGCCCGTTCGACATCAACCAGCTCATAGCCCAGACCGGCGACGGTCTTTTCAATTAAATCCGGCAGCTGCAAGAAATTCTCCAAATCAAGGCCTGTTTCCAACTTATCAAAAACAGACCGTTCAAAACGGTTCACCAAAAAAAAAATGGGCATCTGCCCATCTTCTTGTAATACTCAGCCAGATGAAAGCATTCTCAGGGATGCACCCTGCGAAGAACTTTTACTAGGCTGGTTATTATAACCTTATATGCTTTCCGCTGCAATGCCGCACGGGGCGGAAAAGCAGGCTTACAACAGTTCATATAAGGCCAGAAGCCTTACAAACAGGGGCTTGCGCCCCGTTTTGCAAGTTGACTGCCTTAACCCTTGCGGCGGCGCGGCATGCCATGATCGATGGCGCCACCACGCGGCGGCTGGTTGCGGCGCGGTGCGCCGGCATTACCGAAACCGAAAGTGGTTTGCAATGGATCGGGCTGGCGTGGACCGCGGCTTGGGCCTTTGGCCGCCTGGCCGCCTCCCTGCCCCTGACCACCCTGGCCGCCACCCTGGGCGCGGCCCTGGCCCTGACCTTGCGGACGGCCACCCTGGCCTTGCGGACGCGCCGGGCCTTCGCCCAGCGGACGGCCGCCGGCGTAACCGCCGATGCCTTGCGGACGACCGCCTGGACGGCCGGACGTCTGCGCTCCGGCACCGCCCGGACGACCGCTGCCCTGGCCGCCACGGCCATTGCCGGCGCCGGCGCCGGCGCCGCCTGGACGGCCCTGGCCGCCACCAAAGCCGCCCTGGCCGCCCTGGCCACGGCCATTGCCGCGCGGGCCCTTGGCGAACGGCATCGCGTTGGCGTTGCTGACGTCGGCGCGGTTGAAGTTCGGTTCGTCGTGATCGTCCTCGTCGTCATCGTCGAAGTCGCGATCGTCGCGCTCGGCGTCGCGGCCGCGCTGCGGACGTTTTTCCGGACCCTTGTTCTGGGCCGGCTTGGCTTGCTGCGGGCCCTTGCCGCGCGGAGCGGCAGGCGCGTCGCCGCCTTTTTTATCGACACCGTAGGCGGCCAGCATGTCGCGCACGGTGTTTTCCTCCAGCTCTTCCCAGCGGCCGCGTTTCAGGCTGCTTGGCAAGGTCATCGCGCCGTAGCGGGTACGGATCAGGCGCGACACGGTCAGGCCGATCGCTTCGAACATGCGGCGCACTTCGCGGTTGCGGCCTTCGCCGATGATCACGCGGTACCACTTGTTGATGCCTTCGCCGCCGCCGTCGGCGATCTTGGAGAACTGCGCCAGGCCGTCTTCCAGCTCGACGCCGGCCAGCAGCTTCTGGCGCATGCCTTCTTCCAGCACGCCCAGCGTACGCACCGCGTATTCACGGTCGATGTGATAGCGCGGGTGCATCAGACGGTTGGCCAGATCGCCGGAGGTCGTGAACAGCAGCAGGCCTTCGGTGTTGAAGTCCAGGCGGCCGACGGCCAGCCATTTGCCGGCCTTCATGGTCGGCAGGCGGTCGAACACCGACGGGCGGCCTTCCGGATCGTCCATCGAGACGATTTCGCCGGCAGGCTTGTGGTACACCAGCACGCGCGGCGGTTTCTTGCTGACGCGGCGCTGGATCAGCTTGCCGTTCAGGCGCACAGCGTCGGTCGGCAGGATGCGCTGGCCGATGTGGGCCGGCTCGCCGTTGACCGACACGCGGCCGGCAACGATCAGTTCTTCCATGTCGCGGCGCGACCCCAGGCCGGCTTCGGCCAGCACCTTGTGCAGCTTAGGCGCGTCGTCGTCGGAGGTCAGGTCGCGGCGCACGGCTTTCGGCGCCGCGTGGCGGCCCTTGGCCGGCTCGTCGCTGTCGAAAGCGTCCGACGTGACGTAGGAGAACGCGGCATCCGCGTCGTTAGGCTTGCCGCCGGCGTTCTGGCCGTTGCGTGGCTTGCCGTTCTTGCCCTTGCCGCCGCCGGCATGCGGCGGCTTGCCGTTGCGCTGGCCATCGGCGCGTGGACCGCGCTCGTGGCGTGGCTTGCCGCCTTCGGCCGGGGCGGCGCCGTCGGCTGCCGGAACGGCTTCGCCATCGGCAGCGGCGACCGGTTCCGGACGCGGCATCATGGCCTGGCGGGCAGCGCGCTGTTCGCGCATCTGGCGCGGGCCGCGTGGACCGCGCGGACCACGTTCTGCACGCTCGCCGGCTTCGGCAGGAGCGGCTTGCGCTTCGACTGCTGGGGCTGGAGCTGCGGCAGGGGCTGCTGGTGCGGCGTCGGCGGCTGGTGCGGCGGCTGGCTTTTTGGCGCGCGGCGCCTTGGCTGGCGCATCGGCTGCTGCGGCGGCTGCGGCTGCGGCGACTGGCGCGGCGGCCTGCGGTGCGGCTTCAGCTGCCGCATCGGCGGACTTGGCGGCCGGCTTGGCGCGCGGCTTTTTCACCGGGGCCGGCGCATCGGCGGCGGCGACTTCGGCGTCAGCCTTGGTCTTGCGCTTGGCCTTGGCGGCGACTGGCGCATCGCCGGACGCGGCGGCTGCCGTATCGGCTTCGATCTGGGCTTTGGTGCGACGCTTAGGCTTGGCGGCCACTTCGGCCGGCGCTACGTCGTTGACTGTCTCTGGGGAATTAGGATTGTTCATTATTCGTTTCTTGGTTGTGCTCAGCGTCAACCGTTACATCTGGCGCGGGTTGTGTTTGTGCTTGCTGGCCGGCTTCCGGGCTAGTCGCGGCTTCTGCTTCGGCCACTGGCAACTCGCTATCCGTACCATCTGGTTGTTGCGCGGCGTTGTGCGCCGCTTTATCAAAGTTTTCCTGCAGGGCTGCTTCCAGCGCTTCCATGTCCGGACCGCCTCCCTGCGTATCGCTGATTTGCTGCAAAGGAGGCAGCTGGGACAGCGAATTCAAGCCCAAATCATCCAAAAACTGCTTGGTGGTGCCCAGCAAAGCCGGGCGGCCGACGACATCGCGATAACCGATGGCGTCTACCCAGCCCCGGTCTTCCAACATCTTGATCGTCTGCGAATTGACGGCGACGCCGCGTATTTCTTCAATATCGCCCCGCGTGACAGGCTGGCGGTAGGCGATGATGGCCAGCGTTTCCAGCGTCGCCCGCGAATATCTTGGCGGTTTTTCCGGGTTCATCCGGTCGAGATACAGCTTCATCTCGGGGCGGCTCTGGAAGCGCCAGCCGGTCGACAGGCTGATCACTTCAACGCCCTTGCCGGCCCAGTCCAGCCTTAGTTCTTCGAGCAATTCCTTGATCGTATCGGAACCCACTCCGGGACCGCGCGGCCTGTCTTGATCGTCCACCTCGACAAACAGCTTTTTCAGACTGTGGATCGACAATGGCTCACGAGCGCATAGCAAGGCGGTTTCGAGGACTCTTTTAGCCTCTGCTGTATCCATAGCAATCTTGTGGTTGCATTTTCATGCAAGAAAGAAATCAATCACATTCAGTGAGGCAATGGCTGGCATCAATGATGCTGCCTGCTGGAATAACTCGCTGAAGCTGTTTTTCCGACGCCCGGGCCGATGCGCGCCAGGCGGGAGAGAGGGACATGCCGGCAACGGCCTAGGCCATCGCTTTCTACGTGAAACGCGGCCGGCAGGCGCAGTTTTCGGGCGAAAACATACGAGACCGATCAAAGACGTTTCATCCAACAAGCCGAATTGTACCTGATAAAACGGCAAAACGCGCGTTTCGCCTTCATCGAAATGTAACTAGCCTTACGTGCCAGCAAGTCTTTCCGACAAGATTGCGGAAACGCCCACAAATGCCGGGTACTCGGCGGTGATGACCCAGGTAGGCACTTCGGACAGATATTTGTTGAAGCGGCCCTTGGCTTCGAAGCGGGCGCGGAAGCCGGAGCGGTCGAAACGCGCGCCCAGGCGCGGCACGATGCCGCCGCCTATATAAATGCCGCCCTGCGCGCCCAGCGTGACGGCGATATTGCCGGCGATGGTGCCCAGCATGCAGCAGAACGCCTCGATGACTTCATCGCACAGCGTGCATTCGCCAGCCAGCGCGCGGCGCGAGATGTCGGCGGCGCTCAGCTTTTCGGCCGGCATGTCGGTATGGTCGGCCAGCGCACGATAGATCAGTTCGATACCGGCGCCGGACATCAGGCGTTCGGCGGAGACGTGCTCGAATTCTTTCCAGGCAAATTGCAGGATGGCGACTTCGGTGGCGTTGGCCGGTGCGAAGGTGACGTGGCCGCCCTCGCTCAGCAGCGCGGTCCAGCCGTCCCTGCCCGGGATCAGGCCGGAGACGCCGAGGCCGGTGCCGGCGCCGATCAGGCCCAGCGGCGTGCCGGCGATGGCGGTGCCGCCGCCGACCTGGTGTTTTTGGGTGGCCGACAACTGCGGCAGCGAGCTCGCCAGCGCGGTGAAGTCGTTGACGACGACCAGGATGTCGAAGTTGACTTCGCGGCGCAGCGCCTCGATCGAGAATTCCCAGTGGTGGTTGGTCATGCGCACCATGTCGCCGGTGACAGGATTGGCGATAGCGATAGCGCCGTTCCGGATACCGGTGACGCCGGCCTGGGCGACGGTCGGCGAGGCCAGATAGGCAACCAGGGCGGCGGCCAAGGTTGGATATGCGGCACACGCCAGTACTTCGATCGCTTCAATCCGGCCCGGAGCGGTCTCCAGCGCAAAGCGCGCGTTGGTACCGCCGATGTCCGCCAGCAGACGCGGGCCACCTGGGAATGCAGTGGTCAGGGAGGGAGGCGTTTGGAGGGACTGAGCTGTCATGATAGATCGAAAATAGTTGAGGCCTAAGCTTAAGGTATTTTCACGCAGAGAAGCAAGCGAAGTTTGTAGTTTTAGTACACATGAAGCAGCTTTGCCACATGAAATTACAATGTGGGATATTTTTTACGTAGTATGACTACGATTTTTAAGGGGCCCACGCGCTATGGAAGCGCTCCCATTTTTGCAAAAAAAAAGCCGCCCGAGCGGGCGGCTGCGATTGCTGATTCAGACTGACGCCGTATTGCCCTCGTCGACTTCGCGGGGCACGCCGAAGGCGGCGTTCCAGGCGTCCAGGCCGCCGTGCAGGGGCTTGGCGCGGCTGTAGCCGTGGCCGATCAGCTCCTTCGCCACATGGGCGGCGGTGACGTCGTTCGGGCAGCTGCAGTAGACGATGATGTGGCGGTCCTTGGCCAGCGCCATCAGCTCCGGTATCGGCTCGCCGCCGTTGAACAGCAGCGCGCCCGGCACCGCCGGCTCCAGCATCTGCGCGGTGACGCTGCGGGCGTCGATCAGCACCGGCTCCTTGCCCTGCTCCAGCAACTTCTTCAGCTCGTCGATGGTGACGCGGTCGATTTCCACCGACTGGCGGAAACGCTTGCGCTCGATGTATTTGAAGCCGACGAACAACACCAGCAGCACGCCCAGCACGATCAGCGCGGTGGTGCCCATGGTGCTTAAAATCTCCAGCACCTGGTCGATCTGGGTGTGGAAGCCGGCGCCGATGGCGATGCCGGTGCCGCTCCAGACGATGGCGCCGGCGACGCTGAAACCAAGGAAGGTGGCGTTGCTGGTGCCCATGGCGCCGGCCAGCGGCGGCGCGATGGTGTTGAAGCCGGGAATGAACTTGGCCACCACCAGCGCCTTCGGGCCCCAGCGGTTGAAATTGTCTTCGGTCTGGCTGACGCAGTAATCGGGCGACAGCGAAATCTTGCACAGCAGGCGCAGGATGCGCTTGCCGTAGTAGCGCCCGGCGCGGAACCAGAAATAGTCGCTGATCAGGCAGGCAACCACGCTGACCGACAGCACGGCCAGCCAGCTGCTGTCGCCGTCGACCGACAAGGCGCCGGCCACGATCAGCAAGGGGAACGCAGGAATCGGCAGGCCGATCTGCTCAACCAGCACGATCGCGAAGACGATCAGCACGCCATATTCTTGCAATAAAAGGATTAAGTTCGCCATACGGATATCTTATCTTAAAAAGCGCTTAACCGTGACGCGGTATCGCGGCCAGCAAGGCCCGCGTGTACGGGTGGCGCGGATCGCGGTACAACTGGTCCGAATCGGCCATTTCCACCACCGCGCCCTGGTGCATCACCATCACCTGGTCGGCGATGTATTTCACCACCGACAGGTCGTGCGAGATGAAGATGTACGACAGCCCGAACTCGTCCTGCAGATCCTGCAGCAGGTTCAGCACTTGCGCCTGCACCGACACGTCCAGCGCCGAGACCGACTCGTCGCACACCAGGATCTCCGGCCGCATCGTCAGGCAGCGCGCGATGGCGATGCGCTGCCGCTGGCCGCCGGAAAACTCGTGCGGATAGCGCTGGAAGGCCGCCGCCGGCAGCCCGACCTTTTCCAGCAACTGGTGGGCCAGCGCGACGCGCTCGCGCTCGCCTGCGCCGATGCGGTGGATGCGCATCGGCTCCAGCAGGATCTGGCCGACCGTGAAACGCGGGTTCAGCGAGGCGTACGGGTTCTGGAAGATGATCTGGATGCGCCGCTTGTAGGCCTGGAACTCGCGCGCCGACATCGCCAGCAGGTCGCGGCCGTCGAACAGCGCGCTGCCGCCGCTGGCCTGGTGCAGCCGCAGCAGGGTCAGGCCGACGGTGGTCTTGCCGGAGCCCGACTCCCCCACCACGCCCAGGGTCTTGCCGCGCGCCAGCGTGAACGAGACATCCTTCACCGCCTGGAACTCGCGCTTTCCGAACCAGCCTTCGCGCTGGTAAAAACTCTTGCTCAGATTGTTCACCACCAGCAGCGGCTCGTCGTCCGGCCCGCTGCCGCGCTGGCGCTCCAGCGGATGCAGCGGCGTCACGCCCTGCCCTTCGGCGATGTCGCCGCCGGCGTGGCGCTGCGGCCTGGGGCCGGCCAGGTAGTCGGCGATCACCGGCAGACGCCAGGGCCGCGCATCGAGCGACGGCCGGCAATGCAGCAGCGCCTTGGTGTAGCCGTCCTGAGGCTGGTCGAGCACGGCGCGCGCGGGGCCGGCCTCGCGCACCTCGCCGTGGCGCATGACGATCACATGGTCGGCGATTTCCGACACCAGGCCGAGGTCGTGGGTGATGAACAGCACCGCCATCGCGTGGCGCTTTTGCAGGCGCGCGATCAGTTCCAGGATCTGTTTCTGGATGGTGACGTCGAGCGCGGTGGTCGGCTCGTCGGCGATCAGCAGCCGGGGTTCGCAGGCGATGGCCATGGCGATCATCACGCGCTGCTGCTGGCCGCCGGACATCTGGCTGGGATAGGCGTCTATCCTGGCCTGCGGATCGGAGATGCCGACTTCGTCCAGCAATTCCAGCGTGCGGCGGCGGGCCTGGGCGGCGCTCATGCCCATGTGCAGGCGCAGCACTTCGGCGATCTGCGCGCCGACCGTGAATACCGGATTCAGCGAGGACATCGGCTCCTGGAAGATCATCGCGATCTCCTTGCCGCACAGGGCGCGGCGCTGGGCGGCGGACAGCGCCAGCAGGTCGCGGCCGTCGAACAGGATGCGGCTGGCGGGATCGATGACGGCGCTGTCGGCCGGCAGCAGGCCCATCACGGCGAGCGAGCTGACCGACTTGCCGCTGCCCGATTCGCCCACCAGCGCGACGGTGGCGTTGCGCGGCACCTGGAAGGACACGCCCTTGACGGCGTCCACCGCGGCATGGCGCCCGCTGCGGAAGGCGATGCGCAGATTGCTGATGTCCAGCAGTGGACGATCAGGAGATTGAGCGCTCATCATTTCACCTTGGGATCGAGGGCGTCGCGCAGGGCGTCGGTGAACAGCGAGAAGGCCGTCACCAGCAGCGCCATGGCGATGGCGGCGGCAGTCAACTGCCACCAGCGGCCGAGTATCAATTCGTTCTGCGCCTCGTTGAGCATGCTGCCCCACGAAACCACGCCCACCGGCACGCCGAAGCCGAGGAAGCTGAGGATGACCTCGGCCTTGATGAAGCCCACCACCAGGATGGACATCTGCACCAGCGCGACGTGGCTGACGTTGGGGAAGATGTGGCCGAACATCTTGCTCCAGTGCGAGGCGCCGATGGCGTCGGCGGCCAGCACGTATTCGCGCGACTTGTGCTTGATGTATTCGGCGCGGATCAGGCGGTAGGGGCCGGTCCAGCCGGTCAGGCCGAGGATCAGCACGATGGTCAGCACGCCCTTCTGCTGCAGCACGGCGGCCACGGCCAGTATCATCAGCACCGACGGGATGGCGGTGAAGATGCTGTAGAACCAGTTGAAGCAGTCGTCCACCACGCCGCCCCAGTAGCCGGACAGAGCGCCGAACAAGGTGCCCAGGCTGACCGCCAGCAAGGCGGCCACCAGCCCGACCACGATGGAGGTCTCGCCGCCCTTGATGGTTTTCTTGATGACGTCGTGGCCCCACTTGTCGCCGCCGAACGGCAGCGTCGGCCGCCGGCCAGCGCCAGCATGGGTCGCCGTGCCCGAGCCCGCGCCGGCCGTCGCCGTCGCACCGCGCAATTGCGCCATGTCGTCGGCCAGCGGATCGGCGACGCCGTACATCTCCACCGCCCCCGCCGCAGCGGGCGCGAGTTGCGCGCGCAAGGCGCGGATGTCGTCGGCCAGCGGATCGAATGGATTCTCCGGCAAGGCCTGCGCCGGCGCGGCAGGGGCAGCCGTCTCGCTGGAAGCCGGGCTGGCGCCCACAAAACCCGGCGGCGCATAATTCACCCCGACCTCCGCCTCCCAGTCCGCCACGATCAGCCCGCTGGCCGACAACACCAGCATCAGCAGGAAAGCCGCGACCACCGCCAGCGACACCATGGCCACGCGGTCCGCGCGCAAGCGCCGCCAGGCCAGCAGCCACAGTCCGGGCGAGCCGGCATGCACGATGGCCGTCATGCCAGCTGCACCCGCGGATCGACCGCCTGGTACATCAGGTCCGTCAACAGATTGAACACCATCGTCGCCGCCGCCACGTACACGGTGATCGCCTTGATCACAGGGAAGTCGCTGCGCTCGACCGCCAGTATCACCTCGCGCCCTATGCCCGGTATGCCGAAGAACCGCTCCAGCAAAAAGGCGCCGATCAGCAAGGCCGGCAGGTTGGCCATCACATGCGTGATGATGGGAATGGCCGCGTTGCGCAGCACATGCACCCACATCACGCGCCGCTCGCTCAAGCCCTTGGCGCGCGCGGTGCGCACATAATCCTGCCCGACCTCGTCCAGCACGAAGCTGCGGTACAGGCGCAAGGTCGGCGCGATCGATACCGCCAGCCCGATCAAAATCGGCAGCGTGGCGTAGCGCAGCAGGTTCTCCCGGAAGCTCTCGCCCCAGCCCTGCACCGGAAACCAGCCCAGCTTGTAAGCCAGTCCGTACTGGAACACGATGATGTAGACCAGGATGCTGATCGACATGCCGACGGTGCAGGCGATCATCACCGCCCGGTCCGTCAGCGAGCCGCGCACGAAGGCGACCGCCAGCGCCAGCGCAATGCCCAGCAGCGTTTCCAGCAGCGTCAGCGGCAGCAGCACCGTCAGCGACGGCCCCAGCCGCGTGGCGATGATGTGCGACACCGGCTCCCCGGTCGCCCAGCTGAGCCCGAAATCGAAGCTGGCGATCTGCTTGATGAAGATCCACAGCTGCACCGGATACGACTGGTCCACGCCCAGCTGGTGGCGGATGTTGGCGATGCTCTCGGCATTGGCCATCTTGCCGGCCAGGATGTAGGCCGGATCGCCACCGACCCAGTTGAACAGCACGAACACCAGCAGCACCACGCCCAGCATGGTCGGCAGCATCTGCCACAGGCGCCGCACAATATAAGCCAACATTTCTAGTCCTTGCGCTCGATATCGATGTACTTCCATTCCTGATGCAGGATGGGATGCTTCTTATACCCCAGCACGGCCGGTTGCGCCAGCATGCTGCGGTAACGCGAATAGGCCGGCATCGCCGCCGCCTGCACTTCCAGCAGCCGCGCCATCTTGCGGTAGAGCGCGTCGCGCTGCGGTCCCGGCGGCATCGCGTGGCTGGCTTCGTACCACTGGTCGAACTGCGGATCCTGGTAACAGCCGTTGTTGTTCTGGTTGATGTTGCGGCCGTAGAACAGCTGCATGAAGTTGTCGCCGTCCGGGTAGTCGGCCATCCACTGGTAGGTGCGCGTCTGCAGCTTGCACAGCAGTTCCGCCTGCTGGATGTCGCTGAAGATCATGCGCTGGTTTTCCATGCGGATGCCGAGCCGCTGGTAAGTCTTGCGCCACAGCTCGGCCATCAGCACGCCGGCCGCCTCGTTGCGCGAGGTGTAGCGGATCAGCAGCGGCTTGCCGTCCGGCAGGGTGCGCCAGCCGTCGGCGCCCTTCTTGTAGCCGTAGCGGTCCAGCAGCCGGTTGGCCAGCGCGGGGTCGTAGCGCAGCAGGCCCTGGTAGCCGGGGTCGTGCCCTTCCACGCCGGGCGGAATGGGGAACTCCAGCCGCCGCGCCTCGCCGTTGAGCACCAGGCGGATTTCCTCGTCGACGTCGTGCGCCATCGCGATCGCGCGGCGCAAGGCGATCTTCTCCTTGCCGAAGCCGCCCACCACCGGATCGCGCATATTCCAGTAATAATAGGTCAGCACCGGATCGACGATGCGCGACAGCTGGATGCCGCGCGCCGCCAGTTCCGGCCGCAGCTTGCCGTCGGCCAGGCCCTTGGGCGCCAGCGGCCCGTCGAGCCAGAACAGATCGGCCTCGCCGCTGGTGAAGGACAGCCAGCGCGACTGGTCCTCCACCTGGATGCTGATCTCGATGCGGCCGATCTGCGGGATCTTCTTGCCCCGCATCTGGCGGATGATGCGCTCGTCGTCGGCGCGGTCCCCGGCGCCGGGTTCGAAGTTCCACAACTCGGCGCGGTGGCCGGTGTTCTCCTCCAGCACGATGCGGCTGCCGCGTATCCACTGGCCCAGCTTGTAGACGCCGGTGCCGACCGGATGGCCGGCCACCTCGCCCTTGCTGTCGCCGTACTTCTCCACCACTTCGCGCGCCACCGCCGCCATCGGCTCGTAGGCCAGGATCATGCCCAGGCTGAAATCGCTGTGCGTCAGATGGATGCGCAGCGTGTAGCGGTCGATCTGCTCCAGGCCCGCCACCGGCGCGTCGTAGTCGAAGCGGCCGGTCTGTTTGGCCTGCCCGGCCAGCGCGTCCAGGCCCACCACCTTGCCTTCCAGCAGCCAGCTGTTCGGCGAGGCCAGCCTGGGGTCGAACAGCCGCTTCCACGAATACACGTAGTCGGCCACGGTCAGCTCGCGCGGCTTGCCGCCGAAGGCCGGGTCGGGCGTGAAGTGCACGCCCGGCTTCAGGCGGATCAGATAGGTCTTGCCGTCGGCCGACACCTCGGGCAAGGCCGCCGCCGTCTCGGGCGCCAGCTTGACCGGGCGCGCCAGGTAATCGTAGGTGTACAGGGTTTCGAAGATCGCTTCGGTGATGTGGCCGGTATATAAATCCCGCCCCAGCGCGGGGTCGAAACTGGCCTCGGCCGCCGGCAGGATGTAGCGCAGCGTCTTGACCGGCGGCGCCGCCAGCACCGCCAGCGACCAGCAGGCGGCGCTCAAGGCGGCGGCGAATTTGATGCACTGCATGCGCTTCCTCCGGCCGCTGATAGGTGCCTGAACAATACAACAAATCGCCTTCAGCCGAAATGCCCATAGGCGATAGCGAAAGACTAAAAGGCAACGGCGGGCGCGGCGGGGCCCGCTACGCGGCCTCATGTCGCATAAATGTAACGCGATGTAGCGGCATGAACGCAGGTTCATGAAATTGCGCTGCACCAACTTGTTGCATGCAACCGACGAAGTCACAAGATTTTCCCTTCTTTTTTGATACTAAATCAATGTTACACAGCTATTTTTTGCTTCGCGCACCAAATTAGAGCGTTTTGACGTCCGTTTTTGGTTCATTGTTGCAATCAAGTAAAGAATAACCTTTAGCTATCACCTTGGTAGTTTGTGCGTTGACAGTCAATGTCGCCGGGTGATCTGATGAAAAGACGAAAAGAACGTTGGTGTTTTTTTCAGACGGCAGCCGATCGCCGATAAAAAAAATAAATCACACCCTTGTGTTTACCTCGTTTTAAATTGGGAGCAAAAATAATGATGGTTGAAACTGTATTGTCCCGCTCGGTACGCCTGATCTGCGCCAGTGGCCTGGCGCTCGGCATGCAAGCGGCTGTGGCCCAGACCGCTCCGGATGCGCCTATCCAGCGCGTGGAAATCACCGGCTCCAGCATCAAGCGCATCACG
Source organism: Duganella sp. HH101 (assembly GCF_001758795.1). Classification (NCBI taxonomy): domain Bacteria; kingdom Pseudomonadati; phylum Pseudomonadota; class Betaproteobacteria; order Burkholderiales; family Oxalobacteraceae; genus Duganella; species Duganella sp. HH101. Next base: position 338,900 of record NZ_LRON01000002.1, on the reverse strand, counting down.
TCCGAGGGCGCGCTGCCGGTGCAGACGCTGTCCAAGCTGCAGATCGAGCAGAGCGGCGCCAGCAGCGTCGCCGACCTGATCGCGACCCTGCCTTCGATGCAAGGTTTCACCACCTCCTCGATGTCCGTCAACGGCGGCGGCGGCGGTCTGCAGACCGCCTCGATCCACGCCATCGGCGAAGGCTACACCCTGGTGCTGCTGAACGGCCGCCGCCTGGCGCCGGCCACCTCCGGCTCCACCGTCAACCTGGCCAGCATTCCGCTGGCGGCGGTCGAGCGCGTCGAGATCCTGACCGACGGCGCCAACACCCTGTACGGCTCGGACGCCATCGCCGGCGTGGTCAACTTCATCCTGAAAAAGAACCAGACCGACCTGATCATCGAAGGTTCGTTCAACTCGCCGAAAAGCAGCGGCGGCCAGACCAGCAACGTGTCGGTTTCCAAAGGCTGGGGCGACCTGGACAAGGACGGCTTCAACGTCCTGCTGTCGGCCGCGCACGATGAGAGCAAGGCCATGTACGCCGCCGAGCGCGACTTCTCGAAATCGGGCGTGATCGCCTTCGAGGACAGCGGCAAGAAATACTCGCTGTACCAGCTGAGCTCGAACTCCATCCCGGGCAACGCCACCGTCAAGTACAACAACGCCAAGGGCGTGGCCTCCAGCGCCTCGTTCGGCCCGAACTTCCTGGAAACCGGCAAGTGCAACGGCCCCAACCTGTTCAACGTCGGCAACCGCTGCCTGTTCGACTACGCCGCCACCGTGCAAGACACGCCTGGCCTGAAGCGTGACAGCCTGTTCGGCTCGCTGAACTACCGCATCAACGAAAGCACCAACTTCTTCCTGGAAGCACTGGGTTCGTCGTTCAGCAACACCGCCGTGTACGCGCCGCCGGCACAGCCGCTGGGCATTCCGGTCGGCAGCGCGTTGTACAAGAAATCCATCGCGCCATACCTGTCGCGCCTGGGCATCGACCCGAACTCGGTGACGAGCGTGGCGATGAACCTGCGCCTGGTGGACGCCGGCGGCCGCGCCGACCAGTACAAGACCGAAGCCAAGCACCTGGCCTTCGGCGTCGACGGCTCGTTCAAGGGCTTCGACTACCGCGCCGCCTACACCCACTCGGAAAACAGCCAGACCGACACCGCCGCCGGCGGCTACATGAGCCTGAACGCCTTCGACGCCCTGGTCAACAACGGCAAGTTCGATCCGTTCGCGCCGTCGGGCACTTCGAAGGAGGTGCTGGCGCCGGCCGTGCTGCACAACCAGCTCAACGAAACCAAGTCGAAGATCGACGTGCTGCAAGCGAGCGCTTCGACCGAACTGTTCAAGATGCCAGCCGGCACCGCCCAGCTGGCGATCGGCAGCGACTTCACCAAACAGCACTATTCGGAAGCCCCGGATGCGTTCTCGCAAGGCCAGAACAAGCAACAGCCTAACTTCACCGACGCCATCGTTGGCGGCGGCGCCGGCGCACTGCCGATCGACGCCAGCCGCAAGAACTGGGGCGCATACGGCGAACTGCTGCTGCCGATCATGAAGTCCATGGATCTGACCGCGTCGACCCGTTATGACCATTTCAGCGCCGTCACCAACGACAAGAACTTCGACACCGCCGGCAACCTGATCGCCTCGGGCACCCAGGGCGAGACCGCCAGCAAGGCCACCTACAAGCTGGCGCTGCGCTGGAATCCGGTCGACACGCTGCTGCTGCGCGGTTCCTACGGCACCGGCTTCAAGGCGCCTAGCCTGACCAACATCGTCAAGCCACTGGTGAACGGCGGTTCGTCGCAGTTCCACGCCTGCCCGATCACCGCGCCTAGCGATCCGCGCTTCCCGCTGTGCAACCCAGGCTCGTCGGAATACAACCTGCTGACCGGCGGTAACGCCGCCACCGGCGCCGGCGCACTGAAGCCGGAACAGTCCAAGCAAGCGACCCTGGGCTTCCGCCTGGAGCCGGCCGCCGGCCTGTCGATCGGCTTCGACTTCTGGGACGTCAAGCTGAACAACCAGATCCAGACGCTGTCGGAAGACACCGTGTTCGGCAATCCTAAGCTGTACGACAGCCTGCTGCGCTCCTACTTCGACCCGATCCAGAAGCAGAACGTGCTGGCCGCCGCGCTGACCCCGTTCAACCTGGCATCCTCGCACTTCCAGGGTATCGACTGGGATCACAGCTACAAAACGGCCACGCCGTACGGCAAGCTGAACGTGCAGTGGACCGGTACCTTCATGAGCAAGGCTGAACAGGAAACCCCTGAAAGCGGCGTCGAGAAGAACATCGGCCGCTTCAACTCCTACTCGGACGTGACCTTCCGCTGGATCTCGAAAGTGACCGCCTCGCTGCGCACCAGCGACCGCTTCACCCACGCGCTGACGGCCAACTACCACTCGGGCTACACCGACCAGGTGTACACCGAGGACGACAGCGTGGTCCGCGCGGTCAACGCCGACGGCAGCCTGGGCGACTACGTTGCCTTCAAGCGTCGCGTGTCCTCGTACACCACCTTCGACTGGCAGAGCAAGATTGCGCTCAGCAAGCAGTTCACGCTGACCGCCGGCATCAAAAACATCGCCGACATCGCTCCGCCGTTCACCATCCGCAACGCTGGCGGCGGCAACCAGTCCGGCTACGACGGCCGCTACACCGACCCGCTGGGCCGCCAGTTCTACCTGGTAGGTTCGTACAAGTTCTAAGCCCACGGCAGGCGGCCGGCGGCCGCCTGCCCACCGCCCCCGTCTTTTTCGGAAGACGGGGGCGTCCGCACGTCCCCTCCCCCTCCCCGACTGTCGCATTAATGTAACGCTCTGTTTCCCCCTAAAACCAGGTTCACGCTCCGGCGACGGCACCATCATGTTGCAAGCCGACGACGGCGGCTCAATACTTTCGCTTTTTTTTACCGAATTTACAATGTTTTATACATGCCAAGCGCGCCCGCACCAAATTAGAGCGCTTTTTTGCGCGGATTTGGTGCCAAGTTGTCTAGCTTGGTTTGGGCGCTTTTTTGCCGTCCGATAAACGTTAGCAACATTGACAGTAAAGTCGGGCAGATGCTCTGATGAAGAAGTGAAGAACGTCTGGTTCTTTTCACAAGTCATAAAAAACACTTGGGTGTTCATCGTTTTTACATGGGAGAGAAAGATAATGATGGTTGAAACAGTATTGGCGCGATCCGTGCGTCTGTTGTGCGCCAGCGGCTTGGCTCTGGGTATGCACGCCGCGTTCGCGCAAACCAGCGACGCCGACAATGTCGCGCGCGTTGAGATCACCGGTTCGTCGATCAAACGTATCGCCAAGGAAGGTTCGCTTCCTGTACAAACGCTGACCCGCGCCGACATCGAGCAAAGCGGCGCCAACAACGTGGCCGACCTGGTCGCGCAACTGCCGTCGATGCAGGGCTTCATCACTTCCTCGACCTCCGTCAACGGTGGCGGCAACGGTGTGCAAACCGCATCGATCCACGCCATCGGCACCCAGTACACGCTGGTGCTGCTGAACGGCCGCCGCATGGCGCCTTACGGCACCGGCAGCGCGGTCAACCTGGCCAGCATTCCGCTGTCGGCCGTCGAACGCGTCGAGATCCTGACCGACGGCGCATCGACGCTGTACGGCTCGGACGCGATCGCCGGCGTGGTCAACTTCATCCTGAAAAAGAACGTGCGCGACCTGACCATCGAAGGCACTTTCGATGCGCCGCAAAAATCCGGCGGCAAGAGCGGCAGCATTTCCATCACCAAGGGCTTCGGCGACCTGGAAACCGACGGCTACAACGTGCTGCTGGCCTACAGCCACGACGAGCAGAAAGAACTGAACTCGGTCCAGCGCGACTTCGCCAAGTCCGGCGTGCAGAAGTTCACCCACAACGGCAAGCAGTACGCCACTTGGCAAACCAGTATCAACTCGACCCCGGCCAACGTTGAAGTCGTGACCGCGAACGACGACGTCGTGCTCAACACCGATCTGCTGAACAAGGGTTCCTGCACCCAGGCCAACACCTTCTCGCGCAGCGGCGCCTGCCGCTTCGACTATCCGGCCACCGTGCAACTGCTGCCCGAGCTGAAACGCGACAGCGTGTTCGCGTCGGGCAAGCTGCGCATCAACCAAGAAACCACGGTGTTCAGCGAACTGGTGCTCTCCAAGTTCACCAACAGCGCGCGCTACGCGCCGGCTGCCCAGCCACTGACCGTGTTCAGCACCGACCCTGTCAGCGGCGTCAAAAGCATCAACCCCAACTACATCGGCGCCTACAACAAGAGCATCGTGCCGCTGCTGGCCGGCCAGGGCGTGAACCCGGCCGACGTCACCGACGCGCTGTGGTACTACCGCGGCGCCGACGCCGGCGGCCGTAAAGATGAGTACCGCACCGACGCCGCCCACTTCGTGCTGGGCATCGACAGCTCGTATGCAGGCTGGGACATGGGCGCATCGTTCACCCATTCGCAGAACAAGCAGACCGACGAAGCGCTGTCCGGCTACATGAGCGGCGACAAGTTCGAGGAACTGGTCCGCACCGGCGCCTACAATCCGTTCGTCTCCAACGCCGGCGCCGCCGCCGTGCTGGCCCCGGCCGTGCTGCATCAGCAACTGGACGTCACCAAATCCAAGATCGACGTGATCGGCGCGCACGCGTCGCGCGAAGTATTCGAACTGCCGGGCGGCGCCGCATCGCTGGGCGTGGGCGCCGACTTCACCAAGCAGACCTACCAGGACACGCCATCGAAGATCGCCATGGGCCCAGGCCCCGGCAATCCGGGCTGGACCGACGTGGAAATCGGCGGCGGCACCGGCGCCCAGGCGCTCGACGCCAGCCGTACCAACTGGGGTGCGTTCGGCGAGCTGCTGCTGCCGATCGCGAAAAACCTGGAAGCGACCACCGCCGTGCGTTACGACAGCTACGCCGCCGTCGACAAGAAAAACATCAGCTACGATTCCAACGGCAAGGCTTCGCCGTCGGGCAAGGTTGGCGAAGACGTGGCCAAGGCCACCTACAAGCTGTCGGTACGCTACACCCCGACCTCGCAACTGCTGCTGCGCAGCTCCTATGGCACCGGCTTCAAGGCGCCAACGATGAACAACATCGCCGACCCGCTGAAAAACGCCGGTTCGTCGAACCCCTTCCCTTGCCCGGTCAAAGCACCTGATCCGCGCGCGGTCTACTGCCGTCCTGGCTCGTCGGAATACGCGCTGCTGGACGTCGGCAACCCGGCCACCGGCGATGGCGCGCTGAAGGCGGAAGAATCCAAGCAAGCCACGCTCGGCTTCCGCCTGGAGCCTAGCACCATGCTGTCGTTCGGCCTGGACATGTGGGACGTCAAGCTGAAGAACCAGATTCGCACCTTCTCGCAAGACCAGCTGTACACCAACCCGACGCTGGCCAACCAGTACATCGCGGTGTACGCCGATCCTATCCAGAAGAGCAATGTGCTGGTGGCGATCCGCAAACCGCTGAACCTGGCTTCATCGCACTTCCGCGGCCTGGACTGGGACACCACCTTCCGCGCGGCCACGCCGATCGGCAAGGCCAGCGTGAACTGGACCGGTACCTACATGCTCAAAGCAGAGCAGGACGTACCAGGCGTCGGCACCGAGAAGAGCATCGGCCGCTTCAACTCCTATGACGACGTGGTGTTCCGCGTGATCTCGAAAGTGGTGTTCGCACTGAAGACGTCGGAGAAGCTGACCAACTCGCTGACCGTCAACTACCGCAGCGGCTACCACGACAAACCACTGACGGCAGACGATCTGGCCGTACGCGTCGTCAACGCCGACGGCAGCATCGGCGGCGCGGTCGACATGGTTCGCGACGTCAAGTCGTACACCACCGTCGATTACCAGGTCAAAGCCAACTACATCAAGAACCTGACCCTGACCGCCGGCATCAAGAACCTGCTGGACCAGGATCCACCGTTCACCGTGCGTAACTCGGGCGGCGGCAACCAGGTGGGCTACGACGGCCGTTACTCGGACCCGCTGGGCCGTACCTTCTACGTCAGCGCTGCCTACAAGTTCTGATCGCTGCACCATCAAAAAACCCCGGCTCGCCGGGGTTTTTTTTTGCCTGTACCGGCCGGCCTTACTTGGCGGCGGCCTCGGCCGCCTGGGTGGCCAGGCGGCGCTGGCGCACGGCGGCGGCCAGGTCGTGCAGCACCTGCACGCTGCTGTCCCAGTCGATGCAGCCGTCCGTGACCGACTGGCCGTAGGTCAGCTCCTTGCCCGGCACCAGGTCCTGGCGGCCGGCCACCAGGTGCGATTCCACCATCACGCCGACGATGCGGTTGTCGCCGCCCGCCACCTGGCGGCCGATGTCGGCGCACACCGGCACCTGGTTCTCCGGCTTCTTCGAGCTGTTGGCGTGCGAGGCGTCGATCATCAGGCGCGCCGCCAGGCCCTGGGCCGCGATCGCCTTGCAGGCTTCATCGACGCTGGCGGCGTCGTAGTTCGGGGTCTTGCCGCCGCGCAGGATGATGTGGCAATCCTCGTTGCCGTTGGTGGAGACGATGGCCGAGTGGCCGCCCTTGGTGACGGACAGGAAGTGGTGCGGCTGCGAAGCCGCCTTGATCGCCTCGACCGCGATCTTGACGTTGCCGTCGGTGCCGTTCTTGAAGCCGACCGGGCACGACAGGCCGGAGGCGAGCTCGCGGTGCACCTGCGATTCCGTGGTGCGGGCGCCGATCGCGCCCCAGCTGATCAGGTCGGCGATGTATTGCGGGCTGATCACGTCCAGGTATTCGGTGCCGGCCGGCAGGCCCAGCTCGTTGATGTCGCGCAGCAGTTCGCGCGCCATGCGCAGGCCGTCGTTGATGCGGAAGCTGCTGTCCATGTACGGGTCGTTGATCATGCCCTTCCAGCCGACGGTGGTGCGCGGTTTCTCGAAGTAGACGCGCATGACGATCTCGAGGTCGCCGGCCAGTTCGCGGCGCAGCACCACCAGGCGGCGCGCATATTCCATCGCCGCTTTCGGATCGTGGATGGAGCACGGGCCGACCACCACCATCAGGCGGTCGTCCTGGCCGTGCAGGATGCGGTGCAGCGCGATGCGGGCGTCCGCGGCGGTTTGCTCGGCCTGTTCCGAACACGCGAATTCGCGTATCAGATGGGACGGCGGCGTCAATTCCTTCATTTCACGGATGCGCAAATCATCGGTACGGGGCATGCTGTTCTCCAGGTGATGAATCAAAAAGTAGGGTAAAAAAAAACCGCCTCGGGAGGCGGTTTTCTGGAATTTGCTGGAACTCGTCTTTGCTTCTACGTGCACCGGCCGCTACTCCACCGCCTTTGGGTTGGAATTGCTAAAGTAAAAGTAGCCGGTAAAGAAGAAGCGGGTCATGTACAGATTTCCGTCGGTGTTTAAATGACTATAACGCTATTGTTCTCAGGTTGGCAAGTAGTTTATGGCTATAAGCTCATGCTCATGCCGTGCCGCCCACGGTCACGCCGTCGATGCGCAGCGTCGGCTGCCCCACGCCCACCGGCACGCTCTGGCCTTCCTTGCCGCACACGCCCACGCCCGGGTCCAGGCGCATGTCGTTGCCGATCATGGAGACGCGGTTCAGCACTTCCGGACCGTTGCCGATCAGCGTGGCGCCCTTGACCGGGTACGTCACCTTGCCGTCCTCGATCATATAGGCCTCGCTGGCCGAGAACACGAACTTGCCGTTGGTGATGTCGACCTGGCCGCCGCCGAAATTGACCGCGTACAGGCCGTTCTTGACCGAGGCCAGGATTTCCGCCGGATCCTTGTCGCCGCCCAGCATATAGGTGTTGGTCATGCGCGGCATCGGCAGGTGGGCGAACGATTCGCGGCGGGCGTTGCCCGTCACCGGCATCTTCATCAGGCGCGCGTTCATGGTGTCCTGGATGTAGCCTTTCAGGATGCCGTCCTCGATCAGCGTGGTGCACTGGGTCGGATTGCCTTCATCGTCGATGTTGAGCGAACCGCGGCGGTCGGCCAGCGTGCCGTCGTCCACCACCGTCACGCCCTTGGCGGCGACGCGCTCGCCGATCATGCCGGAGAAGGTCGACGAACCCTTGCGGTTGAAGTCGCCCTCCAGGCCGTGGCCGATCGCTTCGTGCAGCAGGATGCCGGGCCAGCCCGGTCCCAGCACGACGGTCATCGGACCGGCCGGCGCCGGGCGCGCGTCGAGGTTGACCACCGCCGAGTTGACGGCGTCGGCCGCGTATTGTTCCAGCAGCGTATCGCTGAAGTAGCCGTAGTCGTAGCGGCCGCCGCCGCCGGACGAACCCATCTCGCGCCGGCCGTTCTGTTCGACGATCACCGTCAGCGACACGCGCACCAGCGGGCGGATGTCGGCCGCCAGCACGCCATCGCTGCGCACCACCAGCACCACATCGTATTCGCCGGCCAGGCTGGCCATCACCTGCACCACGCGCGGGTCTTTGGCGCGCGCCATTTTTTCGATGCGCTCCAGCAGCTTGACCTTGGCGGTCGCGTCCAGCGACACCAGCGGATCGTGCGGCAGGTACAGCGAGCGGCCGCCGCTCGGCGTCATCGCGCCGGCCACCTTGATCTTGCCGGCGCCGGCGCGGGCGATGGTGCGCGTGGCCGAGGCCGCGTCCATCAGGGCCGCTTCCGAGATATCGTCCGAATAGGCGAAGGCGGTCTTGTCGCCGGACACGGCGCGCACGCCGACGCCCTGGTCGATCGAGAAGCTGCCGGTCTTGACGATGCCCTCTTCCAGGCTCCAGCCTTCGTTTTTGGTGAACTGGAAATACAGGTCGGCGTAGTCGACCTTGTGGGTGAACATCGAGCCCAGCGTCTTGAGCAGCTTGGCTTCGTCCAGCCCGAACGGCGTCAGCAGGATGTCGCGCGCCACGGCAAGGGTGGACAGATTCGGTTCAAATGGCTTCATGATGGTGTCTTCTAGTAGTGTGGTGCAATTGTAGCGGAGTTCACATGGTCCGGTGTTTGAGCGCAGGCAGGCTCTGGCGGACGCTGTCCATGAACACCAGGTCGATATCGCCGTGGACCACGCCCTCGCCCTCGGCCAGCACGGCCTTGACCGCGCCCCAGGGGTCGATCAGCATGCTGTGGCCCCAGGTGCGGCGGCCGTTCGGATGGTTGCCGCCCTGCGCCGCCGCCAGCACATAGCACTGGTTTTCGATGGCGCGCGCGCGCAGCAGGATTTCCCAGTGCGCATGGCCGGTGGTGTAGGTGAACGCGGCCGGCACGACGATCAGCGACACCGGCCCCATGGCGCGGTACAGCTCGGGGAAGCGCAGGTCGTAGCAGACCGACATGCCGACCTTGCCGAACGGCGCCTCGAACACGCCGACGTTCTTGCCCGGCACGATGGTCCTGGATTCGTTGTACGACTCCGTGCCCTTGGTGAAGCCGAACAGGTGGATCTTGTCGTAGCGGCCCACGTGCTCGCCCTGCGGGTTGTAGACCAGCGTGGTGTTGATGACTTTCTCGGCATCGTCGGAGGCCAGCGGCAGGGTGCCGCCGATCAGCCAGATCTCCAGCTCCTTCGCCAGCGCGGACATGAAGTCCTGGATGGCGCCCCGGCCCAGCGGCTCGGCCACGCCGACCTTGTCGCTGTCGTTCACGCCCATGATGGCCCAGTATTCCGGCAGCAGCACCAGCGTGGCGCCGGCGTCGGCGGCCTGCTTGACGAGGCGGCGCGCGGTGGCGATGTTCTCCGTCACGGACGGCGAGGAAATCATTTGTACTGCGGCGACTGTATTCATGGCACTCCCGTTCAATTTAGTGCATGCCCTTGGCGGCGGGCGGCGGCTCCACTTTGGCGGCGTCGAGCTTGGTGACGACCGGCGCCTTCCAGGGCCCGGTCACTTGCATATGATAGGTCAAGGCCTTCATCACCGGCGCGCTCAGGAACAGCTGCGCCAGGAAGCTGCCCAGGCCGATCACCGGATTGACGGCCAGCGCATACACCAGCGGCGCCGTGCCCAGATTCACTTCCGGTATCACCACCACATGCAGGTTGGTGGTTTCGTTGGCGATGTCGGCGCTGCCGTCCATCAAGACGGTGGCGGCGACGCCGTGCATTTTCAAGTTGTCGGTCTTGGCGATGCCGTGGTTGATGGCGGCGTTGGCGGTGATGCCGTCGAACGCCAGGCCGTCGGAAAACACGTCGTGGAAATCCAGCTTGAGCAGGCGCGGCAGGGCCTGCAGGCTGAGCACGCCGAGCAGCTTGGCGGCGCCCGGATCCTGCTTCAGGAACTGGCCCTTCTCCACGTTGAGCTTGATGTCGCCGGACAGGCTGGGCAGGTCCAGCGCATACGGCAAGCCCTTCCAGGCGATGTCGCCGTTGAGCGTGCCCTTGCCGTTTTTCAGCGTGCCGGCGAAGCCGAAGCGGTCCAGCAATTTGCCGGCGTCGGCGATGTCGAGATTGAAGTTCAGGCCGGTGGTGTGCACGCCATCCTTCGTCACCCACTTGCCGGTGCCCCGCAGTTCGCCGTCCGGATTGGCCAGCGACAGCTTGCTGATGCGCCATTCGCGCGCATTCGACAGCTGCGCGTTGTTGGCCTGCAGTTCCAGCCGGCCCAGCTGCTTGTTGAACAGTTCGAATCGCTCGACCACCACGTCCAGCGCCGGGATGGTGGCGGCCGCGCTCTTGCCGTCCAACAGTTCCTGTACGTCCTTCGAAGCCGATTCCGGAATCACCAGCGACGACAGGCGGGCCGTCACCTTGCCCAGGCCCTGCCCGGTCGACGGTTCGCTCCAGGTCAGGTAGCCGTTGGCCTGGCTGGAATCGACGCTGGCCTGCCACACGGATTTCTGGCGGCTGACGCCGACCACCACGTTGTCCAGCTTGCGGTCGCCGATCACCAGTTCGCTGGCGCGGGCGGCGATGGTGTCCGGCATCACGTACTGGGCGATGTCGGCGCCGTCGGCGGCGGACGGCGCGCTGTCGGCCTTGCCGGCGATCTCGTTGCCGAAGTCCAGCCAGGCGTCGACGTTCAAGGCCCGCAGGCTGATGTTGAAGGCCATGCCGCTGTCGGGCTCGGGCGCCGGCGTGTTCACGCCTATGCCGCCGCGCACCAGCTTCCACGGCGTCTTGCCGGTCTTCTGGCGCTGGTAGCGGGCGGCGATGTTGCCGCCCAAGGCGATGCGCATGTCGTCGTGCACGGCGCCGGCGGCGTCCGGCGTGAGCGAGCTGGTCAGCACGAAGCGCAGCGGCAGCGCGTCCGGCGCGGCCTTCCTGACCGGCGCCGGCAGTTCAATGCCGAGGCCGTTGAGCGTGGAGTCGACCGCCACCACGACCTGGTGGTCGCGCGCCGTGACGGTGCCGGTGTAGCGCGTGCCGCCCGAGAAGTGGCCGGCCAGGCGCTGCATGGCCGGCATAGCATAATTCTTGCGCAAGCCGTCGGCCGTCAGCATGCCGCCCAGCTTGACGACGATGGCATTGTCCTTCTGGCTGCCGCCGGTGATGCTGACCGGGCCGCCGAGGAAGGTGCCCGACAGCTGGTTCAGGTTGACGCCGTGTTCGTTGAATTCGATCTTGCCCTGCGACGCCTGCACCGGCGGCAGGTCGTTCATCAGCACGATGTCATTGTTCATCAGTTGCAGCGCGCCCTGCACCTTGGCGTCGATCAGGTGCGACAGCGGCAGGCGCAGGCTCAGCGCCAGCTTGGCGTTGCCGCTGGCCTGGGTTTCGTCGGTGAAGTGCGAGATCCATTCCAGCACCGGGCTGGCCGCCATGTACTTGAGATATTCCTGCATCGGCCCGGCCGCGTTGCCGTCGATTTCCAGCATCGAATCGTGGATGGTCAGGTCGGGGATCACCGCCTTCACGCCGGACAGCGCGACGCCGCCGGTGGTGGCGGTGTCGCCGTGGATATCCATGCGGGCGCGGTCGAACACGAAGCTGCCCTTGATGTGCTCGGCCTGCGGCCACAGCGGCAGCGGCTTGCCGTCCTTGCCCAGCTCCTTGCCGTCGTGCAGGAAATGGCTGGGCGAATAATTGAGCTTGCCCTCGGTCAGCTTGCCGGCCACGCGGAACTCGCCGCGCGCCTTGTCGGCGCCGGTGTCGCCGTGGAAGGGGAAGTGCGCCAGGTCGCCGCGCAGGCGCAGCGTGACATCGCTGGCGACGCCGCCTTCGAGCGCACCGGTCAGCCAGGCGCGCAGGTCGTGCGGGGTCTGCAGCGGCAGGTAGTGGTCGATGCGGTTGAGCTGGAAACCGTTCAGCGTGCCGTTGAGGTCGATATTGCCGGCGCCCTTGCCGGCCAGCGGCATCTTGTGCGTGCCTTGCAGCGTGCCGCTCAGGCCTTGCTGCAGGAAGTCCATGCTGTCGATCTGCAGCAGCAGCTGGTGGTCCGGCTCGAACGACCAGCGCGCCTTCAGGTTCAGGTGATCGAAGGGCATGGACGCTTCGCTGAAATAGTCCGGCATCTGCAGCACCAGCTGCCGCGAGGCCAGGCTGAAGCTGCCGCCCTGGTCGCTGGCGTCGATGGCGCCGCTCAGGTTGTCGAAGCCGGGGATGGCCGGCATGGCGGCGATGGCCGGCGACTTCGCGGTCTTGGCCTGCGCCAGGCGCGGCGGCTGCGGCTTCAGGCCCAGCCCGACCAGGTCGCCCTTGACGCGGTAGGATTGCAGCGCCGGATACGCGCCCTGCCATTCGGCGGAAAAGTTTTGCAGCAGGCCGCGCGGCGCGAAGTCGGCCAGCAGCTTGCGCTGGTGCTCGGTCAGCGGCAGGCGCTCGGCCAGGCCGGCCATGGTTTGCAGGTCCAGCTGGCGGGCGCGGATTTCATAGCGTTCCGGCTTGGCGCCGCTGGCGGCGGTGTAGTGCTCGGACAGCGAGGTCGGCGCCATCACCAGGCCGTCGCTGGTGGTCAAGGTCAGGTTGCTCAGTTCGATGCTGTGGCCCAGCGCGCCGAAGCGCGGCTTGAGCGCGCCCCGCTTCACCAGCGGCGCGGTGGCCGGCGCTTCTTCGCGGGCGGCGATGCGGCCGGTCAGCTGGCGCAGGTCCAGCAGCGGCAGCTCCTTGCCGAGCACGGCGGAAACATCGCGCAGGCCGACGTCGGCGGTGAAGCCGGTCAGGCGCGACTGGTCGATGCCGACCCAGGCGCGCAGCGAACCGCCGCCGCTATTGAGTTCGAACGGGAAGTCCAGCCAAGGCTTCCAGGCCAGCAGATCGGCGCCGCGGATGTCGGCATAGACCTCGCCCTTCCACATCGACACATTGGAGACCCGCGCGCCGAAGGCCGGATGGGTGAAGTCGGCGCGCAGGTCCAGCGGCGCGGCCAGCGCCGGCGGCGGCGTCGCCTTCAGCGCGAACTGGTGGTGCAGCCACTGGTTGCGCAGCACGATGGTCAGGCCGTCCAGCGCCAGCGGCGGCGCGGCGCGCTGCAGGTCGGTCCATTGCAGGCGGCCTTCGCGGATGACGATTTCGCGCTGCGCCAGCAGCCAGTCGGCGCCCTTGCCGTCGCTCGGCCGCTTGGGATCGATGTAGATGCCGGCCACCAGCAGGCGGCCGTCGGCTTCGCGCCGCACGTCGAGCTCGGGGCGCACCAGCTCCAGCGAATCGAAGCGCACGGCGCCGGCCAGCACGCTCCACCACGAGACGGTGGCCGACACGCTGGGCAGCGCCAGCGCCTGCTTGCCCTGCTGGTCGTGCAGCACCACGTCGCCCAGGAACAGGCTGGGCCGCAAGCCCTTCCAGGAAGCGTAGATGCGGGAAATGGTGACGCGGTTGCCCACGGCCTGGCTGGCCGCCCGCTCGATATCGCCCTTGTAGTGGTCGATATTCGGCAGCACCGCGTAGCGCAGCGTCAGGAACAGGATGGCGAAGGCGAAGTACAGCAGCAGGAACAGCTTGAGCGTGAAGCCCAGCACATGGTGGGTGGCCAGGTTGCAGATGCGATAGGCGGCACGCAGCCGGTGCCAGCGCGCGGCCAAAGGCCCCTCGCCTGTCACAGTCTCCTCTTCTGGTTTTTGCATCAATAAGCTAATAAATCAGGCCATGCGTCAAATAAATCGCTAAACTCGGTTTCAAGCTTTTATGCCTGCGCAGCAATTCTACCGCAACACCTGTGCAAACCCGCGCCACTTATGGCTTGGGCGCACCGCTTTTTTCAGGAAACACGTCGCCTATGATCGCACCAACTGTGTCCCGTTTTTACCAGCGCTGGCTGGCCGCCGCTCCCGACCGCGCCGCCAAGGCTGATGATTTAGCGCAATTATCGCTTGCCCAGATTAATCTTGCCGATTATTTAGCAAAAGAAGCGGCCAACGTGCCGGAAGGCGCCCCGCCGCTGCCGCTGGTGCGCGCCATGCGCCGCCTGCGCAACCTGCTGGTGTGCGTGCTGATCCGCCGCGACCTGGCCGGCAAGGCCAACCTGGCCGAGGTGGTGGAAACCATGACGCGCTTCGCCGATTTCGCCATCCAGCGGCATATGCAGGAGTTGCACGCGGAAATGGTGGCGGCCCACGGCGCGCCGATCGGCCGCGATTCCGGCCAGCCGCAGCAGCTGATGGTGCTGGCCATGGGCAAGCAAGGCGGCGGCGAGCTCAATGTCTCGTCCGACATCGACCTGATCTTCGTCTACCCGGAAGATGGCGACACCGTCGCCGGGCCGGGCCAGCGCAGCCTGTCCAACCACGAGTTCTTTGTTCGCCTGGGCAAGAAGCTGATCGCGGCTTTGGCGGAGATCACGGAAGATGGCTACACGTTCCGCGTCGATATGGCTTTACGGCCGAACGGCGGCTCCGGCCCGCTGGCCGCCAGCCTGAACATGGTGGAGCAATACCTGATCGTCCAGGGACGGGAATGGGAGCGCTACGCCTGGGTCAAGGCGCGCGCCGTCACCGGCCAGCCCGAGGATATCGCCGCGCTGGACGCCATCGTGCGGCCCTTTGTGTTCCGCCGCTACCTGGACTTCGGCGTCATCGACGCCATCCGCAATATGCACGCGCAGATCCGCGCCGAGGTCAACCGCCAGGAGCGGCTGCACCCGGACCGCAGCAACAACGTCAAGCTGGGGCGCGGCGGCATCCGCGAGATCGAGTTCCTGGCCCAGGTGTTCCAGCTGATACGGGGCGGCCGCGACGCCGCCCTGCGCGACCGCTCGACCCGCACCACGCTGCGCATCATCGCCGAAAAAGGCTTGCTAAGCCACGCCATCGTCTACCAACTGCTGGCTTCCTACACCTTCCTGCGCAATCTGGAGCACCGCCTGCAATACCTGGACGACGCCCAGACGCATACGCTGCCGGCCAACGACGCCGACCGCCAGCTGGTGGCCGAGATGATGGGCCTGGCCGACACCGCCACCCTGCTGACCCAGCTGGAGGCGCACCGCCAGTTCGTCGCCGGCCAGTTCGATGAAATGTTCTCGGACAAGACCAGCAACAGCGACAACGACATCGATCCGCAATCGAGCAACGAGTGCGCCGATCCGGACAACCGCGAAGCCATGGTGTCGCGCTTCGCCGCGCTGGGCTTCGACGATCCCGAGGGCGCGGCCAAGCGGCTGATCTCCACCTGGCAAGCGCCGCGCCTGCAATCGATGCCCGAGGCCAGCCGCAACCGCCTGCTGGGACTGGTCAACACGGCGCTGCCCGTCATCATCCAGTGCTCGCGCGAATCGAGCGGCGGCAGCCAGCAGGCCACCTTGGGCCGGCTGCTCGATTTCCTGGAGGCGATCGCGCGCCGTTCGGCCTATCTGTCGCTGCTGACCGAGTATCCGCACACGCTGGCGCGGGTGATCCGCATGGTGCACGCCAGCGGCTGGGCGGCGCAATTCCTCAGCCAGCACCCGATCCTGCTCGACGAGCTGCTGGACGACCGCGTCCGCAACGCCGTGTTCGACCCGGTGGCGCTGGCGGCCGACCTGGAAACCCAGCTGGCCTCGGCGCTGGGCGATACCGAGCGGCAGATGGATATCCTGCGCGAAATCCACCACGCCCAGCTGTTCCACCTGCTGGCGCAAGACCTGGCCGGCGACCTGACGGTGGAAAAGCTGGCCGACCATCTGTCGGCGCTGGCCGACACCATCGTCGCCGCCGCCATCAAGGCGATCTGGCAGACGGTGGCCACGCGCCACCGCGAGGTGCCGCAGTTCGCGGTGATCGCCTACGGCAAGCTGGGCGGCAAGGAACTCGGCTATGTGTCCGACCTGGACGTGATCTTCCTGTACGACGACAGCGACCAGGAAGCCCCGGCCCAGTACGCCAAGCTGGCCCAGCGTTTTATCACCTGGATGACCTCGCATACGTCGGCCGGCATCCTGTTCGACATCGACACCGCGCTGCGGCCCGACGGCGCCAGCGGCATGCTGGTGTCCAGCGTGTCGGCGTTCGAAAAATACCAGAGCAATTCGGCCTGGGTGTGGGAGCACCAGGCGCTGACCCGCGCCCGCTTCTGCGCCGGCGACGCCGCCATCGGCCTGCGCTTCGAGGAAATCCGCCAGGCCGTGCTGCGCAAGGAACGTCCGGCCGACGGTCCGCTGAAGCAGGAAGTCATTGCAATGCGGAAACGCATGGTCGACGCCAAGCCCAATCACACCGAGCTGTTCGACCTGAAGCAGGATCCGGGCGGCATGATCGACATCGAGTTCATCGTCCAATTCCTGATCCTGCAGCACGCCGCGGCCTATCCGCAGCTGACCGCCAACTTCGGCAATATTGCACTTTTGAAAATGTGCGGCGAGCTGGGATTGATCGATGCGGAACTGGCGGCCAGGGTCGGCGACGCCTATCGCCAGTTGCGCAAACTGCAACACCAACTGCGCCTGCAAGGCCAGGACTTGGCGCGCATCGATCCGCAATTGGTGGCCGCGCATGCGCCCCATGTGCTGGCTTTATGGCGCAGCATATTCGATGGCAATGTTGCCACATAACAACGATTCATTTGTTAAATTGCCACCGCCATGAGTTAAACTCATTAACTACAGTAATATTGAAAAACACAATCATCAGAGCGCACAGCGCCATCGCAATTTTACTCAAGAGGAGAAATGGTATGAAAGCATTATTCGGTGCCGCAGCGTTAAGCTTAAGCATGTTTGCCATGTCATCGACCGTCCTGGCCGCCGACAAGGGCACTCCCGACGAAGCCGTCGCCATGGTTAAAAAAGCGGTTGCCCTGATTAAATCCGATGGCAAGGAAAAAGCCTTTGCGGCGATTTCCGATCCGGCCAATACGACCTTCCATGACCGCGATCTGTATATCTATGTGTACGATTTAAATGGCGTGGCTTTAGCTCACGGCAATAATCCTAAAATGGTTGGAAAACCTTTGATTACCCTCAAGGATAATGAAGGCAAACCGATGATTAAAGAAATGGTCGACCTCGCCAAAGGCAAGGGCAAAGGCTGGGTCGATTTCAAATGGCCGAATCCCGTCACCAAGGCGGTGGAAGCCAAATCCGGCTATATTGAAAAAGTCGACGATATGCTGGTCGGCTCCGGCATCTACAAATAAAACCTGCCGCGCGCACACAAGACCGGGACGATGTCCCGGTTTTTTTTCGTCCTCATTCTGCGAACATGCCAATTATTGGCATGTAAACGCCAAAAACGAGCTTACATTCGCGCGGAACTCTTCGGCAGCCTAGTCAGTCTATAAGCGGTGACATTTCAAAATAACCGCGACCACCCCTAGGAGTCGGATAATGAACAATGAAAACTCGATCGCCCGTTCGATACGCCTGCTTTGCGCCGGCGGCTTGGCGCTGGGCACGCAAGCCGCCATCAGCCAGGAAACTGCCGAGCCGATGCAGAAGGTATTGATCACCGGTTCGCGCATTGCGTCGCCGGCGGCGGAATCACCCTCGCCTTTGCAGATATTAAACTCGGTAGATATTGCCGCGTCCGGCGCCACCAATCTGCAGGATTTATTGCAGAAAAACCCCACCATGGGCACGCCGACTATCAGCCGCAGCAATTCCAATTTCCAGACTTCCAGCGCCGGCGTATCGACAGTTAATTTAAGAAACCTCGGCGATTCCCGCACGCTGGTATTAATGAACGGCCGGCGTTTTGTTTCCGGCGTGCCCGGAGATACCGCCGTCGACCTCAATACCATACCTACCGATTTTATCGAGCGGGTTGAATTATTAACCGGCGGCGCCTCCGCAACCTATGGTTCGGATGCCGTGGCGGGCGTAGTGAATATTATTTTGAAGAAAAACTTTAATGGCCTGTTATTCGATGCGCAAACCGGCCGCAGCAACGAAGGCGACGACTTCAAAAAGAAACTGGCGCTGACTTTCGGCACCACCGGCGCCGATGGCGCGAGCAATGTCATGGGCCATTTCGGCTACTCGAAACAGGGGGCGGTGTACTCCCGCGACAGGGCGGCGTCGGCCGTCGACCAGACCTCGGCCATCACCCAGGGGCACCCGGAACTGGCCTTTGTCGCCAAGCGGCCCAACTTTTCCGGCTACGCGCCGCAAGGCCATTTCTTCGGCGACAGCGAGGATTTCACCTATGATACGAATAACAACATTATCCCGTGGAATCAAAATGGCACGGCCGGCAGCGGCGCCGGCGCCACCGGTTTCAACCGCTCGGCCTACCGCCTGATCGCCGTGCCGACCGAGCGCTACCTGTTCGCCACCAACGGCAACTGGGCGTTCAACGACCAGCACAGCGCGTTTTTCGAAGGCACTTACGCCTCGTCCAAGGTCGACACCAACATCGAATCCTTCCCCCTGGGCTCCGACCAGGTGTACAAGCCCAGCGGCCAAGTGCCGGCCGCGTCCATGGTCAACGGCGTGCTGGTCAAGAACCCGCTGGTGCCGCAGTACTTATACAACCGCATCAGCGACACCGACGGCGACGGCTTGCCGGACTACTTCTTCACCCGTCGCCTGTCCGAGTTCGGCCCGCGCCACTCGACCGTGGACCGCGACACCTTCCGCCTGGCCACCGGGCTCAAAGGCACGCTGCGCGACTGGAACTACGAAGCCTACCTCAGCTACGGCAAGACCAAGGAAGCGCAGAATTCCACCGGCCAGGTCAACGTGATGAGCTTGCGCAACGCGCTGGAGGCCATCCCCGGCGCCGACGGCACGCCGGTCTGCCGCGACACGCACGCGGTGGCCGAGGGCTGCGTTCCCATCAATATCTTCGGCTACAACAGCATCTCGCCGGCCGCGCTCAAGTACGTTACCGCGCCCGGCTCGCTGGAAACGGCGATCACGCAGAAACTGGCGGGCGGCTCCGTCACCGGCGAACTGCCTGGCCTGGCTGCCGGCCGCATCGGCGTCGCCGCCGGCTTCGAATGGCGCAGCGAGGAATCCAGCGCCGTGCCCGATCCGCTGACGCAGTCCGGCCTGAACGCCGGCAATGCCCTGCCGCCCACCTTCGGCCACTTCCTGGTGCGCGAAGTGTTTGTCGAAACCCGGGTGCCTCTGCTGAAAGACCTGCCCTATGCCCGCGACCTGAGCTTCCTCGGCACCGTGCGCCATGGCGACTATTCCACCGTCGGCAGCACCAACAGCTGGAACGCCGGCCTCGAATGGGGCGTGACGAGCGACATCAAGCTGCGCGGCACGCGCGCGCAATCGACGCGGGCGCCGAATATCAACGAGCTGTTCCAGGCGCCCAGCCAGGATTTCCCGACCGGGCTGGTCGATCCCTGCGAAGGCGTGTCCATCGCCGGCACCAGCGCTCTGGCCGTCAATTGCCGCAATGCGCCGGGAGTTGCCGCCAATATGAACGCACATGGCGGCATTTTCACGTTAAATCAGGCCGACCAGCAGGGCATC
Source organism: Duganella sp. HH101 (assembly GCF_001758795.1). NCBI lineage: Bacteria > Pseudomonadati > Pseudomonadota > Betaproteobacteria > Burkholderiales > Oxalobacteraceae > Duganella > Duganella sp. HH101. Next base: position 319,207 of record NZ_LRON01000002.1, on the reverse strand, counting down.
AGCGGCTACAACAGCGGCAACCCCAACCTGAAGGCGGAAAAAGGCCGCTCCACCACGATAGGCCTGGTGGTGACGCCACGTTCGGTACCGATGCTGCGCAAGTTCACTTTCACGCTCGACTACTTCACCATCAAGATCGCCGACGCCATCGTCAACACCGACCGCCAGTATGCGCTGGATCAATGTTACAACCAGAACAACCAGGCGTTCTGCAGCTTTATCACGCGCCGTCCGGCGGCGGTGGGCAACCTGAGTTCCGGTTCCATCCAGTACAGCAATATCGCCGCCACCAATAGCGGCGGTTTCGGCACCGAGGGCGTCGACCTCACCGCCTCGTGGGCGGACCAGCTCGGGCCCGGCAAGCTGAGCGCCCGCCTGGCCTGGACCTGGCTGCGCGATTTGTGGCAGAAGGCGACGCCGGAGGCGGAAAAGAACGTCGATGTCGGCGAGATCACGGCAGCCAGCACCAACGCCCCGCGCAACCGCGCCGGCCTCAACCTCGCCTACAAATGGGGGCCTGTGGGCCTGAACTGGACCGCCACCTACACCGGCCCGGTGTCGCTGGACGACCAGTTCCTGAAAAGCCTGAGCATCCCGCCGGGCACCGTGGGCGTGGGGTCGCGCACCTACAACGATTTCCAGTTCACCTACGACCTGAGGAAATCGCTGCAGCTCTACCTGGGCATGGACAACGTCTTCAACGCCAAGGCGCCGCCCATCATCAGCGGCCTGCCCGGCAACCAGACCGGCACCGAGACCGATACCTCGACCTACGATGCGATCGGGCGGCGCTACTATCTGGGCCTGCGCGTCAGCTTGTAGCGTAAAAGGGACAGTAATATTGTTTTTTTGATCGTATTGCCATTTTATGTTTACAAAAATGCCACCCGCCAAATACATTATCAGATCGGAAAAAATGTTTTTCCGACAATTTGCAATACTGATAAAAATTGGAGGAGTTGGTAATGATCAAAGAAACAACGTTGTCCCGTTCCGTACGCATGATCTGCGTCGGCGGACTGGCGCTTGGCTTACAGGCCGCGCACGCGCAAGAAGCTGCGACAGACAGTATCCAGAAGGTCCAGATCACCGGTTCCCGCATCTCGTCACCGGGTGCGGAATCGCCATCGCCGCTGCAGATCCTGTCGTCGGCCGACATTGCCGCCTCCGGCGCGACCACGCTGCAAGACTTGCTGCAGAAAAATCCGACCATGGGGACGCCTAGCCTGAGCCGCACCAACTCGAACTTCGTGACCTCCAGCGCCGGCGTGTCCACCGTCAACCTGCGCAACCTGGGCGATTCGCGCACCCTGGTGCTGGTCAACGGCCGCCGCTTCGTGTCCGGCGTGCCGGGCGACACCGCGGTCGACCTGAACACCATTCCTACCGACTTCATCGAACGCGTCGAACTGCTGACCGGCGGCGCCTCCGCCACCTACGGTTCGGACGCGGTGGCCGGCGTGGTCAACATCATCCTGAAGCGCAACTTCAACGGCCTGCTGTTCGACGCCTCGACCGGCCGCAGCTCGGAAGGCGACGACTTCAAGAAAAAACTGTCGCTGACCTTCGGCACCTCCAGCGCCGACGGCGCCAGCAATGTCATGGGCCACTTCGGCTACTCCAAGCAGGGCGCGGTATTCTCGCGCGACCGCGCCATCTCGGCCAACGACCAGACCTCGAAACTGCCCAAGACCAAGAAGGCCAGCGACGCCTTCATCCCGGTTCCCAATCTGTCGTCGTTCGCGCCGCAGGGCCACTTCACCGGCGACGAAGAGGACTTCACCTACGACCGCGCCGGCAACATCATTCCGTGGAACACCAACGGCGGCAACGGCCAGGCCGCGACCGGCTTCAACCGTTCTGCCTTCCGCACCATCGCGATCCCGACCGAACGCTTCCTGTTCGCCACCACCGGCAACTATGCGATCAACGACAAGGTCAGCGCCTTCTTCGAAGGTAACTTCGCCTCGTCCAAGACCCGCACCAACACCGAACCGTTCGGCCTGGGTTCGGACGATATCTACAAAGCCTCGGAGGGCCTGGTGCCGGCCGAGACCATGGTCAACGGCAAGGCGGTGCGCAATCCGCTGGTGCCGCAATACCTGTACGACCGCATCACCGACAAGGATGGCGACGGCCTGCGCGACTACAGCTTCACGCGCCGCATGTCCGAAGTGGGCAGCCGCACCCAGACCGCCGACCGCGACACCTTCCGCCTGGCCACCGGCCTGAAGGGCAGCGTCGGCGACTGGACCTACGATACCTACATCGCCTACGGCAAGACCAAGGAAGCGCAAAACTCGTCCGGCCAGGTCAATGTGCTGAACTTCCGCAACGCGCTGGAAGCCATCCCCGACGGCAACGACGTCAACCGCAACGGCAGCACCACCGACGCCATCTGCGCCGATGCCAACGCCCGCGCCTTCGGTTGCGTGCCGATCAATCTGTTCGGCTACAACACGGTCAGCCCGGAAGCGTTGAAATACGTGATCGCGCCAGGCTCGCTGACCACCTCGATCACGCAGAAACTGGCGGGCGGTTCGATCAGCGGCGAGTACTTCGACCTGCCGGCCGGTAAGATCGGCTGGGCGGCCGGCTTCGAATGGCGCGACGAGCAATCGAGCGCGGTGCCCGATCCCTTGACCCAGGCCGGCCTGAACGCAGGCAACGCGCTGCCGCCGACCGAAGGCGGCTACCATGTGCGCGAGTTCTTCATCGAAACCCGCGTGCCGCTGCTGAAAGACCAGCCGTTCGCCAAGTCGCTGGCCTTCAACGGCGCCTTCCGCAACGGCCACTACTCGACCGTGGGCAACACCAACAGCTGGAACGCCGGCCTGGAATGGGCGCCGACCTCGGACATCAAGTTCCGCGCGACGCGCGCCACCTCGACCCGCGCGCCGAACATCAACGAACTGTACACGGCGCCTAGCCAGACCTTCCCCGACGTGTCCGACCCGTGCGAAGGCGTGACCGCCACCTCGACCGGCAAATACGACGCCGGCTGCCGTGCCAATCCATACGTGCGCGCCAACATCGCGGCCAACGGCAAGGTCGTGCTGACCCAGCCCGACCTGCAAGGCGTCAGCGGCTACGACAGCGGCAACCCGGGCCTGAAAGCGGAACAAGGACGTTCGACCACTGTCGGCGTGGTGCTGACCCCGCGCTCGATCCCGATGCTGAGCAAATTCACCTTCACGGCCGACTACTTCAACATCAAGATCTCGGATGCGATCCTGCTGTCGGACCGCCAGTACACGCTGAACCAGTGCTACACCGGCGATGCGGCCTACTGCAAGTACGTCACGCGCCGCACCGCCACCGTCGGCGATTCCAGCGTCGGCGCGCTGAAGTATGTCGACAGCCTGTACCTGAACTCCGGCGGCAAAGCCACCGAAGGCATCGACATCACGGCGTCGTGGTCGGACTACGTCGGCCCTGGCCGCCTGAGCGCGAACGTTGCCTACACCTACCTGAAGGACTTCTGGGAGCGTCCGCAGCAGGACGCCGACCGCGACTACAGCGTCGGCGAAGTCGGTTACGCCCGCAACAAGGCCGTCATCAACCTGGCGTACAAATGGAACAAGTTCGGCGCCCACATGACGACCTCGTACACCGGTTCCGGCGCACTGAACGATCAGTTCCTGCTTACCAACAAGCTGCAGCCGGGCTCGGTCAAAGTGGGTTCCAAGACCTACAACGACTTCCAGTTCACCTATGACGTGGCGAAGAAGATCGAGCTCTATCTGGGTATCGACAATGCCTTCAACACCAAGCCCGCCCCCATCATCAGCGGCTTGCCTGGCAATACCACTGGCACGGAAACCAATGCCAGCGTGTACGATCCGATCGGCCGCCGCTTCTACCTGGGCGTGCGCGGTACGCTGTAATTTCGGCGCATAAAAAAAGCCCCCATCTGCACTGAGCGCGCTCTTGAGCGCGTTCAGGCCGATGGGGGCTTTTTTATTTGAAGACCTGAATTACTTGGCGGTCATCAGTGCAACGGTGGTGTCCAGCATGCGGTTCGAGAAGCCCCACTCGTTATCGTACCACGACGAGACCTTGACCAGGCGGCCCGACACTTTGGTCAGGGTCGAGTCGAAGTTCGACGACGCCGGGTTGTGGTTGAAGTCGATCGACACCAGCGGTTCGGTCTGGTAGGTCAGCACTTCTTTCAGCGCGCCTTCAGCGGCGGCCTTCATCAGCGCATTGACTTCGTCCACGGTCGTGTCGCGCTTGGCGATGAACGACAGGTCGACCAGCGACACGTTGATGGTCGGCACGCGGATCGCGAAACCGTCCAGCTTGCCGTTCAGCTCAGGCAGCACCAGGCCGACCGCGGCGGCGGCGCCGGTCTTGGTCGGGATCATGCTCATGGTGGCCGAACGGGCGCGGCGCAGGTCTTCGTGCATCACGTCCGACAGCACCTGGTCGTTGGTGTAGGCGTGCACGGTGGTCATCAGGCCGGTTTCCACGCCGATGGCGTCGTTCAGCGGCTTGACCAGCGGGGCCAGGCAGTTGGTGGTGCACGAAGCGTTCGAGATCACGGTGTCGGTGGACTTCAGCACGTGCTGGTTCACGCCGTACACGATGGTGGCGTCGACGTCCTTGCCGCCCGGTGCCGAGATGATGACTTTCTTGGCGCCGCCCTTCAAGTGAGCCGAAGCTTTCTCTTTGGTGGTGAAGAAGCCGGTGCACTCCAGCACCACGTCCACGCCCAGCTCGCCCCATGGGATTTCCGCAGGGTTGCGCTGCGCGAACACGCGAATCACGTCGCCATTCACGATCATATTGTCGCCGTCTACGGTCACGGTGCCCGGGAACTTGCCGTGGGCGGTGTCGTAGCGGGTCAGGTGGGCGTTCGACTTGGCATCGCCCAGGTCGTTGATCGCAACGATCTGGATGTCCTGTTTCTTGCCGCCTTCGTAGAAAGCGCGCAGCACATTGCGGCCGATGCGGCCGTAGCCATTGATTGCAACTTTGATCGTCATACTATGCTCCTGATTAGAAAAATAGGTAATGCAACAAGCAATTATAGATTATGCAATGACAGATTTGACTTTCGCCACGACGTTTTCCACCGTGAAGCCGAAGTGCTTGAACAGCACGCCTGCCGGAGCCGACTCACCGAAGGTATCGATGCCGACCACTGCGCCTTCCAGACCGACGTATTTGTACCAGAAATCGGTCACGCCGGCTTCGATCGCAACGCGCGGCAAGCCTTTGGTCAGCACGCTGGCCTTGTAGGCGGCGTCCTGACGGTCAAACACATCGGTCGACGGCATCGACACCACGCGCGCGGCGATGCCTTCCGCGGCCAGCGCGGAAGCGGCGGCCACGGCCAGCTCGACTTCGGAACCGGTGGCGATCAGCGTGACCTTGGCGCCGGCCACTTCGCTCAGCACGTAGCCGCCGCGGGCGACGTCGGCGATCTGCTGGGCGCTGCGTTCCTGGTACGGCAGGTTCTGGCGCGAGAAGATCAGCGTCGACGGGCCATCCTTGCGCTTGACCGCCGCGCCCCATGCCACCATCGATTCGACGGTGTCGCATGGACGCCAGTTGTCCAGGTTGGGGATCAGGCGCATCGACGAGACGTGCTCGACCGACTGGTGGGTCGGGCCGTCTTCGCCCAGGCCGATCGAATCGTGGGTGAACACGAACAGCGAACGCTGCTTCATCAGCGCGGCCATGCGCAGCGCGTTGCGGCTGTAGTCCGAGAAGGTCAGGAAGGTGGCGCCGAACGGGATGTAGCCGCCGTGCAGGGCGACGCCGTTCATGATCGCCGACATGCCGAATTCGCGCACGCCGTAGTTGATGTGGTTGCCCGGCTTGCCGGAACGCAGCGCGATGCACTCTTTCCAGTTGGTCAGGTTGGAACCGGTCAGGTCGGCCGAGCCGCCCAGGAATTCCGGCAGCACCGGCGCCAGCGCCTGGATGGCGTTCTGGCTGGCCTTGCGGGTGGCGATGTTTTCTTTCTTCTCGACGCAGGCGGCGATGCCGGCGGCCAGCGCGGCGTCGAAGGCCGCTGGCAGCTCGCCGTTCATGCGGCGGGTCAGTTCGGCGGCTTCGGTCGGGAACTGTGCGCTGTAGGCGGCGAAGGTCGCGGCCCAGTCGGCTTCCAGCTTGGCGCCGGCGGACTTGGCGTCCCATGCGGCGTAGATGTCGGCAGGGATCTCGAACGGCGCGGCGCTCCAGCCGATGTATTCGCGGACGGCGGCGATTTCCTTGTCGCCCAGCGCGGCGCCGTGCACCTTGTCGCCGCCTTGCAGGTTGGGCGAACCCTTGCCGATGATGGTCTTGCAGCAGATCAGGGTCGGCTTGCTGGAGGTCTTGGCCGCGGCGATGGCGGCCGACACGGCGGCGACATCGTGGCCGTCGACCGCGCGGATCACGTTCCAGCCGTAGGCTTCGAAACGAGCCGGGGTGTCGTCGGTGAACCAGCCTTCGACCTTGCCGTCGATGGAGATGCCGTTGTCGTCGTACAGCGCGATCAGCTTGTTCAGGCCCAGGGTGCCGGCCAGCGCGCACACTTCGTGCGAGATGCCTTCCATCAGGCAGCCGTCGCCGACGAAGGCGTAGGTGTAGTGGTTGACGACGTCAAAGCCAGGCTTGTTGAACTCGGCAGCGAGCAGGTACTCGGACAGCGCCATGCCGACCGCGTTGGCGATACCCTGGCCCAGCGGACCGGTGGTGGTTTCCACGCCCGGGGTGATGTCGACTTCCGGGTGGCCCGGGGTTTTCGAGTGCATCTGGCGGAAGGACTTGATGTCGTCCATGCTCACCGCGTAGCCGGACAGGTGCAGCAGCGCGTAGTGCAGCATCGAGCCGTGGCCGTTGGACAGCAGGAAGCGGTCGCGGTTCACCCACTTCGGGTTGGCCGGGTTGTGGCTGTAATGGCCACTCCACAGCGCAACGGCGATTTCGGCCATGCCCATCGGCATGCCTGGGTGGCCGGAATTGGCCTTCTGGACGGCGTCCATTGCCAGCGCGCGGATCGCGTTGGCCATTTGGGTGGTGGGGAGCGTAGAAGTCATCGTCGGTCTATCACGAAAGTATGGAAACTGGGGGCAATGGGATGCTGCCTGTCGGTGCTGCTCACTTGCTGAACCCATTATTTTACCAGACCGAGGCGTCGACCATTTAAAATTGCGGAACTCAAACCGACCGGATACGCGCATGCCCCGCTTTTATATCGCCCAAGCTCTGGCCATCGGCCAGCTCGTCAGCCTGCCCGAGGCCGTGGCCCACCACATCCAGGTGCTGCGCCTGGCCCAGGGCGAGCTGGTGACGCTGTTCAACGGCGAAGGCGGCGAGTACGGCGCCACGCTGAGCGAGATCGGCAAGCGCCACGTCAGCGTCGAGATCAAGACGCACCAGCCGCGCGAGGTCGAGCTGCCGTTCGGCGTCACGCTGGCCCAGGCCCTGCCCGAGGCCAGCAAGATGGACTGGATCATCGAAAAGGCGATCGAGCTGGGCGTGTCCGGCGTGCAGCCGCTGGCGGCGCAGCGCTGCGTGGTGCGGCTGTCGGCCGAGCGGGCGGAAAAGAAGATGGCGCACTGGCAGGGCATCATCGCCTCGGCCTCCGAGCAGAGCGGCCGCAACCGCCTGGCCCAGCTGGCGCCGCTGCAAGACTACAAGCAGTGGATCACCCAGCAGGACATGCACCGCCGCATCATCCTGACGCCGCGCGCCGAACAGTCGCTGGCCGACTGGGCCCGCCACCAGAGCCCGCAGGCGGTGACGCTGGTGATCGGCCCCGAGGGCGGCCTCAGCGACGCCGAGGAACACCTGGCGACCCAGCACGGCGCCCTGCCGCTGGCGATGGGCCCGCGCATCCTGCGCACCGAGACCGCCGGCCTGTCGGCCGTGGCCGTGTTGAGCGGTCTGTGGGGCGGCATGTAACATCGTGCGGCGGAATGTAACACAATGATGCAAAATTCCAACACTTGATCTAGTTTCATGCGACCCTTGCCTCTGGGGGCAAGGTGGGCGGGCTATAATTTTTTGACAGGCAACAAAGCTTCCCTGTCAACTCGCCAACACAGAAATGATCACCTCCCCGCCCTCACCGCATACGGCGCAAGCTGAAATCGCCGCCCTGGAGGCGGCCGCCATCAGGGCAACGCAAGCCGGCCAGGAAGAGGACGCCGGCCGCATGTGGGCGCGCATCCTGGAACTGCAACCGGCCCACGTGCTGGCCCTGAGCTCCCTGGGCAAGCGCGCCTTCCGCTACAACGACGTCGCCACCGCGCGCCGCGCCTTCGAACGCCTGGCGCAGGCCGCTCCCGACGATCCGCAAAGCTGGATCAGCCTGGCGCTGGCCTGCCAGCGCCAGCAGGACGAGAAAGCCGAAGAAACCGCCATCCACAACGCACTGGTGGCCGAGCCCTCTAATATAGTGGCGCTGATCCTGCGCGCCAACCTGCTGGAACGGCAAGGCAACACCCACCAGTCGGCCTCGGTGTATGGCGCGGTGGCCTCGGTGGCGCCGCCGGCCGACCAGCTCGACCCCGGCATGCGCGACGCCGTCCAGCACGCGATGCAGTATGTCGACCAGTACCACGCCGGCTACGGCCGCTTCCTGGACCGCTTCCTCGAGCAGCAATACCGGCAGTACGCTGGCGAAGACTTGCGCCGCTTCCGCGAATCGGTGGACTTGATGGTGCGCCGCAAGCGCCGCTACGAGTCCGAATCGATGATGTACCACTACCCCGGCCTGCTGCCGCAAGCCTTCCTGCCGCGCGAGCAATTCCCGTGGCTGGACGCGATCGAGGCCGGCACCGACGCCATCCGCGACGAGTTCCTGCAAGTGCTGCAGGCCGAGGACGGCTTCACGCCCTACCTGACCTACGCCGCCGACGTGCCGCACAACCAGTTTGCCGAGTTGAACAACTCGCCGCGCTGGAGCGCCTTCCACCTGCTCAAGGATGGCGTACCGGTGCCGGCCAACGCCGCGCAGTGCCCGCGCACCATGGCGCTGCTGGGCGGCGCCCCGCAGCCCGACCAGCCCGGCCGCACGCCGACCGCGATGTTCTCGCTGCTCAAGCCCAAGACCCGCATCCCCGCCCACGTCGGCGTCAGCAACGCCCGCCTGGTGACGCACCTGCCGCTGATCGTGCCGCCGGGCTGCGGCTTCCGCGTCGGCAATGAGACGCGCGAGTGGGTGCCGGGCAAAGCCTGGGTCTTCGACGACACCATCGAGCACGAAGCCTGGAACGACAGCGAGCAGCTGCGCGTGGTCTTGATCTTCGACATCTGGCATCCGCAGCTGTCGCAGGCCGAGCGCGCGATGATCACCGCGCTGACCGACGGCATCAACAGCTTCCGCGGCCAGCAGGGCGGCTTCGACCTCTGACGGCCGCGCGCTCCGCCACGACGGCGCCTGCGGGCGCCGTTTTTTTTCGCCCAGCGGCAAGGCGCGCGGCCATAAAAAAACGGCACCCGAAGGTGCCGTTTCGATAGAACGCTGGCGACTAATCAGATTAGAAGCGCGCGGTCAGGTTCAGGTAGATGAAGCGACCCAGCGAGTCGTAAACCTGTGGGTAGCCGTTACCGTTAGCCGAACCGGCAGCAGCAGTCACCAGGGTCGACACGATCGGTGGATCTTTATCGAACAGGTTGTTGATACCGGCGCTCAGGCTGATCTTCTTGGTGATCGGATACTGAACGTTCAGGTCGAAGTAGTTACGCACGGCCAGATGATCTTCGATCTTCGCTGGCAGGCTGTCCGGATCGGCAGCCAGTTGGCTGTCGCTGCTCAGGCCTTCCTGCTTGGTCGAACCGACATAACGCCAGGTCGCCGACACGTCGAATTTCCAAGGAGTCGACCAGGTCACGCGGGCCTTGTGACGCCATTCCGGGGTAGGAGTACCGCAAGTAGGACCGAAGTAACCTTTGCAGTCATACGAACCCAGGCCAGGTACGTTCTCAACCGTCGACGAACGCATGTAGGTGCCGTTCATGTTGAAGTTGAAGGTACCGGCAGTGCCGGCACGCATCACGTAGGCGGCGCCCAGATCCAGGCCGGAAGTGCTGACCGAACCGATGTTGGCGTTGGTAGCCGTCACGTAGCCCAGAGGACCGTTAGGCGACAACCACAGGCTGCCCTGTGCGTCACGCTTGATCAGCGCGCAGAAGGTTGGGCTGGCAGTGGTCAAACACTGGGTCAGAGCAACCGAAGGATCGACGTTCGAGATGGTGTTCTTGATGTCGATCTTGAACGCGTCCAGGGTGACGGTCAGGTTCTTGATCGGGTTCAGCACCAGGCCCATGGTGTAGGTCGTACCTTCTTCCGGCGCCAGATTAGGATTACCACCGGTCAGGCTGGAGTGCTGGTTGGCCGTATTTTTCTCGATATGACCATACTGGGCAGCGGTGACGCCGGTGTTGGCGCAAGCAGCGGCGCTGGCAGTCGGTTTCGCGCCTTCGCACGGGTCGACCGCAGGACCGTTGTTGCCGATCGATTGCGGGTTGTACAGGTTAGGAATGGTAGGAGCACGAACGGCGCGCTGATAGCTGCCGCGTACACGTACCAGATCCGCCACCGGGGCCCAGTCCACGCCTACACCATAGGTGTTGGCGCTGCGGTCGGTGCTGTATTCGGAACGACGGAACGAACCCGACAGATCCAGCGAATCAGCAAACGGTTTTTTCTCCAGCAGCGGAACGCGGGTCTCGGCGAACACTTCCTTGACCGAGTAGCCGCCAACCAGCGGAGGCGATGCGCCGCCGGCGCCGGACAGGTCACCCGACAGGCTGGTGTCATCCGGACGGAAGACCAGTTTCTCGGCACGACGCTCTACACCGAACGACACGCCGATACCGTTGCTCGACCATGGCGACTTGATGCCGTACACGCCCAAGTCGGAGCCGATGTTACCGCCCATGATGATCTGCTGGGTGTAGCCGGTGACGATGCCCGAAGCGTTCAGGTAGTTCAGCATGGCCGGGGTGATCGCGCCGCCGTACAGGTTGTACGGTACGCAAGCTGGATCGGTACCATTGACGACCGATGCGCAGGTTGCCTTGCCGCCGACGTTGACTACGTCGAAAGCCTTGGCGATCTTAGCCAGCGAGAAGTAGTTGGTGTTCGATTCGCTGTGGCTGACGCGAGCGTACTGGCCAAAGACGTCGTAGGACCAGTTGTTGATTTCGCCCTTGACACCCAGCACTTCGCGGAACGAGTTGTCGTTGATCGAGTTGATACGCGGACCGCCTTCGACGTTACGCTTACCGATGTTGACGGTAACCTTCGAGGTTGGCGAATTGGTCAGGCCCAGCGCGGTGCGCCAAGCGTCACTCAGCATCGGGTTGTCGCCGGCGACGGTGGCGCGCACGCCGAAGAAGATACCGCCTGGCGCCACTTGCGCATCGGTCGAGTAGTTGTGGAAACCAAATTCCTGGTAAACACGCACCTTGTCGTTGATGTCGTAGTGCGCCTGGGCGTTGAAGCCGTACATCTGCGACGGACGCTGCAGGTAGTTCAGCGGACCGAAGTTGTAGGCATCGGTGGCGCCGTTGTAAGCGCGTACGCCGCCCTTGCCGTCGTTGGTGAAACCGCCGACGCGGCCGCTGGCCTGGGTGCCGGAACCGGAGCAGGTGAAGCTAGGATCGCCGCCAGCCAGTGCGCACGAGGAGAAATCGCGTGCCGACTGCAGAACCGGATTGGTTTCTTTGTAGGTGAAGAACAAGGTGGCGTTACCCTTGTTGTTGTCGAAGTTACTACCCATCAGGATGCTGGCATCCTTGGTCCGGCCGTCGAAGTTGACGTTGCCTGGAACAGGGAAGCCACGGTCCGTCACCACTTTGCTGACCGAGTTGTGCTGCTTGTGGTTGAAGCCGGCCAGATTGCCCTGGACTTCCACGCCTTCGAAGTTGTCGCGCAGGATGAAGTTAATCACGCCCGACACCGCGCCTGCGCCGTACACCGCGCCAGCACCGCCGGTCAGCACTTCAACGCGCTTGATCAGGCCGGATGGGATTTCGTTCAAGTCCGGTGCGGAATCTTTCACGCTACCGGCTGGCAGACGCTTGCCGTTGACCAGTACCAGGGTACGGTCGGAACCCAGGTTACGCAGGTTGGCGGTTGCGGTGCCGGAGGCGCCGTTCGAGATCGCGGCACCCTGGGCAGCAAACACTTGCGGCAGGTTGTTGAGCATGTCTTCGACATTGCGCACGCCATCGATCTTGATGTCTTTAGCGCTCAGTACCGTCACTGGGCTGGCGCCTTCCGTGTTCAGCGTCGGGATACGCGAACCGGTCACTTCAACTTTTTGCAGCGGCTGGTCCGGCGCTTGCTGCGCGGAAGCTGCGTGCATACCCAGCGCAATCCCGCCGACGAACATCAGGCGGATCGAGCGAGACAATACTGTTTCCTTGATCATTATATTGTATTCCCTTGGATGTGTTTATTAGACGTTTAACGGCATCTTTTGGATAGCTTGTAAAAACGACCCATTTCTTTGTTTAACCTCTACCGGCCTTGCATAAAGTCTGGATAAAACCCTACAAATCCCGGCAACTGCCCTTTCAATGCCCCGGGTAAAGATCGGCGCTGCGTCATCAATGATGAAATAAAGCCAAACTTTTCCGCTGTTCATAAAAACATAGCAACTCGACTATTGTCAACGAACCTTACACACTCCCGAACGTCGGCCCAGCCGCCTCAGATTCTCCGCACCGCCATGGTGCGTTGCGGCAAAGCATCTACTCCGAGTTGCAAAAGAATTCTTTTTTGGCAAGCTTGCGAAATGTCTCCTTCGTACAACAGTGCTTCACGTCGCGCCATCGATCGCGGGAGAATGTTTTCAAAAACACACTTTTAATTTCCTATCAAATAACGGAATACTCGCCAAAAAACAACAAAGCAACGAACTTGCTACGTTTCCCGTCCTAGCGTGGAGCCCTCTGGGCGAGTACACCAAAATTTTCAATCGTCAAGCGCCAACCGGTGATAATCAAGGGAAAAGCCGCGCTTTCCAGAACAAAGCACATCCAATTTGCCCGGAATCGCATCTATTTGAGCACTCGGCGGCCCTGAAAAAAGTTCCACAAAGAAACCAAATTCCCCGCTTGAACGGATTAAAAGCGGCCGCTTGCCGTTTTGGTGCGAGTCGTCTTTTAACAACAAATGCGACGATTGTTTACTTGTGAATGATTACCTAAAGGCAATAGCAGGTGCATTGCCCGGGACGAAGTTGTCGATGCGGGTCATGATTTCTTGATAACCGCATATTATTTACCACTGGTTATTCCCCACCTGAATATTTAAATACCCGAGGAATAAGAAAACAATGGCGTTTAATTATCCGTATTTAAACATCGGATTAGGGGTCGATAATATGTCCGGCCCTGCCGCATTGGATCGCAGAATTTAATATTCCACAATAACCCGCGCGGCGTCTTATATTCGCCGCGACGGCGTTTTGCCGCATTTCAAAAGGCAAGCCAGGCCAACATAGCTGCAAATGGCGGCCAATGCGGGTAAAATACGGGGTTTTACGGGACCGTAGCAGCGCGCAACGCCGCCGCGCCGGCCCGCCGACCATGGCGCCTAGACAGCGCCCTCTCAGGAAGCTATCCATGTTGCGATTAAACGAAGTCAAACTCCCGCTGAACCATACCGAGGACGAACTGCCGGCCGCCATCCTGGCCCGCCTGGGCATCGCCGCCGACGCCCTGCTCGGCTACACGGTATTCAAACGCAGCTACGACGCCCGCAAGAAAACCGCGATCGTGCTGATCTATTCGCTCGACGTCGAGGTCAAGGACGAAGCAGAGCTGCTCAAACGCCTGCACCACGACACCCACCTGATGCCGTCGCCGGACACCTCGTACAAGTTCGTCGCCCACGGCGAGCAGCTGGCCGGCCACGACCGCAACCCGCGCCCGGTGGTCATCGGCACCGGGCCCTGCGGCCTGTTCGCGGCGCTGATCCTGGCGCAGATGGGCTTGCGTCCCATCATCCTCGAACGCGGCAAGCAGGTGCGCGAGCGCACCGTCGACACCTTCGGCTTCTGGCGCAAGCGCGAGCTGAACCCGGAGTCGAACGTGCAGTTCGGCGAAGGCGGCGCCGGCACCTTCTCGGACGGCAAGCTGTACAGCCAGATCAAGGATCCGAAACACTACGGCCGCAAGGTGCTGACCGAGTTCGTCAAGGCCGGCGCGCCGGAGGAAATCATTTACGTCAGCAAGCCGCACATCGGCACCTTCCGCCTGGTGAAGATGGTCGAGCAGATGCGCGCCAACATCGAGCAGATGGGCGGCGAGTACCGCTTCGAAAACAAGGTGGTCGACATCGAGATCGAGCAAGGCGCGGACGGCGGCCAGGTGCGCGGCCTGACGCTGGAGAGCGGCGAGAAGATCGTCACCAACCACGTGGTGCTGGCGGTCGGCCACAGCGCGCGCGACACCTTCGAGATGCTGCACCGGCGCGGCGTCTACATCGAAGCGAAACCATTCTCGATCGGCTTCCGCGTCGAACACCCGCAATCGCTGATCGACACCTGCCGCTTCGGCCCCAACGCCGGCCACCCCATCCTCGGCGCGGCCGACTACAAGCTGGTGCACCACGCTTCCAACGGCCGCGCGGTCTACAGCTTCTGCATGTGCCCGGGCGGCACGGTGGTGGCGGCCGCGTCCGAGCCGGGCCGGGTCGTCACCAACGGCATGAGCCAGTATTCGCGCAACGAACGCAACGCCAACAGCGCCATCGTGGTCAATATCTCGCCGGAAGTCGACTACCCGGGCCACCCGCTGGCCGGCATCGAATTCCAGCGCCGCCTGGAAGAGAAGGCGTTCGAACTGGGCGGCGGCACCTACAACGCGCCGGGCCAGCTGATGGGCGACTTCGTCGCCGGCCGCGCCTCGACCGAATTCGGCAGCGTGGTGCCGTCGTACAAACCGGGCGTGCACCTGACCGACCTGGCGGCCATCCTGCCGGAGTTCGCCGTGACGGCGCTGCGCGAAGCCTTCCCGGCGTTCGACAAGCAGGTCAAGGGCTACTTCAAGCACGACGCCGTGCTGACCGGGCTGGAAACGCGCACCTCGTCGCCGATCCGCATCAAGCGCCGCGACGACACGCTGCAAAGCCTGAACACGCGCGGCCTGTTCCCGGCCGGCGAAGGCGCCGGCTACGCGGGCGGCATCCTGTCGGCCGGCGTCGACGGCATCAAGGTGGCCGAGGCCGTGGCCCTGTCGATGGCCGCCGACCAGCAGCCCAAGCCTTAAGCCTGCTCCGGAGCCGGCAGCCGCAGCTTGATGCGGCTGCCGCTCTGGCAAGCCTCGACCGCCGCCTGCCCGCCCATCTGCTGCATGATCGTGTAGACGATGTGCATGCCCAGCCCCGAGCCGCCCTGCCCGCGCTTGGTGGTGAAGAAGGGTTCGAACAGGCGCTCCCGCACTTCCTTCGTCATGCCGGCACCGTCGTCGGCAAACTCCAGCAACAGGCAGCGCAGGCCATCGACCTGCGCCATGCGCGCCCCCAGCGTCACCACGCCAGGGCCGCCGTCGGGATACGCGTGCTTGGCGCTGTTCATCAACAGATTCGACAGCACCTGCGACCAGCGCCCCGGATCCAGCCGGACCCGCAACTCCGGCGCGATATCGAGCACCACCGTGATGCCGCTCTTGCGCAACGCCGGGCCGTGCGCCGACACCACGCTCTGCGCATGCTCCAGCAGCGCCAGCGTGGTGACGTGCAAGCTGCCCTGGTCCACCGCCAGCTGCTTGAAGTTGCCGATCAGGTCGGCGGCGCGCAGCAGGTTGCGCTCCACCAGCAAGGCCGCCTCCTGCATGCGCTGGGCGGTCGCCACCAGCTCGGAGCGGCTGACGCGCTCGCCCGACACGCACTTGGCCAGTTCGGCCGCATAGCTGCTCAAGGTCGACGCCGCCGTCACCGCCACGCCGATCGGCGTGTTGACCTCGTGCGCCACGCCCGCCACCAGCGCGCCCAGCGCCGCCATCTTTTCCTGCTCGATCAAAATGGTCTGCGCCGCCCGCAAGGCCTCGGTGCGCTGCTGGACCTTGTGCTCCAGCACCTGCTCGCGCTCCTGGTGCTGCAACTCGGCCGCGCCGCGCGCGGCAAAGATCGACAGCAGCGACAGCGCCAGCAAGCGCTTGTCGTCCGACATCGGCTTGGTGTCGATGGCCGACAGGATGCCCAGCGTGCGGCCTTCGGTATCGATCATCGGCATGCCGATATAGCTTTCCGCCCGCATGTCGACCAGCAGCGTGTCCTTCGGATAATCGGCCTGGATGCCGCAGGCGTGGAAACACATGCTCTGGTCGGTGACATCCTGGCAGGGCGTGTGCAGCAGGCTGTATTCCATGTTCGGCAGGTAGTCGGCGCCGCCCCACACGGCCAGCGTGCGGATGCCTTCCTGGCCGTCCTCCATGACGATCACCCGGCCGGCGATCACATAGGTGACATCCAGCGCCCGCGCCAGGTCGTGCACCAGGATGCGCAGGAAGTCGTCGCCGCGCACCCGCGCGGTCGAGGCCGTGATCGAACGCAAGGCCGCCTCGGCCAGCGTCCGGCCATCCTCGGCGCCAAACAACGGCAGCGGTGTCGCTTGTTCGGCCAATAACTTGTCGTCACTCATCATACCCTCGGCTCGCATGAACATGGTTGAACGTTCGCCGCGTGCTTAGCACGTCTCGGCTATAAACAACCAAAAACTTTGTATTTTTGTGTAAATAAGTCGTCTTTTTTTGAAATAACCGCGAAAAGTGTTGTTTATTTCATTGTTGTTACAGAGCTCCGATTGACCATGAACGGCCCAGGTGGTCTGATGACCGCCAGAATAATTTTATAGATAGATTATTCATTGTGAAATTTTCAATGACAAAGTATCAATCCGTACCTCGCCAGGAGTTCAAAAGCATGATGATGGAAACTGTAATTTCGCGTTCACTGCGCCTGATGTTTTCGGGCGGCGCCGCACTGATCGGTGCAGGCCTGCTGACCCAGCCAGTATTTGCACAGGATACCCCTGTTATACAGCGCGTGGAAATCACCGGTTCGTCGGTTAAGCGCGTCGACGCTGAAACCTCGCTGCCGGTGCAAGTCGTCACCAAGGCGGACATCGCCCGTACCGGCGCCACCAGCACCGAAGAGTTGCTGCAATCGATCTCGGCCTTCTCCTCGGCGGGCGGTACCAGCAACGCCACCGGCGCCGGCACCTCGACCGGCGGCCTGTCGTCGATCTCGCTGCGCGGCCTGGGCTCGACCCGCACCCTGGTGCTGGTCAACGGCCGCCGCCTGGCGGCGTTTGCCGGCAGCGACGGCGCCTCCGTCAACGTCAACGTCATCCCGCTGGCCGCCATCGAGCGCGTCGAAGTGCTGAAAGACGGCGCTTCCGGCGTGTACGGCAGCGATGCGGTGGCCGGCGTGGTCAACTTCATCCTGTCCAAGCAGACCGACGGCGTGGAAATCACCGGCGGCTACGCCTCGCCTACGCACAGCGGCGGCGGCCAGAACAGCAAGGCCTCGATCACCGGCGGCTACAACACCGACAAGCTGAACGTGGTGCTGTCGGGTTCCTACGAAAAAGAAAAAGCCTTGTTCGGCCGTGACCGCGACTACGCGGCCACCTCGACCAAGCTGCCTTACTACAACGGCACGGCGACCGGCCTGGGCAACATCCAGGGTTCGTTCACGCCAGGCAAAGGCCCTGACGCAGGCTTCAGCTCGGGCGGTTCGGGCTACGGCAACCCGCTGGCCATCGGCGACAAGTGCGGCACCATCAAGATGGGCACGCTGCAAGGCGGCGCCATGGGTTCGCCTTACTGCTACTACGATTCGGGCCCGGACGTCGGCCTGACGCCTGATCGCGAACTGTTCAACCTGACCGGCAACCTGAGCTACCAGATCAACGACAAGCACCAGCTGTTCGGCGACGTGCTGTACTCGCAGAGCAAAGTCACCCAGACCTACCAGGCCTCGCCGGCGCGCGCCAGCTTCTTCGAGACCGACGGCGAGTTCGCCAAGCAGGGCGTGGACGCGGCACTGCTGCTGTTCCCGAGCAACCCGGCCTACCAGTCGATCGCCGTGCCTTACCTGCAAAGCCAGGGCTTCAGCTCGCTGATCGGCAAGCCGCTGTCGATCACCTCGCGCGTGTTCGACTTCGGTCCACGCCAGAACGTGGACACCGCCAAGCAGGCGCGCGTGGTCGTTGGCGCCAAGGGCACCATCGGCGCGGTCGACTACGAAGTGGCGCTGACCCACAACGAGTCCAAGCTGAACAGCGCTGTGACCACCGGCTACTTCTCGCAAGTGGCCTACGCCAAGATCATCAACAACAGCAACTGGAACCCATGGGCGGCAGGCGGCGTGCAAACCGGCGCCCTGGCTGACCAGCTGAAAGGCGCGGCATTCAGCGGCGACTTCCTGTCGGCCAAATCGACCAGCGACTCCTTCGACGCCAAGATCACCGGCGACTTCTGGACCATCGCCGGCATCACCCCGCAGTACGCGCTGGGCGCCCAGTCGCGCAAAGAGAACTACACCACCAATCCAAGCGAGGCCTACCAGTCGGGCGACATCTCCGGCCTGGGCGGCTCGGTCAAGCCGGTCGACCGCGACCGCACCGTCAACTCGGCATTCGGCGAACTGAGCATCCCGCTGACGAAGACGCTGGAAGCCAACCTGGCCGTGCGCGACGACCACTACGACGACGTCGGCAACTCGGCCAACTGGAAAGGCAATGTCCGCTGGCAGCCGATCAAGACCTTCCTGCTGCGCGGCTCGTACGGCACCGGCTTCCGCGCACCGTCGCTGATCGACCTGTGGCAGCCGCAGACGCTGGGCACTTCCGAGCAGTTCAACGACCCGGCGACCAAGCAAACCGGTCTGCAAGTCAATGCTCTGTCGGGCGGCAATCCCAACCTGAAGCCTGAGAAGTCGAAGCAGTACTCGTTCGGCGCCGTATGGCAGCCGGTATCGACCGCCAGCATCGGTGTTGACTTCTTCAACATCAACATCCGCGACATCCTGGCGACGCCGTCGGCGCAAGAAGTCGTATCGCGCTTCCGCGCCGGCGACCCAGCCTACGCAGGCCTGGTGACGCTGAACGGCAACGACATCGTCAGCATCAAGCAGACGCTGGCCAACACCGGCAACGCCAACGTGCAGGGCCTGGACCTGTCGGCCAACTGGAAGGACAACTTCAGCTTCGGCAAGCTGGAAGCCAACCTGAACGGTACCTACATGGATACCTTCGACCAGACCAGCCCGGGCGGCGACGTCTCGCACAAGGTCGGCACCATCGTCGACGGCGCCGGCAACCCGGTGATCGGCGCGCAAAACGGCGGCGTGATCCTGCGTTGGAAACACCAGCTGGCAGGTACCTGGAGCAAGGGCCCATGGTCGACCACCCTGGTGCAGAACTATCGCACCGGCTACCAGGTTGGCCACGACCTGAACGACAACAAAGTGTTCATCTCGTCGGAAGCCACCTACGATGCCAACGTCACCTGGCGCGGCATCAAGAACCTGACGCTGGCCCTGGGCATCAAGAACCTGTTCGACAAGCAGCCTGACCCGATTGGCACCGCTGTGACCAATCAGTTCCAGTCCGGCTACGACATCAACCAGTACGATCCACGTGGCCGCTTGGTCTACGTGACCGCCGGCTACAAGTTCAAGTAAGCGGTTAAAACGCCCCGTGTGCGCATGCGACGCTCAAGATCGTCGCACGGCCACACGGGGCGTTTTTTTTGCTACAGCCAGCCGGCCTTCTTGAAGCGCCGGTGCAGGTACAGGCACACGCCCACCATCACCGACAGCGCGAACGGATAGCCGTACTTCCATTCCAGCTCCGGCATGACCTTGAAGTTCATCCCCCACACGCCGGCAAACGCGGTGCAGATCGCGAAGATCGCCGCCCACGCCGCCAGCCGCTTGTTCACTTCGCTCTCCTCGATCGCCACCATCGACAGGTTGACCTGGATCGCCGTGGCGATGGTGTCGCGTATCGTATCGAGCGAGGAACTGATGCGGTGCAAATGGTCGTGCACGTCGCGGAAGTATTCCTGCGTGTCCTGGCACATGGCCGGCACGCGGCCGCCGTGCAAGCGCCCCACCGCCTCCATCAGCGGCGACACCACGTGGCGCACGATCGTCACCTTGCGCTTGAGCTCATACAGGCGCTGGATGTTGTCGCGCTGCCGGCCCTGGCTGAAGATCAGCTCCTCGATTTTTTCCAGCTCGGTTTCCAGCATGTCCAGCACCGGGAAGTAGCGGTCGACCACGGCGTCCATCAGCGCATACAGCACGAAGGCCGGGCCCAGGCGCAACATATGCGGCTCCTTCTCGGCGCGCGCGCGCACGCCGAGGAAGCCCTGCTGGCTGCCGCCGTCGCGCGCCGACAGCACATAGCTGTCGCCGACGAAGATGTCGACCTCGCCGATGGCGATATCGTTGTCGCGGCATTCGATGGTCTTCACCACCACGAACAGCGAATCGCCGTACTCCTCGATCTTGGGCCGCTGGTGGCCGCGCCGCGCATCCTCCACCGCCAGCTCGTGCAGGCCGAATTCCTGCTGCATGATGGACAGTTCGTCCGGCTGGGCGTCGCGCAGCGCGACCCAGACGAAGGTTTCCGGCTTCTCGATGTAGTCGCTGATCTCCTCGACCGGAATGTCCGCCAGCTTCTGGCCGTCCTGATAGGCCACGCAATTAATCAACATACTGTTTCCATAAAAAAAAAGCCCTTGGCTTCATCAGCCAAGAGCTTACCTCAAACCGGCGCCGGCGCCGGGATCAATCGTCCTTGGCGCCGTCGATGCCGAGTTCGGCGATCTTGCGGGTGATGGTGTTGCGGCCTATGCCCAGGCGCACCGCCGCGTCGTTCTTGCGGCCATGCGTGTGCTTGAGCGCCGTGCGTATCAGCGCCGATTCGAACTGCCGTCCGAGCACCGCCATCACTTCCTGCTGGCCGCCGCTGAGCATGGTGGCGGCCTGCGCCTCCAGCAGTCCCAGCCAGGCATCCGGCGAACCGGCCGGCGCATGCTGGCCCGCTTCCGGCACCGGTATCGCCATCACCGTGCCGTGGTGCTGCACCGGCGCGTAGTGCTCGGCCGGCGCCGGCGCTGCGGCGCCGCCGCCCTGCTCCTGCGTCAGCTCCAGCGGCAAGTCCTTGACCTCCACCGTCTGCCCCGGCGCCATCACCGTGATCCAGTTGCACAGGTTTTCCAGCTGGCGCACATTGCCCGGCAAATCCAGGCCGCTGAGGAACTGCAAGGTGGCGTCGCTCATGCGCTTCGCTTCCATGCCCAGCTGCTTGGCGCTCTGCACCAGGAAGTGGCGCACCAAAATAGGGATGTCCTCGCGCCGCTCCCTCAAACTGGGCAGGCGCAGGCGGATCACGTTGAGGCGGTGATACAAGTCCTCGCGGAACAAGCCTTCGCGCACGCGCTGTTCGAGGTTCTGGTGGGTGGCGGTAATCACCCGCACGTTGGCCTTGAGCGGCTGGTGGCCGCCGACGCGGTAGAAGTGGCCGTCCGACAGCACGCGCAGCAAACGGGTCTGCAAATCGAAGGGCATGTCGCCGATCTCGTCGAGGAACAAGGTGCCGTTCTCGGCCTGCTCGAAGCGGCCGCGGCGCGTGGTCTGGGCGCCGGTGAAGGCGCCGCGCTCGTGGCCGAACAATTCGGATTCCAGCAAGTCCTTGGGGATAGCCGCCGTGTTGAGCGCGATGAAGGGCTGCGCCGCGCGCGGACTGTGCTTGTGCAGCGCGCGCGCCACCAGCTCCTTGCCCGAGCCCGATTCGCCGGTGATCAGCACCGTCACATTCGATTGCGACAGGCGGCCGATGGCGCGGAACACTTCCTGCATCGCCGGCGCCTGGCCGAGGATTTCCGGGGTTTCCGACGGCCCCGATTCAACGCTGGTCTCGCGCAGGCTCTCGTCCAGCGCGCGGCGGATCAGCTCGACGGCCTTGTCGATGTCGAACGGCTTGGCCAGGTATTCGAAGGCGCCGCCCTGGAAGGCCGCGACGGCCGAATCGAGGTCGGAGAAGGCGGTGATGATGATGACCGGCAGGCCGGGGAAGCGCGACTTCACCAGTTGCAGCAGGTCGAGGCCGGAGTCGCCCGGCATGCGGATGTCGGACACCAGCACCTGCGGCGTCTCGAACTCCAGCGCGGCGATGGCGTCGCGCGCGTTGGCAAAACTCTTGGTGGCCAGGTTTTCCCGGGCCAGCGCTTTTTCCAGTACCCAGCGGATCGATTCGTCGTCGTCTACTATCCAGATTGGCTTCATGTGTTGTGTGTATCCCGCAATATGGATCGTCAATCAAGGGACCCGGCATCCGCCCCTGCCAGCCAGGGCTTATGGCAGCGGCAGCAGGATGCGGAAATCCGTATATCCAGGCCGGCTCTCGCACTCGATCACGCCCATGTGCTGTTGCACGAAGGTTTGCGCTAGGGTCAAGCCCAGGCCGCTGCCGCCTTCCCTGCCCGACACCAAGGGGTAGAAAATCCGGTCGCGGATCTGGGGCGCGATGCCCGGTCCATTGTCAATGATATGCAAGTCTAATGCCAGCCCGTAGCGGACCTTGGCCAAGGTGACTTGCCGGGCCACGCGCGTCTTGAAAACGATCTCCGCATCGCCGTTGTCGATGCGGCTGGCGAGCGCCTGCGCCGCGTTGTGGGCGATGTTGAGCACGGTCTGGATCAGCTGTTCCTTGTCGCCGCGGAACTCGGGGATGGAGGCGTCGTAGTCGCGCAAGATCGTCAGGCCGGACGGGAACTCGGCCAGCATCAGGCTGCGCACGCGCTCCAGCACTTCGTGGATGTTGACGTCGCCGACGATGTGCGGCCGGCGGTGCGGCGCCAGCAGGCGGTCGACCAGCGTCTGCAGGCGGTCGGCCTCCTTGATGATGACCTGGGTGTACTCGCGCAGCTGGCCCGCGTGCAGCGCCGGCAGCTCCATCTCCAGCAGCTGCGCGGCGCCGCGTATGCCGCCCAGCGGGTTCTTGATTTCGTGCGCCAGGTTGCGGATCAGCTCCTTGTTGACCTGGCTCTGGTCGAGGATGCGCTCCTCGCGGTCCAGCTTGAGGTGCTGCAGGTGCTCGCGCAGCTCGATCAGGATGTGGCCGGCCGGTTCGTCCAGCACCGAGACGATGCTGTGCACATGCAACGCATCGCGCCCGGCCCGCTCCAGCATCAAGTCCTGGCGCAGGTCGGAGAACTTGTGCTCGCGCGCCTGGGCGCAGATGTTGTCGAGTTCGCCGGGGTTGAGGAACTGCGCGCTCAGCGTCTGGCGCGACAGCGCCTTGAGCGAGCTCTCCAGCAGGTTTTCGGCGGCGGCGTTGGCGTAGACGATCTGGCCGTCGGCGTCCAGCAGCACCACGGCCGAGGCCAGCAGTTCCAGCCCCGCCAGCGAAGGCAGGCTGTGCCGGCCGGCTTGCTTACTGACTAAAGTCATCGGATATTCGCGATCTCACGTTTTAAGGCTTCCACATTCTTTTCCGAGCGGCTGATGTTGTCGCGCATGCCGGCCACCCGTTCCTGGTACTTGGCGTAGTTGCGCTCATCGCCGCGCCGTTCCGGCTCGCCGTTGTTGAACTCCTTGCGCAACTCGGCCAGCTTCTGCGTTTCGGTTTTCAGCTCGTCCTCCAGGATGCCGCGGCGGTCGGCGTCGCGGGCGCGCTGCTCGGCGCTGTCGACGCGGGGGAAATCCCCCGGCGTGCTGACCGGCGCCGGCACGCCGGGAACGCGCGCGGGCGTGCCCTGGCGGCGCGGCGGCGCCGGCACCACGGTGCCCGGCAAGTCCATCGCCTTGCAGTAGCTGCCGCGGTTGATATCGGTGTACTCGATGCTGCCGTTGGGCGTGGTGCACTTGTAGATCTGCGCCTGGGCGGCGGTGCAGCCCAGCAGTGCAAGCAACACCGGCACTGCGCATCTGTTGAAACGAGTTGTCATTCGTAATCCGTGGGTGGAACTATCCATCCCGAATATACAACATCCAAAGAAAAACGCGGGGAAAGCTCTGCTCGCCCCGCGTTTTGTACCGCACCAGCCGCACCGGCGTTGCCGGCGCTTGGCTGTTACAGCGAGTAGTACATGTCGAACTCGGCAGGGTGAGTCGTCATGCGCATGCGCTGGACGTCCTGCATTTTCAGTTC
Organism: Duganella sp. HH101; assembly: GCF_001758795.1. Lineage (NCBI taxonomy): Bacteria > Pseudomonadati > Pseudomonadota > Betaproteobacteria > Burkholderiales > Oxalobacteraceae > Duganella > Duganella sp. HH101. The sequence continues at coordinate 295,082 of NZ_LRON01000002.1, read as the reverse complement.
GATGTAAGCGTCGATCATGGAGTCGCTGAACACGCCGCCACGGGTCAGGAACTCGCGGTCTTTGTTCAGGTTGTCCAGCGCTTCTTCCAGCGACGAGCACACGGTTGGGATCAGTGCGTCTTCTTCCGGCGGCAGGTGGTACAGATCTTTCGATGCGGCTTCGCCCGGGTGGATCTTGTTGGCGATACCGTCCAGGCCAGCCATCAGCAGCGCTGCGAAGCACAGGTAGACGTTGGCCAGTGGATCCGGGAAGCGGGTTTCGATACGGCGGCCCTTAGGATTGGCCACGTGCGGAATACGGATCGAAGCCGAACGGTTTTTAGCCGAGTACGCCAGTTTCACTGGCGCCTCGAAGCCTGGAACCAGACGCTTGTACGAGTTGGTGCCTGGGTTGGTGATCGCGTTCAGCGCCTTGGCGTGCTTGATGATGCCGCCGATGTAGTACAGCGCGGTGTCGGACAGGCCGGCATAGCCGTCGCCGGCGAACAGGTTGACGCCGTCTTTCCAGATCGACTGGTGCACGTGCATGCCGGAACCGTTGTCGCCAACGATAGGCTTAGGCATGAAGGTGGCGGTCTTGCCGTAGCTGTGGGCCACGTTCCAGACCACGTATTTCAGGTTCTGGGTCCAGTCGGCGCGTTCGACCAGGGTCGAGAACTTGGTGCCGATTTCGTTCTGGCCGGCGCCGGCCACTTCGTGGTGGTGCACTTCGACCGGGATGCCCAGCGATTCCAGGATCAGGCACATTTCCGAACGCATGTCCTGGAAGCTGTCCACTGGCGGCACTGGGAAGTAGCCGCCCTTGACGGTAGGACGGTGGCCGGTGTTGCCGCCTTCGAGCTTCTCGCCGGTGGTCCACGATGCTTCTTCGGAATCGATCTTGACGAAGCAGCCGGACATGTCGATCTTCCAGCGCACGCTGTCGAAGATGAAGAATTCCGGCTCAGGGCCGAAGTAGGCGGTGTCGCCCATGCCCGACGATTTCAGGTAGGCCTCGGCGCGCTTGGCGATGGAGCGTGGATCGCGGTCGTAGCCCTTGCCGTCGGCAGGCTCGATAACGTCACACTGCATGAACAGCGTGGTCTCTTCCATGAACGGGTCGATGTTCGCGGTGTTTGGATCCGGCAGCAAAATCATGTCCGATGCTTCGATGCCCTTCCAGCCGGCGATCGAGGAACCGTCGAAGGCGTGACCCGATTCGAACTTGTCGATGTCGAAGTGCGACACAGGCACGGTAACGTGCTGTTCTTTACCACGGGTGTCGGCGAAACGGAAATCAACGAATTTGACTTCGTTTTCCTGGACCATTTTCAGAACTTCTGCGGCTGTCATTGCCATGCGTATCTCCTAAAGGAATGTGGGGCTCGTGCGCTCTTGGTAAGCAGTATTCGTGCCAGCATAAAACTCATCAGCTTATGTCGATAGCGTCTTTGAACTTGCAGGCAAATGAATCTAAAATTCGCCGGCCGGCCCAAGTGCCACAATATGAGGCAGATCAATGCCGCACCAAGGGAGTGCATGTTCGAGATATTGCACCGTATTTGTGCATTTTTGGAATATTTCCGTAAAACGCACGGCTTTGGTGCGCCTGCCTGTGGTGCGCGTGCAGGAAGCCTATAATAAACTCAAACTTATTTCTGGAACATGACATGAGCAAAATAGACGATATTCTGGCGCTGGCGCGCAGCCGCAGCAAAGACTGGCCGTACGCGGGCGCCGTCACGCCCCAGGAAGCCTATGAACTGATCAGCGCCGACAACGCCGTCAAGCTGATCGACGTGCGCACCCATGCGGAGCGCGACTGGGTCGGGCGGGTGGCGATCCCGGAAGCCCAACATGGTGCAGTCCAGTGGACCATCTACCCGGGCGGCATCGCCAACCACGAGTTCATCGAGGAATTGAATTCGGTGGTGCGCAAGGACCAGGTGATCTTGTTCCTGTGCCGCTCGGGCGTGCGCTCGCGCAACGCGGCCAAGCTGGCGACCGAGCACGGCTACAAGCACTGCTACGACATCCTGGAAGGCTTCGAAGGCGACAAGGACGAGCGCGGCCACCGCAAGAACGTCAACGGCTGGTGCAAGGCCGACCTGCCCTGGACCGGCGCCTGACGCCAGTTACACCGCCACCGCCTCATCCACGGCGGGCGCCGACTCGCCCATCAGGAACTGGATACGCTTGCGCACGAACTGTATGTGGCTGCGCAAGCCGTACAAGCCGTCCGCGAACGACAGCGGGATCGACACCTGGTTGACCAGGTCCTCGATCTCGTTCAGGCGCAGCAGCTGCGCCTCGTACACCTCCATGCGCGAACCTTCCGGCGCATCCTCCACCGCCTGCTCCACCGCGCGCAGCTGGCCATACCAGCGGTACACGCGCGACCGGATGCGCCACACGTACAGCGGCGGCACCACCTTGGACAGCGGCAGTATCAGCGCGCCCAGCGCCACCACCACCACCCACATGCGGTCGAAGAAATTGGCCAGCCAGAACGTCATGTAGCGTTGCAGCAGCGGCGGCCCGCTCTTGTAGTACTTGGCCGCCTCGGCGTCGACCGGAATCTCGGTGTACTTGGCCGACGGGAACTGGCCCTGCTGCGAGAACCAGCCGGCCCCGCTGTGGATGCTGCTGGCCGCCTGCACGAACAGGTCGGTCAGCGCCGGATGCAGATCGTCGCGCGCCACCAGCGTGGCGGTGGGGGCGATCAGGTTGTAGTCCTCGGCCGGGATGTCGCGGCCCAGGTCGACGATCCCCTGCGGCAGCACCACGTGCGTCAGGAAGGGCAGCTTGCGCGCGTAGGCCTCGGCCTGGTTGAAGTTGAACAGCTTGATGCCCGGCGTTTGCAGCAGCATCTGGATCAGCGGCGCCTCCGGCGCCGAGGTGAACACCAGGCCGTCGATGCGGCCTTCCAGCAGCTCCACCGTGGCCGGCGTGTTGGCCAGCGAGAAGCGCTCGACCTCGCCCTTCTCGACACCGTTCAGTTCCAGCACCTGGCGGAACAGGCGCGGCGCGCCTGCGCCCTTGGGGCCGTAGTTGATCTTCAAGCCCTTCAGCTGGGTCAGCTGGGTGATGGGCGGCTTGCCCTTGGTCTCGCGCAGGAACAGCCACAGCGGCTCGACAAACAGGCTGCCCAGCGAGGTCAGGCCTTCGCGTTCGGCCGCTTCCTCGTTGGTGGAGCCGCTTTGCACGAAGGCGATGTCGACTTCGCCGGCGCGCAGGCGCTTGAGGTTTTCACCGGAGCCGGCGGACGGCACCAGCGTCACCTTGACGCCGTGCTTGGCCAGCGCGGCCGCGTATTTCTTGCCGAATTCCTCGTAGGCGGAGTTTTCCTGGCCGGTGGCCAGGCGCACCGTGCGCGGCGGCGCCGGGTCCACCAGCCAGTAGGCCAGCAGGCAGACGCCGGCAATCAGCGCGATGGTGGGTGCGGCGGCGACAAACAAGTCCCGCACTGAGAACTGCGTGAACTTGAGGATTTTGGACATGTGATGGCGTATCGGTTTCATGGGCTGATACATTGCCAACAAACGGGCAACTATGCAAGGGAAACCCGCCCCCGCAAGCAAAGGGTCGGACCCCGTACGGGGTCCGACCCTGGTGTGCCGCCGTACGGGGTAGTATCAGCCGCCGCAGGCCTGCAGCGGCGGCGTCACCGCCGCGGTGGCGTTGCCGCCGGTCTTGACGATCGCCGGCGGCGTCGCCCCCGGCCTGGCGACCGGATGCGGCTCGATCAGCGGCATCAGGTTGGGCGCCAGCACCACCAGCAGCTGCACCGGCAGCGCGCTGGTGAAGTCGTAGTTCTTCGATTCCGGACCGTGCACATAGGCCGTCATCGAACCGAAGAAGCGCTCGCCGATATTGAACACAAACGTCGCCGACCGGTTCACATAGCGCGACTCGATCAGCCGCCCGCCGCCGCCGTAGACGTCGAAACGCTGGTCGCCGGTGCCGGTCTTGCCGCCCACCGGGATCACCTTGCCGTCCGAGCCGACGAAGGCCGTGCGCGCCCGCTTGGCCGTGCCGTCCGACACCACGCCGCGTATCGCGTCGGCCACCACCCGCGCCACCTCCGGCGACAGCACCTGTTCGTTGGCGGTCGGCTTGCCCTTGGTGACGACCGTTTCATACGGCGTGCCCTCGGCGAAGTGCAGCGAGCTGATACGCTGGCTGCTCTTGCGCACGCCGCCGTTGACGATAATCCCCATCATCTCCGCCAGCGCCGCCGGCCGGTCGGCCGACGCCCCCAGCGTGGTCGCATACGAAGGCACCAGCGAATCGAACGGATACCCCATCTTCTTCCACTGCTTGTGGATTTCCATGAAGCCCTCCACCTCGATCAGGCCGGCGATGCGCTTGTCCTGCGCGTGCTTGTGGTGAGTCTTGAACAGCCACTGGTAGACTTCCTGCCGCTCCTGCTCGCTGGCCGCCGTCATCTGCGACAGCGTGGCGCCGGGGTGCAGCCGCATATAGGCCGCCATCCACAGTTCCAGCGGGTGCACGCTGGCCAGGTAGCCGCGGTCGGCCAGCGACCACTTGTCGATCGCATACTGCTCGTACAGCTTGGCGACGCGCTCTTCCGGCACCTCGTTCTGCGACGGCAGGTTGTCCTTCAGGAAGGCGGCGAACTGCTGCTGGCTGGCCGCCGGATAGACGGTGCGGTGGATCACCGCCAGCCGCACCGGCGTGCTGCGGATGTTGGCCAGCAGCACCTTGTCCAGCTCGGACGCCTGCTTGCCCTTGTACTTGACGTAGAAGCGCGCCAGGAATTCCTTGCCTTCCTTGTCGGCGAAGCGCGCCAGGTATTGCGCGCGGCGCGGATCGTCCGCATCGGCCAGCAGCGACGCCGACGAGCCCGGCGTCTGGAACATGTAGTACTTGGCGACGTCGCGCATCAGGCGCACGAACACCAGGTTGGTCGAATGGCGCAGCGCCTCGGTGACGGTCAGGATCTTGCCGTTGTCTTCCTTGGAGAAGTTGCCGAAGTGGTGAAGCCCGCCGCCGGTGAAGAAGCCCTCGCCCGGATTGCCCGAATACTTGCGCTCCATGGCCGCGTTCAGCATCGGCGTCAGCTCGCGTCCGCCCTTCTCCAGCGGCAGCGCCTTGAAGTACTCCAGCGCCCATTGCGACAGCTTGTCCTGCGGGTCGATGCGCACATTGCCCAGCGCCGCCGCGTCCATGCCGCCGTACTTGCGGTGCAGCTGGTCGACGATGTCCAGGTAAGTCACCAGCGTGCGCAGCTTGGCGGTCGAACCCAGGTCCAGCTTGGCGCCTTCGTTGATGTCCAGCGGCTGGTCGAAGTTGTCGGTCTGCAGGCGCAGCAGATTGTTCTGCTCGCCCTTCTCCAGCAAGGTGAAGCTGTACACCACATTGGCCGGATCGCCGTTGCCCAGCATGCCCTTGCCGGTCAGGCCGGCGGCCTTGGCCTTCTCGGGATCGCGCAGGTCGCGCAGCACTTGCGTGACGGCGGTCTGGGCTTGCGCGTCCAGCGTGCTGACCACGCTCAGGTCGAGCCGGTCCAGGTTGTACATGCGGTTGTCGCCCAGCAGGTTGGCCAGGTGGTTGCGGATCGCGTTGGACGCCTTGCGCGTGACGAAGGTCATCGCCGGCGCCGACTCCAGGCCATTGCCGGTGGCCGGATGCAGCTTCTGCTGCAAAGCCATGTCGCGCATGGCCGGCGTGATGATGCCGTCCTGCGCCAGGATGCGCAGGTGGCTGTTGGCCAGCACTTCCAGGTCGGCCGCGCCGGCGCCCAGGTAATAGCTCGGACGGCGTTGCGCAATCATCAGGCTCAGCGCTTCCTTGTAGGTCAGCGCGGTTTCCGCATCCGGGTTGTCGAGCTTGCCGCCCAGCAGGCGGTTGAAGTCGGCGAAGCTGCGGCCATACCACACCCACATGCCGTCGCCGATGCCGTTGACCTCGCCGTAGCCGGGCTTGGCCGACAGCGGCACCGTGTTCAAGTAGTCGAGCACGATGCGGCGGCGGGCCTTGGTGGTGTCCGGGCCATCCTGGTAGGAACGCAGGCTGGCCGACACCATCTGCTGCAGCTTGTCCTTCATCGAACCGGTGCGGCCTTCCGGCGAATGGCGGTATTTCTCGATCTGCGTGGCCAGCGTGCTGCCGCCCGCCGCGCGATGGCCGCCGCCGGCAACCGAGTTGACGCTCTTTTCAATCACGGCCTTGCCCAAGCGGTCCCATTCGACGGCGGGATTGCGGGTCGGGTACTTGGTGTCGAGCAGCTCGCGGTTTTCGATGAACAGCAGGCTGTTAATCAAGGCCATCGGCGCCTGCTCGAACTTGTTGTAGATGCGCTCGGGATAGCTGGCGGCAAACAGTTGCTGCGCGCGGCAATCGTAGATCGTCAGGCCGGTCTTGGTCTTCTCGCGGTAGGTGGCGAACACGCCCATGTCGGCCAGCTCGGCCATCTTGGGCGAGATGCGCACCTGGGCGCTGACCTGGTAGTCGCGCGCGCTCAGCTTGCCCAGGTAGTCCGGCAGGCTGGCGTAGCCGAGCCGCTCGTCGTACGGGCTGTCTTTCGGGAAGCGGATAGCCTTGCTGGCGCCCGGCTCCATCTTGTAGGTCATCTTGCCGACCAGGTCGGTGAAGATGCGCGCCTGCATGCTGGAGGTACGGGTTTCCTGCACGCCCCAGTAGACCGCGAACGACAGGCCGACCAGCAGCACCAGCAGGAAAGCATTGCGCGAGCGCTTGCTCTTCGGCGGCAACGCAGGCGGAGGCGGGTCCATCTGGGCCTGGGCCAGATGCGCTTCGGTTTGCTCGGGAGTGGGCGGCGGCACGACACGCAGGTGCCGGGTGCGACGATAGCCAAGTGCTGCGGCGCCTGCGCGCAATTTGCGCACTGCGCGAACAACAATACGGGGCCGGCGGAAACGACGATTGCTTAACATATGATTCAAACCGGTCAGCTGTTTCAGTAAAACTTACTCGAATGTATGCACTACATTGCTAGCTTCCATTGCACCACATCGGCGACGCGCGAACCGGCGCGGCAGCAGAATAATTTTACCGCGCCGTTTGTTTTTCGCAAAAAAACAACGGCGCTCTTCCCGGGGGAAGAACGCCGTCTGTCAGCGTTTGATAACAGTGTGGCACTAAGTGTTGCTGAACTCTACACGGAGCTTCTTGAGCTCAGCGCACAATTGGATAAACGCAGTGGCTGTCTGGACCGCTTCGCCTTTGACACCCAGCTCGATGTGGCGGCGCGTGTGCGCATCGCCCACGCTCGGCAGGCTGAAGACCTTCACGCGCGGGAACTGCGCCTCCAGCTCCACCATCAGCGGCGTCAGCGCCGATTCGGCGGTCTCGTACACCAGCACCGACTGCTCCAGGCGCGGCTCGCGGTTGAACAGGTCGGCGTAGTGGTGGTCGAGCACCCACTCGATCATCGGCCAGGCCATCACCGGGAAGCCCGGCACGAAGTAATGCTTGTGCAGCGAGAAACCGGCAATGTTGTTGTACGGGTTAGGAATCAGCGCCGCGCCCTGGGCGAATTCGGCCATCTTCAGGCGGTGCAGGTTCTCGGCCGAGTTCAGGTCGACTTCCTGGCCGGCGTCCCGGCCCATTTGCAGGATGCGCTGCTGGATGTTGATCTTGCCCTGCTCGTGCATCACCAGCGGCAGGCCCAGCGCGTTGGCGGCGGCCAGGCGCGTGTGGTCGTCCGGCGTGGCGCCGATGCCGCCGCAGCAGAACACGATGTCGTCGCTGGCGAAGGTGCGCTTGAGCGTGGCGGTGATGCGCTCGGGATCGTCGGCCAGCACTTCGGCCCAGTTCAGTTGCAGGCCGCGCGCCGCCAGCAGTTGCACGACTTTGGGGAAATGCTGGTCGACGCGCCTGCCGGACAGGATTTCGTCGCCGATGATGATGAGACCGATCGTCATGATTGCCCGCTTTCTTCAATGGTGGTGACAACAACGGCCGCGGCGCGCAAGCGCGCCAGCGCATCGAGACAATAATACGCAAACCACAAGCCGGTGAAGATAAAAATCAGCACATACAGCCAGATCGACGCCGCCGCCAGGAAGGGGAACAGCACCACCGCCATCACGGTGCCGCCCAGCCAGATCGCGCCCGGCACGGCGCCGGCCGCGCCGGAGATGACGCCGATCGCCAGCAGGCGCCAGCGGTGCTCGGCCAGGATCTGGCGGCGCTCCTCGGCGCTGGCGTAGTCGGCCAGCGCGTCGTACACCATCACGCGGCAGGTCAGCCAGCCCCACAGCAGCGCCTGCACGATCACCGCCAGCGGCGGGAAGAAGTACAGCGGCAGCGTCACGATCCACAGGCCGATGAAGATCGCCATGCCGCCCAGCGCGGTGACGGCGCTGCCCAGCAGGCTGCCGCCCTTGCGCTGCTCCAGCTGCGGATAGTGGCGCAGGCCGACGTGGCGGCCGATCAGCGGCATCGCGATCACGCCGATGAAGATCAGCGCGGTCAAGATCATCAGCGGCAGGAACAGCAGCATCGCGATCAGCGGCGGCATCACGGTCTTCAGGAAGGCCAGCCCCAGCGACGCCAGCAGGTTGCCGGCCGGCGCGAACAGATTGTGCTCGGCGAACTGCGCGTGCACGTAATCGATCAGCGGTTGCAGCCAGAAATACAGCGCCACGGCCCACACGCCGACCGCCAGCAGAAACGGCGCCAAACTCATCGCCAGCATCTTGCCGTGCCATTGCGACAGGAAGGCCCGGCCCCAGGAGCGTAGTACCTGGTTCATCAGACCACATCCTTGCGTGCGTATTCCACCATGCGCTTCAGGCCCAGCCATTGCTGCGCCCAGAAGCCCCGGCCGTACTCGCGGCCCGGCGTGACCACGCCGCGCTCATCGGTCTGCGGCAGCTGGTCGCGGATGCCGGTGGCGACGAACTGCGGCGTGAAATTGGCGGTGCGGAAAATGATGTCCCAGACCGGCAGCAGCACGGCGAAATTGCAGCCGCCCAGCGTGCCCTTGCCGTGCGATTCGTGGCCGACGCCGATCGCGTGGTGCATGCGGTGGTAGCGCGGCGACACCAGCAGCCATTCGCCGACGCGGCCGAAGTGGATGCGCACATTGGCGTGCTGCAGGCTTTGCAGGATGCGCGAGACCGACACCAGCATCACGTACTGCGCCGGCTCGACGCCGATGCACAGCGCGATCACGCCCATGTAGACGTCGCGCAGCAGGTCGTCGAGCAGGTGGTTGCGGTTGTCGCTCCACAGGTTCATGTTCTGCTGGCTGTGGTGCAGGCCGTGCAGCCCCCACCACCAGTTGAACTGGTGCGAGGCGCGGTGGTACCAGTAATCGAAGAAATCCAGCACCACGAAGTAGACCATGAAGCTGCCCAGCGGACTGATGCCCGGCATCAGGGTTTCGAGGTTGAGCGGATGGAAGCTTTCAAAGCGCAGCATGGCCGCCACGCTGTCCATCAGCGGATCGAGCGTGAAGAAGATCAGCACCGAAAACAGGCCGATGCGGTGCAGCACGGTGTAGAGGAAATCGTTCCAGCGCGCGCGCGGGTCGGTGATCTTGTGCACCGGGATCATCGCCTCCAGCGGGCGCAGCACCAGGAACAGCAGCGTCAGCTCCAGCATGCCGATCAGCAGCCATTCCGTGCCTTCGAAGGCTTCCTCGATGAATTCGCCGCAGCCGAGCTGGAACACCAGCGGCTGTATCACGGTCTCGAACAACCAGCCTTGGGCGGCGCCCAGCCAGTCGGAAATTAATTGCATCATGGGTGTTTCGAACTCGGCTTGAACTGTGAAAGATAGTCGGGATGCTCGCGCAGCGTGGCGAAGCAATAGCCCTTTTGCTCCAGGCCGCTGATCAGCGGCTCAAGGTTGGCCGGCGCCCACGCCTCCTTGCGCGACCAGATGCCCATGTGGGCGACGAAGATGTCGCCATCGCGCAGGTCGCGCAGCGACTTTTGCAACAATACCGCATTCGGGTAGGCCGTGCTGGAGAGCTCGTCGCCGGAGAAACCGGCCGGCGCCCAGCCCACGTGGGCGTAGCCGCAGGACTGCGCCGCCGCCAGCGTGCGCGGCGTGGTGCGGCCGGCCGGCGCGCGCCAGATCGGGTCCAGGTGCTTGCCGGTCAGCTCGACGAAGCGCTGGTCGACCCGCTTGATCTCTTCGCAATACTGCGCCGGCGTCAGCGAAATAATTTTACCGGCGTGCGCGCCGAAGCCGGGCTTGACCAGAATGGCGCCGTTGGCGCCGTCCTTGGCCAGCACGTCGTGGTCGAAGGTGTGGGAGCCGATCGCATGTCCTTCGGCCACGCGGGCTTTCCAGTACGCCGACCAGGACGGGTCCAGCGAATAGTCGCCGTTGACGGTTTTCTCGTTGGCCAGGAAGAAGGTGGCCTTGATCTGGTGGCGGTTCAGCGTATCGGCGATCAGGCCGGCCTGGGATTGGCTGCCGGTGTCGAAGGTCAGGTAGATGGTGCCTTTGCAGGCGCTGTGGCGCAGCACGGCGGCCTGCGGCTTGGCGGCAGTAGCCAGCGCAGCGCCGGCGGCGGCGCGGCGCGCCGGGCCGTTCAGGTTGCGGGCGTGGTCGTTGGCGGCGCGGGCGGCGTCGTTGAGCTCACGCGCGCCATTGTTGGCGGCGCCGGCCTGGCCGGCGGCCGACATCGCCGGCGAGGCCGCCAGCGCCAGCACGGTCAGGGCGGCGGCGGCCTTCATTACATGCGCTGGGCGGAGTTAAAGAAGAACACCCCGTGCGGCGAGCGTCCCACCGGTATCAGCTTGGTCACTTTGCGGGTGGCCAGATCGATCACGGCCACCTTCTTGATCCAGCGCAGCGTTACCCACATGGTTTTGCCGTCGGCGGTCACTTCCATGCAATCCGGGCCGCCGGGCACATTGATCTGGCCGACGTTTTCCAGCGTCTTCTGGTCGATGATGTTAATCGAGTTCGACACCCGGTTCGACACATAGGTGTAGCGGCCGTCGCCGGCGGCGCGGAAGTTGTGCGCGCCCTGGCCGGTCTTGATGCGCTTGACGGTCTTCTGGGTTTTCCAGTCGATCACTTCGACGTAGTCGCTGCCCATGATGCCGACCAGCAGGTACTTGTCGTCGGGCGTCATGGCGATACCCGCCGGCAGCTTGCCGACCGACATGGTCCACTTCAGCGTCTGCGTGTTCAGGTCGATGGCGCTGACCTGGTCGCTGCCCTGCTGGGTGATGAACACCATATTGCTGGCGGCGTTGAAGGCCATGTGGCTGGGCAGCTTGGCCAGCGGGATGCGCTTGGCCAGCGTCAGGCTGGCGCCGTCGTATTTGTACAGGTCGACGCGGTCCAGGCGCAGCGAGTTCGACACGAACCACTTCTGGTCCGGCGAAAAGCCGATCTGGTACGGGTCGAGGATGTCCTTGATGGTGCGCTGGACCTGGCCGGTCTTCGGATCCAGGAAGATCAGCTCGTTGCCCACCGAGCTGGCGACGATGAGGGATTTGTTATCCGGGGTCGACATCAGGTGGTGCGGCTCTTTGCCGACCGGAATGGTGGACAGGTCTTTGTACGTCTCCTGGTCCAGCAGCTGTATGGTGGCGTCGCGCGAGTTGAGCACAACCACTACGTTCGCCTGCGCGCTGCCGATGGCAGTGACGGCGCAGACACAGGAAAGCACGATACGGCGGAAACTACAGAGCATGAAAAAATCGCTTGAAAGAGCAAAACGTTTATTTTACGTGCAAACTGCGCCGGGACGAGACAAATGCCGTAATTATTCCTGTGCCCGGGCGCCCTGCTACAATTCGAGGCTGTCTTTAACGTATCCATAGAAGGAAAATCATGTCCACCATCACCACCGAATCCGGCCTGCAATACATCGAACTGACCGAGGGCGAAGGCGCCGAAGCCAAAGCCGGCCAGAACGTCACCGTGCACTACACCGGCTGGCTGCGCAACGACGACGGCAGCAAGGGTCCGAAGTTCGACTCCAGTAAAGACCGCAACGATCCTTTCGAATTCGCCCTGGGCGCCGGCATGGTGATCCGCGGCTGGGACGAAGGTGTACAAGGCATGAAGGTCGGCGGCGCGCGCCAGCTGATCATCCCTGCCGACCTGGGCTACGGCTCGCGCGGCGCCGGCGGCGTGATCCCGCCGAACGCCACGCTGATCTTCGACGTCGAACTGCTGGGCGTTTAACCACGCTCGCTAGCGCTGCCAGTTCCTGCGCAGCGCTTCCAGCTCCGCTCGCGTGTCGAGCATGCCGCCGACGATGCGCTGGTCTATCGCTTCCAGCAGCGCCGTCGGCATTTCGGTGCCGGCCATCCGGTAGGCGCCCATCGCCGGCACCGGCCGCGCGTTCTGCACCAGCACCGGTATCCGCCATTCGTCGCCCGCGCGGCAAGCTATCCCCACCAGATCCTGGCTCAGGCCGACCAGCGTGAAGCTGCGGCAGTAACCGCCCTCGTTCGACAGAAAACTCAAGCCCACCCGCACCTCGCCCTCCGACGGCGCGGCACCGCCCATCTGCTGGCTCAGCGCGCCATCGAGCCGGCCCTGCGCGATCAGCATGCCGTTGCGGCTGGCCACCGTGGTGGGCGCGGCAGGCGCATCGCCGAACCAGCCCGGCTGCCAGCGCCCCAGGCCGAACTTGCCGGCCGCCAGGCCCAGCACCATGACCAGCATCAGCGCGCTCCATTCCAGCCAGCCCCACTGGCGCTTGGCGGCCTTGCGCGCGGCCTGCTGCTGCGCGGCGCGCTGCGCCCGCACGGTGGCCAGCTGCACCACGTTGGCGCGCGGATGGGCGCCCAGTTCCAGGCCGGGCTGGACGTGCCCGGCATAGCGCTCGTCGCGCGCGGCGCGCAAGCGCTCGACGCGGCGGCCGATGCTGCTGTCGCGGCGCATGGCGGACTCGACGGAACGACGGGTGGCGTCGTCCAGATCGCCGTCGGCGTATGCAATCAGTGTCTCGTCTGAAAAGGTCATAATTCCCGTCCGTGGTCGTTCCATCATAAACCTTTTTACGGCGTATGGCGGCATCGCTCGCACCGCGTAGCGCCTGTAAACACGGGGGTTTTATTGCAGTGCAGCGTGGCGCGGCAGCTACTGTAAGGGCTACTTCGTACAGAAACCATTACATTTGACAATATTTATGCTAATCTGCGCGCTCTAATAACCAAGGAGGTAGTAATGAAAAAAGGCGAATTGATTGCAGAATTTGCGAAACGCACTGAAGTGTCCGCTGCTGCCGCCAACGGTGCAGTGAATACTCTGATCGCCATCATCACCGAGCGTCTGAAAAAAGGCGACACGGTAGGCATCACCGGCTTCGGCACCTTCTCCGTGGCGAAACGCGCTGCCCGTAAAGGCCGCAATCCTGCAACCGGCGAAGCGATCAAGATCGCCGCGTCGAAAACTCCTAAATTCTCGGCTGGCGCCACCCTGAAATCGGCCGTCAACCCGACCAAGAAGAAGTAAGCAGGCCAGCACGCGGCGTTCGCGCCGCAGTGTCAGTGCCCGCGAGGGCACCGGAAACGGCGGTGCATGCCATGTCCTCGGACTGGCATGCCCGCCGTTCTGTTTTTGAGGAGTCCCTCTAGGCGTTTTTGCGGTGGCTGCGGGTATGATGGCGCGTACCCCACACCCACACGAGGAGAAGTGATGAGTTTAGAAGAGCAATTCGCGCAAGCCCAGCTCGATTCCAAGAATCTGCCTGAGCGTCCGGACAACATGACGCTGCTGAAAATCTACGCGCTGTTCAAGCAAGGCTCGGCGGGCGACGCCAGCGGCGACCGTCCAGGCATGACCGACTTCGTCGGCCGCGCCAAGTTCGACGCCTGGGCCGCACTGCAAGGCACCTCGCTGGACGAGGCCAAGCAGCAGTACATCGACCTGATCGAAGGCCTGAAATAAACCGCTGGGGTCAAGTCTGACATTCGGACACGGCCTCTGCTGTAACACGACGTTACAGCAGAGGCCGTGTCCGAATGTCAGACTTGACCCCAAGTTGTCAGGCGCCCGTGAACACGCGGCGCATTTTATCGGCCACCTTGGCCTCGATCTGCGAGGCGAACGCGCCGAACAGGAAGCCCAGTTCGATATGCAGCCGGGCCTCTTCCGGGAGCAAACTCAGCGATCCGCTGACGCCGCTGCGCTCGAAACGCAGCACATCGCCATCCCAGACACATTCCAAATCAAATTGCTCGGCCAGCTTGTCGGCCACTTGCTGCGCGGCCGCGCGGGCCGCTTCCGGCGCCAGGTGGTGGGCCTGGGCGATGTTGATATCTGCCATCCGGCATCCTCGGTAATCAAAAAAGCGCCATGATGCCAGTTGCGCCGCGGCTGCGCCAGCCCGGCCGCGCCGGAGCCCCGCGCTTTCCCGCCCAGCGCCGGAACGAATTTGCTTATATGTATTGTATATAAGCGCAATTTGTGAGAAATAGCGAATTACCTTAAAATACAGTGCTTTGCTGAGGTTAGCCGGGCCATCCCACCGCCGCCGACGCCGCTGCACACCAACATTGATAGGACTGTTATGACCCACGTTGTCACCGAATCTTGCATCAGCTGCCGCTACACGGACTGCGTCGATGTTTGCCCGGTAGATTGTTTCCGCCAAGGCCCGAACTTCCTCGCCATCGATCCGGACGAGTGCATCGACTGCGCCGTCTGCGTGGCCGAGTGCCCGGTCAATGCGATTTTCGCCGAAGAAGATGTGCCGGGCGACCAGCAGCAATTCATCAAGATCAACGTCGACCTCGCCCGCAACTGGCCTTCGATCACCAAGACTATCCCTCCGCTGCCGGAAGCGGATCAGTTCAAGGACGTCAAAGAAAAACTGCACCTGCTGGTACGCTAAGACACCGTCTGGCGAGGCAGCAAAGGGGCAGCGCCTTCCGCGTCCGCTGGCGACAGCCGGCGCGCAGCCTCGTGTTGCCTAACCATTACTGAAATAACAGGAACCCACGTATGAATAGCACTGTCACTCCTCCTGGCGTCATCGAAGCCGATGCCGTCATCATCGGCGCCGGCCCGGTCGGCCTGTTCCAGGTCTTCGAACTCGGCCTGCTGGAAATCAAAGCCCACGTGATCGATTCGCTGGGCGCGGTGGGCGGACAGTGCGTGGAACTGTACCCGGACAAGCCGATCTACGACATCCCTGCCGTGCCGTCGTGCACCGGCCAGGAACTGACCGACAACCTGCTCAAGCAGATCGAGCCGTTCGAGCCGACCTTCCACCTGGGCCAGGAAGTGACCAAGGTCGCGCGCCGCGACGACGGCCGCTTCGACGTCGAAACCAGCACCGGCACCGCCTTCATCACCAAGACCATCTTCATCGCGGCCGGCGTCGGTTCGTTCCAGGCGCGCACGCTGAAGGTCGACGGCATCGAAGTGTTCGAAGGCTCGCAGCTGCACTACAAGGTCAAGGACCCTGCCCTGTTCGAAGGCAAGAACCTGGTCATCTGCGGCGGCGGCGACTCCGCGCTGGACTGGGCGCTGAACTTCGTCGGCAAGGCCGAGTCGGTCGTGCTGCTGCACCGCCGCGAAGACTTCCGCGCCGCGCCCGCTTCGGTCGCCAAGATGAAAGCCTTGTGCGATGAATACGAGATGCAGCTGATCATCGGCCAGGCCACCGGCCATGAAGTCGATGCCGACGGCAAGCTGTCGCAGCTCAAAGTGACCGGCGCCGACGGCGTCACCCGCCGCGTGCCGCTGGACATGCTGCTGGTGTTCTTCGGCCTGTCGCCGAAGCTGGGCCCGATCGCCGAATGGGGCCTGGACATCGAGCGCCGCCAGCTGAAGGTGCAGAACACGGAAAAGTTCGAAACCAACGTGCCGGGCATCTTCGCCGTGGGCGACATCAACACCTATCCGGGCAAGAAAAAACTGATCCTGTCGGGCTTCCACGAAGCCGCGCTGGCCGCCTTCGGCGCCGCCCCTTACATCTTCCCGGACAAGAAGATCCACATGCAGTACACCACCACTTCGCCAAAGCTGCACAAGGTGCTCGGCGTCGAGACGCCAGTCTTCGATTAAGTGCGGTAAGCAACTGTCCTACACAAAAGCAGCGGAAACGCTGCTTTTTTTATTGGTTCGGCGGTATTATTGTTTGACTGTGGCGGCACTGTGGATAATACGTAGGCTTGCCCCGCAGTATTTTGGAATGCTTTACGTCACGAACAATTATTCTATAATCTGGCTTATGATGTATGGTATTGGTGCATCGCACCAAGCTCTCGATCCCAGGAATACATATGCTCTACCAACTGCACGAAATGCAACGCTCGTTCCTGACGCCCCTGATGCAATGGGCCGACGCCTCGTCCAAGATGTTCAGCAATCCGGTGTCGCCGCTGGCGCACACGCCATTTTCGCAGCGGATCGCGGCAGGTTACGAGCTGATGTACCGGCTGGGCAAGGATTACGAAAAGCCTGCGTTTGAAATCGACACCATCGAGCTCAAGGGCGAGAACGTCGGCATCATCGAACAGGTCGTCGTCAACAAGGCCTTCTGCCGCCTGATCCACTTCAAGAAAGACCTGGACGACAAGAAGATCAAGGCCCTCAAGCAGCCCACCGTGCTGCTGGTGGCGCCGCTGTCCGGCCACCATTCGACGCTGCTGCGCGACACCGTGCGCGGCCTGTTGCACGACCACGACGTCTACATCACCGACTGGACCGATGCGCGCATGGTGCCGCTGTCGGAAGGCGCGTTCCACCTGGACGACTACATCTACTACGTGCAGGACTTCATCCGCCAGCTGGGCCCGGACGTGCACGTGATCTCCGTGTGCCAGCCTACCGTGCCGGTGCTGGCGGCGATCTCGCTGATGGCCAGCGCCAAGGATCCGGCGCTGCCGAAGACCATGACCATGATGGGCGGCCCGATCGACCCGCGCCGCTCGCCGACGCAGGTCAACAACCTGGCCACCGAAAAGAAATTCTCGTGGTTTGAAAACACCGTGATCTACGCGGTGCCGCCGAACTACCCCGGCTTCGGCCGCAAGGTCTACCCGGGCTTCCTGCAGCACGCCGGCTTCATCGCGATGAACCCGGGCCGCCACGCGCAGAGCCACCGCGAGTTCTACATGCACCTGGTCGAAGGCGACGACGAGCCGGCCGACAGCCACCGCAAGTTCTACGACGAATACAACGCCGTGCTGGACATGCCGGCCGAATACTACCTGGACACCATCAAGACCGTGTTCCAGGACTTTGCGCTGCCCAAGGGCACGTGGCAGGTCGGCGGCAAGCTGGTGCGGCCGCAGGACATCACCTCGGTGGCGCTGTTCACCGTCGAGGGCGAGCTGGACGATATCTCCGGCGCCGGCCAGACCCAGG
The DNA here is from genome assembly GCF_001758795.1 of Duganella sp. HH101. Classification (NCBI taxonomy): domain Bacteria; kingdom Pseudomonadati; phylum Pseudomonadota; class Betaproteobacteria; order Burkholderiales; family Oxalobacteraceae; genus Duganella; species Duganella sp. HH101. The sequence continues at coordinate 277,811 of NZ_LRON01000002.1, read as the reverse complement.
CCGCGCACGACCTGTGCACCGGCATCCCGGCCGACATGCAACAGGACTATGTCGCGCCCGGCGCCGGCCACTACGGCATCTTCTCCGGCCGCCGCTGGCGCGAGATGGTGTGCCCGAAAATCACCGAGTTCATCAAGAAACACGGCTGAGCGGACACCGCCCTCCACCAGACGCCCGTGTGCGCTGGCGACGTTCGACAACGCCGCCAAGCCACACGGGCTTTTTTATTGGATAATGGCGCTTTATCGCCATCACTTCCGCCGTGCCGACCTCCCCCTCACTCGCCGACCGCATCGAAGACGTCCTGCCGCAAACGCAATGCACCAAGTGCGGCTATGACGGCTGCCGGCCGTATGCCGAAGCGATCGCCGCCGGCGCCGCCCCGATCAACCAGTGCCCGCCAGGCGGCGCGGAAGGCATCGCCAGGCTGTCGTCCGTCACCGGCCATCCGGTCATCCCGCTGAACCCGGTCAACGGCCTGGAGCGCCCGCGCGCGGTCGCCTACATCGACGCCTCGCTGTGCATAGGCTGCACGCTGTGCATCCAGGCCTGCCCGGTGGACGCCATCGTCGGCGCGGCCAAGCTGATGCACACCGTGGCGCCGGCGCTGTGCACCGGCTGCGACCTGTGCGTCGCCCCCTGCCCGGTCGACTGCATCGTCATGTACCCCGCCACCGAGACCACCGGCTGGGACGCCTGGCGCCAGGCCGACGCCGACGCCGCGCGCGAACGCCACGACTTCCGCGCCATGCGCCTGCGCCGCGAGCAGCAGGAAAACGACGCCCGCCTGGCCGCCAAGGCCCAGGCCAAGATGGCGGCGGTGCACGCGCTCGATCCGGCCGACGCCGCCGGCGAAGCCGAGAAGGAACGCAAGCGCGCCATCATCGCCGCCGCGATGGAACGCGCCCGCCTGAAAAAGGAAGCCGCGCAAGCGGATTCCGCCGACAATCAAAAAGAATGAATCCAGCCAAACGCCAAGCCATGTTCGAGCGCTTCCGCGCCGCCAATCCCAAGCCAGAAACCGAACTTGAATACACGTCGCCCTTCGAACTGCTGATCGCCGTGCTGCTGTCGGCGCAGGCCACCGACGTCGGCGTCAACAAGGCCACGCGCAAGCTGTACCCGGTGGCGAACACGCCGCAGGCCATGCTGGATCTGGGCGAGGAAGAATTGAAGACCTACATCCAGACCATCGGCCTGTACAAGACCAAGGCCAAGAACGTCATCTCGACCTGCCGCATGCTGGTGGAGCTGCACGGCGGCGAAGTGCCGCGCGACCGCGCATCACTGGAAGCCTTGCCGGGTGTGGGCCGCAAGACCGCCAACGTGGTGATGAACACGGCCTTCGGCGAACCGACGATGGCCGTGGACACGCACATCTTCCGCGTCTCCAACCGCACCGGCCTGGCGCCGGGCAAGAATGTCGACATCGTCGAACAGAAGCTGTTGAAATTCGTGCCGAAGGAATTTTTGCAGGATGCGCACCACTGGCTGATCCTGCACGGCCGCTACACCTGCAAGGCGCGCAAGCCGGAATGCTGGAACTGCATGCAGCTCGACCTGTGCGACTACCGCGGCAAGACCCCGGCGCCGGACCATCTCTAGAACTGGAAGTAGATGAAGGGGTTGAAGCCGCCCTCCACCACCGACAGGCAGGACAGCAGGTACAGCAGCACGCTGTAGACGCCGACCAGGCCGGGACGGCGGAAGCTCATATTGCGCAAGCGGTAGAACAGCTTGTCGCCCGCCAGGCAGATCACGGCCGACAGCAGCAGCAGGAAAATCACCTTGGGATCGGCCAGCATCACATTGGCGCTGTTCCACAGCGGCGCCGACGGCTCCTGGCCGAACATCACGCGCAGCAGCTTGCTGCTCTGCGCCATGCTGTCGGCGCGGAACGGCACCCACAACACCGTCGCGCACAGGAACACCGGCAGGCTGCCCAGGCGCCACTTGGCCGTGTTCAGCACGCCCGCGCGCTCCAGCGCGATCAGCACGCCGTGGCCCATGCCCCACACCAGGAAGGTGTAGGCGGCGCCGTGCCACAGCGCGCACAGGCCGAACACGATGAACAGATTACGGTAAGTCTTGAAGGTGCTGGTGCGGTTGCCGCCCAGCGGAATGTAGACGTAGTCGCGGAAGAAACGCGACAGCGTCATGTGCCAGCGCTGCCAGAATTCGGTGACGCTGGTGGCCGCGTACGGACGGTTGAAGTTGCGCGGGAAGCGGAAGCCCATCATGCGCGCCATGCCGATCGCCATGTCGGTGTAGCCGGAGAAATCGAAATAGATCTGGAACGCGTAGCAGAACGCCCCCAGCCAGGCCGAGTAGGTGCTCAGCGCGACGTCGGGCCGGTGCATCAGGTCGACCACGGCGCCCAGCGGGTCGGCGATCAGCAGCTTCTTCGACAGGCCGATGATGAACAGGTTCAAGCCCCAGAACACGTCGCTGCCGACCAGCGCGCGGCGTTTGACGTCGAGCTGTTCCTTCACTTCGGCAAAGCGCACCACCGGTCCCGCGATCAGGTGCGGGAACAGAAAGATGTAGATCGCGAACTTGTGCAGGCTGCGCTCAGGCTGGATGCGGCGCGCGTAGACGTCGGCCTGGTAGGACAGGAAGTGGAACACATAGAACGAAATCCCCAGCGGCAGCACCAGGCCCAGCCGGGCGACATGGTCCAGCAGTTGGGCGCCGCCGGCGTCGGCCAGCAGTTGCGCCAGGAAACCCAGGTATTTATAGGCGATCAGCGGCGTCAGGTTGAGCACCAGCGCCAGCGCCATGGCCAGCCGCGCCTGCGGCAGCCGCGCATCGTCGCGGCGCAGGCGGCCGATCAGGCCCGCCAGCAGCCAGTTGGCCATCAGCAGCACCAGCGCGACCACGGTCAGCGCACCCGCGCCCAGCAGGTAGAAGGCCATGCTGGCCAGCAGGATGAAACCGTTGCGCCACAAGCGGGGCAGCAGGCAGTACAGGGCGAAGAAACAGGGGAAGAACAGGAACAAGAATCCTGGCGACGAAAAGACCATGGGAGTATCCAGTGTTAAGCGATTATTCAGCCAGGCCGATCCAGGCGCCTGCCGAGCTGTCCAGCACCTGCACAATCAGGTACTTGCAGCGGCCGCGTATCAGCGGCGGCACGTCCCTGAGCGGCATGCCGCGGTCGAGGCGCAGGAACTGCTCGAAGTGGTCGGCCAGGCCTGCGCGCGCCATGCCGTCGCTGAAGCTATTGCCATACAGGCAGGTGGCCGGCAGCAGGCCGCGCCCGCTCACGGTGTCGGTGATGTACTCGAAGCCGGTCTTGCGGACATCCATGGCCTGCACCTGGTGCACGTCCTGCCAGGTCTTGGTCAGTTGCGGCTCCATCTGCACATCGTTGCTGAGCAAGGCGGCAAAGCGCGATTCCGAACCGTCGAAGGCCTCGCTGTGGTAGGCCAGCTCGTGGCGCCAGGCCGGCCCCTGTCCTTCCAGGCTGGCGATGCGGTTGGTCGCTTGCTCCGCCACCTTCAGCGCCACCAGGTCGGTCCAGTGGAAATCCTGGCGGTAGAAGATGGGGAACTTGCCCTGCGACGCGGCCAGGATGCCGTAGACGTCGACGAAATGGAATTCCGGGTTCTGCTCGAAGCGGTGGTACAGCTGCATGAAGTGCGATGGCTGCTGGATGCGCGGCAGGAAGAAGGGAATGCGGTCCTGCGTGAAATACTGCTTGCTCATCGGCGTCATCAGTATCATCGTCGTGCCCTGCGCCTTCAGCCGCGCCGCCACCTTGGCCATGCCTTGATACACCAGCTCGGCGTTGGCCGGCACCGCCAGCAGGCTTTCAGTGGCCGGCAGCTCGATGTCGGAAATGCTGTGGCCGTACATCTCGCCCTGTTTGCCAAAGTAGACGCGACGCGAGGTGTGGAACAGGCGCAGGTCCAGTTCGTTCTTGGTGCGTATCATCAGGCTGCGCAAGCCCAGGTGGTCCGAATAGCCTTTTTCGAAATTGCGGTAATTCTTGTCGAAGTCGTACCAGCGGCCTTCCCAGTGGGTCGGCAATGGCGCCAGCGGACGCATCTCCAGCAGGTCGGGCGCGCTTTGCGCGCCGTTCTCGATGGTGGCGATGGCGGGGATCAGGCTGACGGCGAAGATCAGCAGCACGAACAGCACGCGGAACGGGCGCAGCCGGCGCGGCCGGGCCGGGCGCGCGGCCGCCGCGGTGGCGGCGGTCTGCGCAAGAGGCGATGAACTCATAAGGCGGGGTACTTTTTTGACTGGGTCTTACATATCGGTTGCGCATGGTAGCAGATATGCAATGCCCCATCAACCGCGCGCCCCGGCTGCGGCAGGACTACACCAGCACTAGGTTGTCGCGGTGGATCAGCTCCTGGCCTTCGACGAAGCCCAGGATGGATTCGATTTCGCTGGACGGCTTGCGCATGATGCGGCGCGTTTCGGCGCTGGTGTAGTTGGACAGCCCGCGCGCCACCGGCACGCCGTCGGCGCTGACGCAGGTGATGACGGCGCCGCGTCCGAACTCGCCCTTCACATCGACCACGCCGATCGGCAGCAGCGACTTGCCTTCCTTGCTCAGCTTTTGCACCGCACCGGCGTCCAGCACCACCTGGCCCGCCGTGTGCAGGTGATCGGCCATCCACTGCTTGCGCGCCGTCAGGTGGCCGGTCTGCGCCGCCAGCTCGGTGCCGATCGCCTCGCCGCTCGCCAGCCGCTCCAGCACATTGTTCTCGCGGCCATACGCAATCACGGTGTGCGCGCCCGACTTGGCGGCGCGCTTGGCCGCCAGGATCTTGGTCAGCATGCCGCCGCGCCCCAGGCTGCTGCCCGCGCCGCCTGCCATCGCCTCCAGCGCCAGATCGCCGGCGCGGCCTTGCTGGATCAGCGTCGCCGATGGATCCTTGCGCGGATCGGCGCTGTACAGGCCCTGCTGGTCGGTCAGGATGATCAGCGCGTCGGCCTCGATCAGGTTGGCCACCAGCGCGCCCAGCGTGTCGTTGTCGCCGAACTTGATTTCATCGGTGACGACGGTGTCGTTCTCGTTGATGATGGGGACCACGCCCAGGCGCAGCAAGGTGGTCAGCGTCGAGCGCGCGTTCAGGTAGCGTTCGCGGTCGGCCAGGTCGGCGTGGGTCAGCAGCACTTGCGCCGTGCCCAGCTGGTGGGCGCGGAAGCTGGTCTCGTAGATCTGCGCCAGGCCCATCTGGCCGACGGCGGCGCAGGCCTGCAGTTCGTGGATGTCGGTGGGGCGCCGCTCGAAGCCCAGGCGCAGCATGCCCTCGGCGATGGCGCCGGACGATACCAGCACGACTTCCTTGCCCAGGGCCCGCAGGCCGGCGATCTGTGACGCCCAGCGCGCGATGGCGGCGTGGTCCAGGCCGCGGCCGTCGTTGGTGACGAGCGAGGAACCGACCTTGATGATGATGCGGGTAGCTTTTTGTATGACGGAATTCATGGGTGCGACAACTCTCCAAACAAGCGGATGATGGGGTTCAGTGCTGTGATTTGGCGGGCGGATTGCCCTGCTTTGCCGCTAACAGTCGCCGGCCCTGCTGTGGCAGGACGGGCGCCGAGATGGAAAGGCATAATCAGCTGATAACTGATTATGCCGGTGATGCAGAGGATTAGTCGAGGATTTTGAAACGCGGATCGTCCGGATCGATGGACGAGATGCCGCGCGCCTCTTCCGTCATCTGGGTTTCTTCCGCGCGCTGCTCGGTGTGGCGCTTCGCTTCCAGGTGTTTCTGGATGGCGTTGACCAGCTCCTGCGTGCCGTCGTGGCTCAGCGCGGAGATCTCGAACACCGGGCCCTTGAAGCCGAACTTCTTGATGAAGTCCTTGACGCGCTTGACGCGCTCCGCTTCCGGCACCATGTCCAGCTTGTTCAACACCAGCCAGCGCGGCTTGTCGACCAGGGCTTCGTCGTATTTTTTCAGTTCGTTGACCAGGGCCTTGGCTTCCTTGACCGGATCGACGTCGGTCTCGAACGGCGCCAGGTCGACGATGTGCAACAGCAGGCCGGTGCGCTGCAGGTGGCGCAGGAACTGGTGGCCCAGGCCGGCGCCTTCGGAAGCGCCTTCGATCAAGCCGGGAATATCGGCGATCACAAAGCTCTTCTCGTGCGACACGCGGACCACGCCCAGGTTGGGGTGCAGCGTCGTGAACGGGTAGTCGGCAATTTTTGGACGCGCATTCGACACGGCCGAAATAAAGGTCGACTTGCCGGCGTTCGGCATGCCCAGCAGGCCGACGTCGGCCAGCACCTTCAGTTCCAGGCGGATGTCGCGGCGTTCGCCTTCCTTGCCTTCGGTCTTTTGACGCGGGGCGCGGTTGGTCGAGGTCTTGAAGTGGATGTTGCCCCAGCCGCCCTCGCCGCCCTTGGCCAGCAGTTCCATCTGGCCGTGTTCGGTCAGATCGGCCAGGATTTCGCCGGACAGGTCATCGATGATCAGCGTGCCGACCGGCATGCGCAGATGGATGTCGTCAGCGCCCTTGCCGTAGCAATCGGCGCCACGGCCGGATTCGCCGTCTTTACCGCGGTGCACTTTGGAGAAGCGGAAATCGACCAAGGTATTGATGTTACGGTCCGCTACAGCCCAGATCGAGCCACCCTTGCCGCCGTCGCCGCCGTCAGGGCCGCCGAACGGGCGGAATTTTTCACGGCAAAACGAGGCGCAACCATTGCCGCCGTCACCACCGATTACTTCAATTTTTGCTTCGTCGATAAACTTCATGATGTACCGCCATAAAACTAAAAAGGCCCTACCGTGGGCAGAGCCTTTCGATTGAAGGCTTGCGCCTTACAAAACAGCCCGTGCGGCTAGCGCACCGGGCTGGTAGCGTTATTTACGCTGGAACGACGGTCACGAATTGCTTCGAACCTTCGCCCTTGACTACGAACTTGACCTTGCCGTCCACCAGAGCGAACAGGGTGTGGTCTTTGCCCATGCCAACACCTTCGCCGGCGCGCACTGGCGTGCCGCGTTGACGAATGATGATGCCACCAGCATTGATCGATTGACCGCCGTAAACCTTAACGCCCAGGCGTTTTGATTCTGAGTCACGACCATTTCGCGTTGTGCCGCCGCCTTTTTTGTGTGCCATTTAAGACTCCTTGGATACTAATTCTCGGGCAAACGGCGATTAGCCGTTGATCGATACGATTTGGATTTCGGTGTAATTTTGGCGATGGCCTTGATGCTTCTGGTAGTGCTTACGACGACGCATCTTGAAAATCTTCACTTTATCGTGACGACCGTGTGCCACAACAGTAACCAGTACCTTTGCACCCTCAACCAGAGGAGCACCAAATTTGATGCTCTCGCCTTCGCCAACGGCGAGGACCTGATCGATGGTGAGTTCGGAACCAATGTCTGCCGGTATCTGTTCTACTTTAAGTTTTTCGCCAGCGACAACTTTGTATTGTTTGCCACCGGTTTTTATGACCGCGTACATGATTTGAAACCTCATCAAATGTTTAAGAAAATTTCGTCCGATATCCTTGCAACACCCTTGCGGGGCAGGCATGGAAACCGGGGAACCGCTGATTATACATGGGATGGGATTTCGCGTCAAAAACTATTCACAAATGCCGACGGGCGTGGTATGTCGACTATCTTGCTGTCGCCTTCACCTTACATATTTGGCAAACATGTTGCTCCGGATGGGGGAGGCAGCCCCTGTAGGCGGGGGCATGACGTATAATCTCGGCACCAATAGTCTACCGCACAGGTTCGCCTTGTCTGCCGCTACCCAAAACGCCACCCAAAACAATATCGCCCACACGATCGCCGCCGACATGGACGCGGTCAACACGGTGATCCGCCAGAAACTGCATTCCGAGGTCAGCCTGGTCAACCAGATTGCTGAATACATCATCAGCGCCGGGGGCAAACGCATCCGTCCCGTACTGGTGCTGCTGGTGGCCAACGCCTATGCCTACAAGGGCAGCGCGCACCACGAGCTGGCGGCTGTGGTCGAATTCATCCACACCGCAACGCTGCTGCATGACGACGTGGTCGACGAATCGTCGCTGCGCCGCGGCCGCGCCACCGCCAACGCGCTGTTCGGCAATGCCGCCTCGGTGCTGGTGGGCGACTTCCTGTACTCGCGCGCCTTCCAGATGATGGTCGGCCTGAACAATATGCGCGTGATGCAGATCCTGTCGGACGCCACCAACGTCATCGCCGAAGGCGAAGTGCTGCAGTTGCTGAACATGCACGACCCGGACGTCAGCCAGGAACGCTATCTGCAGGTGATCCGCTCCAAGACCGCCAAGCTGTTCGAAGCGGCGGCCGAGCTGGGGGCGCTGATTTCCGGCTGCAACGACCAGCAAATCGAAGCGGCGGGCGAATACGGCCGTTCGCTGGGCACGGCCTTCCAGCTGATCGACGACGTGCTGGACTATGCCGGCGACGCCAATGAAATCGGCAAGAACGTCGGCGACGACCTGCGCGAAGGCAAGCCGACGCTGCCGCTGATCTACCTGATGGAAAACGGCACGCCGGAGCAGCGCGAGCTGGTGCGCAGCTGCATCGAGCAAGGCGACGAGCAGCACTTCGACACCATCCTGGCGGCGATCACCACCAGCGGCGCGCTGGACTACACGCGCCAGCAGGCGGTGACGGCGGCCGAACGCGCGGCCGCCGCGATCGCCGACCTGCCCGACAGCGTCTACAAGGAATCGCTGCTGCAGCTGGCCCACTTCTCGGTCCACCGCACGCACTAAACGACCACGGCGCCCCGGGCGCCGTTTTTTATGGCCGCGATGGCGGCGGCCTTACAGCAGTTCCAGCACCAGCTCGGATGGGCGGCACAGGCGCACGCCCTTGTCCGTGACCACGAACGGGCGGTTGATCAGGATGGGGTGGGCCATCATCGCGTCCAGCAGCGCATCGTCCGACAGCGCCGCGTCGGCCAGGCCCAGCTCTTCGTACAGATCGCCCTTGTCGCGCATCGCCGCGCGCGTGCTCAGGCCTGCCTTGGCGATCATCGCCTTCAGCGCCGCGCGCGACGGCGGGTTCCTGACGTAGTCGACGATCTCCGGCTCGACGCCGGTGGCGCGTATCGCCTCCAGCGTCTTGCGTGATGTGCCGCAGGCGTTGTTGTGATAAATCGTGATGGTCATGAGGCTGCCCTTGCGTGAATTCAAAGCCGGCATTATCGCTGAAACCCGGAGGTTCCCGCTGACGGCCTATTGTCCGCCGACCGGGTGGATGCCGGGCTCGAGCGGCTGCATGGCCTTGGCATACAGCTTGGCCGCCAATTGCTGCGCTTGCGTGCGCGCCTCGGCGCTGAGCTTGCCCGCATCGCGCTCCCCCGCCACCTTCATCCCCATCTGCCGGGCAAACAGTTCCCATGCATAGGCGTTGGCGCCATCGCCCTCCGCCTCATATAGTTGCACCAACACGGCAATGATCTGGATGTGGCCCGCCACGGCGGCGTCGGCAAAATACTGCCGGCCCCGCGCCCTGGCATCGACGCCGGCCTCCAGGCCGGCGTCGTCCGGCAACGTGTCGGCCTCATAGTAAAACTGCTGCGCCAATTGCAGCGTGGCATACAGGTCGCCCCGCTGGGCTCGCCGCTTGAGCTCGGTCAGCGGCAGCGAGAAATACTCTTCCGGCGTGAAATAGCCTCCCAGCTTCATCCGCGCCTTGCGCTCGTCGCGCAAGGCGGCGCGATCGACCTCGGCAGGCGTTCCACGGCCAAACGGCGAAAGTCCCCAGCCCCTGGCGCCAGCGGCCGCCTGCGCCGTGGCGGCGCTGGCGGACGGCTGCGCCGCCGCGGCAACGGCGCGTTGCGCCATCGGCGGCACAGCCGGCGCCGGGTGCTCGGCAACCGGCCAGAAGAAGTAAGCAAGTCCGGCAAGCAGACCGAGCAGCAATAGGGATTTCATACGCTCATTCAATAAAAAAACGCCGCCGGCAGGAAGCGGCAGCGTCGTGTCAACTCAGGCCGGCATTAGAAGCGGCAGCCGCCCCAACCCCAGTGATTCTGCAGCGCCAGCAACTGCGCCTGCTGTTGGCTGCACGCCGGGAAGGTGTAGTTGAACTGGGACATGCTGCCCGCGCCCACGCACACCACATACTGGTGCGGCGTACCGCCACCCGGGCAGGTCGGGCCGCCCGGCGGGTTGGTCGGCGTGGTCGGCGTAGGATTGGGATCCTTCGGCGTCGACCAGATGGTTTGACCGGAGCTGCCCTTCCACAACGTGATTTCCAGGCTGCCCGTCGTGGCGTTCACACCGGCGCGATAGTCGCCCGCAGGACGGCCGCCGGTGTTGCTTGCCCACTTCACGTTGTAGTTATCGTCATATTGCACCAGATTGCCATCGCCCTGCATGATGGTCTGGGTGGCGCCGTTGGAATAGCTGGCCCAGATCGGCGTGCCGCCGGTGCAGGTGTTGCTGCGCGGACGCTTGTACACCACCAGATTGCCGTCACCCTGCTGGATCAGGCAATACTCGCCGCCCGACTCGCTGAAGTCGCCCGCCCGCAAGGCGACGTTGGTGGGCACCTCGCCATAGTAGGACGCCGCCTGCACCCCAAACGAGGCCGCAACGGCCAGCGCGCCGACGATCAATTTTGAAATCACATGCATTATCAACTCCTGAATTTTATTAAGAAGTTAACAGTATCACAAAAGAAATCTTGTGAAAATACCATGCTGCAACCGTGCGCCGCGGTTCAGAACTTCGCCGCCACGCTGACGCCGATGCTGCGCGGCGCCAGCCGGTAGCCCTGCACGATGGACGCCACCTGCGGATGCTGGATCACCGTGTCATTGTCGAAGGCGTTCTTGACGAACACGCTGACGTTGTAGCGGTCGAAGGCCATGCCGGCGCTGAAGTCGGCGGTGTGATAGGCCGGCCGCTCGTAGTCGGTCTGCGCCGGATTGAGCGAGCCCTTGCTGGCGCCCACCCACTGCATGCCGCCCATCACGAACGCGCTCTTGTCGCCGAACACCGCGAAGTTGTAGGTGGCGTTGAAGGCGGCGTTATATTTCGGCACGCCCTGCACTTGCGCGCCGGCCACCGCGCCCACCACGCCGTTGCGCGAACCCTCGTCGTTCGACAGCTCGGCCTTGACGTAGCCGGCCGAAGCCGTCAGCGTCAGGCCCGGCAGCGGCTTGGCCTTGATGTCGAACTCGAAGCCCTTGCTGGTGGCGTCGCCGGCGTTGGCGTTGTAGGTGTAGGCGCAGGTCGGCAGGTAGACGCCCTGCTGGATGTTCTTCCACTTCACGTAGAACACGTCGGCGTTGACCGTGAGGCGGTTGTTGAGGAAGCGCGACTTGCTGCCCACCTCGTAGCTCCACAGGCTGTCGGCCGAATACGAATCCGGGCCCTTGGTCAGGCCGTTCGCCTCCAGGTCTTGCGCGCAGGTGGTCGGCGGCACGTAGATGTTGTTGCCGCCCAGGCGGAAGCCCTTGGCCACGCTGGTGTAGACGGTGTTGGTCGGATTGACTTCCCACGTCAGCGCATACTTCGGCGTGAACGCCTTCGACGACGAACTGGCGCTGCTGTTGTTGCCGGCGCCGGCCAGGTAGTTGCCGTTGCGCTGGTCCAGCGTGGAATCGGCTTTCAGGTAGCGCGCGCCCACGGTGGCGTGCACGGTCGGCGTGAAGTAGTAGTTGACCTCGCCGAACACCGAGCTCTGCTTCTCGCGGAAATGGAAGGCGCCGGCGAACGAGTTATCGTTCGGGAACTGGCCGGGCCGCGCGTCGGGCAGCAGGTCCGGATCGGCGATGTCGAAGCCGAAGCGCTTGAAGGTATCGGTGACGCCGAAGATCGGGTCGTTCTCGATGATGTTGGTGTGCTGGTTGGAGAAGTAGGCGCCGGCCAGCCAGGTCCACGGCGACACCGCCGCGTCATAAGGGCGCGACGCCAGGCGGAACTCCTGCGACACCTGGCGCACCTGGTTGTTCAGGTAGACCGCCGACGGCAGGCCGGCGATCGCCTCGATCAGCTCCGGCGGCGCCTTGCCGCCATCGTCGGTCGAGGTCAGGAAGGTCGACAGCGAATAGCTGTTGTAGGCCGAGCCGTTCTGCGTGCGGTCGAACTTGCGCTCGAAGTAGCTGGTGGCCGAGGTCAAGTCCATCGCGCCCAGGTCCCAGTTGACGGTGACGCTAGGCGTCAGCAGCGTATCCTTGGACGGTTCGCGCACCTGCTTCTGCGCCTGGTAGTTGGGGCGGTCCAGGTTGAAGGCGGCGATATCCTTCGCATCGACCTTCTGGTAGTAGACCGACGGCGTGACCGTCACCGAGCGGATCGGCTTCCACTTCAGCGCCACGCGCATTTCCTGGTCGCTGAGCTTGTTGATATTGTTGGCCAGGCGATTGCCGTCGCCGTCGACCTGGTTGATGTAGCCGCCCGTGTGCTGGGCCTGCACACCGATGCGCAGCGCCAGCTCGTCCGGGATCAGCGGGAAGTTGGCGACCATATTGGCCGCGTAGTTGCCGCTGCCGCCCTTGGTGTTGGACAGCTCGCCGTAGGTGCTGAATTCGCGCTCCTTCAGGTCCGGCTCGTTCGGCACGAACTTGATGGTGCCGCCCATGGAACTGGCGCCGTACAAAGTGGCCTGCGGACCGCGCAGCACTTCGACGCGGTCGATGTCGAAGAACTTCGGCTCCACCGTGCCCATGGTGTAGACGTTGCCGACCGTGATGGAGACGTCGCCCAGGTAGATGCCGACGGTGGCCGCGCCGGCCGTCGAGCTGATGCCGCGGATCTCGATGTTCTCGGTGCCGGGTCCGGCGCCGCCGTTGCCGCTGGCGGCGGTGAAGGAGATGTTGGGCACCACGCGCGTGAGGTCGGTGAAGTCGTTGACGTGCTCGGCCTGGAGCTGGGCGCCGGTGACGGCGGTGATGCTCATCGCCACCTTGGCCGGATCTTCCTTGCGCTTCTGCGCCGTGACCTTGACCACTTCGATCTCGTCGGACGGCTTGACCTGCGCCCAAGCCGGAGCGGACAACACCGCCATCGCCGCAGCGACGGAACTGCACATAATCTTTTGCCGTATCTTCATGCCAGACCTTCCCATGTCAGTAAGGGCGACGCCCCAAAAAGATGCATATTCCGATAATTAATCATATTAACCATCTTGATCTTTTTGCAAAGCAAGAAACTTGCCATTACCGGGCTGAACGTTGGAATCTGGTCACAAATTGGCTGGTTTGGGGCGCAAACGGCCTGAACATCGCTTGGCCGCCCGGAGTTTGCGCCCGATTGAAAACAGCGTTGAAATCTGGTGTAATTATTACGTAATCGGGGTGTGGCTCAGCCTGGTAGAGCGCTGCGTTCGGGACGCAGAGGCCGGAGGTTCGAATCCTCTCACCCCGACCACAAGCTGCTTCAAATCCCTCCTCTTCCTTGCCCTCCTCCACAGCCACCGCCAAGCCCCCGCGCGCCAGCAACATTTCCAATTTATCAGTAATTGTTAATATTTTTTTAAAAAGTGAGTTTTCGATAGGATCCTCAAGAAAAAATAATGGAAAATTAACGCGGCTTGAATTGAATCATCCTGATACTTTTTCGGAATATATATTTAAAACATATTTTTGGATAAATAATGATGAAAAACATGCTTATCTTGATGGCCATGCTTTCAGGTACCGTCCATCAACAACTTCACGGGCAAAATAACCCCAAGGGCTTGCTACTGCTTGATCCCAAAGCCTATCAACTTTTGGAAGAAACACCTTTGGCTACCCGTGGCAAGCTTCCGCCATCCGCGACTTTGGAGCAAATGTTTCCTGAAGCATCGCATCAAGGCGGATTGGGATCATGCACAACTTTTGCTGCAAGTTATTCCAAGGCATATAGAATTTTCAAAGCAAGCGATCGCAGCAAAGGGGTGGGCAACTTCAAACAAAGCCCGGCATTCATTTATGCCGCGTTGACCCATCAAAAATGCGACGCCGGCACCTATATTCATGAAGCGCTTCAGTTTTTAAAAGCCAGGGGTTCGGTGAAATGGGATGAGCTCCCCTATTCAGATTCGACCTGCCCCGACTGGCGCAGCGTGATGTCCCTGGCAAAAAACAAGAGCACTTTCTCCTATCGCCTCTCGACAGACAAAAACATGGTCCTGCAGCAAATCAAACAGGCCATCGCCGACGGCACTCCTGTGATACTGGGCTTCAACGCGTGTGACGAGTTCGATCATCCGAAAGGAGGAAAGATCACTGTTGCCAGCGGCAAAGATACGAGCTGCGGCGCTCACGCGGTACTGATCGTGGGATATGACGATGATGCAAAAGCGATACGCATCCTCAACTCATGGGGCCGCGAATGGGGAGAAGATGGCAAAGTGTGGATGGACTATAACGTCTTTCTAAACCGCTATCTTCAAGCCTATGTCGACTTTGGCCCTGAGGAGGGAGGCTGGAACGTCAATGATCATGATTGGCTCAGCGATACGACCGAAGTTCCACCGGTAAAACTGATGGCTCCCGGCACGGTCGCGAAGATTTCGCAGCAATCGCTGGTGCAATCGATCAGAACGCGGATATCCCCAAAGTCCTCTGGAAAAGCGGAAATCATGGGAGTGGTTAAGCCGGTGAGAAAGTGGTCGATCTGGCTCAATTTAAGCAAGCAGGATGCGGCGCAGGTTAAGTCCGTTGAATACTCATTCCATCATCCTTCGTTCAGGAATCCGAAAAAATCCGAACAAGGTTCCAGCATATTTATTTCAGAATGGCTGGGTCACGGTTGTACGCATGACGCCAGTATTTCCGCAAAACTAAAGGACGGGACAGAGGTCAACGCCAAGTTCGACTTCTGCGAAGTCCTGAGGAACAGCCAGGCAGAGAACGTATCGATCCCGCTGGCACAACTGGATTAAAACCTGTTTCTGGCCTGCAGGTGGCCATCGCCCTGCCGTACCCGCCGCCGGCCTGGATCCAGCCGGTGGCGCCCCTTCCCCGTCCCTCCCCATCGGCCTGCGGCGCCGGCACAACACACTTGTTGTTTTTTGGTCATTCTTTCCCGGCAACTGCTGAGAATGCGTTCGCGCAACCTGATTTCAATATAGTATCTTGCACTGTCGACAAGTTCCATGCCCAGGTCGCGGTCAATAACACTCGCTCTATCCGATGACAAAATTTCCCAGCCACTACGAATGTCTCAACGTCACTCGCGACGCTCCTCCCGAAGTGATACGCGCGGCCTATCGTTCGCTCTCGCAGAAACATCACCCAGATAAGAACGTCGGCGACCAGGCAGCCGTGCAGATGATGGCGCGGTTGAACACCGCGTACAGCGTACTGTCCGACTTGGATCAGCGGGAACTCTACGATTTGCAGATCCGCAGCGAACAGCGTCCCGCCGTCCGGAAGAAGGCGGATGCATTCCTCCGCAGCATCCACCACCATGCGAAAGGCCGACATGCCCGCATCATCGCTACGGTGCTCGGTCTGTTGACGGTCTCGATCATGGCAGTGCTCTGGTATGTCTGGAAAGACAATCAATCGATGCTGCGCCTTGAGCAGGCGGTTGTTTATTCCGCTGATGCCGCCACCGCCCCCAACGACGAACCGCAGCAGCAGACCGGAGCACCGGCAGCGAACAGCGCAGCCAAAAGCAAGGCTGTCGGCGGCAGTGCCGCCCAGGCAGCCGCCCCGTCCGGCATCGGAGCGGTCGCGACGGAACTGGCGAAGCCTTCCGCAACGTCAAAAGCGCCTGCCCCGGCGGCCAAGACCACCGAATACGAACGCCTGACAGCCATGTTGAAAAGCATGGGCCTCGGCCTGCACAAGCTGGACTTGCCTGGCCTGGCATCCAATGCCAAACAGCCGCCCTTGCCGGCCAAGCCTGTCGAGGCAGCCAAGCCGGCTGCGGCACCTGCGCCGCCGGTCCAGGCCGCCAAGTCGGCCGCCATGCCCGAGGCGAGCCGTGCGCGCGAGGAAGCCGAGCGGCCGGCGGACCCGGTTCCGGCGCGCAGCGAAGCGAAGTCCGTGGCCGAAGCCAGCCGGGCGAGCGCGCCGCCGGTCGCCAGCGTCAGCGCCAGCGCCAGCAGCGCCAGCCAGGGGCTGCGTCCCGCCGTATTGGTCGATGCGCGCGCCTGCCCTACTCCCGCCTACCCGATCAATGCCTACCGCAACGGCGAAAGCGGCTCGGTACTGTTGGCTCTGCTGGTGGGCAACGACGGCCGCGTTCTCGAATCGAAGGTACAGAAGTCGAGCGGCTCCTCCGACCTGGACAAGGCTGCGCGCAAGGCGCTGTCGCAGTGCCGCTTCAAACCGGCCAGCGGCGACAGCCAGGCCGAGCCGACCTGGGCCACGCTGACCTATGTCTGGTCCATCGACTGACGACGGCCATGACCCCATGCATCGGAGGGCGGGGCCCCACTCTCCGAGGTCAACGCAACAGGCTTACGCCGCCGGGCGCGATTTGCGGCGGGCCATCCAGCCGACCAATCCCAGGCCGCCGATCAGCATGCCGTAGGTGGACGGTTCCGGCACGGCCGTGATCGACAGGTTGTCGATGGCGACGTCGTATCTGGCGTAGTCGAAGACATAACCCGGCTTCAGCGTCGTGAACACGATCTCATCCACACTGGCCAGCACGCTGGCGAAGGTGCGGCCGGACGGCAAGGTCGGCCCCTGCCCATCGGGACCGCCGTAGCCGCCCCATCCGGCAGGCAGCGCCAGCGAGCCGGTGTCACCGATAGTCACCGACAGATGTTGCCACCCCTTGGTCGAATCGATACTGCCGAGGTTGTAGAACACGCTGGTGTACGGCAGGTTGGCCGGCTTGTTGTCATAGTCGCGCAGCTCGACGACGAGGTCGCGTGAGACTTCCTGGCCGAAGAAGTCGATCTGCTGCGCCGAGATATCCAGGCCGATGGTGACGCCCGGGAGCTTGGTATAGTCGCCGAGGAAGGCCTGGTTGCTGTGGGTCCCCCAACTCACACCGAAGTTATCGATCACGGTGCGCAGCGCCGGTGCGCCGACGCCCATGTTGTGGTCGATGCCGGAGCCGCCGACACCGTTCAGGGGCTGCATGGCCCACCAGCCTTCTTGCCCCTTGGAGAAATCAACCGTTGCCGAATGCGGCACGGCCATGGCAGTACCGCCAGCCAGGGACAGCGCCAATACCATCATTGCTTTATTCAAAGTCATGGGTTTTCCTTTACAGACAGGTTAGAGGGATACCACCAACTCCACGCGACTGAAAACACAGAAAAATTATCGTTTTCTTAAGCCGGTGTGAGGCCGATTCTGTGATCGGCGAACCCGTCTGTCAAAGAGCACACACAACTAAATTGTAAGCAAATTGTTACCAAGTTTCTCAATGACCAACCGCTATTCCCAATGGAAACTTGTAACTAAAAGTAAGAGTGACGCGGCCAAACGGCAATTCCCCTATGACGATATATTTTAAGCATCAAGCAAATTTGACCGTTCGGACAAGCAAAACGGCCTGGTCCGTAGCATTTTTCGTCCGTTAGGAAAACGTTTGTTTTTTGCTACAAGTCTCCGTCACCTTCCCCAACGATATGGACAGCCACATGGCCCGGAAATACAGGGGCGCCGTCGCCCGGCCGCCGCAACCGATTTTCACCGGGTATGCCAAGCTGCCCAAAGAGTACGCCGAACTACCCTAGCTTCAGCTGGTTGACGAACCAGCGTCCGGCCGGCCCGGGCGGATGGTCGCGCAGGTGGATGGCGTGCATCGAAAAGCCCGGTCCCAGCGGCGCGTGCGCCTCCAGAGTGATGCGCACCAGCTTGCCGGTGCGCAGATCTTCCTCCACCATGTGCAACGGCATGTAGCCCCAGCCCAGCCCGGCGCGCAGGAAAGCATGCTTGGCGCCGAGATCGGCCAGCCGCCAGGTCTGCGACGCGACCACGCCGAAATTGCGGCCGGCCGTCAAATCCGAACGATCCGTCAACACCAGCTGCACATGCTGCGCGGCCTGCGCCTGCGGGATCGCGCCTCCGGCCGCCGTCAAGGGATGGCCGGGCGCGGCCACGCACACTGCCGTCACGCTGAGCAGGAATTCGGATGCGCAGCCGGGCGGTATCTCCGGCAGCGAGCCGATGATCGCCACCCGGCACTGGCCCGCCACCAGCGGCTGCACCACCGCGCCCAGCGCCTCCACGTACAGCCTCAGCGGCGTGGTCGGAAACGCCGCCTTGAACGCCTGCACCGCCGCCGTCAGCGTGGCGATCGGGAACATCACATCGACCGCCACCGCCAGCTCCGGCTCCAGCCCCTCGGCCAGCGTGCGCGCCTTCGCCTTGAACGCATCCATGCCGCCGACGGCGGCGCGCGCCTGTTCGAGCAGCGCCCTGCCCGCCTCCGTCAACCGAGGATAGCGTCCGGTGCGCTCGAACAGCGCAAAACCCACCTGCAGCTCCAGGTTGGCCAGCGTGGTGCTGACCACAGACTGCGCCCGGCGCAGCTTGCGTCCGGCGGCGGAAAAACTCCCTTCGTCAGCTGCGGCGATAAAGGTGCGCAACTGGTCCATCGACATGGCGTCAAGCATGTATCTACTCCTTGGATACTATCCATCCAATTATATAGGCTATTCAGATGGATAGCGTGAGCCTAAGATGGCTTCCATGCACTGCAAACAAGGAGCAAGCAAATGAAAACACGCAACATCGCATTCCGCACCAAAGGCAATACCCGCGGCCCGATCACGCGCCTGGTCAGCCCCGGCGATGTCGGCCAGATGATCAAGCCCTTCGTGTTCCTCCATCGCTTCCGCATGGAAGCCAACCGTGGCGGCAAGATGGGCATGCATCCGCATTCCGGCATCGCCACCGTCACCGTGGTGATGGACGGCGCCACGGCCTACCGCGAAACCACCGGCAGCGAAGGCGTGCTGCACGCCGGCGGCGTCGAGTGGATGAGCGCCGGCAACGGCGTCTGGCACGACGGCGGTCCCATCGAGGGCCATGGCGTGCGCGGCTTCCAGCTGTGGCTGGCGCTGCCGCCGGAAGACGAAAACGGCCCGGCGCACAGCCAGTACCTGGCCGCGGAGCAAGTGCCCAGCAGCGGCCCGGCACGCGTGATCATCGGCCGCTACGGCGACGCCGCCAGCCTGATCCAGCCGCGCGCTGCGATCAACTACCTGCACGTGAAACTGCGTGACGGCGAGCGCTGGACTTACCAGCCGCCAGCCGGCCACGACGTGGCATGGGTGGCAGTGGCCGCCGGCGCGCTGCGCGTGGCAGACGCGGTGATCGGCCTCGAAGTGGCGGTGTTCGAAGAAGGCGGAAGCGCCATCGACTTCGTCGCGGAAGGCGAGACGGAATTCGTGCTGGGCTCGGCGGTCAAACATCCGCACGAACTGGTCACAGGCTACTACTCGGTGCACACCAGCCTGGCCGCGCTGGCGCAGGGCGAAACAGAAATCGAGCGCATAGGCACCCAACTGCGCTCGGCAAATTTGATGTAATCCAACTCATTGAAAGGAACGACCATGAACAACGCTAACACTTCGATCATCCCCGCCATCGGCCGCGCACTGATGGCAGCCATCTTCGTCATGAGCGGCATCGGCAAACTGCTGGCGCCGGCCGCGACGATAGGCTACATCGCCTCCTCCGGCCTGCCGTTCGCCACCGCCGGCCTGGCGGTCGCCATCGCGGTTGAACTGGGCGGCGGCCTGCTGCTGGCGCTCGGCATCCAGACCCGCCTGGTGGCTGCCGGACTGGCTGCGTTCTCCATCGTCACCGCGCTGGCTTTCCACCACGCGATCGGCGACCAGAACCAGATGATCCACCTGCTGAAAAACATCGCGATGGCGGGCGGCCTGCTGCAAGTGGTGGCCTTTGGCGCCGGCGCCTACAGCTTCGACAACCGCCGCGCCGTCACTGGCAATCGTCAGCCGGCATAAGCTCAAGCGTCATAAAAAAACGGCACCGCATGCGGTGCCGTTTTTCGTCGTCAGCGCGCTGGGACAAACAACTTCTGCAGCTCGCCATACGGCATGGCTTTCGCAACCAGCGGACCGGCGCTGCCGGTGGCCAGGAAGTCCCTGGCCATATCGCCGGCCACCGCCCACAAGGCTTGCGAAATACCGGAGCCCGCGCTCAGGCGGCGCACACCCAGCTGATGCAGTTCGTCTGCCGAAGGCACGCCCGGCCAATCCATCACATTGACCGGCAAGCCTGCTCCGGCCACCACCGCCTTGATCTCGTCGACCTTGCAGATGCCCGGCACGAACAGGCTGTCGGCGCCGGCTTCCTTGTAGAGCGCGGCGCGCTTCAGCACTTCGGCCACGCGTTCGCCTTCGGGCGCCAGGCCCCGCAGATACACATCGGTGCGGGTGTTGATGAAGATGTCCTTGCCCGACTGCGCCGCCAGCTTCTTGATGGCGGTGATTTTCGCGGCCAGAAGCTGCGGCGCATCGCCGCCATCTTCCAGGTTGATGCCGGCCACGCCGACATCGATCAGGCGCAGCACGGTTTGCGCGACGGCGTCGGCATCGTCCGAATAGCCATTCTCGATATCCACCGACAGCGGCACCGTCAGCACGCGGGCGATGTTGGCGGCGACGTTGATCGCCACCTCGGCCGGCATCTGGCCACCGTCGGCATAGCCGGCGGCCCAGGCCACGCCAGCGCTGGTGGTGGCGATGGCCGGGGCGCCCAGGCTTTCGAACAACCTTGCGCTGCCGGCGTCCCAGGCGTTAGGCAGGTGCAGCAGTTTACTTCCATCGTGCAGTTTCTTGAAATCGCTCATGCTATCTCCGTTTTAGAAAAGGCTGGCTTGCTTGGTGGTGAGGCTGGTAAAACTGTCGTGCATCGGCAGCAGTATCGAATCGGCGATCGGCTGCAGTTGCTTGCTCAGGTAGTGCTCGTAGTCGATGTGCGAGCGTACCACCTCGGTCGGTTCCGGGCCGCTGGTGGTCATCACGTAGCTGATCCAGCCGCCGTTCTGGTAGCGCAGCGGACGGCGCTGCGCCTGATTGTACTCATCGGCCAGACGCGCGGCGCGCACTTGCGGCGGCACGTTGACCTTGTATTCGTCGAGCCGATGGCGCAGCCGCTTGCGGTACACCAGCAGCTCGTCGTAGTCGCCGGACAGCGTCTTCCGCGCGTACTCGCGCACGAAATCCTGGTAGGGCTGGTCCTTGAAGATGCGCGTGAACAGACCTTGCTGGAACTGCTGCGCCAGCGGCGTCCAATCGCTGCGCGCCACTTCCAGGCCGCGATAGATCACTTCCTCGTCGCCCTTGGCGTTGACGGCCAGGCCGGCGTAGCGCTTCTTGCTGCCCGTCTCGGTGCCGCGTATGGTCGGCATGAAGAACTTGCGGTAGTGAGTGTCGAATTCGATTTCGAGATGGCATTCGAGGCCGTGCTTTTCCCGCAGCATGGTGCGCCACCAGTCGTTGATCTTCACGGCCAGGCCTTCGCCGATGGCCAGCGCCTCGCTATTGCCGTATTCCTTTTTCAGCCAGATGAAGATGGAATCGGTGTCGCCGTAAATCACGTCGTAGCCTTCCGCCTCGACCAGCTCGCGGGTCTGCTTCATCATCTGGTGGCCGCGCAGCGTGACCGAGGAGACCAGGCGCGGATTGAAGAAACGGCATTCGGTCGCGCCCAGCACGCCGCAGAAGGAGTTCATCAGCAGCTTCAAGGCCTGCGACAGGGGCTCGTTCTTGGCGCGCTTGGCGGCGTCGCGCTGCTTCCAGATTTGCGTGGTGATCTCGGGCAGGCAATGCCTGGTGCGCGAGAACACGGTGCCATTGACGCCCTCCACCACGGCCGCCGGATCGTCGGCCACCTCGCCCTCGATCAGGCCGACCGGGTCGACCAGGAAGGTGCGGATGATGGACGGATACAGGCTTTTATAGTCGAGCACCACGACCGAGTCGTACAGGCCCGGCTTGGACTCCATGACGAAGCCGCCCGGCGACGCACCGCCGGAGACATCGCCGACGCTGGGCGCCACATAGCCCTCGCGGTGCATGCGCGGCAGGTAGTGATGGCCGAAGGCGGCGATCGATCCGCCCAGGTGGTCGGCCTGCAGCCCCGTGACCGTGGCGCGCTCGATCATGAAGGCCAGCAGGTTGGCCTTGTCGAAGATGCGCGTGACCAGCTCGCAGTCCTTCAGGTTGTAGTGGGCCAGCGCCGGCTTGTCTTCGTGGAAGCGGCGTTCGATCTCGGCCATCTTGTCGTAGACGTCGCCGATGTCCTTGCCCTCGCCCAGCATGGCTTGCGACACATTCTCCAGGCTGAAGGACGGGAAGGTCCACGACGCGGCCTTCAGCGCATCGATGCCGTCGAGGACGATGCGGCCGACCACGGGCGCAAACAGATAGCCCTTCTGGCCGGGATGCTCGCGCCATTCGATGGTCTTGCCTTCGCGGCCCAGCGCCAGCGGGAGCTTGTACTTGTCGGCGTTCTTTTGCAGCACGCGCAGGTCGAACTGCACCACGTTCCAGCCGACCAGCACATCGGGATCGTGGCGCGCGAACCAGGCGTTGAGCTTCTCGATCAACTGGCGCGGCGTGGCGCAGTATTCCAGGTCGAAGTCGATCTGCTGCGACGACGCGGCCGGCGCTTCGCCCAGCATATAGACCTGGCGCTGGCCGCAGCCTTCCAGCGCGATCGAATACAGATCCTCGAAGGCGCTGGTTTCGATATCGAGCGACACCATCTTCAGCTTGGGGCGGTACTCGGGCGCGGGCTTGAGCTTGCAATTGTGGATGACGGTGGCGCCCTGCGTCTGGCCGCCTTCGAACTGCACGGCGGCGGTGATGAAGCGCTCCATCAGATAGCGCTCTGGAGGACGGATATCGGCCTCCAGCATCTTGATGCCGTGTTCGCGCAAGGTGCGCTCCAGCGCCGTGAGCTGCTTGTAGCGGGAGGCATAGATGCCGACCACCGGTTCCTGCTCAAAGGTTTTCAGTTCGAGGGCGCGCAACTCGAAGCCGGGCTGAGCGCCGATCAGCGCCTCGATGGCCGCGCGCTGCTTCGCCTCGGCGAAAGCCACCGAAGTCTGCGCGGTGAGGCGGATCTTTTTCGGGCCGTCGTCGGTCGCCAGCCAGAACTCGATCTCCGTCCCATGGGCCGCGTCTCGCCAGTGGCGAGTCAGGATAAAGCCGTTTTGGGCGGTATGCGTCATGCCAGAATTATACTGTATGCACATACAGCCAACAAATGAATGGGGTCAAGTCTGACATTCGGACACGAACTCTGCCGTAGCGGCCGCTACGGCAGAGTTCGTGTCCGAATGTCAGACTTGACCCCGGGTGTGGTGCGGACGCTTAGTACTTCACATCGAGCTTGACGCTGAAGTAGCGGAACACATCACGCGGCGGCACCCAGCTGTTGACCGTCAGGGCCGGCGACGTGGCTGTCGGGCCGGCGCGGAACGACGGGCCGCTGGCGTTGGCGTTGGGGATGTAGAAGCGGTCGAACAGATTGTTCACCCGGAAGCTGATGCCGTAACGTCCTTTCTGGTCCCGCACGCCAAAGCCCAGGTCGGTAATGCTGTAGCCGGCATTGACCGAACGCGGATCGTTGTTGATGTTGGTGTTGTACTCGTTCTGGTAGCGCACGTTGACGTTGACGAAACCATTGACCGGCAGCGTGGGCACCGGGAACTCGTAATTGGTGCCGATGTTCAGCTTGATCTTCGGCGTGCCAGGGAAGATGCTGTTGTCCAGGTTCTGCACGCCGGTGGTCGAACCCGGCGCGATCGGGAAGCAGCTCGGGTTCTGGCCTGCCAGCGAACCATTGGCCGCCAGCTTGGTGTTGCCGACGGCGACGTTGGTGGTGTCGGCGAAGCACGGACCATTCGCCCACTTCTCGATGGTCGGCAGCGTGAACGCGAGCGACGCGTTGATGGTCAGGTCCTTGGCCGCCAGCAGATGGCTGTCGATCTCGAAGCCGTGCGTGCGGATGCGCGGTATCGAATTGAGCTGGCTGTAGATGGTCGGGTCGTTCGGCAGCACGTAGGTGACGTTCTGCTGGTAGTTGAAGAACTCCGAGTTGTACACCGTGGCCGCCACCGACAGGCGGTTGTCGAACAGATTGGCCTTGGCGCCGATCTCCATCGTCTGGCTGGTTTCCGGACGCACCGGGAACGCCGCCACCGCCTTCAGGCCGGACGTGACGTCATACGCCTTGCCCTTGTAGCCCGTCGCGCCCATCACGTACACCATCAACTCCGGCGTGACCTGCTTCTGCAGGCTGACCTTGCCGGTGTAGGCGCGGTCGGCGTTGCCGGTGCTCTGGAACTGGTCCACGCCCGGCGGACCCGGCACGAAGCTGGCGCGGTCGACCTGGTTGGTGTAGTAGTTGCGCGCGTAGTGGAAGCCCGAGGTTTCCAGGTTGTCGCGCAGGCCCGCTTCCAGCGTCCAGGTCGGCGCGAACTCCCACGAAGCCTGGCCGAAGATGGCCTTGTTGGTGTTGTAGATGTCGGTGTAGTAGTTGGTCGGGCTGGAGTTGGAGTTGCCGTTGCACAGGGTCGGCGCCACGCAGTAACCACGGATGAAGTGGCGGTAGATCTCGTTATGCGCCGCCCACAAACCGGCCACGTACTTGAAGTTGCCCCGGTCCGGCGAGACGTAGCGGATTTCCTGCGTCTTGGTGCGGATGTCGTAGGTGCCGTACTGGTTGTTCCCCTGCGTCAGCGCGGTCTTGCCCGCTTCGGCGATGGTCGGCACGTCGGTGAAATCCTGGTCGCGGAAGTCGTTGGCCAGGTACTTGTCCACCGAGCTGATCGCCATCAGCTGGGCGTCGTTCGGCAGCGTGTAGGTCAGCTTGAGGCCGGTGCCACGGTCGCTGGAGACCAGGCCGGTCGGAAAGTCGCGGCGCACGTTGCGGTTGTTCGGGTCGTTGACGTTGATACCGGCCAGCACGGACGACGCCGGCAACAGCGGGTTGCCGTTGAAGTAGGCGCCGTCCAGGCCCACCGGCGTCGACACCAGGTTGCCCGCGGCGGCGGAACCGGTGCGCAGGAAGAAGCCGTTGATGGCGGTGACGCCGCGCGTGTTCTCCGAATAATTGTAGTGCGGCGACAGGTCGATAGCCAGATTGTCGAGCGGCGTCCACTGCAGCTTGGCGAGGAAGGTCTTGCCGCCCGAGCCGTTGACATCGCGGCCGTCGGTCAGGTTGTGGAAGGTGCCCGGCAGCCGCGTGTTGCTGGCCGCGAGGCGCATCGCGAAGTGCTCGTTGATGGTGCCGCCCATCGATGCGTTGACGCGCCATTCGTGGTCGCTGCTCAGGTAGGTGCTGCCGCGATAGGTCATCGGACCGGCCAGCGGCTTGGTGACGATGTTGACGGCGCCGGCCACGGCCGATTTGCCGAACAGCGTGCTCTGCGGGCCCTTCAGCACCTCGATGCGCGACACGTCGGCCAGATCCTTGAAGGCCTGGAACTGGGTGGCGATGGGAATGTCGTCGATGATGACGGCCACGTCCGACTCGACGCCGATGCCGACCGACACGGTGCCGATGCCGCGCATGAAGATGGCGTTGTTGGCGGCGGTGGTGCCGGAGTTGAGCGTCAGCGACGGCATCATGTTGACCACGTCTTCGAACTCGCGGACGTTGGTGCGCAGGATTTCCTGCTCGCTCATGACCGAGATGGCCATCGGCACGCTTTCCAGTTTCTCCACGCGCTTGTTGGCCGTCACCACCACGGTTTCCAGCTGGCCGGGCTTGGCGGTCGACGCTTCCTGCGCGTGCGCCGCCATGGCGAACAGGGCCAACGCCAGGGCCGAGGCCATAGGCGTCATCTTGATCGTGGTCGATTGTTGCTTGTAATTGTTGTTAAACACTTTTGTCCCCTAATTAACAGATAAATACCGTTGCGTAATTCTGCTTAGTTGTACGATGTGTAGACGTTTAACAACAACTCAAACCACATCGCCGAACTCCCGCGCCGCACCATTTCCACAGGCTTAACGCGGTTTTGCCCCGCAAACTGCGTTCCGCTCCCAATGCATGGTACCGGTACCAGTTGTACGATGACTCAGGTTAATCCGTGCAGTTGGAGATGTCAATAATTTTCAGAAGTGGCTGTGCAAGCAGCCGGCCGGGGTGGCGGGGTCAGGCGCTGTCGCGCTCGATGATGGAAAAACCGATGTCGATGATGCCGTCGCGCACCTCCCGCTCCTGCGAGCGGTCGACGATGAAGCGGGCGGCGGTGCTGCCTATCGTGGCGCCGTCGATGCGCACCGTGGTCAGCGCCGGCTGCAGGTCGCGGGCGAAGCTGAGGTCGCCCAGGCCGACCACGGCCAACTGCTCCGGCACCGCGATGCCCTGCGCCTGCGCCTCGGTCAGCACGCCCAGCGCCACCATGTCCGAGCTGCAGAACAGCGCGTCGATGTCCGGATGGCGGGCCAGCAGTTCGCGCAGGCCGGAGCGGCCCAGGCCGACGTTGGTGGGCGCGGGCACCACCCAGCCCGGCACCTCGGCCTCGCCGGGCCGCGCCATGCCGAGTTCGATCGCGGTCGCGGAGAAAGCCTTCATGCGGCGCATGGCGCGCTGGTCGTTGGCGCTCAGCGTGGCGACGCGGCGCTTGCCGCGCGCGTGCAGGTAGCGCGCCACTTCCTCGCCCACTTTTTCGTGCGAGAAGCCGATCAGCATGTCGATGGGATCGGGCGTCAGGTCCCAGGTTTCCACCACGGGGATGCCGCTGGTGAGCAGGCGCTGGCGGCCCTGCGGCGAACGCATGATCCCGGTCAGCACCACGCCGTCGGGACGGCGGCCGATGATGGCCTCCAGCAGTTCATCCTCGCGCGAATCCTCGTAGCCGGACTGGCCCAGCATCAGCTGGTAGCCGGATGCCGCCAGCGACGCCGTCAGCGACTGCACCATCTCCAGGAACACATTGCCGGAGATGGTGGGGATCACCGCCGCCACCAGTCTGCTCTTGCGCGAGGCCAGGCCGCCGGCCAGCATATTGGGCACGTAGCCGGTCTGTTCGACGGCAGCGCGCACCCGCTCCAGTATCGCATCCGACACCACGTTCGGCGTGTTGAGCGCGCGCGAGGCGGTGATCGGCGCGACGCCCGCCAGCTTGGCGACGTCGCGCAATGTGGTGCCGCCGCTTTTGCGGCGGCTGCGGCGTGGAGGGGCCGCTACTGGCGGCTCTGCGTTGTGATCCCGGGTGTCATCCATGCGGCGATTCTAACACCGGGCTCAGTGGCTGCGCGGCGCCTTGTAGCGCGCCAGCTCCATCTTGCCGATCTGGCTGCGGTGCACTTCGTCCGGTCCGTCGGCCAGCCGCAGCGAACGCGCGCCGGCGTAGGCCGAGGCCAGGAAGGGATCGGCCATGCCGCCGCCGCCCTGCACCTGGATCGCCCAGTCGATCACCTTGCACGCCATCGTCGGCGCGGCCACCTTGATCATGGCGATCTCCTTGGCCGCGACCTTGTTGCCGACCGTGTCCATCATGTAGGCCGCGTTCAGCACCAGCAGGCGCGCCTGGTCGATCATGATGCGCGACTCGGCGATGCGTTCCAGCGTCACGCCCTGCTCCGCCACCGGCTTGCCGAAAGCGACGCGGCTCAAGCTGCGCTTGCACATCTGCTCCAGCGCGCGCTCGGCCAGGCCGATCAAACGCATGCAGTGGTGGATGCGGCCCGGCCCAAGGCGGCCCTGGGCGATTTCGAAACCCCGGCCCTCGCCCAGCAGCAGGTTGGTCGCTGGTACGCGCACATTCTCGAACACGATTTCGGCGTGGCCGTGCGGCGCATCGTCGAAGCCGAACACCGGCAGGTGGCGCAGCACCTTCACGCCGGGCGTATCGCGCGGCACCAGTATCATCGATTGCTGCAGGTGGCGATTGGGATTATCGGGATCGCTCTTGCCCATGAAGATGAAGACCTTGCAGCGCGGGTCGTTGCCGCCGGAGGACCACCACTTGCGGCCATTGATCACATACTCGTCGCCGTCGCGCACGATGGAGCTGGCGATGTTGGTGGCGTCCGACGAGGCCACGTCCGGCTCCGTCATGCCGAAGCAGGAACGGATGCGGCCATCGAGCAGCGGCTCCAGCCACTCGCGCTGCTGCGCCTCGGTGCCGTAGCGGGTCAGCACTTCCATGTTGCCGGTGTCCGGCGCCGAGCAGTTGAACACTTCCGGCGCCCACACGGCACGGCCCATGATCTCGCACAGCGGCGCGTATTCCAGGTTGGTCAGGCCGGCGCCGTGCTGCGAATCGGGCAGGAACAGATTCCACAGCCCCGCTTCGCGCGCCTTGAGCTTGAGCTCTTCCATCACCTTGGTCGGCACCCAGGCGTCGCCGGCCGCGCGATTGGCGTCGATCTCGGCGTGGAAGCGCGCTTCGTTCGGATAGATGTGCTGCTCCATGAAGGCTGTCAGCCGGGCCTGGAGCTGCTTTACTTTCGGGCTGTAGTCGAAATCCATGATGCTGTCCTTTATCGGTAGGTGACGGCGCCGGGTTGCCCCAGCCATTCCAGATGCGCGTAGTTGTTCAGGTAGCTGAGCGTGAACTGGCCGGGGCGCTGCAGCAGCTTGGTGACGGCGCAATTGGCCAGCGACCAGCTCAGCTCCATCACCTGGTAGTCCTGCAGGCCAAGCAAGTGCTGCATCAGCGTGGCGATCACGCCGCCGGAAGTGAACACAATGGTGGTCTGCTTGCTGCTGTCGGTGTCGAGGCGCTCCAGCGCGGCCACGCAGCGGCGGCGGAACTCCGGCCAGGTTTCGGTGTACTCGTCGTCGTGCCAGCCGCTCATCCAGCGCTGCATGGCGGCGCGGAACAGATGCTCCAGCGCGCGCTGCGGCTCCTCGTGCCGCGCCAGCAGTTGCTGGAAGGCCGCGGCGTCGCCCGCCTCCGGACAATGGCGCCGCAGCACTTCGTGGTGATCGAATTCGGCGAAGCCTTCATCGGTGATCCATTCGGCGTCGGCCAGCTGCGGCTTGGGCAGCTCGGCCAGGCAGGTGTCGGCGGTCTGGCGATGCCGCGCCATGCCGCCCACCACCACGCGCTGGAAGGACTGGCGGCTGTTGGCATACCACTGCCCCAGCAGGCGCGCCTGCTCGTAGCCCAGCGTCGACAGCTGGTCGTAATTGGCGCTGCCGAACGAGGCCTGCCCGTGGCGCACCAGATAAATTTGTCCCATTTGCTTCCGGCTCCAGATCAAAACAGGCACCAGCTTAACGCCCGGCCTATAATTCATCAAATGAATAGTATTAATTTATCCGCATAAATCTCATGCATATATCCAAGGTCGATCTCAACCTGTTCATCGTCTTCGAAGCAATCTACGCCGAAGGCAGCATCACGCGCGCCAGCCTGAAGATGAACCTGACGCAGCCCGCCATCAGCCATGCGCTGAATCGCCTGCGGCAATTGTTCGACGATCCGCTGTTCGAACGCCAGGGCCACGTGATGGTGCCGACGCCGCTGGCCCGCTCCATCATCGACCCGGTGCGGCAATCGCTACGCGGCTTTGAAGTGACGCTGAACGGCGCCGAGCGCTTCGACGCCACCACCAGCGAGCGCGCCTTCTCGCTGGCGCTGCGCGACGTGCTGGAAGCGAGCGTGCTGCCGCCGCTGATGGCGCGCGTGGCGCAGGACGCGCCGTCGGTGGGGCTGAACACCTTGCAGGTAGGCCGGCGCGAACTGGAAAGCGAACTGGCGGCCGGCACGCTGGACGTGGCGATCGACATCCTGCTGCCGCTGTCGAACGACATCCGCCGCGCGCTGCTGGCGACCGACAAGACGGTGGTGCTGGTGCGGCGCGATCATCCGCTGGTGCATGGCGCGCTGGATCTGGATGGCTACCTGAAGCTGGAGCACATCCAGACCAGCTCACGCCGGCGCGGGCCTGGGCTCGAGGATTTTGAGCTGAGCCGACTGGGATTGCAGCGGCGCGTAAGGCTGCGCTGCCAGCACTATTTCGCCGCCTGCCGCGCCGTCAGCCAGACCGACCTGGCGCTGACGATGCCGGAGCGTCTGGCGCGTGTGGTGAACCAGCAGTTCGGCAACCAGATCCTGCCCTTCCCGCTGCAGATGCCATCGCTGGACATCTACCTGTACTGGCACGCCAACGTCGACAACGACGCAGCCAGCCTGTGGCTGCGGGATCAAATCAAACAAGCCATGCAGGCTGCGGACTAGCAGCCTGCGCTGACGCCGGCGGCCAGCGCGCGGACGGCTTTCGAGATATCGGCGGCGATGCGGGTGACGGCGCGGCGGTGGCCGGCCACCAGCGCGTCGTAGCCGCCGCCGACCGGTTCATTGGCGACGCTGCGGCAGGTCAGCACCTTGCTGCTGCCGACCAGCCGCACGCTCCATACCGCGTCGATCAACGCATACCGGCCCGGCGCGGATTCGAAGCGCTGCACGTTGGTGCTGATGCGGTACACCGGCGCGCCGTCCGTGGTCGGCGTGCGGAACACGTCCACCGTCCCCAGTTCGCCGGTGATCGCCAGCGACAACGCCTGGCCGATCTCCGACGCCGGCATCGCCGACCAGCGCTCATGCTCCAGCAGGTCGATGCGTCCCGCCTCCGTGCTGACCACCATCTGATAACGCGCCACCTGCTGCGGCACCGCCACCGCCGGCAGCTCGATGTAGTAGCCGGCCGGCGCGGCCGCCGCAGGCACGCCCATGCCGTTACTCAGGCTGTAGAAATGCTCGGGCGGCGCGGCGGCGCAGCCGGCCAGCAGCGCGGCCGCCATCGTCCATGCGGTTGTAAGCTGCTTCATTTCGGTTCCCCCTTGGTATCCTGCTTGCTGGTTTTCCCGCGTATCAGCGACTCGGGATGGCGCTCCAGATAATCCGACAATGCGTTCAGCGACTGCAGCGTTTGCGTCAACTGCTGCAAGGCTTCGCGCAGATCGGACTGCACCGGCGAATCCTTCTGCAACAGCAGGTTGGCCTCGCCGAACGTCTTGCGCGCCGCGCCCAGCGTATCCTTCATCTCCGGCACCACCTGCGCGTCGAGCTGCTTGAACAGCACATTGGCGCTCTTCAGCGTATCGC
This sequence comes from Duganella sp. HH101, assembly GCF_001758795.1. NCBI lineage: Bacteria > Pseudomonadati > Pseudomonadota > Betaproteobacteria > Burkholderiales > Oxalobacteraceae > Duganella > Duganella sp. HH101. Next base: position 246,901 of record NZ_LRON01000002.1, on the reverse strand, counting down.
GCAGGTTGTTGCCGATCTCGCCGAACGGCACCTGATCCAGCTTGCGCGCGATGCTGGAGATCTGTGTCTGCAGTTCGTCCAGGCTGTTCGGCACCGTCGGCACCTCCAGCGGGTACTGCGCCATATCGAGCCTGGCCTGCGGCGCGTTGGGGAAGAAGTCCAGCGCCACATACAGCTGGCCGGTCAGCAGGTTCCCCGTGCGCAGCTGGCCGCGCAGGCCGCGCGCCACCAGGCGCTCCAGCACCACCGGTCCGGCGTTGCGATCCTGCTCGCTGGAGACGGTCTGCTGGAAGCTGCGCCCCAGCCGCGCCGGGTACATGTCCACCGTCACCGGCATGCGGAAGCTCTTCTTCACCGGATCGAACTCCACGCCGACCGAGCGCACCTCGCCCAGCACGATGCCACGGAAGTCCACCGGCGCACCGGGCGACAGGCCGCGCAGCGACTGGTCGAAATACAGCACCGTCGTAATCGGCACGCCGTCCGGCTCGCGCAGCGCACTGGCCTGGTCGGAGGCCAGCGGGAAATCGCTGCCGGGCGACGCCGACTGGTCCGGCTTCTGGCCGCTCATGGTCTCGAACGCGATGCCGCCGACCAGCAGCGCCGCCAGCGACTGCGTGTTGACCTTGAAGCCGTTCGAATCGAGCCGCACATCGACACCGCTGGCATGCCACCAGCGCGTATTCTTGCCCACGTACTGGTCGTACGGTGCATTGACGAACACCGTCATCTTCACGCCATGACCTTTTTCGTCCAGGTCGAAGCCCACCACCTGCCCTACCTGGATGCGACGATAGAAGATCGGCGAACCGACATCGATCGAACCCAGGCTCTCGCCGTGCAGCGTGTACTTGGTGCCCTTGTCGTCGCCGGCCACTTGCGGCGGTTTCTCCAGGCCGACGAATTCGTGCTTGGTCTCTTCAGCCTTGCCGGCGTCGACGCCGATGTAAGCACCCGACAGCAAGGTGCTCAGGCCGGACACACCGCTCGCGCCCACCCGTGGACGCACCACCCAGAAGCGCGTATCGGCGACGGTGAAACGCTCCGCCTCCTTGCTCATATCGATCGTCACCAGCACCTTGGACAGATCGCGCGACAAGGTAATCGAGCGCACCAGGCCGATATCCACGTCCTTGAACTTGACCTTGGTCTTGCCCGGCTCCAGCCCGTCCGCACTGCGGAAGCTCACCGTCACCGTCGGCCCCTGGTCCATCACCGACTTCACCACCAGCGCCAAACCTATCAGCGCCGCCAGCAGCGGAATCAGCCACACCAGCGAAGGCAGCCAGCGATTGGCCTTCTCCACACGAGGCTCGGGTAGCGGCGGCGCGCCGCTGTCGTTTTCAGGCATGGTTCTCTCCATTCGAATCTATTGGATCCCAGATCAGGCGCGGGTCGAACTGCATCGACGCCAGCATCGTCAGTACCACCACCGCACAAAACGCCAGCGCGCCGGGACCGGCGGTAATCACTGCCAGCGACTGGAAGCGCACCAGCGCCACCGTCAGCGTAATAACAAAGATGTCGAGCATCGACCAGCGGCCGACGAACTCCACGATCCGGTAAAGTATCGTGCGCTGCAAGGGGCGCCAGCGCGAGCGACGCTGCGCCGTCAGCGCCAGCAGCGACAGCGCCGCCAGTTTCAGCACCGGCACCACGATGCTGGCGATGAAGATGATCGCCGCCAGCGCCGGCGAGCCGCTGGTCCAGAAGTAGACCACGCCGCTGATGATGGTGTCGTCCTCTTTGCCGAACAGCGAGTGCGTGTACATCACCGGCAGCAGGTTGGCGGGAATATAGAGGATGGTCGCGGCCAGCAGGAAGGCCCAGGTCCGCCCCACGCTATCTGGACGGCGGCGGTGCAGCGCGGCGCCGCAGCGCGCGCAGTGCTGGTGCGCGGCAGGTCGATCCCGCGCCACCAGGCCGCAGCTGTGGCAGGCCGCCAGGCGCGTATGCGGCGTGTAGCGGAACTCGGCCTGCGCCGGCCGGCGCGGCCCGGGCAGGTGCTCGCCGATATTCCACAGCATCTGCGGATCGAAGGACACGACAATCGCCAGCATCAGCGTCAACGCGCCAAAGGCGAACATCCCGGGTTGCACCATCACCTGCGCCAGGCTGGTCATCTTAACGATGGTGATCAGGATGCCGATCATCAGCACTTCCGTCATGCCCCAACGCCGGGCGGCGCCGACGGCGCGCAGCAGGTGGTCGAAGCCGCGTGGCCGCACGCCGCTGCGCAAGGCCAGCGTCACGTATAGCAGCGCGCCCAGCTCCACCGCGGGCAGCAGCACCGTGAACAGGAATACGATCGTCGCCACCGCCTGCATCTGCTCCGTCCACAGCACGCGTATGGCGCCCAGCAGGGTGGCGCTGGAGGTGTAGCCGCCGACATCCAGTTCAACGATGGGGCACAACTGGGCGATCAGGAAGGTGAAGATCGCGGCCAGCGTGATGGCGGCCATGCGGTTGACGTCCGAATGGATGCCGCGATAGAGAATGGAACGGCAGCGCACGCAGCGCGCTTTCTCGCGCGGGAGCACCGGGCGACGCTTGTGAAGCACGCCGCAATCGTGACAGCTGATCAAATCGTATCGATGCACAGGCTGGCCGTTTGGACAATAATGAACATATCATACGATAATCCTGCAAGTATGCGCCGCAGTCCGCATCCGTTATGATGAACAAAAAATTTCGAAGTGCGAAAAGATCCCATGCCACGCCGCCAGTTGACACTCCTGATCGCCGCAACGCTTGCCGTTGCGGGCTGCGCGCACGCGCAAGCCGGAAAGGAACTGGTGTTCGGCACCACACACGATGAAAACTCGCCGCTGTTCCTGTACGCCAGCGCCTACCTCCAGCAGCTGTGCTCCGAGAGCAGGCAGCGCTGCACACTGCAAACACTGCCCGGACGTCGCTCCGAGGCGATGCTCGCCGCCGGGACCATCGTCGGCGAGGTAGGCCGGGTCAAAGGGTATATCCAGAAGCATCCGGACTATGTGCGTCTCGACGAACCCTTCATCGTCTCGCGCACACGCATCTTCACCCGCACCGACAAGGACATCACCAGCTGGGAATCGCTGGCGAAGAAGGTCAAGACGGTCAGCTACAAGCGTGGCATCTACCTTTACCAGCAAAGGCTGGAGGCGCTGCAGCCGGCGATCCAGCCGCATGACGTGCAAAGCGAAGCGGCCTGCCTGCAGATGGTGCTGGCGGCGCGCGACGACGCCTGCGTGTTCGACGACGGCGGCATCAGCGGCGAGGCCAGGCCGCTGCTGGCGCAGGGCCACAGCAGTGGCTCGGTGGAGGACCTGCCGCTATACATCTATCTCGGGAAGGACAACGCGGCGCTGGCGACCTCGCTGTCCGAAGCCGCCAGGCGCCTGGCGGCGCGCGGCGTTCCGGCGCAGCTGCACCGCAAATTCTACGAAGGAAAATAGGCTTACTTGATGCTGGTGTTCAGTTCCTGGAAGTCGGCCGTCTTGCCCAGCGACTGCCAGGTGGCCAACAGATTGGCCGGCGGCGCAATCAGCTTGCGGGCAGCCAGATCGAGCCAGCCGCCAGTGCTGGTGACGCGCGCGGCCAGCTTGCCGTCGGCGCGGATGATGTCGGTGCTGAGCGACCAGCGGCTGCCATCCGCCGACAAACCCGCCACGCCCAGCGTGACGGTGATCTCCTCCAGCAGCATCACTTCCTTGAAGTAGGCGATTTCGTCCTTCATCACCACCGGACCGATTTTCAGGCGCATGAATTCGCTCATCGGGAAGCCGTTCTCCGACAGGAACAGCATGCGCACATCGCCCGCCTTGTCAAGGAAGGCCGTGTTGCGCATATGGCTGTTGAAATCCATATCGCCCCAGCCGGCCATCATCTTCTTTTCAAACATCTCACTCTCCAAGGAAATCCAATAGCGTGCATGCTACCACCTTGGTCGCCTTGCGCAGGTCTTCCAGCTGCAAACGCTCGTCGGCCTTCTTGGCGTTGGACTCGGGAACGCTGCGCGGGCCCGCGCCGTACAGCACCGCAGGAATGCCATGCTCGCCGTACAGGCGCGCATCCGCGTACAGCGGCGTGCCCTGGGCCGGGATCTGCTCGCCGATGAAGGTCTGGGCGTTCTGCTGCAGGCTGGCCACCAGCTTCTCCGTGCCCGGTTGCTCGCGCAGCGCGTGCGACAGCAGCAGGCGCTTGATTTCGATGCGGATGCCGGGCTGGCCTTCCACGGCCTTCTCGATCAGCGCGCGCACCTGCGCCTCCACCACCACCGGGTCTTCTTCCGGAATCATGCGGCGGTCCATCTTCAGCACGACCTTGCCCGGCACGACGTTGGTGTTGGTGCCGCCGTCGATGCGGCCCACCAGCATGGTCGGCGAGTCGATGCTGGGGATTTTCGACTTGACCTTCTTCAGTTCCGGCAGCTGGTCGTAGATCGCGTTCAGGATGCGGGTGGCCGCTTGCAGCGCGTCGTGGCCGGTCTCCGGCATCGCGCCATGGCCGGACTTGCCGTGCACCGTGATCTCAAGCTGCAAGCAGGCGTTGTGCGCGGTGACGATGTTGTAGCTGAAGCCCGCCGCGATGACGAAATCCGGCCTGGTCAGCTTCTGCTCCAGCAGCCAGCCGGGGCCCAGCAGGCCGCCGAATTCCTCGTCGTACGTGAAGTGCAGTTCCAGCCCGCCCTTCAGCGGAACGCCCAGCGCTTCCAGCGCGCGCGTGGCGAAGATGTAGGTGGCGAAGTCGCACTTGGAGACGGCGGCGGCGCGGCCGTAGATATAACCGTTTTCCACCACGCCGCCATACGGCGGATAGGTCCAGTTGTCGCCCGGCGGCACCACGTCGCCGTGGGCGTTGAGCGCCACGGTCGGGCCGCCGGCCTGGTATGGACGGCGCACGATCAGGTTGGTGATGGTCTCCATGCCGTAGTCCCGCACCACGTCGGCCGGCACGGCGTGCTTCTCGGCGGTCCAGCCGTAAGCCTTGACCAGGTCTGCCACCATGTCCGCGTGCGGCGCGTTGTTACCAGGCGGGGTATCGGTCGGCACGCGCAGCAGCTGCTGCAACACGCCTACTTCTTCATCGAAGTGCGCGTCGATCCACTGCGCCAGTTGTTCTTTGTTCGTCGTCATGGCTGTTCTTTCACTTGGCGCCGGATTCGAACCAGGCCGCGATCTGCGCCCGTTCTGCATCGGTCATATTGGTCAGGTTCGCAAGCGGCATGGCTTTCAGCTGCACCGATTGCTTGTAGATTTTTTCCGCGTTCTGATGCACCTGCTCCGCGCTGTCGAGCATCACGCCGGCAGGCGCTGTCGCAAAGCCGGGCTGCGTCGGATGCGCGGAATGGCAGGCCACACAGCGCTGGTCGATCACCGCTTTCACCTTGGCGAATTGGGCCGCCGGATCGGCAGCGGCGGCCGACGCCACCGGGCGCGGTGGCGCAATCGCCACCGCCACGCCGATCAGCAGCGCGACGCCGATGGCCGGATAGCGCCACTCCACGCGCCCTTTGTGGCGCAGGTTGAAGAAGTGGCGGATGAAGACGCCTGCCGCCATGATGAAGGCCAGCACCAGCCAGGCATGGTCGTTCCGGTAGGTCATCGCATAGTGGTTGCTGATCATGATGAACAGCACCGGCAGCGTGAAGTAGTTATTGTGGACGCTGCGCTGCTTGGCCTTCTGGCCGTGGACGGGATCGGGCAGGCGGCCGGCCGACATGGCCTCCACCATCTTGCGCTGGCCCGGGATAATCAGCATCAGCACATTGCCGACCATGATGGTGCCGATCAGCGCACCGACGTGGATGTAGGCGGCGCGGCCACTCAACACATGCGTCAGGCCATACGCGGCGCCGACGATCAGCGCGAACACCACCACGCCGAACCACAGGTCGCGCTGGCCCAGCGGCGAGCGGCACAGCAGGTCGTACACGGTCCAGCCGACGACCAGCGTGCCGACGCCGATGCCGATCGCCTGCCAGCTGCCGATATCGGCCACCGACTTATCGATCATCATCGCCTGCGCGTTGAAGTAGTAGGCGATGGTCAGCAGCGCGATGCCGGACAGCCAGGTGGAATATGCCTCCCATTTGAACCAGTGCAGATCCTTCGGCAGCTCGGCCGGCGCCACCAGGTATTTTTGCGGGTTGTAGAAACCGCCGCCGTGCACGGCCCACAGTTCGCCGGACACGCCCTTCTTCGCCAGCTCCGATCCTGGTGCGGGCGGGCGGATCGAGTTATCCAGCCAGACGAAGTAGAACGAAGCGCCGATCCAGGCGATGCCGGTGATGATATGCAGCCAGCGCACGATCAGGTTCAGCCACTCAAGGCCATACGGGATCAGATAGGCGAAAAAGTCCATGGGTGCTTTCAGGGTAAAGAGTGTGGCTAATTTACAGAAGATAAACGGATTTGACGCCGACCACATGAACATTAGAGTATATTAAACATATCCAATCCCGTATAACAGAAATCCTCACATGGCCGCCCTGCCGCAACACCTGGATCTGCATTTGATCCGCATCCTCTACCTGCTGCTGGTTGAGAAGAACGTCTCACGCGTCGCCCTCAAACTGAATCAGCCGCAGCCCTCCATCTCCGCCTCGCTGCGCAAGCTGCGCGAGCTGACGGGCGATCCGCTGCTGGTGCGCGGCGCGCGCGGCATGGTGCCGACCCAGCACGGCGAAAGCCTGCTGATACCGGCCAAGCGCATCCTCGACGAGACCGAGAACCTGTTCCTGAAGAAGACGCCCTTCGTGCCGCAGGAGGAAGCGCGCACCTTCCACATCGCCGCGCCGGACTACCTGGACAGCCAATTCCTGCCCAACCTTGTGGCGCTGCTGCGCCGTGGCTCGCCCAACAGCCGCGTGAAGATCCACAGCCTGGGGCCGGGCGTGGACTACGTGCGCCTGCTGTCGGACGGCGACATGGACCTGGTCATCGCCAACTGGGACGAGCCGCCCGAGCACCTGCACATGTCCAAGCTGTTCGAAGACCCGATCATCTGCGTGATGCGCTCCGACTGCCCCTACGCGCTGCGCACCGGCAGCGAGGACATGACGCTGGCCGACTACCTGTCCCTGCCCCATGTGGCGCCGACGCAGATCCTGCCCGGCTACCACGGCGTCATCGACGACTTCCTGGAACGCCAGGGCCTGCAGCGCAACGTGGCGGTGGAGTCGGCCTACTTCGGCCTGATCCCCTACATGCTGACGCAAACGGACCTGGTGCTGACCACCGGCCGCCAGTTCGTGCGCTACTACGAGCGCAACATGCCGCTGAAGACCTACACGGTGCCGGTCAAGTTCCCGTCGATGCGCTTCTACCAGCTATGGCATGAGCGCGTGCACCAGGCGCCTGAACACAAATGGCTGCGCGAACAGGTATCCACGGCGGCCAAGGCGCTCGGCAAATAGCAAACCTTATAAACCTTAGCGGATACCGCATATAACTGGGCGGCCCGGTTGCGATTACACTAGGCTATGACGACACTATCCGAATTAAACGGCTGCGACGCCGCCACCTTCACCGACCGCCTGCGCGGCATCTACGAGCACTCGCCGTGGATACCGGAACGGGCGGCGGCCCAGCGCCCCTTTGCCAACGCCACCGCGCTCAAGCTGGCCTTGCAGACGGTGGTCAGCGCCGCATCGCTGGATGAGCAACTGGGCCTGATCCGCGCCCACCCCGAACTGGCGGGCAAAGCCGCCGTCTCCGGCCAACTAACGGTGGAATCCACCAATGAACAAGCCAAATCCGGCCTGCATCTGTGCAGCGCCGAGGAATTCGCCACGCTGCACAAGCTGAACGCGGACTACAACGATAAATTCGGCTTCCCCTTCATCCTCGCCGTCAAAGGCCCGGACGGACAAGGGCTGACGCGGCGCGCCATCATCGCCACCTTCACGCGCCGCCTGAAGAACCAGCGCGCCGACGAAATCGCCGAATGCCTGCGCCAGATTAAGCGCATCGCCGAACTACGCCTGAACGACCTGCTGGGCGTGACGCTGGACTTCGGCCCCACCATCATGCAGTGGTGCGAAACCATAGGCGCATGGAGCGACACGGACAACAGCACCAACGCCGACTTCGACCTGACCTGCGCCTACATGACGCCCGCGCACCGCAAGACCGCCGCGCAGCTGATGGACTGGATGCGCGAAGCCGGCATGGACACCCGCATCGATGATGTCGGCAACGTCGTCGGCGTCTACCGCTCCGACGCGCCAGGCGCGAAGACGCTGATGACCGGCTCCCACTACGACACCGTGCGCAACGGCGGCAAGTACGACGGCCGTCTCGGCATCCTGCTGCCCATCGCCATCGTGCGCCACCTGCACCAGCGCGGCGAAAAGCTGCCCTTCCATTTCGAGATCGTCGGCTTCGCCGAAGAGGAAGGCGTGCGCTTCAAGAGCACCTTCCTGGGCAGTAACGCGGTGACGGGCCGCTTCGACCTGTCCCTGCTGGACCAGACCGACGCCGATGGCGTCACCATGCGCGAAGCGCTGCTGGCCGCCGGCCATGACGTCGCGCGCATCCCCGCCATCGCTCGCGATCCGGCGCAACTGCTCGGCTTCGTGGAAGTCCATATCGAACAAGGCCCGGTTCTGCTGGAGCGCGACCTTGCGCTGGGCGTGGTGACGGCGATTGCCGGCAGCTCGCGCTACCTGGTCGAGCTGACCGGCCTGGCCAGCCATGCCGGCACCACGCCGATGAACATGCGCAAGGACGCGGCGGCGGCCGCCGCCGAAATCGTGCTGCTGGTCGAGCGGCGCTGCTCGCAGGGCGCGTCGCTGGTCGGCACGGTGGGCCAATTGCAGGTGCCGGGCGGTTCGGTCAACGTGATCCCCGGCGCATGCAAGCTGTCGCTGGATATCCGCGCCGCCGACGACGCCGTACGGCTCGCTGCGGTGAAGGATGTGTTGGACGGCATCGCCGCGATCTGCGCGCGGCGCCAGGTGGAAGTGAGCATGCAGCAGATCGTCGATGCCTCGGCCGCGCCGTGCGCGCCACGCCTGATGCAGCAGTTCGGCGCCGCCATCGAGCGCGCCGGCCTGCCACGTTTCGACCTTCTTTCCGGCGCCGGCCACGACGCGATGGCGATGGCCGCGATCACCGACGTGGCCATGCTGTTCACCCGCTGCGGCAACGGCGGCATCAGCCACAATCCGCTGGAGACGACGACGGCCGACGATGCCGAGCTGGCGGCCGTGGTGCTGCGCGATTTCCTGCGCAGCTTCCGCCCCGCCTAGCGTCATGCCGGGCTAGCGCCCCTCGACCTGCCGGCTCAGTTCAGGCGTCCACTCGATGTGATAGCGCTCAAGCAGCCGGCGGTATTCGCCGCTGGCGACCAGGGCGCACAGGCCGCGGTCGAACTGGTCGCGCAACGCGGCCAACTGGCGGCCCTTGGCGAAGGCGATGTAACTGGGTACGCTGTCGATCGCCTGCGGCAGCTTGACGATATGGCCGGCCAGCTCGGCGCCAAGCAGCTTGTCGAGCGTGTAGCTGGCGGTGTACACGTTGCTGGGTATCAGATCGACACGCCCCAGTGTCAGCTTGCGGAAGTTCTGCTCCAGCGTGGGCACCTCGCGTATCGCCAGTTGCGGGCGCGCCGCCTCGAAGCGGGCGCCGTAGTTCACGCTGAGCACCGTGCCCACCCGCAGTCCGGCCAGCGCGGCAAAGTCGCCGTCGAAGCGCGCGCTGTTGTCGTCCCTGGCGTAGAAGTAAATAATCTGCGGTATCAGCGATTCGCGGCTGAAGTCGAGGAACTGTTCACGCTCCGGCGACTGGAAGATCGTGAAGATGCAATCACGCTCGCCCTGCCGCATCAACGCCAGCGCCCTGCCCCAGGGCAGGATTTCGACGCTGACGGTATGGCCCAGGCTCGCCATCACTGTCGTGACGATGTCGACCGCCAGGCCGTGCACCGGACGGCCGGCGTCCTGCTGGATCAACGGGGGATAGTTGAGCGATACGCAGCGGTAGGCCCCGGCGTGGGCAAAGCCGCAGGCGAAGAGCAGCACTGCTGCCAACCGGGACTTACCGAGCACGAAGCCCCCCGCTTGCCGTCCGCAGATCCTTCACCTGGGACTCGCCAACCGTGCCGGCCTGCCCGCCCCAGGCCACACGCAGGAAGTTGCTCAAGCCGGCGATTTCCTTGTCGCTCAACTGGTTCGCGAAACCAGGCATCGCCTGCATGCTTTCCTTCTTACCAAAGCGTTGCGCCTCGATGCCGTCCAGCGTGACGGCGATCAGATTGCGCGGATCGGCGCTGCGCACCGTGGTGTTGCCCTTCATCGCCACCGCGGCATGCGGCTTGCCGCCGCCGTCGACGCCATGGCATCCGGCGCAGACAGCGATATAGGTACGGCGGCCGGCATCGATGGACGCATCCGCGCCAGCCGGTGCAGGCTTCAAGGGTTGTGGAGGCAAGGGCTTGTCGCCCAGCAGATAGGTGGTCATCGCCCACATGTCGCCCGGCGTCAGATGCTGGGTGCTCAGGTGGACCACGGCGAACATCTCGCCGTACGCCGAGCCTTGCGGCGCAACGCCGGTGCCCAGGAACGACGACAGGTCGGCGGCCGTCCAACCCGAGGCGGACAAGCCGGCCGGCGAGATATCCGGCGCGGCGATGCGCGCCATCGCACTGCCGGCCAAAGGCTTGGCGCCATCCATTTGCCCCAGCGCGCCGCGCGGCGTATGGCATTCCGCGCAATGTCCCATGGTGTTGACCAGGTAGCGGCCGCGCAGATAGGCCGGCGACTGGCCGGCCGAGGCGTCGGGCAGCTTGTCCTTCAAGAACAGCATATTCCAGAAGCGCATACCGAAGCGCATGTTGTACGGGAACTTGAGATCGGCCGCCTTGCTGGCCACCGCCGCCGGCTTGATCTGCATGAGGTAGGCGAAGATGGCGTCGCTGTCGGCGCGGCTCATCGAACGGTAGGAGGTGTAGGGCATGGCCGGATACAGATGCCGGTCCGGCGCCACGCCGTCACGCAAGGCCGCATAGAATTCGTCGGCGCTCCATTTGCCGATGCCGTGTTCCTTGTCCGGTGTGATGTTGGTGCCGTAAAAAGTCCCGAAGTCCGATTTCAATTCCACGCCGCCGGCAAACGGCGCGCCGGTGGCCGAGGTATGGCAGGCGGCGCAATCGGCCGCCTTGACCAGATAGCGCCCGCGGTTGACAGCATCGTTGCCGGCGGCGGCCGATTGCGTCGCCACTGCCAGCGCTGCGGCGAGAAGGGCAAGATGGCGGCTCATCATTTCACCTCCTTCACCAGTCCGGGCGTATTCAACACCACATCCTTGACCGCCTCGAAGTAGCGCACATAACCGGTACACCGGCAGATATGGGCGTTCAGGCTTTCCGTGATCGTCTCGTCGATCTGGTCCCGGCTGACGGGCGCCCGCTTCAGGCGCTCCAGCAGCACCGTGGCCGCGTTCACGAAGCCCGGCGTGCAGTAGCCGCACTGGAAGCTGAAATGTTCGAGGAACTTCTGCTGCACCGGCGACAGCGCCACCACCTCGCCCTTGTCGTTCAACTTGGCGTGCCCCTCCACCGTGCGCACTTTTTTACCGTCGAAGAAATGCGCGCCGGTGATGCAGGAGCGGACTTCCTCGCTGGTGCCGTCGGCTTTATCCAGTATCACCACGCAGGCATGGCACACGCCCTGTCCGCAGCCCAGGCGGGAGCCGGTCAGGTCCAGGTACTCGTGCAGGAAGTCGATCATCATCACGCCTTCCGGCACCTGCACGGGGCCGGCCTGCTTGCCGTTGATGGTCAGCGTGATGGGTTTGGTCGCGATGCTCATGCCAGCACCTCCTGGATATGTTCCGGCGTGACCGGCAAGTCGGTGAAGCGGTGGCCGATGGCGTGCGCGATGCCGTTGACGATGGCGCCTACCACCGGAATCATCACCACCTCGGCGATGCCCTTGGGTGGATCGGTCTCCGTCAGCGGCGGCAGGATATCCGCCGTCTGCTTCCACACCGCGACATCGCGCGCGCGCGGCAGCTGATAGCGGTTGAAGTTCCAGCTGCCGTTGCCTGGGCCATCCTCGTACAAGGGCAGGTACTCGTGCAGCGCGTGGCCTATGCCCATCGCCAGCCCGCCCTGCAACTGGCTGGACACCAGCTGCGGCGACAGCATGTTCCCGCACTCCATGATGGAATGATGGCTGAGCAGCTCGACCTTGCCGCTGGCCTCGTGAACCGACAACTCGACCAGCGTGCCCACCGCGCTGTAGTAGGTGACGGTGGCGTTATTGCGCTGCACCGGCGGAATGAACACGCGCTTGCGGTTCAGCACATGGTAGCCGCCGGAAGAAGTCATGCTGGCCTTCCTGCCCTGGTCCGCGCCGTCGCCATAGCGCAGCGACAGGCCGTCTATCGGCAACCGCACGCCGGCGCCGTTGACGTCGAACTCTGCCTCGCTCCACTGCCAGCGGTTGAACACATGCACCGTGGCGCCAGTCACCAGTCCCAGCTCGTGCGCCTTGCGCGCCAGCTGCTCGCAGGACAGCGCCTGCAAGCCGCCGGCGGACAGCTTGCCGTCGACCCAGCGCGCATCCTCCACCCGTATCACCAGCGACGCCGCCTGGCCGCCCGCATAGCCCTCGCTCCAGATGGCCATCGCGGCCGGCCACAGGCCGTGCATGAAGACCACGCGCGCCGCTTCGCGCGTGCTGTGCGTGAAGTAGTAGGCGGAATTGGTGGCGCTGGCGGGAGAACTGTAGGTCGGCGACCAGCGCGGATTGGCCGACAGCTTGTCCTGGTCGGCCTGGCTCATGATGTAGGGATCGCCGCTGCTGACCACCGGCAGGTCATCCCATTCGGTGACGGCGGTGCGCACCACGCCGGCCGGCTTGCCCAGCCACTTGGCGCAAGCCACCGCCTGCGAGGTCGACATGCCGGTGCCGATCTCGGTCCCGCTGTGCGACAGCTCGATCGCGCCATCGGCATTGATCTGCACCTTGGCGAAGGAACTCTCGGCGCCGGTGCCGAAGTCCTTCTGCACGCAGGCGAATCCCACGCCATAGCGGTGGCCTGGATGCGCCGCCTCGAACGCGCGCTTGGCGCCGGCGCGTCCGGCCCACAGCGGATGCACCTTGGCCTTTTGCAGCACCTCGTCGACCCGCACCGCACCGGCCGGGATCGCGCCCTGGGTATTTTTCATCCCCGAGCGCAGCGCGTTCTTCAACCTGAAATCGATGGCGTCCAGGCCCAGCTTCTCCGCGAATTCATCCATCATCATTTCGGTTGCGGCCATGCTCTGCAAGGTGCCGTAGCCGCGCGCCGAACCGGCGTCGATGGCGCGCGTGGCGATGGCGACGGCGGCGAAATCGTTCTTCGGAAAATAGTAGATCGATTGTGCCGCCGTCGCCGCCACCATCGCCACCGACGGCGAGAAGTTACAGCGTCCGCCGCCATTGGCTTCGAAATAGCCCTGGAACGATTGCAGCATCGCGCTCTTGCGGTCGACCGCGATGCGGTACTTCATCTTGAATGCATGGCGCTTGATCGACGACTGGAACTGCTCGTAGCGGTCATTGGCCAGCCGTACCGGATTGCCGTTTGCGTAGAGCGCCACCATCAGGCCATAGAATGGAAAATTGTAGTGATCCTTGGAGCCGTAGCCCACCGTGTAGCACGGATGCAGGAACAGCTTCTTGAGCGGGAACTTGCTCTTCTTGAGCATTTCGATCGCGCTATCGATGACCTCTTGCGGCGACTGCGTCGGCACCACCATGTGCAGCGTTTGCTCGGCGGCGTCGTACCAGCAATTGGCGTTGTCCGGCTCCATTGCCGCCGTGTCCACCGACTGTGTGTTGTAGTCGCGCTCCAGCACCAGCCAGTCGGGCGGAGGGCTATCCAGTTCGCCCTTGATCTGGTTGGCGTAGTACATGCCCTGCTCGCCCAGCTTGCCGTGCTCTATGCCGTCCGGCCAGACTGGCTGCTGCTTGCGCATCGCGCTGGGGAACACCGGCGCGTTCTTCAGGCTGGAAAAAACGTCCATATCGGCCGACGTGGCGCCGCCCACGCGCACGAAGCGGAAGGTGCCCCACGGATCGCGCTCCATCGGCGGCGCAGCGGCTCCATAGCGCACCACGCCCTCCTTGAACTGCAGCGCATCCTTGGCCGCGCGGAAGCGGGCGAAGTCGTTGAAGATCAGGACCGCCACCGCGTGCCCCAGGTAGGCCGCCTGCTTCCCGGCCGGCAGCAGCATGTCGGCGCCGTAGAAGCCGGGGAAGGCGACGCCGTCGCGCACCAGGTCTTCCGCCGTCACGATGCGGTCCGGTTTCAGGTCCGCGCCCAGCAGCGACAGGTCGATACCGTCAAACAGTACGTCGGTGCGGGTGGCGCGCAGCATCAGGGCGTGGGCTTGTTGTTGCGGCCAGTGCGGCATGTCGCGAGCGCGGATGTCGCGGGCGAATACCTTGGCGCCGGTTACTTTGGACAGGCCGTCGATACGAAACCTGGCCAATCCGGCCTTGCCGTCCCAGGCGACCGGAGTGAGGATTTTTTCCTCGAACAGTGCGGCGAACGCCTTGCCGCACAGGGGCGCGATGTAGACAGAAACACCAGCGACCACGCTGGCCTTCAAAAAACCGCGGCGTGAAATGTCCCCATTCATCTTGTTACCTCTCAGAGAGTCAGGTCAAGGCGATTGCTCTTTTCGCGTTCCCTAGTGGACCAGAGAGCGCGGGACGAGTCAACATCTTTCAAGTTGGCGGCGAGGGCGGCAACGGTGGCGCATTGGGAATTAAAACAAAGATAAAATTATTCTTCTTTTAACTACGGAGATACCCACTCATGCGCATGTTCAGATACCCCTTAATACTGGGCGCGTTTTGCGCCATGTCGGACGCGGCCCACGCGGAAAGTCTGCTACAGGACTTTCAGGGGCTGACCGCGACCACTTTCCCCGCGACCTACCAGCTGCTCAGTTCCAGCCCAGGCAATATGAGCTTCGTGAGCGATCCGAACGCCAAATCGTCCAAAGGCTATGTACAGCTCACGCTGACGGACAATGGCCTCGGCAAAGCGCAGCAGACGGTGATTGGCCCTCTGGTCGACGGCTTTCCGGCGGACGCTCCCCACTGGTATGGCTTCAGCGTTTATCTGCCAAAGAATTGGGACTTCAGCGCCCCCACGCCGGTCAAGATCGCCGAAGTCGCATCGAGCGACAATGCGCTACCGTCGCCACTGTCGCTGATCGTCAGCGGCTCCGATCTACAGGTGGTGATGAGTGCGAACCATCGGGACCCCGCCAGTTCCGACAAGCCGACCGCCGCCAATTCGCAATTGCGCACCTTCACGCTGATGCCGGCGGTGGCCGGTCAGTGGCACTGCGTGGTCGTCAAGGCTACCTGGAGCGGCAGGGTACGACAGGGCGATATGCAAATCTGGACCAACAACCAGGCGGAGCCCGCGTACCAGGCCCTGCGCACGCACAACAGCTATCAAGGCGTCACCCACCTGCCGCGTGTCGGTCTGAGTGTGCCGGGCGCGCTTGGCCCCACTCAGCGCAAGATAGTGACGGACGCCGTGATCCTTGGGGGAAGCCAGGTCTATCTAGGACTGATACAGCAATACATGCCCTGCAACCCCAACATCAAATAAGGAGCCCCACATGCACATTCCACGACTGATGTTATCCATGCTGATACTCGGCGCCGGTGGCGCCGCGCAGGCGCAGATTGCCACTGGCCTCGGCGGAAAAATCGACACGGACATGCCAGCACCCCCACAATACGTCAAGACCGATGCTCCCAACGCCATCGCCTACAACTCGAATCCAGGCAACACGCGTTATATCGACAGCGTGTATGCGCTCAACTCAGCCAACAGCACCATCACCTGGACCGACCAGTTCGACGGTGCGGCGCAGGCCGGACACAAGGTATTCAAAGCACAGGTATTCAAGCCTGCGGAACCCATCGACGAAAACGGAAAGTCCGTGGTCGCGCGGGGAGAGGTGTCGCCGCGATGGGACTACACGCCGACAGGCGTGCGCTGGTACGCCATCAGCGTCTACATTCCGCACGGCTGGGCATTCAACAACGCCGAGATGCTGATCGGGCAGCTGCATACGAGCCAGAAGGTCGCGATCGTGTCGCCGCCAGTCGGTCTGGCCATCCAGGGCAATTATCTGAAGCTGGCCTTGCAGGCCAGCGAACTGACGGTCCCGAACCTGGACAAAACCACTTCGTCCAGCCAATCCATACGGCTGGCGGCCATCGACGCGGACGAAGCCAGGAACAAGTGGTACTGCTTCGTCATGCGCGCGGACTGGTCGCCCACGCCAGGCCTTGGCTCCTTCACCTTATGGATGAACGGGAAGTTGATGTATCAGGCCCAGAATGCGTTCAATTCCTACGTGACGGATCTGGGCAACTATGCCAAGACCGGGCTGTACGTGCCCGGGACGAGCGCCATGCCGGATAGTCAGACTGTCTATACCGATTACGTTTATCTGGCGGGACCGGCCACTACGAATCCAGCGGACCTGATCGCAATGACGCCATGCCGCAACTGACCTGGCGTCAGGACGCCTGAAGGCGTCGCAATCCGGCCAGCACGTCGGCGATCACCGGCGCCCAACCGCCGCCCTCGGGCTGGCGGAACAGGCGCATGGATGGGTACCACGGTGTATCGCCGCGATCCGCCATCCAGCGCCAGTCGCAGCGATAATCGGGCAGCAGCAGCCAGCACGGTTTGCCCATGGCGCCGGCCAGATGGGCCACCGCCGTATCGACGCTGATCACCAGATCGAGACTGGCGATGACGGCAGCGGTGTCGGCGAAGTCGCTCAGCTGCGGACCGGCCGCGCACAGCAGCATGGCGTTGGGTGGGTCCATCGCCTCGCTCTCGCCCGGACCTTTTTGCAGACTGACGAAATGCGCAGCCACGGCGGCCAACGGCGACAGCGTTTGCAGCGATGGCAGCGAACGATCCGCGTCGTTCTCGAAATGCGGATTGCCCTTCCACGCCAGGCCGACGCGCAAGCCCTGCGACGGCAACCGGCCGGCCCAATGACGCACCAGCTCCGGCTCGGCGGAGAGGTAGGGAATCGAAGCTGCCGCGCCGGCGTCGGCGCCCAGCAGCAAGGGCAGGCGCATCGGATGCGTCCAGTAATCCCAGCCATCGGCGGGTATCGCGTCGTCTGGCGCGTAGACCACGTCGACGCCTTCCAGCGTGGCGAACAGCCGCTTCAAGGCCGCATGGCAGATCACGGCGACGCGCAGCGCGCCGCGCTTCTTCAGTTGCGCGGCATAGCGGCAGAAGTGGATCATGTCGCCCTGCCCCGCCTCCAGCGTGACCACGATCGACTTGCCGTGCAGCGGCTCGCCGTTCCAGCGTGGGCAAGCGAAGGTATGCGCGAACGCGTCGAACTGCCAGCGGGCCTCCAGCAACGGCCAGCCTTCGTCAAACCGCCCTTGCCGCAGCAGCACGTAGGCCAGATTGAAGCGCGCCCGCGCATGTTCCGGGTCCAGCGCCAGCGCATGGCGATAGCACTGCTCCGCTTCCTGCTCGCGCTTCACGCATGCGAGCAGCACGCCCAGTTGGCTCCACGCGGACGGCGACTCGGGCGCCAGTTCCAGCGCCGCGCGCGTGGCCGCCTCCGATTCGTCGAAGCGCTTCATCTTCAGCAGCACCACGCCGAGGTTCTGGTACAGTTGCGCGTGGTCCGGCATCAGCGCGAGCGCCAGGCGATAATGGAACTCCGCCTCCGCGTAAGCCCCCTGCTGTTCTTTCAGATAACCGAGATTGGCGCGCTCCGCACCGTGCATGGACTCCAGCATCTACAACCCTGCGATGAGTGTCAGTAGTTCCGTCTCCGGCAGCGGCTTGCTGAACAAATAGCCCTGGTAGCTCTGGCAGCCTTCGGCTATCACGAAGTTAAGCTGTTCCAGCGTCTCCACGCCTTCGGCCACCACCGACATGTTCAGCGCCCTGCCCAGCGCGACGATGATGCGGACGATGGCTGCACCGCTGTCTTCCTTGACCGCGGCCCAGATGAAGGAGCGGTCTATCTTCAACTGGTCCAGCGGCAGCCGGTGCAGATACGACAGCGATGAATAACCGGTACCGAAATCGTCCAGCGCGAAGGTAATGCCCGCGGCCCGCAGCCGCTGCATCTTTTCCACCGTTCCTTCGACATCCTTTAGCAGCAGGCTCTCCGTCATTTCAAGCCGCAGTTTGTCGGCCCGGGCGCCTGTTGCGGCCAGCACTTCAAGGACTTGTTCCACGAAGTCGGGACGATGGAACTGCTGGGCGCTGACGTTGACCGCCATGGTCAGCTTCGCGGTGCGCTTGTCGTTGGCCCACAGCGCCAGCTGGCGGCAGGCCTCGTGCATCACCCACCGTCCCAGCGGCAGGATCAGGTTCGAATCCTCCGCCACCGGTATGAACTCGGCGGGCGACACCAGCCCGCGCTGCGGATGCTTCCAGCGCACCAGCGCCTCCGTGCCCGCCATGGTTCCGTCCATGTTCACCAGCGGCTGATAGTAGAGAACGAATTCGTCGTTGACCAGCGCGCGGCGCATGTCCGTCTCCAACGCGGCGCGCGCGCTGACGCGCGCCTGCATCGCCGGATCGAAGAAGGAGACATTGTTGCGGCCCGCCGCCTTGGCCTGGTACATGGCCAGATCCGCGCGTTTCAACACCTCGTCCACGGTGCCGCAGGAACCGTTGAACAGCGTGACGCCTATGCTCGGCGTGCTGTACTGGTCCACGCCTTCGATGACAAACGGCGCGCTGAAGGCATGGATGATCTTGGCGGCGGTCTCCTGCGCCGCCTTGGCGACGACATCCTCGGTCGCCCCCAGGTCCTCCAGCAGCACGATGAACTCATCGCCGCCGAAACGCGCCACCGTATCGCAGCTGCGCACCGACGCGTTCAAACGGTCGCCGACCATCTGCAGCAGGATGTCGCCCTTGTCGTGGCCACGCGTGTCGTTGATGGTCTTGAAGTTATCCAGGTCGATGAACAGCATGGCGCCCCACCGACCCTGCGACAGCGCCTCCCCGGCGCGGTCCAGCAGCAGCTGGCGATTCGGCAGGCCGGTCAGCTTGTCGTAGAAAGCCATGTTGTGGATCTGGGCCTCGATGGCCTTGCGCTCGCTGATGTCGCGGAAGTAGATCGTCACGCCTTCCGCCGACGGATAGGCGCGGATCTCGGTCCACAGCTTGAGCGGCGCGTAATGCTCTTCAAAAGCGACTGCGCTGTTGGTTTCCACCGCCTGGTGATAGGCGCGGTAGTAGGGACCGTCCACCGCTTCGGGGAACACCGCCCATACATTCTTGCCCACTACCTCGGAACGCTGTACCTGCAACAGCCGTTCGGCGTTACCGTTCATGTAGCGGATTTTCCAGCTGTGATCCAGCATCAGGACCGCATCGGAGATGCTTTCCAGCGTGGCGGTCAGGCAGGCCGTTTCCAGCGCGGCTGCGAGCGATAGGGGTGGTTCTTGCATGTTGAAAGCCGGGGAAGCCTGATCCAGTGTGTGGGTTGATAGCCTGCCACAAGTGAGTATGCTCCCCGGCCGGGTGACGGTCAAACAATACGCGCACGCTCCAGCATCGCGTGCAACAGCACGTTACAACCCGCCTCCAGGTGTTCGGACTTGGCGTCCTCGATTTCATTGTGGCTGATGCCATCCTTGCAGGGAACGAAGATCATGCCCGCCGGCGCAAGCCGGGCGGCGTAGATCGCATCGTGGCCGGCGCCGGACACCACGTCCATCGTCGAATATCCCAGCTTGGCGGTGGCGTTGCGCACGGCGTCCACGCATTCAGGATGGAAGGGGCATGGCGGATAGTAGGACACGCGTTCGATCGAGATCTTCAAGCCGGTTTCGCTGCGGGTCTTGTCGATAAAGGCCAGCATCTCTTCGTGCATGGTGTTGAGCAGCTCATCGTTCACGTTGCGCAGGTCGATGCTGAACTTGACCTCCCCCGGTATCACGTTGCGGCTGTTGGGGAACACCTGCACCATGCCCACCGTGCCGCGGCCGTACGGCGGATAACGGTTGGCGATGGCGACCACCTCCTGCATGATCTTGGTCGACACCTGCAGCGCATCCTTGCGCAGGCCCATGGGCGTCGGCCCCGCGTGGGCTTCCATGCCGCTGACCACGCAGTCGTACCACGAGAGCCCCATCACGGCCGGCACCACGCCGATCACCTTGTCGGCGTCTTCAAGCACCGGGCCCTGCTCGATGTGCGTTTCAAAATAAGCACCGATAGGATGATCGCCCGGCACCTGGTCGCCCTTGTAGCCGATGCGCGCCAGTTCTTCGCCGACGGTCTTGCCCTCGGTGTCCTTGGCGGCGTAGGCCGTCTCCAGGCTGAAGGCGCCGCAGAAAACGCCGGAGCCCATCATCACCGGCACGAAGCGCGATCCTTCTTCGTTGGTCCAGAAGGCGACTTCAATCGGCGCCTCGGTCTTGATCTTCAAATCGTTCAGCGTGCGCACGACTTCCAGGCCGGCCAGCACGCCGTAGTTACCGTCGAATTTTCCGCCGGTGGGCTGGGTGTCGATATGGCTGCCGGTCATCACGGGCGGTAGCGCGTTGTTGGTGCCGTCGCGACGCATGAAGACATTGCCGATCTGGTCGACCGTCACCGACATTCCAGCGTCCCTGCCCCAGCCGACCACCAGGTCGCGGCCCTGCTTGTCCAGGTCCGTCAGGGCCAGGCGCTTGACGCCGCCCTTGGCGGTGGCGCCGATTTTGGCCAGTTCCATCAGCGCCGCCCACAGGCGGTCGCCGTTAATGCGCATGTCGCTCATTGCAGTACTCCTCTTGAATTAACGCGCCGACGTCGGCTTGAACGATGGACGGTCGATATGGCGGCCCGCGCCCTCCACCGCCATCAGCACGCCGCGATGGAACACGACGTTGCCGGCGGCGAGCGTGGTGCTCGGGATGCCCCGCACGGTGCGGCCCTCGAATACATTGAAGCCGCCCTTGGCAAACTGCGTCAGCGACGAAATGGTGCGGCTGCCTTCCGGATCCCAGACCACGATGTCGGCATCGGCGCCGACGGCGATCACGCCCTTGCGCGGATAGATATTGAAAATCTGCGCGGCATTGGTCGACGTGACCTTGACGAATTCGGATGGCGTCAGCATGCCGCTGTTGACGCCTGCGTCCCAGATCACCGACATGCGGTCTTCCACCCCGCCGCAGCCGTTCGGGATCTTGGTGAAGTCGTCCTTGCCGGCTGCCTTCTGCTCGGCGCAGAAGGTGCAGTGGTCGGTCGCGGTGGTGTGCAGGTTGCCGCCTTGCAGACCATGCCACAACGCGGCCTGGTGGTGCTTGCTGCGGAATGGAGGACTCATCACGTGGCCCGCCGCGAATTCCAGGTCGTCGCTCTGGTACACGCTTTCGTCGATGACCAGGTGGCCGGCCAGCGCTTCGCCATAAACGCGCTGTCCGTTGGCGCGCGCGCGGGTGATGGCGTCCAGCGACTCGGCACAGGAGACGTGCACGATGTACACCGGCGTGT
Source organism: Duganella sp. HH101 (assembly GCF_001758795.1). NCBI lineage: Bacteria > Pseudomonadati > Pseudomonadota > Betaproteobacteria > Burkholderiales > Oxalobacteraceae > Duganella > Duganella sp. HH101. The sequence goes on along the minus strand of NZ_LRON01000002.1, from coordinate 225,404 downwards.
TGAGCACATTGGCGATCGCGATGGCGCGGTTGGCCGCCTCCGCCTCCACTGCCGGTGGGCGCGACAGCGGATGCGCGCTCGGCCCGGTCATGCCCTTCTTCAGCAGGTCCTGCTGCAGCTGATAAACCAGCTCGCCGTTCTCCGCGTGCACGGTCGGAATCGCGCCCAGCTCCAGCGAGCGGCGGAAGCTTTTCACCAGCGTCTCGTCGTCGGCCATGATGGCGTTCTTGTACGCCATGAAGTGCTTGAAGCTGTTCACGCCATGGTCGCGCACCAGGATGCCCATGTCGCGATGCACCGTCTCGTCCCACCAGGTGATCGCCACGTGGAAGGAGTAGTCGCCGGCAGCCTTCTGCGCCCAGCCGCGCCACTGGTGGTAGGCCTCGATCAGGTTCTGCTTCGGCGCCGGGATGACAAAGTCGATGATGGTGGTGGTGCCGCCGGCCAGGCCTGCCGCCGTGCCGGTGTAGAAGTCGTCCTGCGTGACGGTGCCCATGAAGGGCAGGTTCATATGCGTATGCGGATCTATCCCGCCCGGTATCACATACTGGCCGCTGGCGTCGATAACCTTGGCCGATGCCGGCGCATCCAGGTTGTCGCCGACGGCGACGATCTTGTCGCCATAGCACAGCACATCGGCGCGGAAAGCGCGGTCGGCGTTGACGACGGTGCCGCCGCGAAGAATAGTTGTCATGGATGTCTCCTGAATCTTCTTTTAGGGGTGGGCGGCACGCACTGCGGGTACCGCTTTGCCCTTCATCATAACCCCATACACCAGCGCGGAAATAGCGATTCCGACAAACCATGCATAGGTGTAGATCGTTTTAAATCCGGCCGCCACATCGGGGAAGGAAGCCGGGAAAGCGGCGTTGAGGAAGCCGGGGATATTCGGCAGCACGCCGATCACAAACGCCACCAGCGCCGCCATGTTCCAGCCATTGCCATACGAGTACTGGCCGTCTTCGCGATACAGCTCGCCGACATTCAGCTCGGTCTTGCGGATCAGGTAGTAGTCGACGATCAGGATGCCGGCGATGGGACCCAGCAGCGCCGAGTAGCCGATCAGCCAGGTGAAGATATAGCCTTGCGTGGACTCCAGTATCTTCCACGGCATCATCAGGATCGCGATGCCGGCGGTGATGTAGCCGCCCACCTTGTAAGAGATCTGCTTCGGCGCCAGCGACGAGAAGTCGTAGGCCGGGCCGACCAGGTTGGCGGCCAGGTTGACGGACACGGTGTCGATCAGCAGGATCAGCAACGCGATCAGCACGGCGGCGCCGGTCATGCGGCTGGACAGGTCGACCGGATCCCAGATCGCCTTGCCGTACAAGACCACCGTGGCCGAGGTGACGATCACCGCCATCATCGCCAGCAGGCCCATAGGCACAGGCAGGCCGACCGACTGGCCCAGCACCTGGTCGCGCTGCGATTTGGCGAAACGGGTGAAGTCGGGAATGTTCAACGCCAGCGTGGCCCAGAAGCCGACCATCGCCGTCAGCGATGGCCAGAACACGGACCAGAACTGGCCGGCCTTCTTGCCGCCGGCGACAAACTGCGAAGGCGCCGACAGCAGGTCGCCAAAGCCGCCGGCCTTGTTGTAGACCCAGCCGAGCAGCACGAAGCAGATCAGGATTTTCAGCGGCGCGGTGTAGGTCTCCAGCTTGCGGATCGCATCCATGCCGTGCACGATGTACCAGAACTGGATGCCCCAGAAGGCCAGGAAGCACAACAGCTGCCCGCCGTTGATGCCCAGGCCCGCGATCTTGTCGCCGCCGATATCGCCGCCCAGCATCACGCCGAGCAGCGTGTAGATCATCTGCCCGCCGAACCAGGTCTGGATGCCGTACCAGCCGCAGGCGACGACGGCGCGCATCAGCGCGGGCAGGCGCGCGCCGGCGGTGCCGAACGAGGAGCGCGCTAGCACCGCATACGGAATGCCGTACTTGGTGCCGGCGTGGCCGATCAACAGCATCGGCAGCAGAACGATAGCGTTCGCGAGGAACACCGTCAGCACGGCCTGGTACCCAGACATGCCGCCTTCAATCAGGCTGGCGGACAGCGTGTAGGCCGGTATGCACATCACCATGCCGACCCACAGCGCGGCGAAGTGATACCAGCGCCAGGTACGTTGCGCCGCCGATGTCGGGGCTAGGTCTTCGTTCCAGAGTTGCGTGCTGCCAGAGAGTTCTTTGCTCACGGGGCTTTCTCCAAAGGTTGATGTTCCTTCTATCGCTGCAAGTTCCGTACCTATACCGCGCATTTATACCATTTATACCGTTTCCGCCGCCTTGATGTTCTCCGCGCGCGGGTTGCGCGGGTCCTGGGTCCAGTTCATGTATGGCTTGCCCGTATCCTGCGGCACCATCGTGATGCAGCCCTGCACCGGACAGGTGATTTCGCACAGGTTGCAGCCCACGCACTCCTCCTTGATCACCTCATACGTGCGCGTGCCGCTGGCTTCATCGATCAGCTGCGCAATCGACTGGTGCGACGTGTCCTCGCACGCCACGTAACAACGGCCGCACTTGATACAGTCGTCCTGGTTGATCTGCGCGATCACCTGGTAGTTCATGTTCAGGTATTTCCAGTCCGTCGTATTCGGCACAGCCTTGCCGACGAATTCGCTGATGCTCTTGTAGCCCTTCTCGTCCATCCAGCGCGACAGGCCGTCCTTCATCTCCTCGACGATGCGGAAGCCGTGCAGCATGGCGGCGGTGCAGACCTGCACGCAGCCCGAGCCCAGCGCCATGAACTCCGCCGCGTCGCGCCAGTTGCCGATGCCGCCGATGCCGGAAATCGGCAGGCCCTTGGTCTGCGGGTCGCGCGCGATCTCGGCCACCATGTTCAGCGCGATAGGCTTGACGGCGGAACCGCAATAGCCGCCGTGGGTGCTGGCGCCGCCGACGATGGGGAAGGCCACCATCTGGTCCAGGTCCAGATGGGTGATGGAGTTGATGGTGTTGATCAGCGAAACCGCATCCGCACCGCCGGCCTTGGCGGCGCGCGCCGGTGCGCGCACGTCGGTGATGTTGGGCGTGAGCTTGACGATGACCGGCAATTTGGAGTGCGTCTTGCACCAGCGCGTGACCATCTCCACGTACTCGGGAACCTGGCCCACGGCCGCGCCCATGCCGCGTTCCGGCATGCCGTGCGGGCAGCCGAAGTTAAGCTCGATGCCGTCGGCGCCGGTGGCTTCCACCAGCGGCAGGATGTCGGCCCACAGCTTCTCTTCGCATGGCAGCATCAGCGAGACGATGATGACGCGATCCGGCCAATCCTTCTTCACCTGCGTGATTTCGGTCAGGTTGATTTCCAGCGAACGGTCGGTAATCAGCTCGATGTTGTTGAAGCCGAGGACTTCGCGGTTCTTGCCGTAGTGCGCCGAATAGCGCGACGACACGTTGACGGCGGCGGGGTCTTCGCCCAGCGTCTTCCACACCACACCGCCCCACCCTGCTTCAAATGCGCGCACCACGTTATAGGCCTTGTCCGTCGGCGGCGCGGAGGCCAGCCAGAACGGATTGATGGACTTGATGCCGCAGAATTCTATGCTCAGGTCAGCCATTATGCAGCCTCCTTCATACCGTTGATGTCTTGATGGATGGCGTGTGCCGCCAGTTTCCCGTGCTGTACCGCCTGCACGGTCAGGTCCTGTCCGGGCGCCACACAGTCGCCGCCGGCGTAGATGCGCGGCAGGACTGTGCGGAACTGATCGTCGACGTGGATTTTGTCACCGTCGCGTTTCAGCGTTTTCGCCAGTGGATCACTGATGCTCTTTTCGTCCATGCCCTGGCCGATGGCCTTGAAGATCGCGTCGGCCGCGATCTCGAAGGTCTCGCCGGTGCCGGCCAGGCGGCCGTTGACGATTGCAGTTTTCTCGAAGCGCATGCCGCGCACGCGGCCCGCTTCATCCAGCAGCACTTGCTGCGGCTGGGCCCAGGTACGCATGCGGACCTGGTTTTCTTTCGCGATGTGTTGTTCATGTTCGGTGGCGCTCATCGCATCGAAGCCGCGACGGTACACCAGCGTTACCTCTTCCGCGCCGAGGCGTTGGATCTGCACCGCCATGTCGATGGCGGTGTTGCCGGCGCCGATGACGATGGCGCGTGCAGGCAGCGGCAGCTTGCTCAGGTCATCGGCCTGGCGCAGCGCGGCGATGTAGTCGACGGCGGCCAGCAGGCCTGGCGCGTCCTCGCCGGTCAGGCCCAGCTGCTTGCTGGCGCCCAGGCCCAGGCCGAGGAACACGGCGTCGTACTGCGCGTGCAGGTCTTTCAGCTGCACATTGCCACCCAGCGCCTGGCCGTGCTTGATCTCGATGCCGCCGATTTGCAGCAGGAAGTCCACTTCCTTCTGCGCGAAGTTATCGGTCAGCTTGTACTTGGCGATGCCGTATTCATTCAGGCCGCCGGATTTTTCCTTCGCTTCGAAGATGACCACGTCGTTGCCCAGCATCGCCAGGCGGTGCGCGCACGACAGGCCCGCAGGGCCGGCGCCGACCACGGCGATCTTCTTGCCGGTAGAGGCGGCGCGCTTGAACGGATGTTCGGCGATGGTCATGTTGTCGATGGCGTAGCGCTGCAGCAGGCCGATCTTCACCGGCTGGCCTTCCGCATCGTGGTTGCGCACGCAGGCGTCCTCGCACAGGATCTCGGTCGGACAGACGCGCGCGCAGCTGCCGCCCAGGATGTTCTGCTTGAGGATGCCGACGGCCGCGCCGTTGATGTTCTCGTCGTGGATATTGCGGATAAAGCTGGCGACGTCGATATCGGACGGGCAGATGCGCGTACAAGGCGCATCGTAGCAATACAGGCAGCGCGAACTTTCAATCGCTGCCTGGCGCGCATTCAGCGCTGGCGCCAGGTCGGTGAAGTGTTCAGCCAATGTGGCATTGGCTTCCTTCGGCTGGGGCATGTATTTGAGAGATTCGATCATCATACGATTTCCTGGCTAGACGTTGTGGCGATGGTGGCGATTACTTCATCTGAGGGAATGCAAATTCTGCGCCAGCGCTTGCGGTGTTCGGCCAGCGCTGCATCACCGCCTTGTGGCGCGTGTAGAAACGCACGCCTTCGGGACCATAAGCATGATGATCGCCGAACAGGCTGCGCTTCCATCCGCCGAAACTGTTGAAGGCCATCGGCACCGGCAGCGGCACATTCACGCCCACCATGCCAACCTGGATCTGACGAACAAACTCGCGCGCCACGCCGCCATCGCGTGTGTAGATCGCCACGCCGTTGCCATACTCGTTACGGTTGATCAGCTCCACCGCGCTGCCCACGTCCGGCGAACGCAGCATGCACAGCACGGGGCCGAAAATCTCTTCCTTGTAGATCGTCATATCCGGCGTGACGTGGTCGAACAAAGTACCGCCGATGAAGAAGCCGTTCTCGCGTCCGGCCACCACATGGTTGCGTCCATCGACCACCAGTTTCGCGCCCTGCTCCACACCCTCGCCGATCAAGCGTTCTATGCGCTGCTTGGCCGCGCTGGAAACGACAGGCCCCATTTCGGCATCCGACGCCATACCGTCGCGCACTTTCAGTGCGGCGGTGCGCTTTGCCAGTGCGTCGACGATCTTGTCGCCGGCATCGCCGACCGCAACCACCACGGAGATCGCCATGCAGCGCTCACCTGCGGAACCGTAGGCCGCGCCCATCAGCGCATCGACGGTCATCTCCATGTCCGCATCCGGCATGACGACCATGTGGTTCTTCGCGCCGCCCAGTGCCTGTACGCGCTTGCCCGCAGCGCAGCCACGCGAGTAGATGTATTCGGCAATCGGCGTCGAGCCGACGAAGCTCACCGCCTGCACCACCGGATGTTCGAGCAAGGCGTCGACCGTCACCTTGTCGCCCTGGATGACGTTGAACACGCCGTCCGGCAAACCAGCTTCCTTCAGCAGCCGCGCATGCAGCAGCGACGGCGATGGATCGCGCTCGGAAGGCTTGAGGATAAAGGTGTTACCGCATGCCAGCGCAACCGGGAACATCCACATCGGCACCATCACCGGGAAGTTGAACGGCGTGATGCCGGCCACCACGCCCAGCGCCTGGCGCATCGACCAGGCGTCGATACCGCGCGAGATCTGGTCGGTGAATTCGCCCTTCAGCAGCTGAGGTATGCCGACCGCGAATTCCACCATCTCGATACCGCGCGCCACTTCGCCTTGCGCATCGGCGAAGGTCTTGCCGTGTTCACGCGTCAGCATCGCCGCGAATTCGTCGGTGTGCTGCTGGCACAGTTGCAGGTATTTGAACAGAACGCGGGCCCGCGTCAGCGGCGGCGTGGCGGACCACGACGGGAAGGCTTTTTCCGCGGCGCGCACGGCGGCATCGACTTCTTCCGTCGTACCCAGGGCGACCCTGGCCACCGGCTCGCCCAGCGCGGGATTGAACACGTCCGCATAGCGGCCGCTTTGCGTATCGACTTTAACGCCGTTGATGTAATGGGTGATGGTGTCCAGGTTACTCATGATCTTCTTTCAAAAAGCGTTCAGCCCAGCAGGCTGTCCGCGTCTACATAGGTATAGCCAAGGCCGTGCGCCACCGCTTCATAGGTGACGTGGCCGAGACAAACATTCAATCCGTTCTTCAGGTGCGGGTTGGCTTTCAGCGCTTTCTGCCAGCCCTTGTCGGCCAGCGCCACCGCGTGGCCGATGGTTGCGTTATTCAGTGCGAAGGTCGACGTGCGGGCGACGGCGCCCGGCATGTTGGCCACGCAGTAGTGGATCACGCCGTCGACCACGTAGGTCGGCTTTTCGTGCGTGGTGGCGTGCGAGGTTTCGAAGCAGCCGCCCTGGTCGATGGCGACGTCCACCACCACCGCGCCCGGCTTCATGCGCGCGATCATGTCCTTCGTCACCAGCTTGGGCGCCGCAGCGCCGGGCACCAGCACGCCGCCGATCACCAGGTCCGCGTCGAGCACCGCTTCCTCGATCGAGTGCGCGTTCGAATACATGGTGGAGATGCGGTTGCCGTAGATGAGGTCCAGCTGGCGCAGGCGGTCGATGTTCTTGTCCAAAATCGTCACGCGCGCGCCGATGCCGACCGCCATCTGTAATGCATTGGTGCCGACCACGCCGGCGCCGATGATAGCGATGTGGCCGGGCGCCACGCCAGGCACGCCGCCCAGCAGCAAGCCCATGCCGCCCTTGGATTTTTCCAGGTGCGCGGCGCCTGCCTGTATCGACATGCGCCCTGCCACTTCGCTCATCGGCGCCAGCAGCGGCAAGCCGCCGTTGGCGCCGGTGATGGTTTCGTAGGCGATGCAGACCGCGCCCGATTCCACCAGCGCCTTGGTTTGCTCCGGGTCCGGCGCCAGGTGCAGGTAGGTGTAGAGGATCTGGCCCTTGCGCAGCATCGCGCATTCTTCCGGCTGCGGTTCCTTCACTTTGACGATCATCTCGGCGCGCGCGAAGATCTCGGACGCCGTGTCGATGATGGTGGCGCCAGCGCCCTCATACATCGCATCGCTCAAGCCGATGGCGACACCGGCGTTTTTTTGTACAAGTACTTGATGGCCACGCAATACGAGCTCCTTGACGCTGGCCGGGGTAAGGCCAACGCGGGACTCCTGGTTTTTGATCTCTTTTGGGACGCCTACCAGCATGGTGTTCTCCTCGTTAGTTTAAGTTTTTAAGTACCGTCGTCAGCTTTCCAAAAAGTTCGTCGATGTGCTTCTTCTCCAGCACCAGCGGTGGCGAAAGCGCGATGATGTCGCCGGTGGTGCGTATCAACACGCCGTCCGCAAAGGCCTGCTTGAAGGCGGCGAAGGCGCGCGCGCCCGGCTTGCCGGCGATGGGCGCCAGCTCAATGCCGGCGATCAGGCCGATGGTGCGGATATCGATCACGTGCGGCAGGCCTTTGAGCGAGTGCACCGCATCGGCCCAGTATTCGGCCATCCCGGCCGCGTGTTCGAGGATCTTCTGTTCCTTGAACACTTCCAGCGTCGCCAGCGAGGCGGCGCAGGCCACCGGGTGGCCCGAGTAGGTGTAGCCGTGGAACAGCTCAATGCCGGCCGGCGCTTCCATGAAGGCGTCGTGGATGTGTTTTTTGCTGAACACCGCACCCATCGGAATCACGCCGTTGGTCAGGCCTTTGGCGGTGGTCATCATGTCCGGTTCGACGTCGAAGTAGTCGGCCGCGAACGGTGTGGTCAAACGGCCGAAGCCAGTGATCACTTCATCGAAGATCAGCAGGATGCCGTGCTTGGTGCACAGCTCGCGCAGGCGCTTCAGATAGCCCTTCGGTGGTATCAGCACGCCGGTGGAACCGGCCACCGGTTCGACGATCACCGCCGCGATGGTCGAGGCGTCGTGCAGCGCGACGATGCGTTCCAGTTCGTCGGCCAGCTCGGTGCCGTATTCCGGCTCGCCGCGCGTGTAGGCGTTCTTCTCCAGGTTGTGCGTGTGCGGCAGGTGGTCGACGCCGGGCAGCATCACGCCATACGGCTTGCGGTTGCCGGCGATGCCGCCGACCGAGATGCCGCCGAAGCCGACGCCGTGGTAGCCGCGCTCGCGGCCGATCAGGCGCGTGCGGCTGGCTTCACCGCGCGCCTTGTGATACGCCAGCGCGATCTTCAGCGCCGTGTCCACCGCCTCGGAACCGGAGTTGGTGTAGAACACATGGCCGAACTTGTGGTTGGTGTACTCCATCAGCTTTTCGGCCAGGTCGAAGGCGGCCGGGTGGCCCATCTGGAAGGTCGGCGCGAAATCGAGCTGGCCCACCATCTCGCGCACGGCGGCGACGATCTTCGGCTGCGCGTGGCCGCACGGTACGCACCACAGGCCAGCGGTGCCGTCCAAAATGCTGTTGCCGTCGACGTCCTTGTAGTACATGCCGTTGGCCGACACCAGCAGGCGCGGGTGGGCTTTGAAATCGCGGTTGTTCGTGAAAGGCATCCAGAAGGACGCCATCGATTCAGGTCTGGATTCGTTCATGCTCATCTCCTGGGAACTAACTTGCGGATATTTTTGACGAACCGTAAAAAAATTTACCAGTTGGCAAAATGATGATGCAATAATAGACAGCGCAACAACTATGGCACAGATACACAAATATCAAAACTGTCCAACCGTACTGGCAACAAAAACACTACAGTTTTGATTTCAGCAGTCATTGGAGTCAAGGATGGAAGCAGCGAATTCTGTGATCGATCAAGCGGACTGCGCGCCCGATGCCGGCGGCTGGCCGGTGCTCGCCATAGAGCGCAGCAGGAAGGGCAGCCTGGTCGACCAGATCGTCTCGGCCATCAGTGGCATGGTCGGCCGCCGCGAGTTGCGCGTGGGAACGAAAATGCCGTCGGTGCGGCAATTCGCGAAGTGTAATGGCATCAGTACCTTTACAGTTGTCGAATCCTATGACCGCCTGGTGACGCTGGGGCTGTTGTCGTCGCGCCGCGGTTCCGGCTATTTCGTGGCCCGCCAGGACGTTCCCGCAACACTGCTGCCGTCCATGCTGCAGGTCACGCCAACCGCCATCGACGCCCTCACGCCCGACCTCTATTCCGGCACCTCGGACGCGCTGGCCGTGGGCGCAGGCTGGCTCCCGCCCGAGTGGTACGGCGAGGACACCATCCTCGACGCCGTGCGCCACGCGATGCGCATCCCGGCCAACCGCCTGCGCGGCTACGGCCATCCGCTCGGCTTCCCCTCGCTGCGCCAGCAGTTGTCGGCCACGCTGAGCGACGAACTGTTCCCGGTCGAACCGGAACAGGTGCTGCTGACCCACGGCGCCACCCACGCCTTCGACCTGATCCTGCGCACGCTGACCAAGCCGGGCGACACCGTCTTCGTCGAGGATCCCGGCTACAGCAACCTGCTGTCGCTGATACGCCACCACGGCTGTGTGGCGGTCGGCATACCGCGCGGCGAGAACGGCCTCGATTTCGACGCGCTGGCGCGGCAGGCCGCGCTCACCCAGCCCAAGCTCATGTTCGTCAACACAGTGCTGCAAAACCCGCTGGGCACTTCGCTCAGCGTGGCGCAGGCGCACCGCCTGCTGGGCGTGGCCGAGCAGTTCGACTTCTGGCTGGTGGAGGACGACATCTACCGCGAGCTGGCGCCGCGCGGGGAAGCCTCGCTGGCGGCGATGGACGGCTTGCGGCGCGTGATCCGCGTCGGCAGTTTTTCCAAGACCTTGTCGCCGGTGCTGCGGGTGGGTTCGATCTGCGCCTCGGCCTCGCTGATCCCCGAGCTGCTGCGCGTGAAGATGCTGGCCGGGCTGACCACCTCCGAGATCAACGAACGCGCCGTCTACCACGCCATCACGGCGCGGCCCTACAAGCGCATGGTGGAAAAGCTGATCGCCCAGCTGGAGGCCGGCCGCGAACGCGCCATCGACAGCCTGCGCAGCGCCGGCATGGAGCCGCTGGCCAGGCCGAGGGGCGGCATGTTCGTCAGCGCCGGCTGGAGCGCCGCGCCCAGCGCCGAATGGAACGGCAAGATCATCGCCGACCTGGCGCTCAAGTCCGGCATCCTGCTGTCGCCGTGCGATTTCTTCATGCTGCGCGCGCCGGAATCGATCTGGTTCCGCTTCAACGTGGCCTACACCGACCATCCTCAACTCCTGACCTTCCTGAGACTCACATGCCGACAGCAAAACTGAATGCAGAGCCAGCGCCGAAGATCAAACGGCGTGTTCTCAACCGCGACAAACTGGAAGCGGACATCGCCGCCGAAGCGGTGCGGGTGTTCGCCGAATGCGGCTATGAAGGCACCTCCATCGCCACCGTGGCGGAGAACGCCGGGCTGTCGAAGCAGAACCTGATGTACTACTTCCCCACCAAGCAGGCGCTGTACCAGCGCGTGCTGGACGAGGTACTGGACGAATGGCTGGAACGGATGGAGAACCTGGCCGCCGAGGACCAGGATCCGCGCGACGTGCTGCGCACCTACATCCAGGCCAAGCTGCGGTTCTCGCGCGAGCAGCCGTGGGCGTCGCGCGTGTATGCGATGGAAGTGATCAGCGGCGCGCAGCTGTACGGCGCGCAGATACAGAGCCGCGTGGTGCCGCTGCTGCGCAAGGATATCGAGGTGTTCGAGAAGTGGATCAGCGCCGGCAAGGTGGCGCCAATCAATGCGACGCATCTGCTGTTTGCGATCTGGGCGATGACGCAGTCCTATGCGGACTTCTCGGCCCAGATGGCGCTGGTGCTGAACCGCAAACAGCTGACTAAAAAAGACTTCGACGATGCCGAGCAGGTCATCGTCGATATGGTGCTGGCGGCGATCAGCGTGCCGCAGCCTGCTGCTTGCGGCGACGCGCCATGAAGCCCACCAGGCCCAGGCCTGCCAGCATCATGGCGTAGGTTTCAGGTTCCGGCACAGGTGTCGAGAAGCCCTTCACATCGACCGCCTTGAAGAAGTGGTCGGCATTGATCTGCACCGACGAGCTCCACGAATTGACGATCACGTTGCCGTCGATGACGCCGCTGCCGCCGTTGACGCTGGCCAGAGGCGCCAGGATATTGCCGGTGACGCCGGTGTGGATGCCCAGGTCGGTCGCCTGGTAGAAGTTGAACAGCACGTTGTAATTCTCAAAGCCCTGGTAGCCGCCGTTGAAGCTGCCCTTGTCGCCGCTGATGTTCATGATCAGGGTCGAGCCGGCGGTCAGGTTGCTGAAGTTGAAGTAGGTGACTTTCGACAGCGTCTTGGCGTCGATGTCGAACACTTCCACACCGGTCTTGCTCTTGGTGCCGGCGATGTTCAGGCCGCCCCACTGTTCGGTCGCGGTGCCGGTGGTGCTCAGCTTGGACAGCGAGGACGAGGTGGCGGTCAGCTTGCCGGCCAGGGAGCTCATGTTGACAGGCGCGGTGCCGGTCTGGATCTTTGAGTACACATCGACCTGCTTGGTCACGCTGGACGTGCGGCCGACAAAGGTGTCGCCGTTCTTGATCGAGCCGCTGGTGAATTTCAGGTCGCGGCCGACGATCAGCGAATAGTGGCCGAAGGCGTCGACGTTGTTGGCGTTGACGGAGTAGCTGTTCAACTGCACGTCGCGGCCGGCCATGATGGCGCCTTCGACGTCGGCGCTAGGCGCCTTGAAGTCGGTGAAGGAAAATACATTGGCGCCATGCAGCCCCAGATCCAGCACGGCAGCCTGCGCGCTACCCACGGAAGCAATGGCAAGAACGACAGCGGAAACAGCGGTTTTGACTACAGCGACCATGAATAATTCCTTGATAGCAATTTAAATTACTTCAAGGATATCATGTTTTGTTGCCCTGTGAAACCATTTTAAGTTTTTTTTGCGGCGCTGCAGCATCATTTCCGAACCGCCAAACATACTAAAAAAACCACGCTGCGATGAAAGTCCGCTAAGCTGGCAAATCGTCCATCCACGCCAGAACCAGCATGCCCAGCTTCGAACCATTCCAGTTGCACACCGCCCGCATGACCCTGCGCTTCGTCGACAACGGCGACGCCGATGCGCTGTTCCGCCTGTTTTCCGATCCTGTCGCGCTGCGCTACTGGAGCAGCGCCCCGTGGCTGCACGCCGCCCAGGCCGCCGACAACATCGAGCAAACCCTCAAGGGCTACCAGGATGGCAACGCGCTGCGGCTGGCGATGGTGCTGCCGGACGGCGAACTGATAGGCACCGTCACGCTGTACGCCTTCGACCGCCGCAACCACCGCTGCGAGATCGGCTACATGCTGGCGCGCCCGCACTGGGGCAAACGCTATATGCAGGAAGCGCTGGCGGCGCTGATCGCCCACGGTTTCGGCACGCTGGAACTGCACCGCATCGAAGCCGATATCCATCCCGACAACATTGCTTCCGGCCGCATCCTGGAAGGCCTGCATTTCCAGCGCGAAGGCTTGCTGCGCGAACGCTGGTTTGTCGGCGGCGAGATCTCAGACAGCGTGATCTACGGCCTGCTGCGCAGCGACTGGGACGCTGCAACAGGCATTACACCCGAGCACTGATTTAAGCGCCGCTTATCCGTCGGAATAACCGGTCATCCCGTCCAAACCGCAGTTGATCGGAATCCACTGCGACATGCGGGAAGGCTTTGATACAGTGATTCCATCGCAACGATTTTGATGGAGACGCAAATGAGCAAATTGAACAGCCAGGCCGTGATGGATCTGATGGAAGAAATCTTCCGCGCCTTCGCCCAGACGGTACGCTACGGCGTGCGGCTGGTGCAGCGCATGTCGCCGCCCGCCCTGCTGGGCGCCGCGCTGATCCTGGCCTTCATCCTCACCATCCTGCCGCTGGCGATGGTGCTGTTCGCCTTCTTCCTGGTGCTGAAGATCGCCGTCGGCGCCTGCGTGGTCGGCGGCCGCCGCCAACGCCGCCGCCAGGAGCAGCAGCAATGAAAAAGCGAGGGCTGGCCAAGGCCGGCTACGACAACGCCAAAAGCCTGCTCGACATCATCCGCGAGATAGGCGAAACCGCCACCAGCATGTGGTGGCGGTTCTTCGACTGGCTGGCCCAGGTCGAATGGCGCAAGCTGATGATGGTGTGGCTGCTGTTGCTGCTGTTCGGCCTGACGCCGTTCGGCCTGCCCAAGCAGACCGTCGCCTTCATCGCGCTGTCGCTGGGCCTGAAGGTGCTGGCCGGCGGCAAGCGCAAGGCCGAGCTGGAGGCGCACAGCGCCACCAGCCACGCCGACGAGGAAGGCCTGGAACGGCGCCTGGTCGAGGCGCGCATGGCGGCCTTGCAGGCGCAGGTCGAACCGCACTTCCTGTTCAACACGCTCGCGCTGATCGGCCAGCTGATCGAAACCGATCCGCCGCAGGCTGCGCGCATCCACCAGAATCTGATCGACTACCTGCGCGCCACGCTGCCGCAGATGCGCGCCAAGGGCAGCGGCACGCTGGGCCGGCAGATCGACATGTCGCGCGCCTACCTGGCCATCATGCAGGCGCGCATGGGATCGCGGCTGGCGGTGTCGGTCGACGTGCAGCCGGAAATGCTGAGCGCCACCTTCCCCGTGATGATGCTGCAGATCCTGATCGAGAACGCCATCAAGCACGGCCTGGAGCCGAAGATAGAAGGCGGCCGCATCGACATCCGCGCCAGCGTCGACGGCGCCATGCTGCAAGTGGACGTGCTGGATGATGGCATAGGTTTCAACGTACACGCCGGCGACGGCATCGGCCTGGCCAATGTGCGGGAGCGGCTGCGCATCCTGTACGGCAACCGCGCGCAGCTGGTGATCGAAGCGCCGCTGACCGGCGGCACCCGCGCCAGCATCCGCATCCCGTATGCGCCGGATATTTTTGCCGGGAGTTCGAAATGAATATCGTCACGCCCAACGGCCAACGCCGCGCCACCGCACTGATCGCCGACGACGAGGAACCGATGCGCCGCCAACTGCGCGCACGCCTGCTGGAAGCCTGGCCGGGGCTGGAGATCGTCGCCGAGGCGGCCAACGGCATCGAGGCCGTGGCGCTGGCCGGCCAGTACCAGCCGGACATCGTCTTCCTCGACATCCGCATGCCCGGCCTGTCCGGCATCGAGGCGGCGCGCATGCTGTTCAACCGCTGCCACCTGGTGTTCGTGACGGCCTACGACCAGTATGCGATAGAAGCCTTCGAACAGGGCGCGCTGGATTACCTGCTCAAGCCCGCCGGCGGCGAGCGCTTGAAGACCACCTGCACGCGGCTGCAATCGCTGATCGGCCAGCAGCCGTCCAACATCGAACGCCAGCTGAGCCAACTGCTGTCGAGCCAGAGCAAGCCGTCCGCCAAGCCCGACTACCTGCGCTGGATACAGGCGGTGGTCGGCAACAACCTGCGCATGATCAGCACGCGCGAAGTGCTGTTCTTCCGCGCCGATGAAAAGTACACACGCGTACAGACCGCGCAGGCGGAAGTGTTGATACGCAAAACGCTGAAAGAACTGGCCGACGAACTGGACCCGGACGAATTCTGGCGCATCCATCGCTCGACGCTGGTGCGGGTCGATGCCATCGAAGAAGTCACGCGCGACTTGCGCGGACGGCAGATGGTCAAGATACGCAACTTCGACGAGCAACTGGAAGTCAGCAGAGGCAATACCCATTTGTTCCAGCAAATGTAATCCCCGCCTGATCGTTATCAATATATACTTTCTTTTCTCATCCGTTCGCACCAGTCCGGCGAACGGAGGGCCTCAGAAATCGATCGAATCTGTTCCATACCAAGACAGGGGAGAACACGATGTCCAGCATACCCAAACAAACCCGTTGCAACGTCATACCATGCATGCGCTATCGCGACGCGCCGGCCGCCATCGACTGGCTGTGCACCACGTTCGGCTTTGAAGCGACACTGGTGGTGCCCAACGAAGACGGCACCATCGCCCACGCGCAGCTCAGTTTCGGCAACAGCATGATCATGCTCGGATCGGTGTTCGACACCGAGTTCGGACGCCTGATGAAGCAGCCTTCCGAGATCGGCCAGTTCAACACGCAGAGTTCCTACCTGGTGGTCAACGACGCCGACAAGGTGTACGCCCGTGTGAAAGAGGCTCGCGGCGAGATCCTGCTCGACATCAAAGACGAGGATTACGGTGGACGCGGCTTCACCTGCCGCGACCCCGAGGGGCATATCTGGAGCATCGGCACTTACGATCCGGCGGATTGAGGAGCAGACCATGGGACGTCCGGTACATTTTGAAATCCAGGCAAGCCAGCCGCAGGTGCTGATCGATTTTTACAGCGCGCTGTTCGGCTGGAGTTTCAACAAGTGGGAAGGCGGCGAATACTGGCTGATCGACACGGGCGACGCCAGCCAGCGCGGCATCAACGGCGGCCTGCTGCCGCGCCAGGGCGCGGTGCCCGCAGCGATGCAGAGCGTGAACGCCTTCGTCTGCACGGTCGATGTCGAAAACCTCGACGACACGCTGCAACAGGTGGCGGCCTTGAAGGCCGACGTAGTGGTACCGAAAATGCCGATCCCCGGCATCGGCTGGCTGGCCTACGCCAAGGACCTGGACGGCAACCTGTTCGGCATGATGCAGAGCGACTCCAACGCGGCGTAGCTAGTAGCACAAGGCGAACGAGGCCGCTGTGCCGTTGTAGATGCACGTCCAACGGTTCAGCAGGTCTCTGCCGATGAGGCCATCGATACCCTGCCCCGCCAAACTCACTTCGATCAACGCCAACGTTGAGATACGGTAGCCTGCCGATCGTTTTGTTGAAATTTATGCTGGGCATTTGGGAAGCACGTCGCGATTAATGAAAACGACTTCCTCAACCGGCAAAATTTGTTTCACCAAAAATGGCGTCAGACCAAAGCTGCCATAGCCTGCTTTGATGGCTTCCTCAAAGCTTTCAAAGGTACCGAGTATGGTTTCCCCAGAAATCACCGCAAACTTTCCTTCGTCCGCCAGCAACGCGCCAAGGTTTTGGGCGAATACTTGCAGTTCCTTTTGCAATGTAGACATTTCCAGTTCCTCCATCGGGCATGGAATTTAGCCTAGCACTGTCTTGATGCCGCGCCAAGCGTGCAAAACAAGCTTAGGCCAGCGCGGCGATCAGGTCGTGGTCTGCTACCTGGGTGGGGCGGATGCGGATGATGTTGCGGTACAGCGGCGGCATGGCGGCGCATAGCGCTGCCAGTTCGTCTTCCGGCATGCCCGGCAGCACGTACTGGAATTGCGTCGGATTCTTCAATGGCAGCGGGCCTTCCATCGTCGAGCCATAGGCGCCCAGGTTCATGAAGCTGATCGCTCCATTGTCCGGCCCCTTCGCGAAGACAAAGGTGCCGTCCTTCGGATGGCCGAGATACTGGCGCACTTCTTCCTGCTGCGCCGGCGTGGCGCCGGCCATCAGCTTGTAGCGCAACTGCGCGTAGGCCCGCGTGGTTTCCATGAAGGCGCTGCGGATGCCCGACTGCGACATCCGGCCCGGCATGCACAGCAGCAGATTGCCGAACGAATCCAGCAAGGCCACCGCATCCCCTGCCCCGCCATGTTCGCGGTCACGCGCCATCGCCTGCTGCAGGAACGGCGCCAGACCGGCGTCCGGCTGCTGCGGTGTGCAACGGTAGGCCAGCGCGTCCGGGTATAGCTGCTTGAGCGCGTGGACGATGGCGTGGTCGGGCGCCAGCGTCATCGGGCATTTCAGTTGATGCTGCGGCAGATCGGTGTTGAACAGCTCCATCACCTCGCCGGACGTGGCCTCGAACACCAATGAGCATAAGGCCTGCGTCGGTTCGGAGATGGTTTTTCCGATGAAGAAGGACTTCGGCGCCGCGCCCGAACTGGCGCGCGTGTACAGCGAAGAGCCAAGGATGGCCGGATAGCTGAACGCCGCCTCGGCTTGCGGCCGCAACGCTGGCGGCAGCGCGCTGAAGGTGGCGCTGGCGTCGTAGTTGATGCCCGCGCTTTTGTCCGGCGCAGCCACCACCACATTAAAACCACCGGCCAGGATCGCGCCGCTGCACATACAGCAGGGATCGAGCGAGGTGACGATGGTGATGTCTTGCGGCTCCGGCAGCTCGCGGCCCTTGGCGCGTTCGGCGTAATACCAGTCGATCAACTGGCGCTCGCCGTGCGCGGTCGGGTCGAAGATCAGGCCCTGCTTGATGACGTTGTTGTGCAGCGACTGCAGCACGTTGCCGTGCTGGTCGAGCATCAGGCCGCCGACACCGAAAGTGCCCTGCGTCTTGGCGGCAATCGCCTCCGACGCCGCAATCGCGACGGCGGCCTGCACATCGATGGTCTTTTTGAAGGCCAAGTTTACTTCTTCTTCAAATCAGCGCCGCCGAAGGCGTTCGGCAGTTGTTCGGCTGCGGTGGTTTCGTAGATGTCGCCTTTGAGGTTGGTCAGCAGCACCGGCAGTTCATTGCCGCCCAACTCCAGGATCACCTGGCGGCATGCGCCGCATGGCGCGATGGGGCCGTCGGTTTCGCCGATGACGACCAACTGCGAGAAATCGCCCGGCTTGTAGCCTTGGGCGAAAGCGCTGAAGAAGGCGGTACGTTCGGCGCAGTTGCACAAGCCGTAGGACGCGTTTTCCACGTTACAGCCGTGGAAGACCTTGCCGTCGTTGGTCAGCAAAGCCGCGCCGACCTTGAAGTTGGAGTACGGCGTGTAAGCCTTCAGGCGCGCCGCGGCGGCTTCGACGATCAGTTCTTGTTTGTTCATGTGCGACTCTCTTTAAGGACGGATCGTGCGGTAGATGACAGGGTTAGCGGCCGGCGCGGCGGCGGCGATCTGGTAGGCCGCCTGGATTTCGCGAATCGCCTGATCCGCTGCTTCCTGCGTGCGCGCGTGGACCATCGCCAGCGGCTGGCCGGCTTCGATCTTGTCGCCCAGGCCAACCAGCTCCGTCAAGCCGACAGCGAAGTCGATCGGATCGGCAGCGCGGCGACGGCCACCGCCCAGCGACACCACGGCCAGGCCGATCTCGCGGCAGTTGGCAGCGGCGGCGTAGCCGGAAACCAGCGCAGGCGCCGGCACGATGATGGGCGAACGTTCCAGGTACTTGTCCGGATTGTCCATCAGGTCGGCCGGGCCGCCCAGCGCCACCACCATGCGCGAGAAGCGCTCGGCGGCTTCGCCGCTGTCCAGCGACGCTTGCAGCTTGGCGCGCGCCTCTTCCTCGGTCGCGGCCAGCTTGCCCAGCACCAGCATCTCGGCGCACAGCGCCATCGTCACTTCGTGCAGACGCGCAGGACGCGATTTGCCGCTCAGGTAGTCCATCGCGCCGCGTACTTCCAGCGCGTTGCCGGCGTATGGCGCCAGCGATTCGTTCATGTCGGTCAGGATGGCCGAGGTCATCATGCCGGCGCCGTTGCCGACTTTGACGATGCTGTCCGCCAGCTCCACCGATTTTTCGTAGGTCGGCATGAAGGCGCCGCTGCCCGTTTTAACATCCATCACCAGCGCGTCCAAACCGGCCGACAGCTTCTTCGACAGGATGGAGCCGGTGATCATGGCGACCGATTCCACGGTCGCGGTCACATCGCGCACGCCGTAGAAGATCTTGTCCGATGGCGCCAGAGAAGATGTCTGGCCGATGATGGCGACGCCCACTTCCTTGACCACTTTGCGGAACAGTTCATTGGTCGGCACGGTGGTGTAGCCGGGGATGGAGTCGAACTTGTCCAGCGTACCACCGGTGTGGCCCAGGCCACGGCCGGAGATCATCGGCACGAAGCCGCCGCAGGCTGCGACCATGGGGCCGAGCAGCAGCGAGACCACGTCGCCGACGCCGCCGGTGGAGTGCTTGTCGACCACGGGACCTGGCAGGTCCAGCGAGCGCCAGTCCAGTACTTCGCCGGAGTCGCGCATCGCCAGCGTGAAGGCCACGCGTTCATCCATCGTCATGTCGTTGAAGTAGACCGCCATCGCCAGCGCGGCGATCTGGCCTTCGGTGACGCGGTTCGAGGTGATACCGCCGACGAAGAACTGGATCTCTTCAGCGGTCAGGACGCCGCCGTCGCGCTTCTTGCGAATGATCTCTTGAGGTAAAAACATGGAATTCTCCACTTGGGTAAATTGATAACGCCGCAGTGGAGCTCGCGGCACCCGCGAACCCCGCACTGCGGCGGCGCTCGGGGTCGGACCCCGAACGGGGTCCGACCCCTTCTGTTTGGGGGTTAAACGCCGTATGGAATCCAGACGTTTTTAACCTGCGATGCGTGTGCCAGTACTGCGCGGCCGCCAGATTGCGCGGTGCTGTACCAGTCGCGGCCCTTCGCGCCGCCGACCCAGGTACGCTTGAGCGAAGTCGCCGACAGACGCTCCACTTCAGCACAGCCTTCAGCCGACCCGTCATGACGCCACACCGCGTCGATATCCGAGTGCGTCGCCAGCGTGCGCGCCAGCTCATCGGCCGAACCGGTGATGATGTTGACCACACCATCCGGCAGATCCGACGTATCGAACACCTGATACAGATCGGTCGCCGACAGCGGATGCGCTTCCGACGGCACCACCACCACGCGATTACCCAGCGCGATAGCCGGCGCCACCAGCGAGATGAAGCCCAGCAGCGGCGCTTCGTTCGGGCAGACGATGCCGATCACGCCGACCGGTTCATTCAGCGCGACGGTGATGCCGTGCATAGGCGGCTGGTGCGCCAGGCCGTCGTACTTGTCGGCCCATGCTGCGTAGTAGAACAGGCGCTCGATCGAAGCCTGCACTTCTTTTTCCGCGTTCTTCGTACCGGTCATCGCGGCGATGCGGGCTGCGAATTCCTCGCCGCGTGCGGCCAGATTTTCAGCGATGTAGTACAGAACCTGTGCGCGGTTGTGCGACGTGGCTTTCGCCCAGCCGCCAGCCTTGTGCGCCGCTTCCACCGCGTTGCGGATGTCCTTGCGGTTGCCTTCGCCGACTTCGCCGATGAAGGCGCCGTCGGCGCCGTGGATGGCGCGGCTGTAGGCGCCGTCAGGGCGTGCCTGCTTGCCGCCGATGTACAGCTTGGCGGTGCGGTCGATGGCGAACGCGCCACCGGCTGCCGGTGCTGCCGCCTTGGCTTTGGCCTTGGCTTCCACCACTGGCGATGCAGGACGCGCATCTTCCGATTTCGCGGTCAGATATTCGTACATGCCTTCGCGGCCGCCTTCACGACCGAAGCCGGATTCGCGGTAGCCGCCAAAGCCGCAAGCGGCGTCGAACTGGTTGGCGGTGTTAATCCACACCACGCCGGCCTTGATCTGCGGCGCGACATCCAGCGCCAGCGAGATGTTCTCGGTCCAGACGCAGGCGGCCAGGCCGTAGACGGTGTTGTTCGCTAGTTGCACGGCTTCCGGCGGAGTGCGGAAGCTCATCGCCACCAGCACTGGGCCGAAGATTTCGGCTTGCGCCACGGCGGCTGAAGTCGATGCGCCGGTGATCAGCGTTGGAGGGAACCACGAGCCGTTGGCAGGGATTTCGCACTTAGGCTGATACACCTCGCAACCCTCGGCGCGGGCCGATTCCACCAGGCCGGCGATGCGCTGCTGCTGCACCGGATCGACCAGGGCGCCGATGTCCATCGACTTGTCCAGC
Organism: Duganella sp. HH101; assembly: GCF_001758795.1. NCBI lineage: Bacteria > Pseudomonadati > Pseudomonadota > Betaproteobacteria > Burkholderiales > Oxalobacteraceae > Duganella > Duganella sp. HH101. Next base: position 204,471 of record NZ_LRON01000002.1, on the reverse strand, counting down.
GGCGAGCCGAGGGTCAGCTTGTCCATGCGGGCGCGCAGCTTGGCCAGGAACTTATCCTGCACCGATTCCTGCACCAGCAGGCGCGAACCTGCGCAGCATACCTGGCCTTGATTGAACCAGATCGAATCGACCAGGCCTTCAACGGCTGCATCCAGGTCGGCATCGTCGAACACGATGAACGGCGACTTGCCACCCAGTTCCAGCGACAGCTTCTTGCCGCTGCCTGCGGTGGCAACGCGGATCAAACGGCCTACTTCGGTCGAGCCGGTGAAGGCCAGCTTGTCGATGCCTGGATGGTTGACGATGGCTTCGCCCACGCGGCCGTCGCCGGTGACGATGTTGACCACACCGGCAGGCACACCGGCCTGCACGCAGATCTCGGCGAACAGCATCGCGGTCAGCGAGGTGAATTCGGCCGGTTTGAAGACGATGGTGTTACCGGCGGCCATGGCCGGTGCGATTTTCCACGACAGCATCAGCAGCGGGAAATTCCAAGGCACGATCTGGCCGACCACGCCGACGGCGCGGTAGTCCGCGAATTCCTCGGCTTGCAGTTGCGCCCAGCCGGCATGGTAGTAGAAGTGACGCGCCACCAGCGGCAAGTCGACATCGCGGGTTTCGCGGATGGTCTTGCCGTTGTCCAGCGTCTCCAGCACGGCGAACAGGCGCGCGTGCTTCTGCATCAGGCGGGCCAGCGAGTACATGACCTTGGCGCGGCCATGGCCGCCCAGTGCCTGCCAGCCCGGCTGCGCGGCGCGCGCGGCTGCCACGGCGCGATCGACGTCGCTGCCGGTGGCCTGGGTCAGGTCGGCCAGTTTGGCCGCATCGGCTGGATTGGTCGAGGCGAACAACTCGCCCGGCTCGCTCCACTGGTTGTCGATGAACAGGCCGAAGGTGCGGCCGTGCTGCTCCAGCCACGCTTGCGCTTCTTTCGTGCTTTCCGGTGCTGGGCCGTATTCCATGGTGTTCAGGATCTCTTTGATGGTTGGCATGACGTGTCCGTATTCTGATGTTTGCGCGTTAAGGTTGAGCATGACGGTGTGCGGCGGAGTAGTTGCCGGTCACATAGTGCTCAAGCTGGCGTTCGATGTCGGTCAGCAGGCTGGATGCGCCGATGCGGAACAGGTGCGGCTCCAGCCACTCGTTACCCAGCTCTTCCTTCATCAGCGACAGGTACTGCAGCGCGGCCTTGGCCGTGCCGACGCCGCCCGCCGGCTTGTAGCCGATCTTGAAGCCGGTCTGCTCGTGGTAGTCGCGAATCGCGCGCACCATCGTCAGCGACACCGGGATCGTCGCGTTGACCGGCTCTTTTCCGGTGGAGGTCTTGATGAAGTCCGCACCAGCCATCATGCAGACCCACGAAGCCTTGGCCACGTTTTCCAGAGTGACCAGTTCACCGGTCGCCAGAATCGCCTTGACGTGCGCTTCGCCGCAAGCCTTGCGGTAAGCCAGCATCTCGTCGTACAGCGCTTGCCAGTTGCCCGTCAAAACGTGCTGGCGGGTGATGACGATGTCGATCTCGGTCGCGCCTGCGGCCACCGACAATTCGATCTCGCGCACCTTGGTTTCCATGCTGGTCAGGCCAGCCGGGAAGCCGGTCGACACGGCGGCGATAGGCAGGCGGCCTTGCAGCACCTGGGTCGCCGGCTTGATCATCTCGTGGTACACGCAGACAGCGCCGGTGGTCAGCTTGTAGTCTTGCAGGCCCAGTGCCTCCACCAGGTCCGAACGCAGCGGACGCATTGCCTTCATGCACAGGCGCTCGACGCGGCCCGGCGTATCGTCGCCGGACAGCGTGGTCAGGTCGATCAGGCCGATGGCCTTGACCAGCCAGGCGGCCTGGAATTCCTTCTTCACCGTGCGGCGGTTCGCCAGACTGGCGGCGCGGCGGTCGGCTGCGCTCTTGTTGATGTGGATGTGGTTGATCCAGCCCAGGTCCAGCGGGACCGCTTCGTTGCGCTTGAAATCGGTGATGATGCTCATAACAGATTGCTTCCGTGGGAAAGTGGTTTGACGCCGAGGTGATGGGCCAGGGTCTGGCCGATGTCGGAGAAGGTTTCGGAGATCGGCAGCTGCTGCGCCTTCACGCCCGGGCCGAAGAAAATCATCGGGATGTGTTCGCGGGTGTGGTCGGAGCCAGGCCAGGTCGGATCGCAGCCATGGTCGGCGGTGATCACCACCAGGTCGCCCTCTTTCAGCTTGGCGATGAACTCCGGCAGGCGGGCGTCCATCTCGTGCAGTGCGTTCGAGTAGCCGGTGACGTCGCGGCGGTGGCCGAAGGCCTGGTCGAAGTCGACGAAGTTCACGAAGGTCAGCGACTTGTCGCCGGCTTCTTCTTCCACCTTCATCAGCGCGTCGAACAGCGCCATATTGTCCTTGCCCTTGACCAGGCGCGATACGCCCTGGGTCGCGAAGATGTCGCTGATCTTGCCGAGGGCGATGACTTCGCCGCCGTCGTTCTTCACATGGTCCAGCAGCGTAGGGGCCGGCGGTGCGACCGCGTAGTCGTGACGGTTGGTGGTGCGGGTGTAGTTGCCGTCGGCGCCGACGAACGGACGCGCGATCACGCGGCCGATGTTGTAAGGCTCGACCAGCTTGAAGGCGATCTCGCAGATTTCATACAGCCGCTCCAGGCCGAACGATTCTTCGTGCGCGGCGATCTGCAGCACCGAGTCGGCGGAGGTGTAGATGATAGGCTTGCCGCTGGCGACGTGCTCGTCGCCGTGCTTGTTGATGATCTCCGTACCCGATGCGTGGCAGTCGCCCAGGAAGCCCGGCACGCCGGCCAGTTCCTGCAGCTTGGCGGTCAGCTCGGCCGGGAACGACGGCACCGTTTTAGGGAAGTAGCCCCAGTCGAATTCCACCGGCACGCCGGCGATTTCCCAGTGGCCGGACTGCGTGTCCTTGCCGGTCGAGCGCTCGCGCGCCGCACCGTAGGCGGCGGTGAAGCCGTCGCGCTGTTCAAAGCCGGCGGCCCACTGGCCGCTGGCGGTATGGGCGGCCGCGGCCAGGCCCAGTTTTTCCATGGTCGGCAGCGACATCGGCGTGCCGTTCTTGGCGGCCCACTCGGCGATGTGGCCGAAGGTGTTGGCGCCGACGTCGTTGTACTTCGCGGCATCGGGCGTGGCGCCCAGACCAAACGAATCGAGCAAGAGGATAAATGCGCGTTTCATAATTTCGAACTCCTATAAAGCAGAAGGGGCGGACATTTGGCCGCCCCTCGGGAATCTTACGCCTGCGGCGTTTTGGCCACGTTGGCCAGGAAGCCCAGGATCACTTCGATCAGCGAGGTCGCCGCGACAGCCGCGTATTTCAGGGTCTGCTCGTGCGACAGCGGGAACGGCGACAGGCCTTCCGCCAGGTTGGTGATGGCCGACACGCCGACCACTTTCAGGCCGCAGTGACGGGCCGACACCACTTCCGGCACCACCGACATGCCGACCATGTCCGCACCCAGCGTCTTGAAGGCGCGGATTTCGGCAGGGGTCTCGAAGTTAGGACCTGCGTAGGCGATGTACACGCCGTCGTGCAGGGTGACGTTCTTCTCTTTGGCCGAGGTGTGCAGCAGCGCGCGCAGGTCGGCGTCGTAGGCGTTGGCCATGCTGAAGAAGCGCGGGCCGAAGCGTTCGTCGTTCGGGCCCATCATCGGGGTGCCCGGCAGGTAGTTGATATGGTCGGTCAGCGCCACCAGCGAGCCGGCGTCGACTTCGGTGCGCAGCGAACCTGCGGCGTTGGTCACGAACAGCATCTCGCAGCCCAGCAGCTTCATGGTGCGCACGGCGCTGGTCATCACGCCCAGGCCGTAGCCTTCGTAGACGTGGCCGCGGCCCTTCATGCACACCACCGATACGCCCGACAGGGTGCCGATCACCAGTTCGCCGGCGTGGCCATGCACGGTGCTGATCGGGAAGCCTGGCAGTTCGTTGAAGCTGATCGTGACCGCGTCGGTCATTTGTTCCGCCAGCACGCCCAGGCCGGAACCCAGAATCATTGCGATGCGCGGCTTGAAGCCCGCAGGGACACGGGCGCGAATGATGTCAGCTGCCTGGAATGGGGAATTATTAGACATGGTTATCCTCTGTTTTTCTGTTGTGGCTGGGGAAGCTGACACTATGCATCATCCTCTATATGTATGGCAAATACCATTTTTCTTCAGAATTTATACAAAACTCGTATAAATCGGCGGTATTATAAATCAAGGCAAACTTAGCTGCCGTGCGTGATTGACTTGATTTGAACAAATGTTTACCATGATGGACAAATGTTTTAGCGAGCACCCCGTGACCGACTCCTCCAAGAAGGACCAGCTCTACCAGCTGATCCGCGCCAACCCCTTTATCTCCCAGCAGGACCTGGCGGTGGAACTGCGCCTGTCGCGCTCCGCCGTGGCCGGCCACATCGCCGGCCTGATACGCGAACGGCGGCTGCTGGGCCGCGCCTACGTGCTGCCGGACAAGCGTCCGGTGATGTGCATAGGCGCCGCCAACCTGGACCGCAAGCTGCGCACCATCGCCCCCATGCAGCTGGGTACATCCAACCCCGCCACCGCCGAGGAAGTCTACGGCGGCGTGGCGCGCAATATCGCCGAGAACCTGTCGCGCCTGAACCTGCCGACCGCGCTGCTGACCGCATTGGGCGACGACGTCGCCGGCCGCAGCCTGCAGGACCACGCGGAAAGCGCCGGCATCGACACGCGCGGCAGCCTGAAACTGCCGGAAACGCCCACCGGCACCTACACCGCCATCCTCGACGACGCCGGCGAATTGGTGGTGGCGCTGGCCGACATGGCGCTGTACGACCGCCTGACGCCGGAGTTCCTGTCCAGCCGCCAGCCGCAGCGCTCCGCCGCCGCGATGACGGTGGTGGACCTGAACCTGCCGGCCGACAGCATCGCCCTGCTGCTCGATCACGCCCGCGCCGACAACGTGCCGCTGGTGATCGTGGCCGTGTCGCAGCCGAAGATGGCCCGCCTGCCGGCCGATCTGAAAGGCCTGCGCCTGCTGATATTGAACCGCGGCGAACTGGAAACCCGCGCCGGCCGCGCCCTGCCGACCGAAGCCGACGTGCGCGCCGCCTGCCGCGAAGTGCAGGCACAGGGCGCGCAGGACGTCATCGTCACCTGCGGCAGCCAGGGCGTGTTCCACACCCGCGACGGCGAGCTGGTATGGCTGGCCGCGCACCAGGTGGACGTGATCGACGTCACCGGCGCCGGCGACGCCTTCTCGGCCGCCGTCTGCTGGTCGCTGTATCAAGGCAGCCAGGATCTGACGCTGGCCTGCCGCCGTGGCCTGAAGGTGGCCGCGATGACGCTCGAATCCCAGGAAACCGTCTCGCCGATGCTGGCCGCCGATGTCCTCGACGAGATCCACGACTTCGACCTGTCGGCGGAGTACAACCCGCCGCTCTTCCCCAACAAGGCATAAGGAATCACACCATGCACCAATACCTCCTCTTTTCGCCCGAAGTGGCCGCCGCCCGCGCCGCCGGCAAGGCCATCGTCGCGCTGGAATCGACCATCATTTCGCACGGCATGCCGTATCCGCAGAATGTGCAGATGGCGCGTGAAGTCGAACAGATCATCCGCGACGGCGGCGCCGTGCCGGCCACCATCGCCATCATCGGCGGCAAGATCTGCATCGGCCTGTCGGAAGAACAGCTGGAACTGCTGGGCACCTCGCCCGACGCCATGAAGGTCAGCCGCCGCGACCTGCCCTACGTGCTGTCGCAATCGAAACTGGGTGCCACCACCGTGGCGGCCACCATGATCTGCGCCGAACTGGCCGGCATCTCCGTGTTCGTCACCGGCGGCATCGGCGGCGTGCACCGTGGCGCCGAGACCAGCTTCGACATCTCGGCCGATTTGCAGGAACTGGCGCAAACGTCGGTGGCGGTGGTGTGCGCCGGCGTCAAGTCCATCCTCGACATCGGCCTGACGCTGGAATACCTGGAGACGCATGGCGTGCCGGTGGTCAGCGTGGGCCAGCGCGGCTTCCCCGCCTTCTTCACGCGCGAGAGCGGCTTCAACGCCGACTTCCAGCTCGACACGGCCACTGAGCAAGCGGCCTTCATCCACACCAAGTGGCAGCTGGGCCTCAAGGGCGGCGTGGTGGTCAGCAATCCGGTGCCGGCCGATGAAGCGATGCCGAAGGCGGAGATCGACGCCATCACCGCGCAAGCCTTGCAGGAAGCCGATGCGCAAGGCGTCACCGGCAAGAACGTCACGCCCTTCCTGCTGTCCCGCATCAAGCAGCTGACCGAAGGCCGCAGCCTGGCGACCAACATCGCGCTGGTGAAGAACAACGCCCGTTGCGGCGCCGCCCTCGCGGTGGCCATGCTGGCACACTGACTTCGAATCACATCGCCCAAAGAACGCCATGTCCATCGATCTGAAACAATTAAAGTACTTCCTCGCCGTCGCAGAAGAAAAGAGTTTCAGCCGCGCCGCCGAGCGCCTGCACATTTCGCAGCCGCCTTTGAGCCAGCAGATCATGAAGCTGGAGAGTGAACTGGGTGTGAAGCTGTTCGCCCGCACCACCCGCACCTTCGAGCTGACGGTGGCGGGCAAGGCCTTGATGAGCGAGGCGGCCGACCTGCTGGGCAAGATGCGCATGACCATCGACACCATCCGCCAGATCGACCGCGGCGAAGTGGGTCGGCTGCGGGTGGGCATCGTCGGTTCGGCGATGTGGGGGCCGATACCGAGTTTGCTGGAAGAGTTCCAGACCAAGTTCCCGCGCGTGAGCTGGACCCTGCACGAACTGGGTCCGACGCTGCAGTACGACGCGCTGCGCGCCAAACAGATCGACGTCGGCTTCTGGCGCGAGCCCAAGCTGGACGAGGATGACCTGAAAAACGACAACCTGCGCCAGGAACTGTGCTTCCGCGAAGACGTGTGCGTGGCCATCAACGAGCATCACCCGCTGGCCAAGGAAGAAGCGATCGAGCTGACCGACATCGCCGACGAGCCGATGCTGACGCTGGCGCTGGACAAGTCGTCCTTCCCGCGCTACCTGATTCAATGCTGTGTGAAGGCCGGCTTCCAGCCGACGATATTCCAGGAGGCGTCCGAGCCGCAGACGCTGCTGGCGATGGTGGGTGCCGGCTTGGGTGTGGCGCTGCTGCCGGAGACCACCAGCCGCATCGGCTGGCCGGGCGTGGTGTTCCTGCCGATTCGTACCAATCCGCCGTCGGCGAATCTGTACATCACCTACACCACGCTGGACGACGCGCCGGTGGTGCGGGCTTTCCTGAATATCCTCAACCCGGTAAAGCCCGGGGTGTAACGGCTTAGTGCGTAACGCCGCCCGCTTCGCGCATGTCCACATCGTGGGCCAGCGTGGTGCGGATGGCGATGCGCAGGCCTTCCACCATGTCCTCCAGCTTCATGCTGGCCGAACCCGGATGCGCGGCCGCCTGCTGCGGCAGATACGGTATGTGAATGAAACCGGCGCGCATGGTCGTGCCCCATTCGTGCGCCTGATGCATCAGGCTATAGAACACGTGGTTGCACACATAAGTCCCCGCCGTCTGCGACACCGACGACGGCAGCCCTGCTTCGCGCAGCGCATGCACGATGGCCTTGATCGGCAGCGTGGCAAAGTAGGCAGCCGGGCCGCTGGTGACGATGGGCTGGTCGACGATCTGCCGCTTCTGGTTGTCGGCGATGGGCGCGTCGTCGATGTTGATGGCGATGCGCTCCACCGACAAATCGACGCGGCCGCCCGCCTGCCCCACCGCGATCACGATGCAGGGCTGGAGCTCCTCCACCGCCTGGTGCATCACCTTGCTGGCCTGGCCGAACACGCACGGCAGCTGGCGCGCGTGGACCACGAAGTCGCCTTCGTGCCAGCCCTGGAGGGTGCGCACCGCTTCCCACGAGGGGTTGATGGTCTCCTTGTTAAACGGTTCGAACCCCGTCAACAATATTATCTTTTTCATCTACTGGACTCCGATTGCTGCGCTGTTTGTGCGCTACTCTACTCCAACTCACATGCACGTCACATGTTCATTAGAAAATAAAGAAGTGCAATATTGGCAAGCAATAGCGGCAACGCGGTCCCCACCTGTATCTTCACGACGGCGTTCTTGTCGGGCAGTTCCAGCAGCGCGGCGGGGACGATGTTGAAGTTCGCTGCCATGGGCGTCATCAGCGTGCCGCAGTAGGCGCTGAACATGCCGATCGCCGCCATCACCGCCGGATTGGCGTGGTACACGCCGACCAGCACCGGGATGCCGACGCCGCCCGCGATCACCGGGAACGCCGCGAAGCCGTTGCCCATGATGATGGTGAACAGCGCCATGCCGATGCAGTACACCGCCACCGCCACCAGCCGCACGTCCAGGTTGATGTAGGACGTGACCACGTGCGCCACCGCCTTGCCCATGCCGGCCTCGGTGAACAGCAGGCCAAGCACCGCGAGCATGTGCGGCAGCACCACCGCCCAACCCAGGTGGTCGATCAGGCGGCGCGACTCGCGCATCGCCTGCAGCGGCGTGGAGCGCGTCAGCCAGCAGGCGGTGGCCACCGCGAACAGCGAGCCGCAACCCAGGCTGACCAGCGTGGCGTTCTTCGGATCGAGCAGCAGCAGGCCGCCGAGGTGCACATCCTTCAACAGGGTCGAACCGATCACCGTCGTAATGGGGATAATCAGCGCCGGTATCAGCAGGCGATGGCCGAGCCGCTGCGCGCTGCTCTTGCGCTCTTCCTGCGTGCGGTCGCCGTGGCGGCCCAGCGCCACGCCGCCGAAGCCGGCGATCAGCGCCATCACCACCATCAGCACGCCCGCCGCCACCGGCGACAGCTGGTCGCCGGCCAGGTAGATCAGCGCGTACAAGGCCCAGAACAAGCCGCTGGTCCAGCGCTTGGGATTGTGCCGGTCGGCCAGCGACATGCAGGCAACCAGCAGCAGCATCGCGCCCAGCACATAAAAGAAGTAATCGAGCTTGAGTATCATGCCGGCTCCTTCACCGCCAGCATGGCGCGGGCGATCTGCGCATCCAGCCGGTGCAGGCGCCAGGAGTGGATCAGGAAGGCCGTCACCGCGGTCGGTATGCCCCACAGCGCCATGTGCAGCGGATCGACTTCCAGTCCCTCGGCACGCAGGATGGTCTGCATCAGCAGGATGGCGCCGAAGGCCACGAACACGTCCTCGCCGAAGAACAGGCCGACGTTGTCGGTGGCGGCGGACATGGCGCGGATGCGGTGGCGCAGTTCGTCGGTCAGCGCCGGGTAGCGCACTTCGGCCGCGCCCTCCGCCATCGGCGCGATCAACGGACGCACCATGTTCGGATGGCCGCCGATGCTGGTCAGGCCGAAGGCGGCGCTGATCTCGCGGATCGCCAGGTAGACGATCAACAGGCGGCCGGTGGTGGCGGACTTGATGCGGGCGATCGAGGCCTGCGCATGCTCCTTCAGGCCGAAGCGCTCCAACAGGCCGATTGCCGCCAGCGGCAGCAGCAGGATCAGCGGCAGGCTGCGGGTCTTGAGGAAGGCTGCGCCCAGGGTGGCCAGCAGCTTCTCGACCGGCATGGCGGCGGCGATGCCGGTGACGGCGCAGGCGGCGATCACCACCAGCACCGGATGCGCGCGCAGGGCAAAGCCAAGTATGATGACGGCCACACCAAGCAGGGGCCACAGGTTAACGACGTTATGATCCACGAATCAGTCTCCATCAATTATAAAATCCCGCACCAGCGTTCTTACCTTCATAACGGGTGGCGGCAGATTACCATTGATTGCCTCATCCACCGGCCTGGCAATCGCTCCACCGCCGAAAGTCGGCAATAAAAACTCACTGAAAAAATTTCGGATGGACGAGGATTGGTCAACCACATGAAGAGCGTCATGGGTGTCAACGGCAAGAAGATCGTTCTCTCCGAGAGACCTTTTCGCACGATAGAAGCGGGAATGAAGTACGGCCTGCGGCTCCTGCCGAATTTTCCCGAAGAGCGGGCGAAATCCGGCAGGGAGTGATGAAAATTAGAACGTGGCCTTGAGCATCATGCCGTAGGTACGGGGTTCGTTCACGATGCCGGTCAGGTTGTTGATGTCGATCGCGGCTTGCGCCTCAACCTGATTGGTGATGTTGCGGCCATACAGCGCCACTTCATAACGATCCCACTTGTAGCCGACCCGCAGGCCACCTTGCGTCAACGGCTTGACGGCGTACTCCTTGGCCGCGTACAGGAAGTTGTTGTAGGTGGTGCGGTAGGTCCAGTCGGTGAACGCATACAGTTCGCCGTCGCCCACCGGTTTGCTGTACTTCAGCGTGAAGTTATGCTGCCACTTCGGCGCGCGCGGCAACGGGTTGCCGTTGATCCAGGCGGTACCCGGGAACGGACCGGCGGCATTGGTCACTGTGCACGGCGAGCCGCAGACCTTGACGTACAGGTTAGGATCCTGGATCTCGGTGTAGTTGTAGCTGGAACCCAGCGACGCGCTCAGGCCGTCCGCCAGGTTGGCCTGGAACTCCAACTCCACGCCGTGGCCCACCGCCTTGTCCGCGTTGATCTGGCGGTTCATATTGATAGCGCCGCTGCCGGCGGTCAGCTGCTTGTTCTTGACGCGGTAGTCGTACACCGACGCGCTGAGGCGCGCGCGGCGGTCGAACAGATCTTGCTTGATGCCGGCCTCGATCGACACCGCTTTTTCCGAATCAGCCATCGACGGCACGTCGGTCGGACCGTACAGGCGCCCCTGGATACTCGGTGCGCGGTAGCCGGTGGCGATGCGCGAGAACAGATTGGTGTCCTTGTTCAGCGTGTAGGTGCCGCTCAGGTCCCAGCTGACATTGTTCGAGGTGTTGTGGATGGTTTGCGGACCGATGCTGCCCGGCTCCACGCGGGTGGCGACGAAGTCCTTCTTGTCGTTGGTGTAGCGCACACCGCCGCGCACTTTCAGCTTGTCGGACACCGCATAGTTCAGGGTGCCGAACGCGGCCCACGAGTCGGCGTCCTGCGACTGGGTCGTGTATCCCGCATATTGCGCGTGGTTGGCAAAGGTATCGAAGCCGATGCTGTCGATCTGCACATGCTCCTTGAAGTAGAACACGCCGGCGATCCATTGCAGCGCATCCTTGGTATTGGATTCGGCGCGGAATTCCTGGGTCAACTGCTTATGGTGTGGGATGAAGTCGGCCGTCTCCAGCGAGAACGGGATGGGCTTGACCGGCCCCGACGGCAGATGGCTGCCGGCCCCATAGCCACCGTCGACGTCGGCGCGGCTGTACAGTTCCAGCGTCTCGAAGCCGGTGATCGAATGCAAGGTCAGGCCCGGCAGATCCCAGCGCAGGCGGACGCTGCTGCCCTTGGTCTTCAGATGCTGATTGTTGATGCCGTCCGACGGATAGGAGTTGTAGTCAAAGTTGTCGACCAGCTCGTTGGTGCCCGGCTTGATGATGTTGGCGCGGAACAGCGTGCCGGTGCCGTCCAGGTCGCGCACGTGGAAGTTCAGCAGGGCGCTCATGTCGCGGTTGGGCTTGACCAGCAGTTGAACGCGCGCGGCGCTGTCCTTGTAGCCTTCGAAGTCCTGGGTGCCGGTCGGCAGCGGGTTGTGCACAAAGTTGTCGCGGCGCTGGGTCTGGCCCGAGAAGCGCAGCGCCACCGTGTCGCTGACCGGCAGGTTGTAGGCGCCTTCGGCGCTCTTCATGCCATCCTTGCCGTAGCCCAGGTTGACATAGCCTTCGGTCTTGAACACCGGCTTGGCCGAATCGAGCTTGATGACGCCGGCCGGCGAATTGCGGCCGAACAGCGTACCCTGCGGGCCGCGCAGCACTTCAATCTGATCGACGTCGAAGACCGGGAAGCCTTTCAACATCGAGTTTTCCATGACCACATCGTCCATCACCAGGCCCACCGGCTGGGAGGAGTTCAGATCGAAGTCGATATTGCCCAGGCCGCGGATGTAGAAGCGCGGGAAGGTGCGGCCATAGTCCGATTCGACGTTGACGGACGGCGAGCGGCCGGCCAGGAAGCGGATGTCGGCGCCGGCCGAGGTCAGCACGTCGAGCTTGTCGCCTTTCAGCGTGGCGATCGACATCGGGACGTCCTTGATGTTTTCCGCGCGGCGTTGCGCGGTGACGATCACGGTTTCCAGTTGGCCCTTGGTGGCGGTATCCGGGGCATCGGCTGCCGGCTGGCCGGTTGCTGCGGCCTCCGCTTCAGCGGCCATCGCCGCGTGCAGAGGGAATGCGCTGGCAACCGCCAGCGCGATCAGCGATCGCACTGCGTAACCACTACTTTTTTTGCTCATGAGTCCTGCTCCCTATTGTGTAGGCAAGGTTGAAATATCAATCCAAAAATCTCGCCCTCGCTGCCGGCCATGGTGTCCGGCGGCGGACGATGTCGTTGTTTTTTTATTGGTAAAAATGTATCGAAACTACGCTGTTTCGCATAAGGATATGCAAATTACCAACCATGCTAGCATGGAAAAAAATGACACAAACTCACTTTTTGAGTGATTCGATTCATATCAATTTTATATAAATAAGTAAATAAAATCGAATTTGTCGTACATATCGGCGCTGATGCATAGTAGTGGACGGCCTCGAAAACAGGCCGCCCGGCGGGGGAAAGACGCGGTGCTGGCAGGAAAACCGCTGATTCCATAGGAGCCGCCGGATGCCCTGGCAGCCCCTGAACATGCGGAAAGTGATTTATCCAACAAGCAGGAAATTTTTCCAAACGGACAAAAAAGCCACAGCACAAAAATATTAAATTCGGCCTTAACTGTTGCGGCAGTGCGACATGACGCCAGGCCCCGGCCGCCGCGTCACAATCTTGGAACGGTAGATGTAGATGAATAACATGCTCGAACACAGCCGCCTGCGCGCGGTCGGCGACCTGGGACAACAAATCTGGCTCGACAACCTGAGCCGCAACCTGCTCGCCTCCGGCCAACTGGCGGCGCTGATCGCCGCCGACGGCATCCAGGGCCTGACCTCCAATCCGGCGATTTTCTACCAGGCCATCCAGAACGACCCCGCCTACCAGGCCGCCCTGCCGCAGCTGCGCACCGGGCTGGCGACGCCGGAAGCGCGCTTCGAGGCGCTGGTGCTGCCGGACGTGCAGCGCGCCTGCGACCTGTTCGCGCCGCTGTACCGCGAATCCGACGGCCGCGCCGGCTTCGTCAGCTTTGAAGTGTCGCCGCGCCTGAGCCAGGACATCGGCGGCACCATCGCCGCCGCCAAGCGCCTGTGGGCCGCCATCGCCCGCCCCAACGCCATGATCAAGATTCCGGCCACGCCGGCCGGCATCGCCGCGCTGGAGGAAGTGATCTACGCCGGCATCAACGTCAACATGACGCTGATCTTCACCGCCAGCCAGATCCAGGCCGTGCGCGCCGCCCACCGCCGCGGCCTGGCCCGCCGCCTGCAGGACACCTCCTCGGTGCAGCGCATCGCCAGCGTGGCCAGCGTTTTTATCAGCCGCATCGACGTCGCCGTCGACGCCCTGCTGGAAAACTCGGCCGACGACAGCGCCGTGGCCTTGCGCGGGCGCGCCGCCATGGCCGCCGCCCGCATCGCCTACCACGAGTGGAAGAACGATGGCGGTTTCGCCGTGTTCGCCGCCTTCGGCGCCACGCCGCAATGGCTGCTGTGGGCCAGCACCGCCACCAAGCACCCGGCGCAGCGCGACGTGCGCTACGTCGAAGGCCTGATCGGGCCGGACACCATCAACACCGTGCCGGACGCCACGCTGGACGCCTTCCGCGACCATGGCGAGGCGGCCCGCACGCTGGACGCCGACATCGAGGCGGAACGGAGCACGATGGCGCAACTGGCCCGCCACGGCATCGATCTGGAAACGGTGGGCCAGCAGTTGCTGGCCGCCGGCTTGCTGCAATTTGAACAAGCTTTCGACAAACTCCTGGCGCTGGTGGAGTAAATCCCAGAGGCAAACCTCTAAAAATCAGGGGTTTGCCGCGATAAAGCGGCGCCAAATTACATGTTTCGTCCAATAAAAATATACAATATCGATCTTCCAGGAGCCTATTCATGAAACTTTCACAACTTAGTTTGACGGTTGCAGCACTGTTTATCGCTGCCAGCGCGTCCGCGGCTGACCCAAAACTGGGTATCGTGTATGACGCAGGCGGCAAGTTCGACAAGTCGTTCAACCAGTCCGCTTTTGAAGGCGCCTCGCGCTTCAAGAAGGAAACCAACATCAATTTCATCGAGGTGCAAGCCTCCAGCGATACCCAGGCTGAACAGGTACTGCGCGGCCTCGCCCGCAAAAACCTGGACCTGATCGCCTCCATCGGCTTCGCCCAGCAGGCAGCCGTGCAGAAGGTCGCCAAGGAATTCCCGAAAGTCCGCTTCGTGCTGATCGACGGCGTGGCGCAAGGCGCCAACGTCAACTCCATCACCTTCAAGGAAGAAGAAGGCTCCTACCTGGTGGGCGTGGCTGCGGCCATGGCCTCCAAGTCCAAGAAGCTGGGCTTCATCGGCGGCGTCGACATCCCGCTGATCCGCACTTTCGCCTGCGGCTATGCCCAGGGCGCCAAGTCGGTCAGCCCGAAGGTTGAAGTGAGCTCGAACATGGTCGGCACCACCTCCGATTCGTGGAACAACCCTGCCAAGGGCGGGGAACTGGCGCGTTCGCAGTTCGATCGCGGCGTCGACGTGGTGTTTGCCGTGGCCGGCGGTTCCGGCCTGGGCACGCTGCAGACCGCCAAGGAAAAAGGCAAGCTGGCCATCGGCGTGGACTCCAACCAGAACAGCCTGTACCCGGGCAGCATCCTGACCTCGATGGTCAAGCGCGTCGACAACGCCGTCTATGAGTCCTTCATGCAGATGAAGAACGGCACCTGGAAGGCCGGCGTCACCGCCAAGGGCCTGAAGGAAGACGGCGTCGATTGGGCGCTGGATGAGCACAACCGCAAGCTGATCACCCCGGAAATCGAGAAGCGCGTCATTGGTGCCCGCAAGGACATCATCGACGGCAAAGTGAAAGTTATCGACATCCGCTCGGGCGCTGCCTGCCCGGCCTGATACCCGTTTGAACATTGAGCGCGCCGCCGGGGGTATTCCCCGTGCGGCGCGTTTAACATTTTACTTAACCGTACCGAAAACGATCCTATGCAGCCAGCAGTAGAATTTCGCGGCATCTCCAAGCATTTCGGAGCTGTCAAAGCGAACACGGACGTCAACTTCACCATCGCCAAGGGTTCCATCCACGGCCTGGTGGGCGAGAACGGCGCCGGCAAATCGACCCTGATGAGCATCCTGTACGGATACTACCGCGCCGACGGCGGGGAAATCCTGCTCGATGGCCAGGCGCGCAACATCCGCAACAGCCAGGAAGCGATCACGCTGGGCATCGGCATGGTGCACCAGCACTTCATGCTGGTCGAGAACATGACTGTGCTCGACAATGTGATGCTGGGCAGCGAAGGCGGCTTCCAGCTGAAGTCCAAGCGCGCCGCCGTCGAGGCGCAGCTGCGCGAGATCTGCACCCGCTACCGGCTCGACGTCGACCCGCTGGCCACCATCCACGACCTGTCGGTGGGCGCGCAGCAGCGCGTGGAGATCCTCAAGCAGATCTACCGCAGCGCCAACATCCTGATCCTGGACGAGCCGACCGCCGTGCTGACCGCGCAGGAGACCGAGTCGCTGTTCGAGATCCTGCGCCTGTTCAAGGAACAGGGCAAGACCATCATCCTGATCACGCACAAGCTGCAAGAGATCCTCGACATCACCGACACCGTCACCGTGATGCGCGGCGGCCGCGTGATCGGCGCCGTGGCGACCGCCGGCACCACCAAGGAAGACCTGGCCAATATGATGGTCGGCCGTCCTATCGAGAACAACCTGCCGCGCAAGCCCTACAACCCGGGCGCGCCGGTAATGCAGGTCGAGAACCTGCAACTGGTGGACGACCAGCAGGTCAAGCTGCTGGCCGACATCGGCTTCACGCTGCGCGCCGGCGAGATCGTCGCGATTGCGGGCGTGTCCGGCAACGGCCAGAGCGAGTTGATGGAAGTCCTGTCGGGCATGCGCTTGCCGACCTCCGGCAAGCTGGACTTCCTGGGCAAGGCGCTGCCGTTCGCCGGCCGTTCCGACGCCGACGGCCTGCCGCGCACCTTCCGCGAACTGGGCATCGCCCACATTCCGGAAGACCGCCTGCGCGATGGCGTGGTGAAGGCCTTCTCGGTCATGCACAACACCATCCTCGGCTACCAGGACAAGCTGAAGAACCGCTGGGGCCTGTTCGACTTCAAGGCCATCGCCGCGCGCTGCGCGGAGCTGATGAAGAACTTCGACGTCCGCCCCAACAACCATGACCTGCGTATCGGCCTGCTCTCCGGCGGCAACCAGCAAAAGGTGGTGATCGCCCGCGAAGTGCTGGCGCAGCCCAAGCTGATGCTGGTCGGCCAGCCGACGCGCGGCGTCGACATCGGCACCATCGAAAGCATCCACACGCAGCTGCTCGCCTTGCGCGACTCCGGCGTGGCGATCCTGCTGGTGTCCGTGGAGCTGGAAGAAGTGCGTGCGCTGGCTGACCGTATCCTGGTCATGTGCGGCGGCCGCATCACCGGCGAACTGAAAATTGAAGAATTCGACACGACCCGTATCGGCTTGCTGATGGGCGGGATGCACAAATCATGAATAACCACGACCTGCCACGCTGGGCAACCGCGTTTGTAATGCCCATCCTGAACCTGTTGTCGGCCCTGCTGGTGGCCGCGCTGGTGATCTACCTGCTGGGCGAAAGCCCGGTCGAATCGATGGGCATCCTGATCAACAGCGCCGTCGTCAATCCGGAAGGCTTGAGCTACACGCTGTTCTACGCCTCGACCTTCATCTTCACCGGCCTCGCGGTTTCGATCGCCATGCAGGCCGGCCTGTTCAACATCGGCGCCGAAGGCCAGATGTACTTCGCGGGCCTGGGCCTGACGCTGGCCATGCTGACCTTCGACAGCTCGCTGCCGATGTGGGTGCTGATCCCGATCGGCATGCTGGGCGCGGCCTTGTTCGGCGCGCTGTGGGCCTTCCTGCCCGGCTACCTGCAAGCGAAACGCGGCAGCCACGTGGTCGTCACCACCATCATGTTCAACTACATCGCCGGTGCGCTGATGAACACCGTGATCGTCAAGTACCTGGTGCCGGCGGGCGAACAGAATCCGGCCAGCCGCGCCTTCAGCGCCGCCGCCGAGATGCCGCGCCTGAACCAGTGGTTCCCGGTGCTGGGCGAGACGCCGCTCAACATCAGCTTCTTCCTGGCGATCATCGCGCTGGTGATCTACGGCGTGATGGTGTCGCGTTCCTCGTGGGGCTTCAAGCTGCGCGCCACGGGCTTGAACAAGCACGCGGCGCACTACGCGGGCGTCCGCATCAGCAAGATGATCATCACCGTGATGCTGATCTCCGGCGCGCTGGCCGGCCTGGGTTCGGTCAACTCCATCATGGGTTCGACCCACTACCTGTCGCTGAACTTCGTCGGCGGCGCCGGCTTCGTCGGCATTGCGATTGCGCTGATGGGCCGCCAGCATCCGGTAGGGATTTTCCTGTCGGCCGTGCTGTTCGGCGCGCTGATCCAGGGCGGCTTCGACCTGTCGCTGGAAAAGCAGAACATCCCGCCTGAGACCTTCATCTTCATCCAGGGCTTGATCATCCTGTTCTGCGGCGCGATGGAAAACTTCTACGCCCCCGCCATTGCCGCCCTGATCAAACGGAAAAAGTGAGACTGTCATGACTTTTGAAGACCTCCAAATCGGCAGCATCCTGGTGTCCACCGTGCGCAACGCGCCGGTGCTGATTTTCGCCGGCATGGCCGGCCTGTTCGCCGAACGTTCGGGCGTGATCGACATCGGCCTCGAAGGCAAGATCCTCGCTTCGGCCTTCGTGTCGGCGGCCGTCGCCTTCGCCACGCAGAACCCTTGGTACGGCGTGGCTGCGGGCATGCTGGTATCGGTGCTGCTGGCGACGCTGCAGGCCTACGTCGCGATTACGCAGCGCGGCAACCAGCTGGTGGCCGGCATCGCCATCAACATCGCCATGAGCGGCCTGACCTTCGTGGTCGCGCAGTTCTTCTTCCAGCAGGGCGGCCGCACGCCGGACCTTGGCCAGGCGCGCTTGTTCGACGTGGTGCTGCCGGGCAGCGCCGCCGTTGAAGGCATTCCTTTCATCGGCTGGCTGTACGCGCACCTGATCGGCGGCCATTCGGTGCTGGTGTACCTGGCGTTCGCGCTGGTGCCGCTGGTGCACTGGGTGCTGTACCACACGCGCTTCGGCCTGCGCCTGCGCGCTTGCGGCGAGAACCCGCATGCGGCCGATGCGGCCGGTGTCAGCGTCGAACGCCAGCGCTACATGGCGATGCTGATCGCTGGCATCCTGTGCTCGTTCTCGGGCGCTTACCTGGCGATCGTGCAGAGCGGCTTCTTCCTGCGCGACATGTCGGCCGGTGCTGGTTATCTGGCGCTGACGGCGATGGTGTTCGGTAACTGGCGTCCGGTGTACACCTTCCTCGGTTGCCTGATGTTCGGCTTCTTCGGTGCGGTGCAGATCCAGATCGAAGGCGTGGACCTGCCGCTGGTCGGCCGCCTGCCAGGCTCGCTGATCCAGATGGTGCCTTACGTGGTGACGGTGATCGTGCTGGCGGGCCTGATGGCCAAGTCGGTGGCGCCGAAGGCGCTCGGCACGCCGTTCGTCAAGTCTCGTTAATCTGCTGCGCTGATCACTTCAGCGTGCGCATAAAGGACAGCAGGTCGGCGACCTGCTGTTCATCCTTGATCCCCCAGAAACGCATGCTCGTCCCCGGCACCACATCGTGCGGCGCGCGCAGATAAGCGGCCAGCGTTTTCTCGTCCCACACCAGTCCCGACTTCTTCATCGCTTCCGAGTACTTGTAGTCCTTGGTGGACGCCGCGCGCCGGCCGATGATGCCGTTCAGCTGCGGACCGAAACCGCCCTGCGCGTAAGGCCCGACCTGATGACAGGAAGCGCAGCGTTTGAACAGCGCCGCCCCAACCTTGGCATCCCCCGCAGCGGCGGCCTGGCCTGCCGCCAGCAGCGCCACTAAAATGTATCGTTTCATGCCGCTACTTTACAGCAGATGCAGCGCGGCGTATTGCAGCAGCATGATGGTCTTGCCGTCGGCGATGCGGCCGTCGGCCATCATCTGCATGGCTTCGTCCATCGCCAGTTCCAGCACTTCGATGTCCTCCCCCTCCTCCTCGATGCCGCCGCCGTCGCCGACGCGCGAGGCAGGATCGTATTCGGCCACGAAAAAATACAGGCGCTCCGTCACCGAACCGGGACTCATGAAAGCCTCGAACACCTTGCGCACCTCGCCCACGCGATAGCCGGTTTCCTCCTCCACCTCGGCCTTGATGCGGTCCTCCGGACTGGCGCGATCCAGCAGGCCGGCGGCGGCTTCGATCAGGAAGCCGTCATGCCCGCCGCCGTAAGTCGGAAAGCGGAACTGCCGCACCAGCACCACCGTGCGCCGCTCGCGGTTGTACAGCAGGATGGTGGCGCCGTGGCCCCGGTCGTAAGTCTCGCGCGTCTGGCGCTGCCAGCTGCCGTCGTTGCGGCGGTAGTCGAAGGTGGTCTTTTGCAGCAGGAACCAGTCGTCGGACAGGGTTTCCACTTTGTGGATGCGGATGCGGTCTTCGGGCATGTCGATCTCCTTGATCAAGGTTGCGTTTTTTTACGATATCATGCAATATCGTGCAACATCAAGAAAATTCACGCATATGCTGACACGCCAACGCAAAGAACTGCTGATCGCCCGCCTGAAACAGGACGGCCAGATCGTCGCCAAATCCCTCAGCGAGGAGCTGGGCCTGTCCGAGGACACCATCCGCCGCGACCTGCGCGAGCTGGCCGCAGAAGGGCTGCTGCAACGCGTGCACGGCGGCGCCCTGCCGCTGGACTTGCCCGCCTCGCCGGCGATGGGCAACTTCGCCCAGCGCCAGCAGCTTTCCAGCGACGCCAAGCCCGCCATCGCGCGCGCGGCGGCGGCCATGATCAAAGCGGGACAAGTGGTGTTCATCGACGGCGGCACCACTGCCGTCCAGCTGGCGCGCGCGCTGCCGCCAGAGCTGCGCTGCACCGTCGTCACGCACAGCCCGAGCGTGGCGGTGGAGCTGGCCGAGCATCCTTTGGTCGAAGTGATACTGATAGGCGGCCGCTTGTTCAAGCACTCCATCGTGGCGATGGGGCCGTCCGCGCTGGAGGCGATTGCGCAGATCCGCGCCGATATCTTTTTCATGGGCGTGTGCAGCCTGCATCCGCTGCACGGCATCAGCACCGGCGACCACGACGAGGCAGGCATCAAGCGCGCCATCGCGGCGGCTTCCGTGAAAACGGTGGTGCTGGCGTCGCCGGAAAAACTCGACACCGCCTCGCCGTTCCAGATCGCGCCGCTGGCGAGTATCGGCGCGATCGTGGTCAACGCGGGCGTGGCGGCGTCGCTGCTGGCGCCCTACCGCGAACTGGGCATCGAGGTAGTGCTGGCGCCTTGACGGCCTCGCTGCTTTCCTAGAACTCTTCCCACTCGCTGTCGGCCTTGGCGGCTGCCTTGGGCTTGGCGATGGCGGCGCGCTTGGGCGCGGCTGCGGGGGGCGCAACCCGCGCAACCGGCGCGGAAGTGCGCGATACCGCAGCAGGCGTCTTGCGCACAGGCGCCGCCGAGGCAGCAGGCACCGCCGCGCCGCGATCCAGCTTGAACACGCTGACTGCCTGCGCCAGATGGGACGCCTGTTCCTGCAGGCTCTCCGCCGCAGCCGCAGCCTCCTCCACCAGCGCCGCATTCTGCTGCGTCACGCCGTCCATCTGCACGATGGCCTGGTTGACCTGCGAGATACCCTCGCTCTGCTCCGCCGTCGCAACGGTGATCTCGCTCATGATCGCCGTCACACGGCGCACGCTGGAAACCACTTCATCCATCGTGCTGCCCGCTTCGTCCACCAGCCGGCTGCCGTCGGCCACCTTGCTGACGGAATCGTCGATCAGGGCCTTGATCTCCTTGGCCGCCGCCGCGCTGCGCTGCGCCAGGTTGCGCACCTCCGACGCCACCACCGCAAAGCCTCGCCCCTGCTCACCGGCGCGCGCCGCCTCCACCGCCGCGTTCAACGCCAGGATATTGGTCTGGAAAGCGATACCGTCGATGACGCTGATGATGTCCACGATCTTGCTCGACGAATCGTTAATCGACGCCATCGTCGCCACCACCTGCGACACTACCGCGCCGCTGCGCTGCGCCACTTCCGACGCCGATCCCGCCAGCTGGTTGGCCTGGCGCGCGTTCTCCGCATTCTCCTTGACGGTGCTGGTCAACTCCTCGACCGACGCCGCAGTTTCTTCCAGCGCGCTGGCCTGCTGCTCGGTGCGCGCGGACAGGTCGGAATTCCCGTGCGAGATCTCGGCGCTGCCGCGCGCCACGTTCTCCGCGCTGGAGCTCACCTGCACCAGCACATCGTGGATATTGCCGACGAATTGATTGAAGCCATTGCCAATCACCGCCAGCTCGTCGTTGCCGTTCACTTCCAGCTTGACGCTCAGGTCCGCGTCGCCGCTGGACAGCGCCGTCATGCGTGCGCCCAGCGTGCGCAACGGCGCGGTCAGGCGGAACACCACGGTAATCAGCACCAGGGCCGTCGCCACCGCGCACACCAGCGACACGATCAGCGTGTACATCAACAGCTCGCGCGCAGGCGCCAGCGCCACGCTTTTCGGGAAGGTCAGTTGCACCGACCAAGGCCCGGTCTCGGCGTGGATGAACAGCGGCTGCAGCAGATGCACCAGGCCCTGGGCATCCTCGTATTCATAAGCCTGGCCCTGGCGCACGCGATCGAGGCCTGCGGCCGGCACGTCGTCGGCTTTCTTGCCCAGCTTTTCAGCGACGGGCGTGCTGGCATACAGGCCGCCATTGGAGATCAGGCTAAGCTTGGCGCCGTCGATCACCTTCAACTCGTTGAGGATCTTGGTCAGGCGCGTCACCATGAAGTCGGCGCTGGCCGTGCCCTGGAATTTACCTTCGATCATAATCGGCGCCACCAGCGACGCCATCAGCGTCGGCTTGCCGTCCACCGGATAGATGTATGGCTCGGTGAAGAACACCTTGCCGCTGCGCTTGGGAATGTCGTACCAGTCGTTGGCGCCGGGCGCGCTGTCGAACACGATCGGCTCGACATGCGTGCCTCCGCCGCTGCCGCGCGTCCAGTACGGCATGTAGCGGCCGGTCGCGTCGTACAGCGGCAGCTTGCCGGCGAAGTCGGCATCCTTGTTGTCCAGCGCATTCGGCTCCCACGTGACGGCGGCGCCGATCAGGTCTTCCGATCCGAGCAGCGTGGCCTTGACCATTTCGTTGATCTGGTCGCGGCCCAATGCCTGGTTGGCGCCGCGCGTGCCGCGCATCGCGCCGGCCAGGTTGACCACCGCCGACAGGTTGCCGACGATGCGAGCCTGCAGCGTGCCGGCCACCTCGCGCGCGGAGGTACGGGCCAGGTTCATCGCCGCCGCCTCGGCACTCGCGCTGCTGCGGATGCCGATCACGGTGGCTGTCACGGCAAGGCTGAGCACCACCAGCGCGGTGGCTGCCGCGCAGATCTTGCCGTTCAGGGAAAGTGAGATGCCGAATCGCGATGGCGACGAGGACTTGGCTGAGAAAGCTATGCTCATGTGAGGCCTGTGAAGAAAAGTCAGAAGGTTCGGGTCAGCGCCAGTACCAGCGTGCCGTCGGCCGGATTCGATGTCTCGATCACGCCGGCGGAATTGGGAATGCCCAAGGTGTAGTTGTCGTAGGCGTTGGTCTTGCCGTGCGCCTTGGTGTAGGCCGCCGATACGGCCCATCCCGGCGCCAGCACCTTGGTGACGCCGGCCTTGTAATCGCGCCAGCTCCACGCGCTGTTGTTGGCCACGCGGCCATGGCCGAAGTGCAGGTTAAGCGTGTACCCGTCGCCCAGTTCGACGTTGGCGCCCAGGTCCAGATAACCCGTGCCGCGTGCGTTCTCGATGCCGAAGAACTCTTTGGTAAACGTGTAGTTGTATTTGGCGTAGGCGAATTTGTAGGTCAGCCCTAACGCCAGCTCGCCGTAGTCGTACGTGGTGTGGGTGGCGCGGATTTCAGCGCCCGGATATTTGTAGTAGTAGAAGCCGGCGCTGTAGCCCACATCGCCGGCAGCGCCGGTATAGGCGCCGTATATGTCCCATTCCAGCGAGCCGTTTTCGACGAAGCGGTTGCTGACGTTGGACAGCCAGGTGCCGGCGGAAAAGCCATTCGGTCCTGCATAATCGAAGCCGCCCTGTAATGCGGGCTTGCCCCAGGTCTGGCGGAATCCGCGCGAGATATACTGCGACGCCAACGTGACGTTGGCGGTGAACGGCGACGCCGCGGGCGCCGGTTCGGCGGAGGTCTGTGCCACTGCTGGTGCGGCGGCCGCAAAGGCCAGCGCGCTTGCTACGCTTATGCAAAATGCATGCTTCATATTTCGACACCTCCGACTACGTTATGGAACAGGGAAACAACCTAACGGTGCGGCGGGGGCTGGGCCGGCATTGCAGCTTTAGAAACTGCGCCTCTAGCATAGTCATGTTGATGCGGCAAAGTCAATTGGACAGGGACGAGACGGAACGATCCGTTGTTATGCCACCGCGCCGAAAAATTTGGTGCAGCGCCACAGGGCATGGCACACTAGCCATTTCACAGGGCACGGGCGGTATGAAGCGGAACAGGGGCTATGGATTGCGGGGAGCGTGGCGGGCATTGCTGCTGGCATCCTGCCTGCTTGCGGCGCACGGCCGCGCAGCCACCCAGCTCACCTACCCGCTCACCAGCGACGGCATCGACAGCCGCTACGACTACGATTGGGCCGTGCTGCGCGCGGCGCTGGAAAAGACCACGCCGCGCTACGGCGTATTCGAGCTGCACCAGTCCACGGTGGCGATGTCGCCGCCACGCGTGGTGCAGGAGATGTCATCGCCTTCGGGACGCATCAATATCTTCGTGCGAGCCACTACACCGGAGCTGGAGCGCCAGTTCCTGCCGGTGCGCCTGCCGGTGGACCGTGGCCTGCTGGGCTACCGGCTGCTGCTGATACGCGGCGCCGACCAGCCGCGCTTCGCCGGCGTCAAGACCGCCGCCGACCTGCGCCACCTGCGCGCGGGGCTGGGCCAAGGCTGGGCCGACATCCCCATCTTCCAGCGCGCGGGCGTGCCGGTGGTGGAAGGCAGCAGCTACGAGGGCCTGTTCGCCATGCTGGAGGCGGAGCGCTTCGATTTCTACTCACGCTCGGCCGACGAGGCGATGCGCGAATTCCAGGAACGCCACGACGCCCATCCGCAGATGGCGGTGGAACAAACGCTGCTGCTGCACTATCCGCTGCCGCGCTACTTCTTCGTGCGCCGCGATGCCGAGGGCAGGCTGCTGGCCAAACGCATCGAGACCGGCATGGAGATGATGATCAAGGATGGATCGTTGAACACGCTGTTCCAGCGCTACAAGGGAGACTTGATCAAGAACACGGCCATGCACAAGCGCCGCGTCATCAACCTCGCCAATCCCAAGCTGACGCCACAGACCCCGCTGGCGCGCGCGGAGCTGTGGTTCAATCCCCTCACAGGCAAGTAAGCCGGTCTAAGGCCAGATCGCCTTCAGCACGGCGGCCAGGTTGTATCCACCCTGGATCAGCTGCGTTTTGGCGGCGGCCGAGCTGGGGACAGGATAGTCGTCCGGCACCGTCAGCGCCCACACGTTATAGACTTCGCCGGTCTTGCTGGTCTGCTGGCCGATCGCGCCCGCCGTCACGCCGGCATGCGCCAGCTTGGCCACGGCCAGCGACTGGTCGGCCCAGGCATACGGCCAGCTGATAGCATCGCCGCTGTTGGCGGTAACGGCCGGCTTGCCGGCGATCGCCAGTTGCGCAAACTCCTGCGGCGAGCGAGCGCCCACACGGCGGAACACATAGTTCACCACCGTCGTGTCCCAATACGAATGGAAGGGACGCGTGGTCTGCGGCGCGCGCGGCGGCGTGCCTGATGCGGCAGGCTTGTCCTCCGGCGGCGCGGCCGGTATCAACTGCGCGCTGTTGGCGCTCAACTTGACATCGTCCAGCAGCAGGTTGTTGCCGCCGCGCGCGTCGAACATATTGACCGCATCGATCTGCGCCTGCTTCTGCGGCACCACGAAGGCGCCGTTCTTGTCCACAAACGCCGCGCCCACATGCAGCGGCTGCACCACGTCGCCGGCCAGGTGGGTCAGGATCAGCAAGGCCTGGCGCGGCGTGAAGCCGTGCGGGTTGCTGATCTTGTCGCCCTTGCCCTGCAGCGTGGCGATGCACTGCTTGAGGGTCTGCACGATGTCAACATCGGCCGTGCCGGCGTCATGGTCGTGGTAGTGCGCGTTCTGGAACGGCACGTCGGTGTAGTGGTACTCGGCGTGCTGCGGGTTGGCGGCGACATAGGCCAGCATCTCCTCGCTCTGCGGGCCGCAATACGTACCCTTGACGCAGTCGGCCCAGATGGAGACTTTTTCCAGGCTCTCGCCAGGCAGCAGCAAGGCCTTCACGCGCTGCCCCGCATTGCTGCCCTGGATCAGCTGATCGGCGATGGCGCCGACGGCGCGGTGGCCATCGTTACCCCATGCGTGGGCATTGAACGAGACGAAGGCGCTGCTCAGCGCCACGGTTAAAACAAGCTTATTCATTCAGGGCTGCCTTTGGCGGGTTTCGGGTATTTCTTGTTGATGTCCAGCGGCTGCGCGTACTGCGAGCTCCAGGTCTGCTCATGCAGCGCGGCCAGGCGCTGCGCCATTTTCTCGTTGCGCATCACCACTTCCAGGTTGCGCGACAAATCGAAGTAGCCGCCGCTCCAGTTGCTGGTGCCGACCCACGCGACCTGGTTGTCGATCACCATGGTCTTGCTGTGGATGACGCGCGCAAACGGAATGAAGCCGCTGGCGGCGGTTGGCAGCGTCACCACGCGGATTTCCACATTCGGCAGCACGGCCAGGCTTTTCAGGTAGACCTGCGGCAGTTCTTCCAGGTTCCAGTTCGACACCATCAGCTTGATCTTAACGCCGCGGTTGGCGGCGGCGCGCACCGCGTTGTCGATCACGGCGTAGTAAGGGCGCGTGCCTTTCGGGCCGTAGCTCAGCGGCGCGTAGTCCAGCAGCTGCACCCGCACTTCGCTCTTGGCTTCGGCCAGCAGCGCCGGCAGGCCCGCTTCGGAATCGCCGACGCCGGCCGGGTTGAACTGGTTAGGGCTGGACAGCAGGAAGGCGCCCTGGTGGATGTCCGGCGTGGTGGCCTTGACGTTCAGCGCCGGAGCCACTTGGCCCTGCGCGGTGATCGCCTGCGCGCGCCAGTCCTGGTTGAACACCGACAGCACCTGTCCGACGATCTTCGCATCGGTGATGCGCAGGCCGGTTTCGTGGATATGCTCGAACGAGCGCCAGTCGAAGTTCTGGCTGCCGATGTAGGCGGTCGCACCATCCACCACCAGGTACTTTGCGTGCAGGATGCCGTTGCCGGTCAGCTTGTTGAAATCGATGATGCGCAGTTCCAGGTTGGGTATCGCCTTCAGCTGCTCGATGGTGGCCTTGTCCGACAGGCCGACGCCCTTCTGGTCCAGCAGGAAGCGGATCTTGACGCCGCGCTTGCCCGCCGCCGCCAGGCGGTCGATCACCGTGTTGAATACACTGCCCTCGTGGCCCACCACATAGAACTGGCCCAGCACGATCTCGCTTTTGGCGCCGTCGAACAACTCCTTCCAGACGGTGGCCGGGTCGCGCACGTCGCCGCTGCGCAGCGGCGTTTCCACCGGCGCGGTCTGCACCAGCTCAAAACCCGGGATGGAAAACTCGGCGCGCGCAGGCAGGGCCGACGCCAGCAGGGCTGGCAGCAAAACGGAAAGTAAAACGCGACGCATGGTGACTCCTAAGGTTGTTGCAGACGCTTGATGCGCCCCTGTGTTTCGCTGCGGCCGGCCGGCTTGCCGTACTGCTCGCGCCTGGTCAGATAATCGGTCAGCGCATCGATATCGCGGATATTGGTCTCGGCGCGGTTGGCGCCCAGGGTGAAGGCCGGGAAGGCGTCGCCGCCCTCGGCCAGGAAGTTGTTGACCACCACGCGGTAGACGGTGCCGTTCTCGATCGGCACGCCGTTCAGCATCAGCGTGTCGGCCAGCACCTTGCTGCCCTCGCCCCGCCGTGGATCCCAGGTGTAGCTGAAGCCATCGGACACCTGCAGCAGGCCGCGCGTGATATCGCGGCCGCCGTGCCATTGCTGCTCCAGCAGCTCGCGGATCTGCGCGCCGCGCAGGTTCATCACCACCAGCGAATTCGTGTACGGCAGCGCCGCCAGCAGTTGGCCGACGCTGACGCGGTTGCCCGCGCCGCTATCGAGGTCATGCCGCAAGGAGCCGTTGTTGACGAAGGCGATCTGCGCGCCGTACGGACGGCCCGCCGCCAGCGTGGCGTCCGTGACCAGGTCGCCCAGCGCGGACTCGCCGTCGTCCTGCTTCTCGCGCGGCACGCTCGGCACGGCCAGCGCCGCCACCGGACGCGCCAGCGCGCTGGCGCTGCGGTCGCGCACCGTTTTCAGATAGGCGTCCAGCGCCGGATTGGCCGGCCAGGTCCCGGGGACCATCACCTCCTGGCGCGCGCTGACGTCGCGCAGCGTATTGCTGGCGGTATCGACGGAGAGCTTGATGCGCGACAGGACATGGCCGCCCATGTCGGACTGCGTCACCAGCCGCCCGTCCACGCGGCACAGGTAGCCTCGATGCGAATGGCCGCTGACCACCAGCCGGATCGCCGGATCGAGGCGCTTGACCACGTCGACGATAGGGCCGGTCAGATGGCTGCATTCCTGCTGGTCGAATTTATCGGTGGTGCGCCCGCCCTGGTGGATCAGCACCACGAACACGCCCACGCCCTGCTTGCGCAGTTCCGGCAGCTGGCGGTTGATGGCGTCCGCCTCGTCGACGAAGTCCAGGCCGGCGATGCCGGAGGCCGGCGCCTTCTCGGTGGCGTCGCGCAGCACCGCGCCGATGAAGCCGATCTTGACGCCGTGCGCCTGTTCGATTTTATATGCAGGCAGCAGCGGCTTTTTCGTCACCATGTCGATGACGTTGGCGGCCAGGTACTGGAACTTGGCGCCGCCGTAGGGGTTCTCGAATTTGCAGGCCTTGTCGGCGCGCGGCGAATTGCAGCCGCCCTTTTGCTGGCGCAGCAGCTCCACCCGGCCGGCGTCGAATTCATGGTTGCCGACCGAGCTGGCGCGCAGGCCCAGCAGGTCCATCGCAGCGATGCTCGGCTCGTCGGCCCACATCGACGAAATCGCCGGGCTGGCGCCGATCAAATCGCCGGCGCCGACCAGCAGCAGCTCGGGATCGGCCTTGCGCCAGGCTTGCAGCGCGGCGCCCAGCGTGTCGATGCCGCCGGCGACGATGGTGCGCGCTGCGCCGCCGTTGGCGCTGTCGAGCAGATATTTGCTCGCTTCGATATTGCCGTGGAAATCGTTCAGCGTCACCAGTTCGATATCGGTGATGCCCGGCTGCGGCGCCGGCTTGAACAGGGTGCAGGAAGACAGGACCAGTGCGGCGCAGGCAGGCAGGACCAGCACGGGCCGCAGCGCGCGCGCCGGCAGGGAAAGCTTGTTCATCTAACGTTACTCCGGATTCGGCAGCCGCCCTGATGGCGGCGGCCATATGCGAACGTCGCGCGCGGCGCTCGCATATGGCCGGATCGAAAACAACCCGGCCCGAAAACGACAACAGGCCCGAAGGCCTGCCTGTCAGATAAGGTCTGGTACGTACACCGAAGTGCGGGCACCAGACCGGTATCTTAACTTAGAAGTCGACGCGCAGCGTAGCCGACACGAAGCGTGGAGCGCCCAGGTAGTAGAACACGTTCTTCGCCGTGACGCCTGGGTAGGCGGTGGCGTTGGTCACGGACTGCGACGATGGGTTGCGGTACTGGCGATCGGTCAGGTTGGACACGTTCAGGGTCAGCTTCGGATTCTTGAAGAACTCGCCGCTTGGGAACTGGTAGCCAGCGTCGAAATCAAGCGTGGTGTAGCCAGGAACCAGTTCGTCGTTAGCCAGGGTCGCCTGCTGGTTGCTGGTGACTTTAGCTTTCAGACGGGTGTACCAGCTGTTGGTCTCGTACGAAGCCGACAGGCCGCCCTTCCATTTCGGGGTCAGTGGGAACTGGTTGCCCTTGGTTGGCAGGTAGATGCCTTTACCGGCCTGCAGGTCTTCCTTGATCTCGCTGCTGCTGTAACCCAGCGAAGCGTAGAACGACCAGCCGTTGACCGGGGTGTTACCCGCTTCAACTTCGAAGCCCTTGTTCTTCACCTTGCCGACGTTGGTCAGCGTGGAGGTTTGCGAGCTTGGGTCGAAGGCGGTTGCCTGGCGATCCTTGAAGTCGCTGAAGAAGATGGTGGCCTGGGTGGTGATGGCGGTCGTCTGGTGACGGTAGCCCATGTCCAGGTTCATCGAGGTTTCTTGACGCACGTCGCCCAGCAGGGTCGGGATATTGTTGATCAGCGACAGGTTGCCGTTGGTGGTCGAGTACACGAAGTTAGGCGGCGCCTTCATGTTCTTGGCCAGGCTGGCGAACAGCTGGTCGTCGTTGGTGATGCGATAACGCAGGCCCAACTGCGGCAGCACGGTCGAGTAGGTCTTGTTGTAGCGATAGGTGACGCCCGAGTTCGGCGAGGTCTGCACCGTGCCTTCGTTGGCGTAGTTGGTGAAGTCGCGCTTGACGTGCGGCGTGCGCAGGCCAACGTTGATGGTCAGCTTGTCGTCGATGAAGGTGGCGGTGTCCTGGATGAAGCCCTGGAACGCGGTCGAGATGCTCTTCCAGTCGCGCGATTCGTACGGCGAACCGTCCGGACGCGTCACCAGGCCGTCGCGCAGCCAGATGTCGCTGGTGTTGCCGTTGTTGTCGACTTTTTCCATCGGACCGGTTTGGCGGTGGGTCGCGCGCTCGTACCAGAAGCCAGCCAGGATCTGGTGGTTGTTCCAGTTGTGGGTCACGGAGATCGAAGCACCAGGACGCTGGGTGCGGGTGATCGAGCTGTTGTAGACCCAGACTTTATCCAGCGTGTCGCCGTCGCCGTTCAGGTCGACGCCGACGAATTTGCCGGTGGCCGTGTTCAGGAAAGCATTTTCCTGTTGCAGTTTTTGCTGCACGCCGCCGGTGCCGTAGCCGTACCAAACGTAAGGCAGGAACTTGATGTCGGTGTTTTCGCCGATGCGGAACTTGGCGGTTGCCGAAGCAATCACGTTCTCGAACGGACCCATCGCCAGTTTGTAGTAGGAGTCGGCGTTGTTCTGTGCCGGATCGCTGACTGCCTTGCCTGGGCTCGCTGGTGCGTGGCCGATGAAGGTGGTGCTGTAGTCGTAGTAGTAGCCGTTCTTGTTCAGGTCGGCCAGGTTGAAGGTGCTCAGGTTGTTGTTGAACTGACGGTTGTACAACACGGTACCGTGGATGTAGTTGAAGCGATCCCAGTCGTAGTTGAAGCCGATGTCCATGTGCTTGCGATTGGCTTCGCCAGCGCCTTTCCACTTGTCAGCCTTGGCTTGCGAAACCGAGATGAAGACCTTGGCCTTGTTATCCCAGAAGCGGCCGGTGTCGTAGCGCAGATAGGTTTTGAACATGCTCAGCTGACCCAGCGACTGGGCTACGCGGAAGCGCTGCTTGTCTTCTGGTTCGCAGGTGGTGATGCCGAAGTTACCGCCGGTGGCGCCAACTTGCGGGGAGTCGACGTCGGTCGAACCCTGGGTCACGAAGGTGGTGCAGGTGTTTTCCTGGTCGACGTATTCTTGTGGGAATACGGCGAAGTTACCCGAGTCGTTCACTGGAACGCCGTTAATGGTCGCACCGATCTGGTCGCTGTTGAAGCCGCGCAGGGTCAGACCGCCGCCGAACAGGCCGGTCGCGTCGTAGCCGTAGGTGTTCACTGCTGGCAGCAGGGCCAGGGCGTCGTAGGCGTTGCCGGTAGGACGCTGTTTCGCCAGTTCCTCGGCGGTAACGGTCGAACGTGCTTTTGGCACGTCTTCCTGCACCATCAGGCCCATACCGACTTTGCGGCCGGTAATGGTCACGGTTTCGGTGGCTGGCTTGGCGGCCGGAGCGGCGTCGGACTGTGCGAACGCGGCGCCCATGCAGACCATCTGGCAGGCCAGAGCGACCAGGCTCAGACGCAGCTTCGGATTGTGTTTAACGGCGGATTGCATTAAGGGAACTCCCAGTTTATGTAAAAAAATTTATTGTGTTCTTCGATGCCTTGAACCGGACGGGCTTGTGGCCTTCGGTCACATTCTTGACACAAAGTGCCCATGACATCACAAAATTGTAACCAGTAAATATTTCATCAACATGACAAGAAGTCAGTTGATCAGACCGTCACGTTCTTGTCTGACTGACATTTGCATGCAACACCCTCAAAACTGCGGCAAAGTTGGCAGTTTGTAAGCATCTCAAACAACTATGCATCAGCAAAAAATGTGTGACAAATACGATTTACTTTAGGGATTTATACGAAAGCGATATAAATGGGGCGCTGAACCGCGCAGGTTTCGCTCTGTAAGCGAGGCGCATCTTTAAGGGGAGCATTATAGTTGACGGTTCGCCGCTTGAAATAAATTCATTCGGAAAACGCACAAAGCTGGTGCAGGCTTGCCCGCAGATGTCGCAATGTTGCCACACTTTAGCAGGAGTATGACAAAGATGACAAGCCGCGCAAAAGCGGCTTGAGGGGGAATTAGATTTGTAACACTAATTTTCTCGTCGCGGCAACGCAACATCCGGGACCGGCCACGCCGGCCCCGGAGCAAACTCAGCGGCCCTTGGCGATCGGGGCGGCGGCGATCGCGGCCTCGAATTTGGCGAACTTGCCATCCAATGCCTTCAATAAACGTTGTTTATCGGCATCCGCCAGGAAGGAGTAGCGGATGCTGTCGTAGGACAGTTTCTTGATCTCGGCATAGTTCGGCTTGTAACGGGCGGCGTACAGCACGTATTCGCCGGACAGGTTGTTGCGCGACACGCCGGCATCGTCGGTGGACAGCACGAAGGGCACGCCGTATTTGCGGTACAGCGTGACCGGATGGGCCTCGCCCTTGACGCCCAGGATGAACTGGTTGCTGGTCAGGTTGACCTCGACCGGTATCTTATTGTCATGCATTTTTTTCATGATCGCCAGCGAGCCGGTCTCGTGGGCGATGTCGATGCCGTGGCCGATGCGGCTGGCGCCGGCGACGTCGATGGCGTGCTTGATGTGGAAGGTCAGGCCTTCCGGCGGCACGACGCCGAGCGCCAATTCGCCCGCATGCAGCGCCAGTTTCACGCCCGGCTGTTTGGTTTTCAGGAATTTAAACATCTGCATGTGCAGCGCGTAGTCGTGCATCGAGACATTGACGCTCTCCTGGCCGACGATGTTGACGCCGACGATTTTCGGATGCGAAGTGGCCAGTTTGAAGCTCGACACCATCTGCGAAAACACCTGCGACGGCGTCAGGAAGCGCAGCGCGAACGGCTGGTAGCGCATCGTGAAGTTGTCGTCGTCGATGCCGACGCTGGCGGTGTTGACGTTCTCCAGATAGGACTTGATCCAGCCCTGGAAGGCGCCATTGGTCTCCAGCTTGGCGGCGTAGCTGGCCAGGTCGGCGTCGGTGATGCCGCCGGCCGCGGCCTTGCGGTCGAAGTCGGCATCCTGCGCCATCGGCGCGATCTCGTAGATGGTCTCGATATAACCCAGGTTTTCCTGGATGGCGCGCTGCTTCAAGCGCTGCAGGCCGTCGGCCGCGTTGGTCGAGGCCACCGGGCCGAAGAAGCCGAAGGTATCGAAGAACTGGCGGTCCGGCGGCGATTGCAGCGCGCCGTGGTTGGTGAAGTCCTTGTCGGACCAGCGCTGCAGCAGGTTGGCCAGCACGCTGTTGTTGTTCATCACATCCTGGCCGGACAGGCAGACGCGGTCGGCCAGCGGCTTGGCCTGCTCGGCGGCGGTGTCGGCCTTGTTGGTGTCGATCAGATAGGTGTTCTTGTTGACGCAGAAGCCTTCCTTGTCCACCCACTCCAGGTACTGCTCGGCGTAGATCGCGCCGGAGTAGTGGTGGTGCAGGTCGCCGCCCTTGGGCATCATGGTCAGGAACATCGTCAGCTCGGCCGTCTTCGGTTCCGGGCCCGCGACCAGCGCGGCGAACTGGCGCTTGGCGCTCTCCTCGTTGCTGGCCGCTTGCACGCCGTGCGGCAAGGCGCAGAACAGGGCGGCGGCGATGGCAACGGCCTTCAGGCTGGCGATATTTTTTTGCATGAGTCTTCCAATGTGATTAAGTCATTACGCGGGCGTGCACCTGGCGGCCGGCCGACCAGGTCGCGGCCACCGCACGGTCGTCGCCCAGCAGCGCAAGCGCGAACAGCAGCTCTTCCAGGCTCTCTCCGCGCGCGGTGCGCCGTTGAAGCAGCGGCGTGGCCTGCGGATCGAGCACGATGAAATCCGCCTCGGCGCCGACGGCGAAATTGCCGATCGTGCCTTCGAGCTGCATGCTGCGGGCGGCGCCCAGGGTGGCCAGGTAGAACATCCGCAAGGCCGGCAGGTAACTGCCCTTCAGTCGCGCTACTTTATAGGCTTCATTCATCGTTTGCAACATCGAGAACGAAGTGCCGCCGCCCACATCGGTCGCCAGCGACAGCAGCACGCCCGCCCGGTCGGCACGTTCGAAGTCGAACAGGCCGCTGCCGAGGAACAGGTTGGAGGTCGGGCAAATGGCGGCGGCCGACTGCGTTTCGGCCATGCGTACGCGGTCCTGCTCATTGAGCCAGATGCAGTGGCCGTACATGGCGCGCGGCCGCAGCATGCCGTAGCTGTCGTAGACGTCGATGTAGCTGCGCGAGTTGGGGAACAGCTCGCGCACCCACGCGCACTCGGCTTCGTTTTCGGAGACGTGGGTCTGGATGTAGGTATCGGGATAGGAGCGTGCCAGTTCGCCGGCCAGCTGCAGCTGTGCTTCGGTGGACGTCGGCGCGAAGCGCGGCGTGATCGCGTACAGCGCGCGGCCGCGTTTGTGCCAGCGCTGGATCAGCGCCTCGGTATCGCGGGCGCTGGATTCAGCGGTATCGCGCAGGAAGTCCGGGCAGTTCCGGTCCATCATCACCTTGCCCGCCACCATGCGCAGGCCGCGCTGCTCGCTGGCGGCGAAGAAGGCATCCACCGACTGCGGATGCACGGTGCAATACACCATGGCGGTGGTGGTGCCGCAGCGTAGCAGCTCGTCGAGGAAGAAGTCGGCCACGCCGGCAGCGTGGGCCAGGTCTTCGAACCGGCGCTCGGTCGGGAAGGTATAGGTCTCCAGCCATGGCAGCAGGCCTTCCGCCGGCGAGGCGATCATGTCGGTCTGCGGGTAGTGCACGTGGGTGTCGATAAAGCCGGGCATCAGCAGCTTGCCGCTGTAATCGTGCAGTTCGGCGCCGGGAGGTAGCGTCGCATGCAGCGTGGCGTAGTCCCCGGCCGCCTGCACCTTGCCGTCGGCGACGATCAGCAGGCCGTCTTCATGCCAGACATGCGACTGCTCGCTGAACGCCGGATCGGCGAGAAAGTGCAGCAAGCTGCCGCGGTAGGCTTGCAAAGTGTTAGGCATAACGATGTCCTGAAGAGGAATGCTGATTCTAACGCGATGCGGCCAGGCGCACCGGCACGGTGTCGTCGAGCGCGGCGATCTGCTGCGCTTCCCACACCATCAGCAATTGCGCGCAGACGGAGGCGGCTATCGCGGCGGGCAGCTTGTTTGTGATGCCGGCGATACCGATCGGGCAGACCATGGCGGCTATGCGCTCTTGCGGCAGGCCGCGCGCGGCCATGCGCCGCTCGAACTGCACGCGCTTGGTCTTCGATCCGATCAGGCCGAACCAGCCGACGTCGGCGCGCGACAGGATCGCTTCGCTCAGGCGCTGGTCAAGCTCATGGCTGTGGGTCATGACCAGATAGCTGGCCCCGGCGGGGGCGGCGGCCACCAGGGCTTCCGGCGTATCGGTGGCTTCGACTGCGACGTTGGCCGGTACCGATTGCGGGAACATGTCCTCGCGTTCGTCGATCCACGTCACGGTGCAAGGCAGTTCGCCCAAGATGCGCACGATGGCCGCGCC
The DNA here is from genome assembly GCF_001758795.1 of Duganella sp. HH101. Taxonomy (NCBI): domain Bacteria; kingdom Pseudomonadati; phylum Pseudomonadota; class Betaproteobacteria; order Burkholderiales; family Oxalobacteraceae; genus Duganella; species Duganella sp. HH101. The sequence continues at coordinate 169,377 of NZ_LRON01000002.1, read as the reverse complement.
GACATGGCCGGCGCCGAACAGCAGCAGGTGCGCGCGCGGCGCCAGGCAGGGATCGGCCAGCCAGCGACGGCCGGCGGTGTCGCGCAGGATGTGGGTGCCGCGCTGGTGGTCGATGACGGGGAATGCAGGGCCGAATGCCGCCGCATCGCCGGAGGCGCCCGTGACCACGGCGCCATCGGCGTCAAGCAGCAGCGAGACGGGCGTGCCATCGATGGCGCTGATACGCCAGCTGTCTTCACGCCAGCGCTTGCGCAAGCTTGCCATGATATCGGCCAGCGATGCGTCGATCAATTCGAAAGCGAGATGCACCACGCCGCCGCAGCACTGCCCCAGCGTCGGCCCGAGTGCGTAACGCTCCAGCCGCGCAGGCACGCCCTCGCCCGTCCTGGCGGCGCTTTTCAGCATGCTGCGGCCGACATCGACCGTGCACATTTCCAAATGTCCGCCGCCGATGGTATCGACCTGGCCGCCAGCCGTGACCAGCATGCGCGCGCCGGGCTCGCGAGGACCGGAGCCCTCGACGATCGCCACCGTCACCAGCACCGCCGGTTCCGCCATCACGGTTGTCAGCCACTCGTTCATGTCGATATCCTCACGCCGCGAATTCCACAGCGGCGATCGCGCGCAGTATCTCTTCGCTGGTCGCCGGAGCGTTCAGCGGCGGATTCACGCGATGGCCGCCGACGCTGGAAATCGCATCGCGTATCGCAAAGAACACCGAGAACGGCAGCAGCAGCGGCGGCTCGCCGACCGCCTTGGAGCGATGGATGCTGTCCTCGACGTTGCCGTTGTCGAACAGCCGCACGCGGAAGTCTTCCGGGCAGTCGGACACGCCGGGAATCTTGTACGTCGACGGCGCATGCGTCATCAGCTTGCCGGCCGGGTTCCACCACAGCTGCTCGGTGGTCAGCCAGCCCATGCCCTGTATGAACGCGCCCTCCACCTGCCCCAGGTCGATGGCGGGATTGAGCGAACGGCCAGCGTCGTATAAGGCGTCGGCGCGCAGCAGCTTCCATTCGCCGGTCAGCGTATCGACCACCACTTCGGAAACGGCGGCGCCATAAGCATAGTAGGAGAAAGGATGGCCGTTCATCGTCTTCGGATCCCAATGCAGTCCGGGCGTGGCGTAGAAGCCGTCGGACCACAGCTGCACCCGCGCCAGGTAAGCCTTCTGCACCAGTTCAGGGAACGGCACCACATGGCCATTCACATGCACGGCGTTGTCGAAGAACTGCACCGGCACACCATCCTCGTCGCCATACAGCTTGATGGCAAAGGCGGTCAGGCGTTCGCGGATCTGGCGCGCGGCATCTTGCGCCGCCTTGCCGTTCAAGTCCGCACCGGTGGAAGCGGCCGTCGCCGACGTGTTGGCGACCTTGCTGGTATCGGTGGCGGTGGCGCGCACATGATCCAGGTCCAGGCCCAGTTCATGCGCCACCACCTGCATCACCTTGGTGTTGATGCCCTGCCCCATCTCCGTGCCGCCGTGATTGACCAGCACCGAACCGTCGACGTATACATGCACCAGAGCGCCCGCCTGGTTCAGGTGGGTGACGTTGAAGGCGATGCCGAACTTCAGCGGCGTCAGCGCCAGTCCTTTCTTCAGCACGGGACTGGCGGCGTTGTAGGCTTCGACGGCTGCGCGGCGCGCGCGGTATTCGCTGGTCTGCTCCAGCTCCGCCGTCAGCGCCTCGATCACGTTGTCGACGATCTCCTGGCCATACGGCGTAACGTTGCGTTCAGTCTTGCCATAGAAATTCAGGCGACGGATATCGAGCGCGTCGCGGCCCAGGTTGCGGGCGATTTCGTCGATGATGTATTCGATGGCAATCGCGCCCTGCGGGCCGCCGAAACCACGGAAGGCGGTATTCGACTGCGTGTTGGTCTTGCCGCAGCCGGCGCGGATGTCCACGTCCGACAGGTAGTAGGCGTTGTCGAAGTGGCAGACCGCGCGCGTCGCTACGGGGCCGGACAAGTCGGCCGAGAAGCCGGCGCGCAAGGTCATGTCCACCTTGGCGGCGACGATTTTTCCGCTGTCGTCGTAGCCGACTTCGTACTCGTAGAAGAAGCAGTGGCGCTTGCCGGTGACGAGCATGTCGTCATCGCGGTCGGCGCGCAGCTTGACCGGACGGCGCAGCTTGGCCGCAGCGATGCTGGCCGACGCCGCCCACAGAGCCGACTGCGATTCCTTGCCGCCGAAACCACCACCCATGCGGCGGCACTCCACCAGCACTTTATGCGAATGCACGCCCAGCGCATGGGCCACCACGTGCTGCATCTCGCTTGGGTGCTGGGTCGAGCATTGCACCAGCATGCCATGGTCTTCCTTAGGGATCGCATAGGCGATCTGGCCTTCCAGATAGAACTGCTCCTGGCCGCCGACGAACAGCTGGCCCTTGACCACGTTGGGCGCGTTTTCGAACGCTGCCTGATAATCGCCGCGCTTGAGCTGCATCGGCGGCAGCACATACGACTGCGCGGCCTTGGCCTCCTGCGGCGTGAAGATGGCCGGCAGTTCATCGTAGGCGACCACTGCGCGGCGAGCGGCGCGGCGGGCGTTGTCGTGCGTGTCCGCGACGACGATGAAAATCGGCTGGCCGACATACATCACCTCGCCCGCACTGAGGATAGGATCGTCGTGGATGATCGGGCCGCAATCGTTGGTGCCGACGATATCCGCAGCGGTGTAGACCGCCACCACGCCGGGCGCATTGCGTACCGGCGTCAAGTCCATCGCATTGATGCGCGCATGCGCCTTGGACGACAGACCCAGCGCCGCGTGCAGCGTTCCTTGTAGTTCCGGGATGTCGTCGGTGTAGGTGGCTTGTCCGAGCACGTGCAGCTCGGCCGATTCGTGCGGACGGGCGACGCCGACCGCCTTCCACGCCTGCGCGGCGAGCAACGAGGGAGCGACTGGTTGATTCATGATGGCTCCTTTCAGGCGCGGCAGGCGAAGGCGTTGACGGCATCGGCCGCCAGCGGCGCGTCGGCACGGGTTTCGAACCAGAAGCGGCGCAGCAGATTCTGCGCCGTTTGCATGCGGTAGGTGCTGGAGGCGCGCATATCCGACAGCGGCGCGAAATCCTGCGCCAGCATGTCCATCGCTACGCGCAGATTGGCTTCGTTCCAGCGCAGGCCGTTCAACGCGGCTTCCGCGCGCGGTGCGCGGCGCGGCGTGGCGGCCATGCCGCCGAAGGCGATGCGGGCATCCACGACCACGTCGCCATCGAGCTTGAACGCGAATGCGGCGCAGACGGCCGAGATATCCTGGTCGAAGCGCTTGGCCAGCTTGTAGGTGCGGAACTGCACGCCCTCGCGCGGCAGTGGCACACGCACGGCAGCCACGAATTCGTCGGGACGCATATCCTTTTTCTGATAATCGAGATAGAACGCTTCCAGCGGCATGACACGCTCACCGGCTGGACCGCGCAGCACCACCTCGCTGCCGACGGCGATCATCCACGGCATCGAATCGCCGATCGGCGAACCGTTGGCGACGTTGCCGCCCAGCGTGCCGGCGTTACGGATCGGCAGCGATGCGAAGCGCTGCCACATCTCGCCCAATTGCGACGGATACAGGCGGCACAAGGCTTGATACGCATCGTTGAGCGTAACGCCTGCACCAATGTTTAGCATGCCGTCCGCTTCAACCAAGGTTTGCAGCGCGCTCACGTGGCCGACGTAAATAATGTCGCCCAGGTCGCGCATCTGCTTCGTCACCCACAGGCCGACGTCGGTGGAACCCGACAGCAGCGTGGCTTTCGGATGGGCGGCGCGCAGCGACACCAGTTCGTCCAGCGTGCGCGGTGCGTGGAAGCTCTGGCCGTGCGCGGTGTAGCTGCTGCCGGCGTCGCGCTGCAAGGTGCGCAGCTGTGCGGCCAGCGCGGCGCGGTCGAAGCCGGCCCTCGGCAATTCCGTCATGCGGTGTGCGGCGTCGATGATGGGGCGGTAGCCGGTGCAGCGGCACAGATTCCCGGACAGGCAATCGTCGATCTCCTTGCGCTGCGCGGGCTGGCCGTCCTTGTCGAGGTACATGCCCCACAAGGACATGACAAAGCCCGGTGTACAGAAGCCGCATTGCGAACCGTGGCATTCCACCATCGCCTGCTGCACCGGGTGCAGCGTGCCGTCGGGCTGCTGCAGGTCTTCCACGGTAAACAGCGCCTTGCCGTCCAGCGTGGGCGCGAACTGGATGCAGGAGTTCACGGCCTTCATCTCCAATTGGCCGGCGGCGTTCAGGCTGCCGACCACCACGGTGCAAGCGCCGCAATCGCCTTCGGCGCAGCCTTCCTTGGTGCCGGTGCAATGCAGATCCTCGCGCAGGTGCTGGAGCACGGTGCGCGTAGGCGCGGCGCCGGAGATTTCCTGTACTGCGCCACGGTAGTAAAAGCGTATCGGTTCGGACATCGTGACCTCAGCCTGCGTATGGATGGGTTTTGCGCCAGTGCTCGGCGATATCGATGCGGCGGGTGATCCACACATTATCGTGCTTTTGCACGTAATCGAGGAAGCGCGCCAGCGCGGCGGCGCGCGCCGGGCGGCCGACGATGCGGCAGTGCAGGCCGATCGACAGCATCTTCGGCTGGTTCAAGCCGGCCGGGTCGCCCTCGGCGTACAACACATCGAAGGCGTCCTTCAGGTAATCGAAGAACTGCGTGCCGGAGTTGAAGCCCTGCGCGGCGGCGAAGCGCATGTCGTTGGTGTCCAGCGTGTACGGCACGATCAGCTGCGGCGCGGTGGCTGCATTACCTTCGGCGTCCGTGTAGTCGACCTTCTGCCAGAACGGCAGATCATCGCTGTAGTTGTCGGCGTCGTAGCGGAAGCCGCCGTGTTCCACCACCAGGCGCTTGGTCTGCGGCGAATCGCGGCCGGTGTACCAGCCCTGCGGCGCGCTGCCGGTCAGCTCGCGGATGATCTGCACCGCTTCCTTCATGTGGGCGCGCTCGGTGGCTTCGTCCATGTTCTGGTAGGTGATCCAGCGTAGGCCGTGGCAGGCGATTTCATGGCCCAGTTCCTGGAAGGCGGCCACCGCCTCCGGATGACGTTTGAGCGCCATCGCCACGCCGAAGACCGTCAACGGCAGCTTGCGTTCCTCGAACATGCGCAGCAATCGCCACAGGCCGGCGCGCGAGCCGTACTCGTAGATCGATTCCATGCTCATGTGTCGGTTGCTGAACGACGCGGCGCCGATGATCTCGGACAGGAAGGTCTCGGAACCGGCGTCGCCGTGCAGCACATTGTTTTCGCCGCCCTCTTCGTAGTTCAGGACGAATTGCAGGGCCACGCGGGCACGGTTGGGCCATTGGGCGTGAGGCGGCTTCGGGCCGTAGCCGATCAAGTCGCGCGGATAGTTGTCGTATGTAGTCATGGCGCTGGCTAGTCTATGAGGAATATATCTGCAATCATATATGCGTAGAACGGCATCGGTATATGATTTGTCCAATAGATACTTATTACCTACCGATATAGGACTTACCATGGGCAAGCTTAGTACACACGTTCTCGATATCACTGCCGGCAAACCGGGCGTCGGCGTCAAGGTGGCTTTGTACGCCGTGACCGCGCAGGGCCGCGAGTTGCTGAAAACCGACGTCACCAACGCCGACGGCCGCTGCGCCGTGCCGCTGCTGGAAGGCGCGACCATGAAGCCGGGCAAGTACGAGCTGGTATTCGGCGCCGGCGCCTACTTCTCGGCGCAGGGTGTGGACTTGCCCGAGCCGCGCTTCATCGACGAGGTGACGCTGGCCTTCGGCATCGCCAGCGCCGACCAGAACTACCACGTGCCGCTGGTGGTCTCGCCGTGGGCGTATTCGACCTATCGCGGCAGCTGATTTTCAGCCGTTCGGGTGCCGCATCGGCTAAGATGCGCGCACCATGAACGAATCCACTTCTGCGCTGACCGCGTCCTTTCTGCAACAAGCCGTCGAACTGCACCAGCAGGGACGGCTTCAGCCCGCACAGGCCTTGTACCGCCAGGTGCTGGAACTCGAACCGCACCAGTTCGATGCGCTGCATCTGCTGGGCGTGATCGCGCGCCAGCAAGGCGACGTACAGACGGCCATCGCACTGATCTCGCAGGCCATCGAGGTCGATGGCGCGCAAGCCAAGGCGCATTGCAATCTCGGCGTGGCGCTGCTCGACGCCGGCCGCGCCGACGAAGCGCTGGCCAGCCACGAACGCGCCATCGCCCTGCAGGACGACTACGCCATGGCCTGGAGCAATCGCGGCAACGCGCTGCGCCGGCTTGGGCGGCTCGACGAAGCGCTGCTCAGTTATCAGCGCGCGCTGGCGATCCAGCCTTCCTATGCCGAAGCCCACTGCAACCGCGCCATCGCGCTGCAGGATCAGGGCCGCTATCTGGACGCGCTGAGCGCGGCCGAAGACGCCCTGCATATCAAAGACCGCTACGCCGACGCCTGGTTCGCACGCGGCAATGCGCTGCACTGCCTGCGCATCCTGCCGGAGGCGGTGGAAAGCTTCGACCGCGCCATCCATCTGCGGCCGCAATGGGCCGAGGCTTACAACGGCCAGGGTGCGGCCTTGCAGCGGCTGGGGATCTTCGATGCGGCGCTGGACAGCTACGACCAGGCGCTGGCGCTCAAGCCGGACTACGCGCTGGCCCACTACGCACGCGGCAACACGCTACGCTCGATGCAGCGCAACGAGGAAGCCGTGGCCGCCTACCGCGCGGCGCTGGCGCATGGCGACAATCCAGAAACCATCGCCTTCGCGCTGGCCTCGGTGGGCGCGGGCGAGACGCCTGCCGTGCTGCCGCAGGAATACGTGCGCTCGCTGTTCGACCAGTACGCCAATCACTTCGACCAGCATCTGGTGGAAGTGCTGGACTACCAGACGCCGTCCTATCTGGACGGGCTGATACGCCGCACCATCGCCGCCGATACGCTGGCAAATAGCCTGGATACACTGGACCTGGGCTGCGGCACCGGCCTGTGCGGCCCGTATCTGCGGCCATACTCGCGCAGCCTGGCGGGCGTCGACCTGTCGCAGCAGATGCTGGACAAGGCGGCGGAACGCGGCCTGTACGACAAGCTGGCCTGCGCCGACCTGACCACCTATCTGAACGGCCAACAAGACTCCTGCGACCTGGCGGTGGCGGCCGACGTCTTCGTCTACATCGGCGACCTGGCGCCGGTGTTCGCCGGCGTGCACCGCGCGCTGCGTGAAGGCGGCCACTTCTGCTTCTCGGTGGAAGCGGGCGAAGGCGCCGACTACGCGCTGCGCCCATCGAACCGCTACGCCCACACGCAGCAGTACATCGAGCGCCTGGCCGCCGCCACCGGTTTCCGGGTGCAAGCCGCCGAACCGCTGACGGCCCGCCAGGAAAACGGCGCCCCCACCGCCGCCCTCGCCATCATGCTGCAAAAACCCTGGGGTCAAGTCTGACATTTGGACACGAACTCAGCCCTAGGCGGCCTCCACGGCTGGGCTCGTGTCCGAATGTCAGACTTGACCCCCAGCTAAGATAGGCAAACTTGCATCGGAGGCGGGCTTGCCTTAGAATTCGAAGCTCTGTGGCCGCGTTTTGGGCCATGCCGTCTGGGCCGGTGCAGTGATCAGGCCGACCAGTTTCCCATGCAAGATTCTTTACGGTGACTCTTGGATACCGTGCCGTTTTGGGCGCAACTTCTTGCGCTCGCCCTCCTGATACTGTGCTCGGCCTTCTTCGCCATGGCCGAAACCGCGCTGATGGCGGCCAATCGCTATCGCCTGCGCCATATGGCCAAGCGCGGCAGCCGCCGCGCCATCACCACCCTGTGGCTGCTCGACCGCACCGACAAGCTGCTGTCGCTGGTGCTGATCGCCAACACCCTGATCAACGCCATGGCCACCGCTCTCGTGACGGCCATCGCCATCCAGTCCTTCGGCCATGACGACAACGTCATCACCATCTCCACCGGCGTCGTCGCCTTCCTGCTGATCGTGTTCGCCGAGATTTCACCCAAGGTCATCGGCGCCACCTTCCCGGAAAAGATCGCCCTGCCCACCAGCGTGGTGCTGAAACCGCTGATGGCGCTGGCCAAGCCGGTGATCTGGTTCGTCAACCTGTTCGTCACGCTGGTGCTCAAGCTGTTCCGCATCAAGGCCGGCGCCCACGCCCACGATGCCCGCCTGTCGCCGGAAGAGCTGCGCTCCATCGTGCTCGAAGGCGGCAACTTCATCCCGCAAAAACACAAGAGCATCCTGCTCAACCTGTTCGACCTGGAAACCATCTCGGTCGAGGACATCATGACGCCGCGCTCGCAGATCGAGGCGCTGAACCTGGAACTGACGGTCGAGGAAATCAAGCGCGAGCTGACCACCTGCTACCACAACAAGCTGCCCGTCTACGAAGGCGAGATCAACCGCATCATCGGCATCCTGCACGTGCGCAAGGCCGTGGCCCTGCTGAACCAGGAAGACGAGCTGACCGTCGAGCACTTCCGCGAGCTGCTGACCACGCCCTACTTCATCCCGCAAGACACCGGCGTCTTCACCCAGCTCCAGTACTTCCAGGAGAACAAGGAACGCCTGGGCATCATCGTCGATGAATACGGCGAAGTGCAGGGCCTGGTCACGCTGGACGATATCATCGAGGAAATGATCGGTGAGTTTACGACATCGATGCCCGGCGCGGCCCGCGCCGACAGCTTCGGCTGGTCCGAACAGGGCGAGTGCCTGCTGGAAGGCGCGACCGCGCTGCGCGACATCAACAAGCGCCTCGGCCTGGCCTTCCCGCTGGACGGCCCCAAGACCTTGAACGGCCTGATGCTGGAGCTGTTGCAGGAAATACCAGACGCGCCGATCAGCATCAAAGTTGCCAACTGCATCATCGAAGTGGTGCAGGTGCACGACCAGGCGATCAAAGTCGTCAAATTGATACGCCCCTCCGGCAAGCGCGTCCACTAAACGGCGCACTGCTGCGGCAAACGCAACAGTGCGGAGTACAATCGTTTCAGTGGGAGGACAAACGGCTTTACAAATATGATGCCTGAGAGCATCATTCCGTGATCCAGCCCCCTCCATCCAGCAGACGCATCTATGGCAGCAGTCCTACCGAACGCCGCGCCAGGCGCCCCGATGCCGGGGCTGGCGAGGGCATTGATGCAAGCCGGCCGCCTCTCCGCGGCCCAGGCCGACATGCTGCAAAAAAAAGCCGTCAGCGACAAGCACGCCTTCATCGACGTGCTGCTGGCCAGCGGCGCCATCGACGCCCGCGCGCTCGCCATGTTCTGCGCCGAAACCTTCGCCTATCCGATGATGGATGTGCAGGCGCTCAACCTCGACGCGCTGCCGGCCAAGATCATCGACAACAAGCTGATGCAGGCGCAACGCGTGATCGCGCTGGCCAAGCGCGGCAACAAGATGTCGGTGGCGATTTCCGACCCGACCAATACCCAGGCGCTGGACCAGATCAAGTTCCAGACCGAATCCACGGTCGAACCGGTCATCGTCGCCCATGACGCGCTGCTGCAACTGCTGGCGCGGCTCAACAAGGACAGCGAGCAGGCCATCAACGACCTGGGCGGCGACGAATCGGACATCCAGTTCGCCGAGGAGGAAGCCCCGGCCGCCGACGCCGCCGCCGATCCCGGCGCCAACGATGTCGAGGACGCGCCGGTGGTGCGCTTCCTGAACAAGATGCTGATGGACGCCGTCAACATGGGCGCCTCGGACTTGCACTTCGAACCGTTCGAAAAATTCTACCGCGTGCGCTTCCGCGTCGACGGCGTGCTGATGGAGCATGCCCAGCCGCCGATCTCGATCAAGGAAAAACTGGTGTCGCGCATCAAGGTGCTGGCCAAGCTGGACATCTCGGAAAAACGCATCCCGCAGGACGGCCGCATGCGCCTGATCGTGTCGCCGACCAAGACCATCGACCTGCGCATCTCCACCCTGCCGACCTTGTTCGGCGAGAAGACCGTGATGCGCATCCTCGACGCCACCCAGGCGCAGATGGGCATCGACGCGCTCGGCTACGACCCCGACCAGAAGGAGCTGCTGCTCGACGCCATCCAGCGCCCCTACGGCATGGTGCTGGTGACGGGGCCGACCGGCTCGGGCAAGACGGTGTCGCTGTACACCTGCCTCAACGTCATCAACAAGCCGGGCATCAACATTTCCACCGCCGAAGACCCGGCCGAGATCAACCTGCCGGGCGTGAACCAGGTCAACGTCAACGACCGCGCCGGCCTGACCTTCCCGGTGGCGCTGAAGTCCTTCCTGCGCCAGGATCCGGACATCATCATGGTCGGCGAGATCCGCGACCTGGAAACGGCCGACATCGCCATCAAGGCGGCGCAGACCGGCCACATGGTGTTCTCCACGCTGCACACCAACGACGCGCCGTCGACGCTGACGCGCTTGATGAACATGGGCGTGGCGCCGTTCAACATCGCCTCGTCGGTGATCCTGATCACCGCGCAGCGGCTGGCGCGGCGGCTGTGCACCTGCAAGCAGCCGGTGGAGATCTCCAACGAGTTGCTGCTCAAGGCCGGCTTCAAGGCGCACGAGCTGGACGGCAGCTGGAAGCCCTACGGCCCGGTCGGTTGCGAACGCTGCAACGGCGGCGGCTACAAGGGCCGTGTCGGCATCTACCAGATCATGCCGATCAGCCCCGCCATCGAGAGCATCATCCTGGCGCACGGCAACTCGATGGAGATCGCCGCCAAATCGGAAGAGGAAGGCGTGAAGTCGCTGCGCCAGTCCGGCCTGGTGAAGGTCAGGAACGGCCTGACCAGCCTTGAAGAAGTGCTCGGCTGTACCAACGAATAGGACATAACCCATGGCGACTTCTGGCAACGCGGGCAACCAGGTCAAGGAATCGATCTTCGCCTGGGAGGGCAAGGACAAGAGCGGCAAGACGGTGCGCGGCGAGCTGCGCGCCGGCGGCGAGGCCGTGGTCAACGTGACCCTGCGCCGCCAGGGCATCATGGTGACGAAGGTTAAGAAAAAAGCCTACCGCAGCGGCAAGAAGATCACCGACAAGGATATCTCGCTGTTCACGCGCCAGCTGGCGACGATGATGAAGGCCGGCGTGCCGCTGCTGCAATCGTTCGACATCGTCGGCAAGGGCCACTCCAATCCCTCGGTGTCCAAGCTGGTGATGGACTTGCGCGCCGACATCGAGACCGGCACCAGCCTCAACCAGGCGTTCCGCAAGTTCCCGCTGTACTTCGATCCGCTGTTCTGCAACCTGGTGGGCGCCGGCGAACAGGCCGGCATCCTGGAAGACTTATTAACACGGCTGGCGATCTACAAGGAAAAGACGCTGGCCATGAAGGCCAAGATCAAGTCGGCGCTGATGTACCCGGTGTCCATCCTCGCGGTGGCTTTCATCGTCACGGCCGTCATCATGATCTGGGTGGTGCCGGCGTTCAAGGAAGTGTTCAAGAGCTTCGGCGCCAACCTGCCGGCGCCGACGCTGTTCGTGATGGCGCTGTCGGAATTCTTCGTGGCCTGGTGGTATCTGATTTTCGGCGGCATCTTCGGCGCCATCTACTTCTTCTTCCGAGCGTGGCAACGCTCGCTGCAAATGCAGCGCTTCATGGACCGCCTGCTGCTGCGCCTGCCGGTGTTCGGCGACGTCATACGCAAAGCCACCATCGCCCGCTGGACCCGCACCTTGGCCACCATGTTCGCCGCCGGCGTGCCGCTGGTGGAATCGCTCGATTCGGTGGGCGGCGCGGCCGGCAACGCCGTCTACCTGGACGCCACGCGCAAGATCCAGAACGAGGTCAGCACCGGCACCAGCCTGACGGTGGCCATGCAGAGCGCCGACGTGTTCCCGAACATGGTGACGCAGATGGTCGCCATCGGCGAGGAGTCCGGCTCGCTGGACGCCATGCTGGGCAAGGTGGCCGACTTCTACGAGGAGGAAGTGGACGAGGCCGTCGCCTCGCTGTCGAGCCTGATGGAACCGGCCATCATGGTCATCCTGGGCGTGCTGATCGGCGGCCTGGTGGTGGCGATGTACCTGCCTATCTTCAAGCTCGGTTCGGTGGTTTAGGCATCAACCGGGCGCGTCGGCGCGTCCCAGCCAGGCCGCCAGCCGGCGCGGCCAGCCGGCGCGGCACGGTTGCTGGTAGCACACCCGCGCGGGCACTTTGAGGATCACCTCGGTCCCCTGCTCCTCCAGGCTCAGCACCTCGACGCCGCCGCCCAGCAGTTCGGCGCGCGCGCGCATCGCCGCCACGCCGCGGTAGCCGGACGGCGGCCGCAAGGCCATGCCCTTGCCGTCGTCGCGCACATACAGCGAGAAAAATTCGCAGCCATACACCAGCTCCAGCTCGATCTGCGCGGCGCCCGCGTGCTGGAAGGCGTTGTACAGCGCCTCGCGCACAATGCGGTAGATTTCCCCGCTCAGTTCCGCCTTCAACGGCACCGGCGCGGCGCTGACGATGAGGTGGAAACCGGTATTGAAACTCTGCTGCAGCGACTGGCCCAGCGCCGCGAACGCCTGACTCAGGTTGTCGCCGCGAACCGCCGGCACGCGCAGCGCGAGGATGCGCTGGCGGCCCTCGGCCAGCGTCTCGTCGGCCTGGTCGAGTATGGTTTCGATGGTGGCGCGCTCGGCGCTGCCGTCCGGCAGCCGGTGGCTCACGCCCTGGAAGCGCAGTACCATGCCCTGCATATTTTGCAGCAGCATATCCTGCAGGGCATAGGCGGCCTGCTCGCGCTCGGCCATCCGCGCCAGCCGGCGCTGGTGGCGGCGCCCGGCGCCGCGCAGGCAGGCCAGCAGCACGCCGCCCAGCGCCAGGCACGCCAGCAACAGGCCCGATAACAACAGCAGCGGGGTCGGGGTAAGAGAGGACAATCGCGGACTCGGTGGCGAAAGATGGCAGGTTCTCCACCTTGCCACACTCTCCGCGGCCTTCCCATATCCCCAAGGAGGGTCTTGACGACGGCCGCGCACGCTGAAAAACCGTCCCGCAATGTTGCTGTAATGCTTTAATATGGGCCTCTGTGATCATCTACCGGCCCGACCTGCCATGCTTGAACCGACCTTGTTGTTTGCGCCCGCCGGCGACCTCGCCATCAGCCTGATCGCCGGCCTGTTCGGCCTGCTGTTCGGCAGCTTCCTGAACGTGGTGATCCACCGCCTGCCGAAAATGATGCAGCGCGAATCGGACAACTACTGCGCCGTCGAAGCCGGCAAGGACGAACCGCACACCGAGCGCTACAACCTGGTCGTGCCGCGCTCGGCCTGCCCGCACTGCAATCACCAGATCGGCGCGCTGGAAAACATCCCGGTGCTCAGCTACCTGGTCCTGCGCGGCAAATGCAGCAGCTGCAAGGCGCCGATCTCGCCGCGCTACCCGGCCATCGAACTGCTGACCGGCGCGCTGACGGTGGCGGTGGTCTGGCATTACGGCAGCGGCTGGCAAGGACTGGGCGGCCTGTTCTTCCTGTACTCGCTGATCGCCATGACCTTCATCGACGCCGACACCCAGCTGCTGCCGGACGACCTGACCTACCCGCTGATCTGGGCCGGGCTGCTGCTCAACGTCAACCACACCTATGTGTCGCTGCAGGAGGCGGTGATCGGCGCGGCGGCCGGCTACCTGGCGCTGTGGAGCGTGTATTGGGCGTATAAACTGGTGCGCGGGCGCGAAGGCATGGGCTACGGCGACTTCAAGCTGCTGGCCGCGCTGGGCGCGTGGATGGGCTGGGCGATGCTGCCGGCCATCGTGCTGATGTCGTCGCTGGTGGGTTCGGTGGTCGGCATCGTGCTGATGATCGTCAACCGCAAGGGCCTGGAGTACCAGATCCCGTTCGGCCCCTACCTGGCGGCGGCCGGCCTGATCGCCTTCCTGTACGGCGAGCCCATCAAGGCCTTTACCCGTACCATCTATCCCTATTTCTAAGCCCCGATGAACAGCACACTGCCCTTCTCCATCGGCCTGACCGGCGGCATCGGCAGCGGCAAGAGCACGGTGGCCGACCTGTTCGCCGCGCGCGGCGCCAGCATAATCGACACCGACCAGATCGCCCACAGCCTGACGGCGCCCGGCGGCGCGGCCATGCCGGCCATCGTGGCCGAGTTCGGCGCCGAGTTCGCCGACGCCGACGGCGCGCTCGACCGCGCCCGCATGCGCGCGCTGGTGTTTGCCGACCCCGCCGCCAAGATCCGGCTGGAGGCCATCCTGCACCCGCGCATCCGCGACGCCGCGCTGGCCGCGGCCGAGGCGGCCACCGGCAGCTATGTGATGTTCGCGGTGCCGCTGCTGGTCGAATCGGGCGCCTGGCGTGCGCGCGTGACGCGCGTGCTGGCGGTAGACTGCCCGGAAGAAGTGCAAATTGCCCGCGTCATGGCGCGTAACAATTTGCCGGAAACGCAAGTCCGCGCCATCATGGCGACGCAGGCCAGCCGCCAGCAGCGCCTGGCCGCGGCAGACGACATTATCGAAAACGGCGGCGGGATCGAGGCTTTGGAGCCCCAAATCGCCCGCCTGCACGATTTATATTTGCAAATGCGGTCGTAATTTCGAAAAGAACGGTGACAATACTCTCGCAACGTTTGTAATTTTGCTTGGCTTGCTTCAAAATCACGGGAATTAATCGCAAGTCCACCTACAGAGGGATGTTATTTTGATTGTCTACGAATATCCTTTCAACGAGCGCATCCGCACGTTGTTGCGATTAGAGGATCTGTACGAGAAATTCAAGTTCTTTGTGCATCAAGAACACCCTATGCAGCACCACGTCGCATTGGCGACCATCTTCGACATGCTTGAGGTGGCCGGCCGCGCCGACTTGAAATCCGACCTGTTGCAAGAACTGGAACGCCAGCGCCAATCGCTGCTGGGCTACCGCATGAACCCGAACGTCCAGGCGGAAACACTGGACGCCATCCTGGCCGAGCTGGACGGGGTGAGCAGCGCGCTGGTCGCGGCCCAGGGCAAGACCGGCCAGAACGTGCGCGACAACGAGTGGCTGATGAGCATACGCGGCCGCACCATCATTCCCGGCGGCGCCTGCGAGTTCGACCTGCCGTCCTACTACGCGTGGCAAAAGCGTCCTGCCGAGCAGCGCTTCAACGACATCGCCACCTGGTTCGCGCCGCTGGCGCCGCTGTTCGACGCGCTGGGCCTGGTGCTGCGCCTGCTGCGCGATTCCGGCGGCCCGGTCAAGATGATCGCCGTGGCCGGCAGTTATCAGCAGATGTTGCAGGGCAAGGTCTACCAGATGCTGCGTTTGACGCTGGACGAATCGCTGGGCGCGATCCCGGAGATCTCGGCCAACAAGTATATGTTGTGGGTGCGTTTCACCTCGCAGGGCGGGGACCTGAAACCCAAGCCGCTGGAAGATGATGTACCATTCGAGCTCACCCTCTGTAACTTTTAAAGAATTATCATGGCCACCGTAGTTGACTGCCCTACCTGCTCCGCCAAAGTGGAGTGGAAGGAAGAGAATAAATTCCGCCCGTTCTGCTCGGAACGCTGCAAACAAATCGATCTCGGCGCCTGGGCCGAGGAAAAGTACGCCATCCCCGCAGCTCCTCCAATCGATCCGAACGACGAAGAGTAGTCAGTTCGTCCTGACGGCGACGCCGGTGTACAGCACCGGTCCGGCCGGCTGGCCGCTCGGCGATCCGGGCGCCGGCTCCAGCGTCAATTCAAACATCTGGTCCGCCGCCAGCGGCAATTGCTTGTCCAGCGCCAGCTTCACCTGGCGATCCTGCTCCACCAAACCCAGCGATACCGAAGCGCCGCCCGCCGGCGTAGTCCAGAATTGCAGCGCCTTGCGATTGGCGACCAGCGTGCCGTGCAGCGGCGTCAGCGTCAGCCGGCGGTCCGGCGCGATCTGCACCACCCAGCCGGCGCCGTTGTCCTGAGGCGCCGACAGCACGGCCACGTACGCCGGTGCGGCCGGCGCGGGCCACAGCAGCAAGGCGCCCAGCGCCGCGCAGCCGGCCAGCGCAACGCCGGCGACGATGCGCCAGGTGTTCAGTTGGTTCATGTACCGTAACGCACCATGTCCAGCCACTCCAGCAGCGGAATGGTGGCCGGCAGCAGCGGCTCGACGCCGACCGCGCCCTGCCAGGCGAAGGCCTGGCCTTCGAGGCTTTGCGGCTCGCCGCTCCAGTCGCGGCTGATGAAGAAGTGCAGCCGCACGTGCGCGTGCTCGTACACATGCTCGATGCCGCACCATTCCTCGGCGCTGTTGATGGTCAGGCCCAGCTCTTCGACGAACTCGCGCTTGAGCGCCTCCAGCACCGTCTCGCCCGGATCGACTTTACCGCCGGGGAATTCCCAATAGCCTTCGTACGGCTTGCCGGCCGGACGCTGGCCCAGCAGCACATCGCCATTCGGCTTCATCAGGATGCCGACCGAGACATCGACCGGCTTGACCTTCACTTCGGCGCCGCTCATGCCTGCTTCCCCGCGAAGTCCTTGGCGAACTGCCAGGCCACGCGGCCCGAACGCGAGCCGCGCTGCAAGGCCCAGCGCAGCGCATCGGCGCGCGAAGCTTCAATCTGCGCCTCGCTGCAACCCAGCGACGACAGCCAGTGGCCGACGATGGCCAGGTAGTCGTCCTGCTTGAACGGATAAAAAGTCAGCCACAGGCCGAAGCGCTCGGACAGCGAAATCTTCTCTTCCACGGTCTCGCCCGGATGCAGGTCGCCATCCTCGTCGTGCTTGTAGCTCATGTTGTCGGACATACGCTCCGGCATCAGGTGGCGGCGGTTGGAGGTGGCGTAGATCAGCACATTGTCCGACTGCGCCGAGATGCTGCCGTCCAGCGCCACCTTCAGCGCCTTGTAGCCGCTCTCGCCTTCCTCGAACGACAGGTCGTCGCAGAAGATGATGAAGCGTTCCGGCCGGCCCGCCACGATATCGACGATATCGGGCAGCTCGGCCAGGTCGGCCTTGTCAACCTCGATCAGGCGCAGGCCGTCCTTGCCGAACTGGTTCAGGCAAGCCTTGATCAGCGAGGACTTGCCCGTGCCGCGCGCGCCGGTCAGCAGCACATTGTTGGCCGGCTTGCCCTGCACGAACTGGCGGGTGTTCTGCTCGATCTGCTCCTTCTGCGGGCCGATGTGCTGCAAGTCGTCCAGCGCGATCGGCGACACATGGGCCACCGCTTGCAGATAACTGGCGCCGCCGCCATTGCGCTTGCGCCAACGGAAAGCGAAACCCAGCTTCCAGTCCGGCTCACGCGGCGCCTGCGGCAGCACCGCCTCCACACGCGCCAGCAAAGCCTCGGCGCGCACCAGGAATTGTTCGAGAGGCGTCGCCATCTTAGGAACGGTAGTCGGCGTTGATGCTCACGTAGTCGTGCGACAGGTCGCAGGTGTAGACGGTGGCCGCAGCCGCGCCACGCGCCAGCTTCACGCGCACCAGGATCTCGCTCTGCTTCATCACGCGCTGGCCGTCTTCTTCCTTGTAGTCCGGATTGCGGCCGCCGTTCTTGGCGACCCACACATCGTCCAGGTACAGATTCAATTTGCTGACATCGAGATCGTCGACGCCGGCGTAGCCGATGGCGGCCAGGATGCGGCCCAGGTTAGGGTCGGAAGCGAAGAACGCGGTCTTGACCAGCGGCGAGTGGCCGATCGAGTAGGCGATCTTGCGGCACTCTTCCACGCTGGCGCCGTCTTCCACGGTGATGGTGATGAACTTGGTCGCACCTTCGCCGTCGCGCACGATGGCCTGCGCCAGGAACAGCGACAGTTCGGTAACGGCGGCCGCCAGTTGGGCGTATTCAGGCGTATCGACCGAAGTGATTTCCAGCGTACCGGCGCCGGTGGCGATCAGCATGAAGGAATCGTTGGTCGACGTGTCGCCGTCGATGGTGATGCAGTTGAACGACTTGTCGGCCACCTGCTTGACCAGCACGTCCAGCACCGGCTGCGCCACCTTGGCGTCGAAGGCCAGGTAGCCCAGCATGGTCGCCATGTTCGGCTTGATCATGCCGGCGCCCTTGCTGATGCCGCTCATGGTGACGGTGTGGCCGCCGATGACGACGGTGCGCGAGCCGGCTTTCGGCTGCGTGTCGGTGGTCATGATGGCTTCGGCGGCGTTGTACCAGTTGTCGGCCTTCAGGCCGGCCACGGCTTGCGGCAGGCCGGCGATGACTTTGGCGGCCGGCAGCGGCTCCAGGATCACGCCGGTGGAAAACGGCAGGATCTGCGAGGCGTCGCAGCCCAGCTGCGCGGCCAGCGCGGCGCAGGTTTCATTGGCCAGCGACAGACCCAGTTCGCCGGTGCCGGCGTTGGCGTTGCCGGTGTTGATCAGCAGCGCGGCAATCGGCTTGCCGCTTTCCTTGGCCGCCGCCAGGTGGGCCTTGGCGATCTGCACCGGCGCGGCGCAGAAGCGGTTCAGCGTGAACACGCCGGACACGGTGGCGGTCGGCGCCACTTTCATCACCAGCACGTCCTTGCGGTTCGGCTTTTTGATGCCGGCTTCGGCAAAGCCGATTTCGATGCCGGCTACAGGCTTCAGTGCGGAGGCGACGGGCAGAGGGGAATTGACGGCCATATGAGTGTTCTCGTGAGTGGAAAGTGGGAGCCGCTATTGTAATACCTGACGGCCAAATTGGCGCATCGCATCATAGCTACCAACAGTCACAAACCCATCGACTTTCCCCAAAGCATGTTTTAAGCTCAAATTTGCTCAAAAGGCACTAGAAGGATGTCATACAACCCCATGAATTTGTTGGGAAAATCACTAAATTCAGCGTAAAAACGACAAGATTTTAGTACGTTCGTTCCAATTTCTCAAAAACAATTTCATGCCGTACGGAAATTAGTTTATGGTGTAGCCCGAATGCCGCATCCCCGCATGTCACGAGACAAAACAGACGACACGATCGTCGGCAGCAGTAAAACACCAGACAACAAATCTAAGGAAATAGACCACATGAAAAAGCAACTTTTAGTAGCTGCCGTATTTGCCGCCACCGCCGCCATGCAGGCACAGGCAGGCACCATGGGCGACGAGAACCTGAGCATCAGCGGCTTCGGCACGCTGGGCGTCGCCAAGAGCAACACCGACCAAGCCCAATTCGCCCGTTACAACCAGGCGGAAGGCGTGTCCGACAAGGCCAAGATCGGCCTCGACACCAACCTGGGCCTGCAAGCGACCTACAAGATCAACGACTGGCTGTCCGGCACCGCGCAGATCCTGACCCGCAAGAACACCAGCCCGACCTTCACCACCGACCTGACCTGGGCCTTCCTGAAAGCCCGCATCAACGACGAAACCAGCGTGCGCGTCGGCCGCGTGGTGCTGCCGACCTTCCTGATCTCGGACTACCAGAACGTTGGCTACGCCAACACCATGATGCGTCCTCCGATTGAAATGTACGGCCAGGCTCCGATCGAAAACGTCGACGGCGCGGACATCAACTACCAGCACGCCTTCGGCGACATCAACTTCACCACCCAGGCCTTCGTCGGCGTCAGCCGCGGCAAGCTGTTCGTTCCTACCGGCGCCGGTTCGGTCGCTACCTACCGCGCACCAGCGGCCGGCATCAGCTTCACCGGCGAATACGGTCCCTTCCTGGTCCGCGTCGGCCACGCCCGCGCCGACATGAAGATCAACGACCTGGCGCCGATCAACAGCCTGACCGCCTCGCTGACCCAGTTCGGCTTTGGCCAGCTGGCCAACGACCTCGGTCTGACCACCGGCAAGAAGATCGCCTTCACCTCGATCGGCGGCACCATGGACTGGAACAACATCGTCGTCCAGACCGAATACGCACAGCGCCGCGCCAAGGAAGCCGTCTACATCCCGGACACCAACGCCTGGTACACCATGGTCGGCTACCGCGTCGGCAAGGTTCTGCCTTACTACGCACACGCTTCCTACAAGGACGCCGGCAGCTCGGTCACGCCGCCTGCCGCCCTGCCGAAGAACAACCCGCTGGGCGCGGCCGTCTACGGCCTGCTGCCGTCGCCGGAACAGACCTCGGACCTGATCGGCGTGCGTTGGGACTTCGCCAAATCGATGGCCCTGAAAGTACAGGTCGACCGCGTCAAGCCTAAGACCAAAGCCGGTTCGCTGATCTTCGTGCAGCCTGGCTTCAACAACAACGTCACCGTCGTCGCTGCAGCGGTCGACTTCGTCTTCTAATTCGGGAGTCCACAATGAAAAAAATCATTATCGCTGCACTGCTGTCGTCGCTGGCCGCGGCCGGCGCATCGGCGGAGACCGTTGTTATCGTCAGCCAGAAGAATCCGGCGACGCGCATGTTCTCGGAACAGGCATCGCAATTCTTCCTGGGTAAATCCAACCTGTTCACGCCGGTCGACCAGGCCGAAGGCTCGCACATCCGCGCCGACTTCTACCAGAAGGTCGCGGAGAAGGATCCCGCACAGGTAAAGGCGCTGTGGTCCAAGCTGGTGTTTACCGGCAAGGCCACGCCACCGAAGGAATACCCGAACAACGCCGAGGTGAAGAAAGCAGTTGCTGCCGATCCGAAGGCGATCGGTTATATTGACAAGTCGGCAGTAGACGACACCGTCAAAGTGATTCTGACCCTGCCTTAACTTCCAGGTAGCCCCGTGCTCTCCTGGCCATGCCCTGAGGAGAGCACGTTTTGAGTCTATCGCTGCGCGCGAAATTTCTGCTGCTGAGCGCCGTCATCCAGGCGCTGGTGGTTGGCCTGCTGATCTGGAACAGCCTGCGCCTGATGAACCACGCCGTCAGCACCAACGCCGAACGCGTCGCCCAAGAGTACGCGGTCACGCTTAATCTCTCCCTCAGTCCCTACGCCACGCGCGGCCGCCTGCCCGAGCTGACCGGCTATCTGGCCGAAATGCTGGCCGATCCCGACGACAGTTTTCTGCGCTACCTGGTCATCCTCGACCAGGACGAAAAGCCCATCATCGAAGCCGGCAAGCGCGACATGCCCTTGCCCGAGATCCTGCGGCAAGGCGGCGGCACCAGTTTCAAAGGCGTACGCACCATCATCGAAGACAGCACGCTGCACGCGCGCTCGCCGCTGCTGCTGCGCGATAACCGCGTCGGCTCGATCAATTTCGGCCTCACCACCAAGGACTTGAAGCAGGCCCGCGACGAGGTGATGCTGCAGGGCGGCGTGATCTCGCTGGTCGGCCTGGCGCTGGGCGTGGTGCTGTTCTACGCCTTCACCCACGGCATCGGACGGCGCCTCAGCGCGCTGACCGGCCAGTCGCACCAGATGACGCTGGGCGATTACAGCAAGGCGCTGCCGGTCGAAGGCGACGACGAAATCGCCGTCTTCACGCGCGCGCTCAACGCCATGAGCGCGGCGCTGCGCGAACGCATCGACCAGCTGGAGCAGTCGCAAAAGCGGCTGTCGGAATCGGAGGCGCGCTTCAAGACCCTGTTCGACATGGCGCCGTTGCCGTTGACGGTATCGGACCGCGACGGCCGCATCGTCGCCGCCAACCGCGCCGTCACGCACACCTTCGGCGCCGGCGCGGCCAAGTTGATCGGCAAGCGCAGCGACGAAGTGCCGTTCTGGGCCAGCACGCTGGAGCGCGACCGCATCTGGAAAATGTACCAGACCGATGGCGCGGTGCACGGCGCCATCGCCGGCGTGCTGCTGCCCGACGGCAGCGTGGGCAGCGTGGCGATCTGGTCGTCCTCGCTGACCTTGGACGGCAACGACTCCATCATCTGGGCGCTGCTGGACCTGACCGAGGAACTCAATGCCAAGCGCGAACTGAAGGACTTGAACGTATCGCTGGAGACCCGCGTGCGCGACCGCTCGGCCGCGTTGGAACGCGCCAACGCCGACCTGAGTGCCGCGCTGGACACCTTGCAGCGTACGCAGGACGAACTGCTGGCGGCGGAGAAGATGGCGTCGCTCGGATCGCTGGTGGCCGGCATCGCGCACGAACTCAATACGCCGATCGGCAACAGCCTGCTGGCCTCCACCGCGCTGCGCGACCGCGTGGTGGAATTCGACAAGCACGTGGCGGCCGGCGCGCTGCGGCGTTCGGAGCTGACCGCGCATCTGGAGGAAGTACGCATGGCCAGCCAGCTGATATCAGGCTCGCTGCACAAGGCGGCGGAGCTGATCTCATCCTTCAAGCAGATCGCCGTCGACCAGACCAACGACCAGCGCCGAGAATTCGACATGCTCTCGGCGGTGCACGACACCATGGCCACCTACATGCCGCGCCTGCGACGGGCGGAATGCGAGGTGGTGATGCAGATCCCCGATCACCTGATTTTCGATTCCTATCCCGGCGCGCTATACCAGGTCTTGAACAATCTGGTGAACAACGCACTGACCCACGCTTTCGAGCATCAAAAAGGCGGCACCATCACTGTGCGCGCGGAGACGGTCGACGACGATATCGTGGAACTGATGTTCAGCGACGACGGCGCCGGCATGCCGGAGGACGTGCTGCGGCGCGTGTTCGATCCCTTCTTCACGACCAAGATGGGCCAGGGCGGCACGGGGCTGGGAATGAACATCGTCTACAACATCGTCACCGGCGTACTGGGTGGACGCATCACCATCGACTCGGCGCCGGGCGTGGGCACGGCGGTGCGCATGCTGCTGCCGCGCGTGGCGCCGCAGCGCGAGGCTGCACGCCAGGCCTAGGCTTCGGCCAGGCGTGCGCGCACCGGCTCCACATGGCGCTCGCTGACGGCGACGTTATCGCCGCAGCGCAGCGCCAGCAGATAGCTGCCGTCGCCCACCACGGACAGCGTGGCGCACTGCTCCGCCGCGACGATGGCGCGGCGATGTACGCGAATGAAGCGCGCGGGATCGAGATGCTCCTCAAGGCGGCTGAGCGGAATGCGGTACAACACGCAGCGCCTGGCGAGGTGCAGCTTTACGTAGTTGCCGTCCGCCTCCATCCACTGCACATCCTCCAGCCGTATGCATTCGATGCGCCCGATCGAGCGCACGCTGACCTGCTGCCAGTAGCCGGAAGGCGGGGCGACATAGGCCCGCAGCGCCGGCGCGAAGCCCGCCAGCTGGCGCTGCGCCAGCATCGCGGCGGCGCGCTCCAGCGTCTGCGCCAGCCGCGCATCGTCGAAGGGCTTGAGCAGGTAGTCCATCGCGTGCACTTCGAACGCCTCGATGGCGTAGGCATTGTAAGCGGTGACGAATACGATCAGCGGCGGTTCCGCCATCGCGCTCAAGCTGCGCGCCAGGTCGATGCCCGATTCCCTCGGCATCTGCACATCCAGGAAAACCAGGTCCACTTCCTGCTGCGCCAGCAGCTCGCGCGCGGCGGCGGCGCTGGCGCATTCGGCCACCACCCGCCACTGCGGATGCCGCGCCAGCGCGTAGCGCAGGTTGATGCGGCCCGGTTCTTCATCATCGACCAGCAAGACGCGCATCGCTGTCACTCCTGTGCGTGGAAAGGCATACGAATCTCGACTTCAAAGCGGCCGTCGCGCGCGGCGCTGTACAGCGAGGCCGCGCCGCGATAGGCCAGCTGCAAGCGTGCCCGCGTGTTGGCCAACCCCAGCCCGAGGCCGGGATTCGGCGTGGCGCCAGGCGTGACGGGATTGCTGATGCTGATGTGCAGCTGTCCGCCGTCGCGTTGCACGGCGATGCGGATGTCGCTCCGCCCTTCGTGGCAATCCAGGTCGTGGCGCAGGGCGTTCTCGATCAGCGGCTGCAGCAGCAGCGGCGGACAATCGCCGCCCTGCACATCGCCTACCTCCATCGCCACCTGCAAGCGCGCCTTGTAGCGCAGGCGCTGCAAGGCCAGATAGTCGCCGACGAAGGCCAGCTCCTCGCCGACTGTCACCCAATCGCGGCTGCTGGCCGTGAGCGCGTAGCGCAGCAGGTCGCTCAGGCGGTTGATGCCGTTGAGCGCCAGGTCGCCGTCGCTGGTGCGCACCAGCGCGCTGATCGCGTTCAGCGCATTGAAGATGAAATGCGGTTCCAGTTGCGCGCGCAAGGCCAGCATGCGCTGGCGTTCCAGTTCGAGGTTGAGATTCAGATTGTCGGTCAGCGCCTGCTGCCATGCCCGGTCCCGCGCCTGGCTGCCGCGCCAGATGCAGGCTGCGGCGACAGCGGTGAAGGTGCCGGTGGTCCAGGCGAATTCGAGAAATACGTCAAACCCGTGCGGCGTGACGAACAACTGCCAGACGTGTGCCAGGTCCAGCGGCTGAGCGGAGCGTGCCGCGTCCAACACCGCCAGATAGAACATTTGCAACGGCACGAAGACGAACAGCACCAGCGCATAACTGCGGGCGATGGCGCGCGCGCTGGCGGTCAGCGCGGGCCAGCGGCGGAAGACCAGGTACAGGCTGACGCTGAGCGTGAGCATCAAGGCGTGATTCAGATCCCAGTTCAGCAGCACGCGGCCATAGCTCCGGGTGCCGCCCTGTCGCAGCACGTCGCTGTAGACGCCGGCCGCGCCGACCGCGCACAGCACACCCCAGACCAGCAGGTTGACCAGCAAGGTGTTGCGCGCTTCGCGCCATGTGAGGGAGGCTTGATCCATGAGAATGAGTATATCAGCCGCATGCGGGGTCAAAATGCGCTGCGGCGGGGCGTCGTCACGGCATTCCGGGCGCTCGTCACAAAGGCGGCCTGCGGGGCCTTGGCGGGCGCGATACTCTGCGCCGGACCAACTCAAGCCCTCTTCATGAAACCTATCCTACTGCTCTGCCTCGCGGCGAGCGCAAACGCCGCCGCACAAGACGCGGCCGGCATGCAGCGCGTCGAAATCGCCGGCTCCGCCGCACAGGCCCTGCGCCGCAACGACACGGCCGCCAAGATCGTCGTCGGCCGCGCCGACATCGAGCTGTATGGCGACACCACGCTCTCCGCCCTGCTCAAGCGCCAGCCCGGCATCTCCGTGGCCGGCGGCGAGGTGCGGATGCGCGGGCTGGGCGCGGGCTACACGCAACTGCTAATCAACGGCGAGCCCGCAGCGCAGGGCATGTCCATCGACGCCATCTCGCCCGAGCTGATAGAACGCATCGAGATACTGCGCACCGCATCGGCCGAATACAGCGCGCAGGCGCTGGCCGGCAGCATCAACGTCATCCTGCGCAAAGGCAGCCGCGCGCAGCACGACATCAAGCTGGGCATCGAGAACCTGCAGGGCGTGAACGGTCCTTCGGCCGCCATGCAGATTGCCGACCGCGCCGGCACGCTTTCGTACGGACTGGCCGGCACGCTGAGCGACACCGGCTTCCGCAACACGCCCGCCACCACCGAGCGCGTAGAAGGCCCGGCGGCGCTGCGCACCTTCACCGAGCTGAATGCATCGCAGCAGACCAAGCTGAATCTGGCGCCGCGCCTGAACTGGACGATGGAAAACGGCGACACGCTGGCCTGGCAAAACCTGCTGGACCTGTACCGCACTCGCAGCAATGGAAACTCCCGCGAAACCAGCATCCACGGCGCATCGACCGCCTACCCCGACAGCGACTGGCGAGCGCAATCGCACACGGTCTTCCTGCGCAGCGGCCTGACGTGGACGCACGCAGTCGGCGCCGGCGGCAAGCTAAGCGTCAAGCTGGGCTACGACTACAACCACCGCAACACCGACTACGCCTTCCACGGCGCCAGCGCGGTCGGCACGCCGCTGTTCACGCGTGCTGTCAAATCGAACGCCGACGACGACAGCATCACCACCAGCGGCAAATACCTGACCCGCCTGCGCGAAGCACACAATCTGGCCATAGGCTGGGACGGCGCCGACACGCGCCGCAGCGAGATGCGCCGCCAGGACGACAGCGCGGCCAGCGGCGCGGCGCTGGGCCAGCTGCTGCAAGAGTATGAGGCGCGCGTTCGCCGCATCGCCCTCTTCGCCCAGGACGAGTGGGACGTGACGCCGCGCCTGCAAGCCTATCTCGGCCTGCGCTGGGAAGGACTGGACACCCGCACCGACGGCGCCATGCCGGCCGCGGTGCAGAACCGCTCCAGTGTTTTCAGTCCGGTGGCGCAGATGATGTGGAAACTGCCGAACCAGGAGCGCGACCAGATAAGGCTGGCCCTCGCCCGCACCTACAAGGCGCCGCCGACGCGCGACCTGCTGCCGCGCCGCTACACCATCAACAACGACAACGGCCCCACCAACCCGGACGTGCAGGGCAATCCCGATCTGCGGCCGGAACTGGCGTGGGGATTGGACGCGGCGTACGAGTCGTACTTCGGCAAGGAGGGTTCGGCGAGCATCTCCGCCTACGCGCGGCGCATCCGCGACGTGACGGTGCAGCGCCTGTTCGAGCAAAACGGATCGTGGGTGACAACGCCGTACAACGGCGGCAAGGCCAAGGTGGCCGGCATCGAGTTCGACGCCAAGTTCCCGCTGAGCGCATGGCCGGCCGATGTGCGCTTGAATGCATCGCGCAACTGGTCGCGGCTGGATGCGGTGCCGGGGCCGGACAACCGCCTCAGCGCGCAGATCCCCTTCAGCGCTAACGTGGGCCTGGACTACCGCCCCGCCGGCGCGCTGACGCTGGGCTTCAACGCAGGCTTGCAGACCGGAGGCGCGGTGCGCATCAGCGACAAGCTGGCCAGCTACACCGGCGTCACGCGCACGCTGGACGCCTACGCGCTGTGGAAGTTCGACAGCAAATCGCGGCTGCGCATATCGCTGCTGAACGCGCTGCACCAGGACCAATTGCTCGGCCAGTTCTACGCCGACACCAGCACAAGCACTGCGCGCACCTCCAACACCCCAACCCGCGCCGGCATCCGCGCCGTCTACGAACGCCAGCTTTAAATCAGGATAAAAAAAACCGGAGACTAGCTCCGGTTTTTTATTTATGCCAGCTTGCCGTGGCAGGCTTTGTACTTCTTGCCGCTGCCGCATGGGCATGGGTCGTTGCGTCCGACCTTCAGGCCCAGCTCCATCAGCTGCTCGCCGCTCAGGCCTTGCAGCTCCGGCGGCAGGCCGGCCAGCGAAGGCGACGGCGCCAGCAGGTCTTCCGGCGCTGCGTTCGGGTTGAAGTCGGCGTGCTGGTAGCTCACGTTTTCCACGTGCGACTGCTGCATCGCCGCTTCCGCCGCATCGATCTCTTCACGCGACTGGATACGGACCGTCATGATCAGCTTGACCACTTCGTTCTTGATCATGTCCAGCATCTGGCCGAACAGCTCGAACGCTTCGCGCTTGTATTCCTGCTTCGGATTCTTCTGGGCGTAGCCGCGCAGGTGGATACCCTGACGCAGGTGGTCCAGCGCCGCCAGGTGCTCGCGCCAGTGGCTGTCCACGCTTTGCAGCATGACGTTGCGCTCGAAGCCGCCGAACGACTCCTTGCCGACGATATCGATCTTCGACTGATACAGCGCATCGGCCGCAGCGATCACGCGCTCCAGGATGTCTTCGTCGTTCAGGTTCTGCTCTTTTTCCAGCATCTCGCGCAGCGGCAGGTCGATCTGCCATTCCGCAGCCAGCGCCGCTTCCAGGCCCTTGATGTTCCACTGCTCTTCGACCGATTCCGCCGGCACGTATTCGCGCACCAGGTCGGTGAAGGCGCCGTGGCGCAGGGACTCGATCAGCTCCGAAATGTCGGTCGCTTCCAGCAGCTCGTTACGCTGCTGGTAGATCACTTTACGCTGGTCGTTGGCGACGTCGTCGTATTCCAGCAGCTGCTTACGGATATCGAAGTTGCGTGCCTCGACCTTGCGCTGTGCGGATTCGATCGAACGCGAAACGATGCCTGCTTCAATCGGCTCGCCTTCCGGCATCTTCAGACGGTCCATGATGGCGCGCACGCGGTCGCCCGCGAAGATGCGCAGCAGCTGGTCGTCCAGCGACAGGAAGAAGCGCGACATGCCAGGATCGCCCTGACGTGCGGCACGGCCGCGCAGCTGGTTGTCGACGCGGCGCGATTCGTGGCGTTCGGTGCCGACGATATGCAGGCCGCCGGCAGCAACCACCTGCTCGTGCAATGCCTGCCAGCCGTCGCGCAGTGCTTTCGATTGCGCTGCCTTGTCGGCGTCGCTCAGTTCAGCGTTGGCTTCAACGAACTGGATCTGCTTCTCGACGTTGCCGCCCAGGACGATGTCGGTACCGCGACCGGCCATGTTGGTGGCGATGGTGATCGCTTTCGGGCTACCTGCCTGGGCGATGATTTCCGCTTCACGGGCGTGCTGTTTCGCGTTCAGGACGTTGTGCGGCAGGCCGCCCTTGGTCAGGATGCCCGACAGCAGTTCCGAGTTTTCGATCGAGGTGGTCCCCACCAGCACCGGTTGGCCGCGGTCGTAGCATTCGCGGATTTCCAGCATCATGGCGTTGTACTTCTCGGCCGACGATTTGTAGACCTGGTCCTGACGGTCCTTGCGCTGCGAAGGACGGTTAGGCGGGATCACCACGGTTTCGAGGCCGTAGATTTCCTGGAATTCGTAGGCTTCGGTATCGGCGGTACCGGTCATGCCGGCCAGCTTCGAATACATGCGGAAGTAGTTCTGGAAGGTGATCGAGGCCAGGGTCTGGTTCTCGTTCTGGATCTTCACGCCCTCTTTCGCTTCGACTGCCTGGTGCAGGCCGTCGGACCAGCGGCGGCCCGTCATCAGACGGCCGGTGAATTCGTCGACGATGACCACTTCATTGTTCTGCACCACGTAGTGCTGATCCTTGAAGTACAGCGCATGCGCGCGCAGCGCCGCGTACAGGTGGTGCACCAGCGTGATGTTGGCCGAGTCGTACAGCGAGGCGCCTTCCGGCAGCAGACCCATTTTGGTCAGGATCGCTTCGGCCTTTTCGTGGCCGGCTTCGGTCAGCAGCACCTGGTGGGCTTTTTCGTCCTTGGTGTAATCGCCAGGAACATCAACCTTGCCCTTGCCGTCCGGGGTTTCTTCGCCGATCTGCATGGTCAGCAGACGTGGCACTTCGTTGATCTTGTAGTACAGGTCCGTGTGGTTCTCGGCCTGGCCGGAGATGATCAGCGGGGTGCGGGCTTCGTCGATCAGGATCGAGTCGACTTCATCGACGATGCCGAAGTTGAGCACGCGCTGCACGCGGTCGCGGGCTTCGAACACCATGTTGTCGCGCAGGTAGTCGAAACCGAATTCGTTGTTGGTGCCGTAGGTGATGTCCGACGCGTAAGCCTTCTGCTTGGTGGCGTGTTCCATCTGCGACAGGTTGATACCGGTCGTCAGGCCCAGCCAGCTGTACAGCTTGGCCATGGTTTCCGCATCGCGCTGCGCCAGGTAATCATTGACGGTGACGATGTGGACGCCCTTGCCCGACAGCGCGTTCAGATAGGCCGGCAGGGTCGCGGTCAGGGTCTTGCCCTCGCCGGTGCCCATTTCGGCGATCTTGCCGTAGTGCAGAACCATGCCGCCGATCAGCTGCACGTCGAAGTGGCGCATCTTGAAGACGCGCTTGCTCGCTTCGCGGCAGACGGCAAACGCTTCAGGCAGGAGCGCATCGAGCGACTCGCCATTGGCGATGCGTTCCTTGAATGCAGGCGTCTTCGCTTGCAGCTCGGCGTCGGACAGTTTTTCCATCGCCGGCTCGAGCGCATTGATCTCGCGTACCGTTTTTTGGTATTGCTTGAGCAGCCGCTGGTTGCGGCTACCGAAAATCTGGGTCAGTAATGACATGCTTGAATTCTTGAAAAAACGCCGTTAAAAAAAGCTCTGTAGGGGAAAAACGCCTTACCGCACGGAGTTCGACTATGGCAAAAGACGGTGATTTTATCATGCGTCCGCGCCTACATTGGGTTATTGACCTGTTTAACAATAGCCCAAGAGCGAACAATGTCACAAAATCAAGCTATTTTAACCGGTGGTGACGTTTTTTTGCCGCTGTGATATGTTGTTGCGCATGCGATTCAACTCCTCCAACCTGTCCATCACGCGCCGCACGCCCATCGGCGCGACCGATTTCCTGCGCCGCGACGACAAAATGGCAGCCCTGCTGCCGGCCATCGAGCGCATGGCCTCCCTGCAAAAAGACTGCGCGGCGGCCCTGCCCGCCATGTTCAAGTACTGCGAGATCCTGGCCTTCGAGGATGGACAATTGACCTTGTCGCTGCCGAACGCGGCCCTGGCGGCCAAGCTCAAGCAGCAGCTGCCCAAGCTGCAGGACACGCTGGCGCGGCGCGGCTGGCAGGTGCATGGCGTGAAATTGAAGGTGCAGATGAGCAAACCGGCCGAGATCAAGGAGCAGATGCGCGCCTTGTCCCTGACCGAGGCGGCCGTGACGGCCTTCGACGAGCTCGGCGATGCGCTGGAGGACACCCCGCAAAACGCCACGCTGATCGCGGCGTTGAAGGCGATGGTGGCCAAACGGCGGCCGACCTAGGTTAAGTTAGCGCCCACTCACGCGCCATCTGCCGCAGATACGACGGCGGCGCGACTTCATTGGTCTCGAACGAGACGATTTCATAGGCATCCGGATGCTTGAGCAGCTCCAGCAGCAGCTGGTTGTTCAGCGCGTGGCCGGACTTGTGCGCCTCGTAGCTGGCCAACAGCGGGTGGCCGACCAGGTACAGGTCGCCGATGGCGTCCAGGATCTTGTGGCGCACGAATTCGTCGTCATAGCGCAGCCCGTCCGAATTGAGGATGCGGTACTCGTCCATCACGATGGCGTTTTCCAGCGAACCGCCGCGCGCCAGGCCTATGCCGCGCAGCATTTCCACGTCCTGCATGAAGCCGAAGGTGCGGGCGCGCGCCACGTCGTGCACGTAGGAGACGTCGCCGAAGTCCACATGGGCGCGCTGCTGGGTGCCATCGACGGCCGGATGGTTGAACTCAATGAAGAAGTCCAGCTTGAAACCGTTGTGCGGGGTCAGGCGGGCCCATTTTTCCTTCTCGCCCGTGCCTTCGCGGATTTCCACCGGTTTCAGCACGCGGATGAATTTTTTCGCGACCGGCTGCTCCTGCACGCCAGCCTGTTGCAATAAATACACGAACGACGAGGCCGAACCGTCCATGATGGGGATTTCTTCGGCGCTCACTTCGATGTACAGATTGTCCAGGCCCAGGCCGGCGCAGGCCGACATCAGGTGCTCGACGGTCGACACGCGGGCGCCGTCCTTGACCAGCACGGAAGCCATGCGGGTATCGCCCACGGCCATGGCGCTGGCAGGGAACTCCACCACCGGCGTCAGGTCGACGCGGCGGAACACGATGCCGGTGTCCGGCGCGGCCGGGCGCAGGGTCAGCTCGACCTTGGTGCCGGAGTGCAGGCCGACACCCGTGGTGCGGACCAGTTCTTTGATAGTGCGTTGTTTTAACATCCGACGATTATAGCGAAGTTGGGTCCGCCGCGCTGCCGGCGGGGTTTCCCACAATCAAGGATGTTCGGCCTCGGCATGGACCGATTCGCGCCGCACCAGATAGATGCCGCTGGCGATGATGATGCCGGCGCCGAGCAGCGTGTAGCCGTCCGGCAGCGTGTGCCACAGCAGCCAGTCGATCGCCACGCCCCAGGCCAGCGCCGAGTATTCGAACGGCGCCACCACCGAGGCCTTGCCGGAGCTGAACGCGCGCGTGATCGCCAGCTGGCCGAGGAAGCCGCTCAGCGCCAGCGCCAGCAGCACCCAGCCATCCTCGGCGCGCACCGGCACCCAGTGGCTGGCCGACATCGCCAGGCCGCCGGCCGCCATCATCAGCAGATACCAGAACATCATCGACTCGTTGCTGTCGGTGCGGGCCAGCACGCGGCTGGTGATCGCGGCCATCGCGTAGCAGGCGGCCGAGCCGAGCAGCGCCAGCCCGCCCAAGGTCAGGAAGCCCGTCCCTTCGGGGCGCAGCACCACCAGCACACCGAGCAGGCCGACCACGATGGCGACCCATTGGCCGGTGCCGACCTTCTCCTTCAGGATGAACACCGACAGCGCCGTGATCAGCGACGGCGCGATGAAGAAGATCGAATACGCCTCGGCCAGCGACAGCGCCTTGAGGCCGTAGGCGAACGAGGTCAGCATGGCGATGCCGAGCAGGCTGCGGAAAATGTGCATGCCCCAGCGCACCTTGAAGATGCCGCGGAAGGCGCCGCGGTACAGCATGTAGCCGCACAGCAGCGGCAGCGAACTGAGCGCGCGCATGGCGGTCACTTGCGTGGCGGGATAGTGGGACGACAGCACTTTCATGGTGGTGTCCATGAAGGAAAACATGGCGACTGCGGCCAGCATGGCGTAGATGCTGCGCAGGTTCTCCGAGCGGGTGGCGGTGGACAGGGGAAGCTCCTTGCGACAGGTCCGTGCGGACCACTGGGAACGTCATCATGGCGACGTCCGGAGCCAGGACCGGCAGGCTGTGCCCGGTCGTGTCGATTATAACAAGGGCTTACTTTCCTTGCAGAACGCGGGCGGATTCAGCGTATGCCTTCGGTGTCGCCTTTGTTGAAGAGGCCGTAGGCTTCCGGCATGTAGATCGACTGCACCAGCCATCCGGCCTTCTGGTCGTAGGTGAAGTTGGTGTCGTGGATGCGGACCGGAAATTTGAGCTTGCAGGTCTTGTCATCGAAATCGATTTTTCCGATGTGCTCGCTGTCCGTGGTTTGCTTCAGCTCCTGGCGGAATTGCATCTCCGCGCCGAACAGGCCGGAGTAGTTGTCGTTGAAGGCGGCCTTGGTCACGCGCAGCGGCCGGTCGCCCTGATAGGCGGACAGCAGCAGGAAGGGGAACTTGTACAGCCGGGCCGACGCGCCCGGCTCGTCCCTCAGCGTGGCCGCCCGCCAGGTGATCCAGGCTGCGCGCAGGCTGTCCGGGCTTGGCGCCTGGCAGGCCAGCGCCGAGCTCGACAGGGCGCCCAGCAAAACTGCGATGAGTGGTTTCATGCCGGGCATTATAAATTGCAGGCCTTCTTAACGGCGGTGCTTGTCGAAGAATTGCCAGATAACGTCATTGGCGTCCATATCGCGGGTGGTCTTGCCGATCGGCAGACCTACGTTGAACGGATCGGCGCCAGGCCAGGTATGGCCGCCCTCCCTCACCGTGGCCAGCGCCACGCTTTGCTGGCCATTACCCTGCTCCACCCAGGTCACGTCCGTGCCATCGCCGGCGTCGCCGTCGATCACGCGGCGGCTGGCCCCGGCCGCCCCCATGCCGTTATGTTTCAGCCAATAGCTGTAGCTGTCTTCCGCCGACAGATAGCCGCCTGGCTTGCCGCCATATGCCACCACCTGGTCCGCCGTGCCGTGCACCAGCAGCACGCCCACCTTGCCCTGCTTCGTATGGTGCTGCTTCACCGGTTCCGGCATCGGTCCGCCGACCGACGCCACTGCCGCGAACAGCTGCGGCAGCTCGGCCGCAATGCGCAGCGTGAAGAAGCCGCCGCGCGACAAGCCGGTCGCATACACCCGCTGGCTGTCGATGCGGTAATCCTGCTTGAGCTTGGCGAGCAACGCTTCCGTAAAGCCGATGTCGTCGCTGCCCTCAAGATAAGACGTGCCGAATCCGACGTTCCAATCCTGCTTGACGCCCAAGGGGTAGACCACGATGAACCGATGGCGATCCGCAGCGCGATTCATTTGCGTGTAAAGCATTTGTTCGGCCATGCTCATGCCGCTGCCGTGGAAATTGAACACCACCGGAAACGCCTTCTGCGGCTGGCCGGCATAGGACGGCGGGGTATAGACGAGATAGCGGCGCTTTTCTTCCTTGTGCAGGAGGGATTGCACTTGGGCGTATGCCGGCAGGGACGTGCAGGCGAGGAGGATGAGGCTGATCAGTATTTTCATGGCGCGTATATCGGAAAAGTTGACGAGTACGCAGCATAGAAAACCGGTGGTGAAACCCTGGTGAAATCCGGCGGATTTCAGCGCGTCCGCCGCGGCGCGATCTCGACGCGATACACCGTTGCTCCGGCATGGAAGGCGATCTCCCAGCGCATGGCCGTGGCGATGCGCCGCAGCAGATGCTGGCCGTGCTGGAAGCCTTGCATCGTGCCCGCCCGTTCAGGATCGACCGTGTTGCCCAGACTGAGAACGCCGCCGGCAAACGACAGTTGCAACCGCGAGCGGGCCCCGCCATGGAACAGCGCATTGCCCAGGCAGTTATTGATGGGCAGCGTAGACAAATGGCGGTTGCCCCATACCTCCAGGCGATCGGGCAGCTGGAGCGCCAGCCGGCCGTCTTCCCAGGCGCCTTCGTCCAGCAGGCGCAGCAAGCCTTCCTCGATGCAGCCGCGCAGATCGAACGCCTCCTCCGCGATATGCTCCGCGCGCGCCAGTGCGAACAGGACGTCGATGGTGTTGCCGATTTCGCCCAGGCCCGCCCGCAACTGCTCCACGTCGGGCGCGCCAAGCGGTGCGGACTTGGCCTGCCCGAGGACGTTGTGCATGACCGTCAGCGGAGTGCGCAACTCATGGCTGACATCACGCGTGAACGCATGCTCCCGGTTCAGCGCGGCATGCAGCTCGGCAATCGTGGCGCCGAGCTTGTCCGCCAGGTAGCCGATTTCGTCGCGGCGATGGCGGGCGCTGAATGCGACCGGATCTTCCTGCGACAGGCTGCGCACCTCGTGCGCCAGCACCTGCAACGGCGAAACCAGCCGCCGCGACAGCAGGTAGGCCAGCAATAGCGCCAGCGCGATCAAGCCCAGCGCAACGAAGATCAGCACGCCGCCGACATCCCGCATCAGCTTGGACACCACCAGCAACGGACGGACATCGGCCAGCAGATATGCGCGTTGCACCGGCAGATCGAGCGTGCGCAGATGATAGTGCTGGCCTGTGCTGGTGGAGATTTCGGCGCGCTCGTGTCCGGCGTCGACCCGCTCGCGCACGACGGGCGGCAACGCCTCGGCGCTGCGGTAGACGCGCATCATCTGGTCGCCAGGCTGTACGACTTCGCCGTGCAGTCGGAAATGTGCGGCCACGACGGCGGCTTCCCGCTCCATCAGCCTGTCGATCAGCATGTCTTCCGTCACGTAGGCAATGACCAGCGCGAGTCCGGTATAGCCAACGCAAATCAAGATAGTGAAGCCGGCCAGCGCGGCAAACAGGCCATGCCGGATCGACCTAAACATGATCGGCCCCATCCAGTGCCAGCCTATAGCCGAGCTGCGGAATGGTGACGACCATTTTCCCGCCGCCGGCCAGTTCCAGTTGCTTGCGCAACGCGTAAATGTGCGATTTGAGCGCGTCGCTGTCGGGCGGATTGGCGCCCCACAGCGCGTGCATCAGCGCCGAGCGGGGCACCGCTTGCGGATACACGGCGCACAGCATCGACAATATCCTGAACCCGATCAGCGTCAGCGGCACCGGAGCGCCGTCGCAGAGGGCACGCTTTTCACGCGGCAGCAGCGTCAGCGGGCCGATGCGCATTTCCTGGCTGATGTGCAGCTGTCCCCGTCGCGCCAGCGCTTCGCAACGCAGGGCCAGCTCGCGCAGGTCGAACGGCTTGGTCAGGTAATCGTCCGCGCCTTCGTTGAAGCCGCGCGCCTTGTCTTCGTAGGCATCGCGGGCGGTGAGCATCAGCACCGGCACATTGCGCGGCGCCCGCGCCTTGATCGCGCGGCAGACTTCCAGTCCGTCGAGGTCGGGGAGATTCAGATCGAGCAGAACGACATCGTAAGGTTCGCGCGTGGCCAGCTCGATGGCCAGCGCGCCGGTGGCGGCGTGGTCGGTCTGCCACTTCAACCCATCCAGGAACGTCACGATCTGGCGCGCGATCGTCGGATGGTCTTCCACCACCAGTATCGTCAAGGCATTGCGGTTCATTATTCGTTGAATACACTACTGTTCATTGATGGCGTACAGCCTGAACTCCGGCAGTTCGGGATCCTCGTACTGCCGCACACTCGCGAGGGCAAGACGGGCGAAGGCTTGGCGCCAGAAGGCGTCAGCGCGGCTGTCGTCGCGGTAGACCGCCACCATCCACGGCCCTTGGAATTTCCCTGCCAGCGCGCTGACCGCCGCCATCGCCAAACCCTGGCGCCGGTAGCGTTTCAGTATAAATAAATCGGCCAGTTCTTCCGCGACCGTGCCGTCGGGCAGCGTCACCGGCTCAGTCACCACGAAGCCAGCCAGCGCGCCGTCCTTCCTGATCCAGTACGCGCCCTTGTCGGGAGCTCCGATGTAGTCGGCGATTGAAACCGCACAGGCGTCAAATAATCCATCCTCGCCAAGGTCTTCAGCCGCCCAGTCCGAGTTCTCGTAGTAATACAGCTGAAAGAACTGGAATAGCGCAGCCGCCTGATCGTGCGCGACAGTTTGCAATCCGTTGATTGGCGAGTTCATCCCTGCTCAGTTCCTTACTGTAGGCTAGCCGTAACAGGCCAGCCGATGCGCGCAGCGCGGCGCAGGCTGGCCTTGACCACCATGCGATGAAAAGGCGCAATGAAGAATATATAGACCCGCCCCAGCAGATTATGGCAGCGCACCACCGTCGAGAGGGTCAGTTCGCACCCGCCGTCGGCCTCCGGCCCACCGCTGCACAGGATAGACACGCGGAAATCGAGATGCGTATCGTCCTCCCCCACCACCACCTCGGTTTCGCTGGTGCGGTAGACCTTGAAGATGCCAAGCCGGCCGGCCTGCGCGTCATGGGCCAAGGTGGCCAGATGCCTGGCGGTCTTCAGACCAAAGCGGGCAACAATCAGATCGCGAAGATTGGTGAGCTGCCCGATCCACGCAGGCTGGTGCGCAAAGATGAACCGGGCCAACAGATCCGGATCACCGGAGGCGCCGGACGGCAGCCTGATGGCAAATGCGTCGGCCAGGCTGGGCGACTGGTAGAGGTGGATGACGCTGGACTGCGCGGGAAGCGCAACCGGTGTAGCAAAGCTGAGTTCGATCGGCACGTGAGCATTCTTAAAATCTGATGCACAAAGGGACGTCCCCGTCCCGCGCCCAGGGCGCAGCCATCACCGCAGGCGGTAAGGCAAGAAAAAGGGAAGCCGACGTCACTCGGAACGGCCGACCATGGGAGGACGTCAGAATGATGCGGGAACTATAACATCAAATGTTTGCCGTCGTTGCCAGGCCTGTCAAGGCTGCGATGGCGGCATCGCCAGCGCCGCATCGAATTACAACGATATCGAATGGCAAGTGCGTTGACGGGGTCGACAAAATTGATTATGTTGAACAACTGCTTTTTAATGAACGCATAACCGGTTCCACCCCATGCTCAAGCCAGACGATCTGGACCAGCTAATTTTGACCGAAGCACCAGGTGGCGTGATCGTCACCACGCGCGACCGTGTCGTTGTACGCTGGACCCATGGCGCAGAGCGCATTTTCGGCTACGTCGCCGAAGAAGCCATCGGCAACAATCTATGGTCATTGATTTCCCTGCCCGGACAGGCCGACGCCGACCGGGAAATTGGACGCAAGCTCGACGAAATCGGCAGTTGCGACTATGAATCGCTGCGCAAGAAAAAAGACGGCAGCCTGATTTACATCGACACCTCCAGCGTTACGATTCCAGACGATAAGGGCCAGGTGCGCTACATCGTCTCCAGCACCAGGGACCGGACCCAGCTGAAGGCAACCCGCGACGCACAGCTGATGGAGGTAAAGTTCCGCAGCGTGTTCGAATCCACGCCGGACAGCATCATCGTCACCAATCTCACCGGCACCATCGTGCTGGCGAACACCCAGGCCGAACGCCTGTTCGGCTACAAGTCCGACGAGCTGGTCGGCCAGCGCATCGAAGTGCTGTTGCCGGAACGCTTCCGCGACGCGCACGTCGGCTACCGCACGCGCTACTTTGAGCAGCCGCGCCCCCGCACCATGGGCGCCGGCCTGGACCTGCACGGCGTACGCCAGGACCGGACTGAATTCCCGGTCGAGATCAGCTTGTCGCCGATCCAGACCGAGGCCGGAACCTTCGTCATCAGTGCGATCCGCGACGTCAGCGAACGCAAGAAGGCGGAACAGAAATTCCGCGGCCTGCTGGAATCGGCGCCGGACGCCATCATCATCGTCAACCAGGCCGGCGAGATCGTGCTGATCAATTCGCAGACCGAACTATTGTTTGGCTATCCGCGCGCCGAACTACTGGGCAAGAAGATCGAAGTCCTGATACCGGCGCGCTACGGCGCCCGGCACCCCTCGCTGCGGCAAGGCTTCGTCAGCCAGCCACGGCCGCGCTCAATGGGCGCCGGACTGGAGCTGCATGGCTTGCGCCGCGACGGCACCGAGTTCCCGGTCGAGATCAGCCTGTCGCCGCTGGAGACCGAGGACGGCGTGCTGGTGTCCTCGGCGATCCGCGACATCACCGACCGCAAGCGCATCGAACAAGCCCTCAACGAGCAGAAGTATCAACTGGAGCGCGCCAACCAGGCCAAGGACCGCTTCCTGACCAGCATGTCGCACGAGTTGCGCACGCCGCTCAACGCCATCCTCGGTTTCTCGCAGCTGCTGGCAAACGAGGCGCTGCCGTCGACCCCGGAGCAAAAGCGCTCCTTCGTGCTCAACATCGTCGCCGCCGGCAAGCACCTGCTGGCCCTGATCGACGAAATCCTCGACTTGGCCAAGATCGAATCGGGCAACATGAGCTTGTCGCTGGAGCCGGTGCAACTGTCGCCGCTGTTGACCGACCTGGTGGCGATGCTCGACGAGCAGGCGAACCGGCGCGGCATCCGCATGCTGTATCCGGAGGCCGAGCCGGTGGTGGTGCTGGCCGATCATACCCGTCTCAAGCAAATTATCCTGAACCTGCTGTCGAACGCGATCAAGTACAACCGCAAAAGCGGCGCGGTGGTGCTCAACGTCACGTCGACGGAGCAGCTGGTGCGCATCTCGGTGCAGGACACCGGCGCCGGACTGGATGCGCGACAGCTGGAAGCGCTGTTCCAACCCTTTAACCGCCTGGGCCAGGAGGCCGGTTCGGAAGAAGGCACAGG
Organism: Duganella sp. HH101; assembly: GCF_001758795.1. NCBI lineage: Bacteria > Pseudomonadati > Pseudomonadota > Betaproteobacteria > Burkholderiales > Oxalobacteraceae > Duganella > Duganella sp. HH101. Next base: position 130,704 of record NZ_LRON01000002.1, on the reverse strand, counting down.
CATCGGCCTGGTCGTGACCAAGCGCCTGGTGGAACTGATGGGCGGCTCGCTGGGCGTCAGCAGCACTGTTGGTGTCGGCAGCGTGTTCTGGATCGAGCTGCCGGCTTTGCCGCAGGAACCATTGCCGGCGGCAAAGCAAGCCCGGGCCGAGGCGGCGTCGTTCGGCATCGTCCCGCATCGCGGCGAAACGGCGACCATCCTCTACATCGAAGACAATCCCGCTAGTCTGAAGTTGATCGAAGACGCGATCAGTTTTCGCGGCGACTTGCGGCTGATCAGCGCGACCGACGCCCAGCAAGGCATCGCGCTGGCCATCAGCCAGCAGCCCAGCCTGATCCTGATGGACATCAACCTGCCTGGCATGAGCGGGCATGAAGCGAAAAAAGTACTGGACGACGACACGCGCACCGCCCACATTCCGGTGATCGCGCTGACGGCCAACGCCATGCGCAGCGAGATCCGCAGCGGCATTGCTGCTGGCTTCTTCCGCTACCTGACCAAGCCCATCGACCTCGACACCTTGTGCGCGGCCATCAACGACGCACTGACGCAAGCAAACTCCCGGTAGAGCAACTTACCGTCGCGGCATCAGTGCGGCAGCAGCATCACCAGCTTCAGATCGTGGCGCTTGGCCAGGTGCAGCGTGACCTGGTTGAAGCTCAGCTCGCCCTGTTGCGGATGGCGGAAGCGGCGCAGGCCGCCCTCCCTGCCGACCACGTCCTGCAAGGTCCACAGTTCGGCGAAGGTCGCGCTGGCGCCGGACAGCTCGGCGATCAGGGCGGCCAGCGCCTGCTCGCCGGCATGGCGGCCGATGTCGGCGCGGAACTCGGCCACCAGCCGCCGCGCGCGCTCCGGCCAATCGACGATCAGCTCGCGCGCCGCCGGGCTGAGGAACATATAGCGCAGCAGATTGGGCCGCGACGACGACTGCGGGCGCGGCGCCAGCCAGCCGGCAAACAAACGCGCCGCCTGCGGGTTCCACGCCACCGCATCCCATTGCCGGTCGAGGATGTAGGCCGGGGCGCCGACGGCCGCGACGATCGCATCCAGCGCCTCCTCCGCGCTGCCGCCGTCGTCGTGATGCGGATCGAGCCGGTCGGCCAGGCTGAACAGATAGGCGCGCTCGGCGGCCGACAGACGCAGCACTTCCGCCAGCCGCGCCAGCATCTTGCCGGACGCCTGCACCTCCCTGCCCTGTTCCAGCCACGTCAGCCAGGTCGGGCTGACCTCGCACAGCTGCGCCAGCTCTTCGCGCCGCAGGCCGGGGGTGCGGCGCCGCCCGCCGCCGGGCAGGCCGACGCTGTCGGGCAGAGTGCGCTCGCGATGGGCGCGGATGAATTCGCCAAGTTTGCTGTGCATGGTAGTTCTTATACCAGGATAAGTACTTGTCTTGTTACAGGATAAAAACACGCCTATTCTGCCCTGACTCGTCCCTTCCTGGAGAAAAACATGAAACAGCAAGCCGTCGTCGCCCAGCAGTTCGGCAATACCGCCAGCGCCTACCTGACCAGTGCCGTCCACGCGCAAGGCGCGGACCTGGCCGCGCTGCGCGAAATCGCCCGCCTGCTGGGGCCGCATCCGACGGTGCTGGACCTGGGCTGCGGCGCCGGCCACGCCAGCTTCGCCGTGGCGCCGGTGGCGAAATCCGTGACGGCGTTCGACCTGTCGGAGCAGATGCTGGCCGTGGTGCGCGGCGCCGCCGCCGAGCGGGGGCTGGACAACATCGCCACGCAGCAGGGCAACGTCGCCAGCCTGCCGTTTGCGGACGCCTCGTTCTGCATGGTGGTCACGCGCTTCTCCGCGCATCACTGGCTGGACGTGCCGGCCGCGCTGCGCGAGGTGAAGCGGGTGCTGAAGAAAGGCGGCGTGCTGGCCGTCATCGACATCACCGCGCCGGAAAGCCCGCTGCACGACACCACCTTGCAGGCAGTCGAACTGCTGCGCGACGCTTCGCATGTGCGCGACTACCGGCCATCCGAATGGCTGGCGATGCTGGCGGACGCCGGCTTCAGCTGCGAACGCGCCGGCGACTGGAAGCTGGAAATGAAGTTCGACGAATGGACGGCCCGCATGCGCACACCGGCCGAGCGCGTGACGGCGATCCGCAGCCTGTTCGCGACGGCGCCGGAAGAGACGCTGAAATACTTCGCCGTGCAAGCCGACTGCTCGTTCTCCATCGACTCGACCCTGTTCAAGGCCAAGCACGATTTCGGCGACATCTACTGACGTAGCGGCGCCACGCCCGTGAACGGGGATATACTTGAGGCTTGCTATCCCGGGAGCATGCGATGCCGCGCGATGTGCCATCGGAACCGCGCAGCTGGCTGTTGGAGCGCCGCTGCACACTGACCCAGCGCCAACTGGCGCTGGTGTTCGCGACGCTGTGCGTGCCGTCGGCGCTGGTGGCGCTGGTCTTCCTGTGGCAGGGCTATTGTTATGTGCTGGTCTACGCCACGCTGGAGCAGGCGGCGCTGGCGGCCTGCCTGCACTACTGCGCGCGCCACCGGGGCGACTACGACCGCATCGCGATTTTGCCCGGCGCCATCGTGGTGGAGCAATGCCGGGGACGCAAGCGCAGCAAGCGCAGCCTGCGCCCACGCACCACCCGCCTGCTGCCGCCCCGGCGCGACGGCGACCTCATTCATCTTGAAGACTGCGGCGAGCAGATCGAAGTCGGCCGCTTCATCGGCGCGGCCCAGCGGCGCCGGCTGGCCGCCGAACTAGCCCTGTGCCTACGCGTCCAGGGTTACTGATCCGCGCGATTACTTTCATGGGTAGCATCTACTGGTGTGTATTACGTTAAGGAGCGTGACCACCGTGGGATCATCCTGGAATACTGCAACATAATGTTTGTGCACCACCAGCTCATTTGTGCCTCTGACCCGCCCTCGCCGCCGGGGAAAGTTCGGATCGGCCAATTGGTCAACCTGATCATCGATATGATCGCAAAGCCGTGCGGCAGCAGCAGGGTTGTCGCGAGCGATATATCGCTCAATATCGTCCAGATCAGCGAGATACGTCGCGGTCCGGACAACCTGTTTCATAGTGCACCGCGACTCGATTTTTTCGCGGCTCGGACGGCAGCCCACTCTTCGGCCGAAAAGACACGATTAGAACCATCTTTCAAGCCCGCCATTGCTGCACTAATCTTGGTTTTTGCCCAATCGGCATGATCGGCTTCACTGTCGGCAGCATGCCACCCACTCACATCTACGGCGACCTGCTGGATACCCAATTTGCGCAACAAGGACAACGCTTCGCGCAGGTCGCTAAACACTCGACACGCACCGTCATCCATCAACTTCGAAACGCCCTTGGCCGTTGCTAGCCGAACTTCAAAGACCTCTCCGACAGCGAACAAGGTGACGGACGTTATTTCACCCAAAGCGTAGCTCTGCGCCAGGCTCTCCCAATTCAGAAAATCCATCATATCCCCCCTAAACACCACCTTCGGAAATGATACATCCTAAGCGCCGACGACGACTCAACCCTGATCTGTCACATCTCAACCGAAATGTGGAATTCCCTTGGCCTGCAATGAAAACGGCGCCTGACGGCGCCGTTTCGTTACTGCATCCAACCAGTCCGGCGATTACGCCTGGGCCAGCAGGGTTTCGGCGTTCGATACTTCGAACTTGCCGCCTTGTTCGATGTTGAGCTGGGTCACAACACCGTTGTCGACCAGCAGCGAATAGCGCTGCGAGCGGGTGCCCATGCCGAACTTGCTGAAGTCGGCGTCCAGGCCCAGGGCCTTGGAGTAAGCGGCGTTGCCGTCGGCCATCATGCGGACGATGCCGGTGGCTTTCTGGTCGCGGCCCCACGCGCCCATGACGAAGGCGTCATTGACCGAGATGCACCAGATTTCGTCGACGCCCTTGGCTTTCAGGTCGGCGGCGTGCTTGACGTAGCCTGGCACGTGCTGTGCCGAGCAGGTCGGGGTGTAGGCGCCTGGCAGGCCGAAGATCGCGATCTTCTTGCCCTTGACCAGGTCTTGTACGTTGAACGTGTTCGGGCCCAGCGAGCAGCCTTCGGTTTCGGTTTCGATGAATTCGGACAGGGTGCCTTCTGGCAGGGTGTCGCCAATCTTGATGGTCATGGATGACTCCTTTTATAAATGTTGAACGTAAAAAAGCCGCGCCAGGCGCGGCTTCACCGGCTTAGAGCCAGCAGTATGCCTTAATCCGCCTGCTTGCGCAGGAAGGCTGGAATGTCGTAGGTTTCCATGCCATTCTTTTCCATCGCGCGCACCTGCTCGGAAGCCGATTCACGGCGCCATACAGCCGGCGCCTTCATGCCGTCGAAGGCTGGCGATGCACCGCCGCCCATGCCGCTGGTCGCGCCCATCGAAACGGACGACGAAGCCGCGCCGCCGCCCAGTGCAGCCGATGGCATCATCGGGCTGTTGTGGGTGCCGGTGCGCAGCATCTGCTGGGGAACCAGCTGTACATGCTTCTTGGCCTTGCCCAGGCCGGTGGCGACCACGGTGACGCGGATGTTGTCGCCCATGTCGTCATCGTAGGCGATACCCTGGGCGATCGACGCGTCCGGCGCGGCGAAGGCGCGCACGGCGGCCATGACTTCCTTGATCTCCTTACCTTTCAGCCCGCGCGACGCGGTCACGTTGACCAGCACGCCGCGTGCGCCCGACAGGTCGACGCCGTCCAGCAGCGGCGAAGCCACGGCCTGCTCGGCGGCGATGCGCGCGCGGTCGACGCCGGACGCGGTCGCGGTGCCCATCATGGCCTTGCCCTGCTCGCCCATGATGGTCTTGACGTCGTTGAAGTCGACGTTGATGTGGCCCGGCACGTTGATGATCTCGGCGATACCGGCGACGGCGTTGTTGAGCACATCGTCGGCGTGCTGCAGCCACTCGATCAGCGATTCGTCTTCGTAGATCTCTTCCAGCTTCTCGTTCAGGATCACGATCAGCGAGTCGACGTTGGCCGACAGCTGTTCCAGGCCTTCATCGGCGATGTCCATGCACTTCTGGCCTTCGTGCGAGAACGGCTTGGACACCACGGCCACGGTCAGCGCACCCAGCGACTTGGCGATTTCCGCCACGATCGGTGCGGCGCCGGTGCCGGTGCCGCCGCCCATGCCGGCGGCGATGAAGACCATGTGCGCACCGCGCAGCGAGTCTTCGATGCGCTGGCGCGATTCCTCGGCCAGCTTGCGGCCGACGTCAGGCTTCATCCCCGCACCCAGGCCGGTCTCGCCGATCTGGATCACGTTGTCGGCCTTGGAGGTCGACAGCGCCTGGGCGTCGGTATTGGCGGCGATGAATTCGACGCCGACCATACCTTTGTTAATCATGTGTTGAACTGCATTGCCACCTGCGCCGCCGACTCCGACGACCTTGATGACGGTGCCCAAAGCTGCGTTATCGACCATATCAAACTCCATGATGTGACTCCCTATCAGAATGCGGTTTTCAAGCGCCAGTCCTCATATCGTTAGAAGAACTGGGGATTGAAAACTGCGGTTTTAATATAAATAGTTTAGAAAAATAAGCTTAAAAATTACCCAAGAACCATTCTTTCATGCGCTGCCATACTGCCTTCACCGAACCATCCTGCCGCGTAACGATATGGCCACGCAGGTACTGCTTTTTCGCTTCCAACAACAGGCCAAGCACGGTCGCGTAGCGCGGGCTGCGCACCACGTCGGCCAGCTGGCCACGGTAGTCCGGCGTGCCAAGGCGCGCCGGCTTGAGGAATATGTCTTCCGCCATCTCGACCATGCCCGGCATGATGGCGGTGCCGCCGGTCAGCACGATGCCCGAGGACAGCACGCCTTCGTAGCCGGACTCGCGCACCACCTGGTGCACCATGGCGAACAGCTCTTCGACGCGCGGCTCGATCACGGCCGCCAGCGCCTGGCGCGACAGGTTGCGCGGACCGCGGTCGCCCAGGCCCGGCACTTCCAGCGTCTCGCCCGGATCGGCCAGCACCTGCTTGGCCACGCCGTAGCGGATCTTGATCTCTTCCGCTTCCGAGGTCGGCGTGCGCAGCGCCATCGCGATGTCGTTGGTGATCTGGTCGCCGGCGATCGGGATCACGGCCGTGTGGCGGATCGCGCCGTCGGAGAACACGGCGACGTCGGTGGTGCCGCCGCCAATGTCGATCAACACCACGCCCAGTTCTTTTTCATCGGGCGTCAGCACGGCGTCGGCCGATGCCATCGGCTGCAGGATCAGGTCCGACACCTCGAGGCCGCAGCGGCGCACGCACTTCACGATGTTCTGCACCGCCGACACCGCGCCGGTGACGATATGGACTTTGACCTCCAGGCGGATGCCGCTCATGCCGATCGGCTCGCGCACATCTTCCTGGCTGTCGACGATGAATTCCTGCGGCACCGTGTGCAACAGCTGCTGGTCGGTCGGGATGTTAACCGCTTTTGCCGTTTCGATGACGCGCGCCACGTCGGTGGCCGTCACTTCCTTGTCCTTGATGGCCACCATGCCGCTGGAATTGAAGCTGCGGATATGGCTGCCCGCGATACCGGCGTAGACATTGCGGATCTTGCAGTCGGCCATCAGCTCCGCCTCTTCCAGCGCGCGCTGGATCGATTCGACGGTCGCTTCGATGTTGACCACCACGCCCTTCTTCAGGCCTTTCGATTCGTGCTGGCCCAGCCCGATCACTTCGTGGCGTCCATCGCCCATCACCTCGGCCACCACGGCCACCACTTTCGAGGTGCCAATGTCGAGGCCAACGATCAGGTTTTTAGCGTCTTTAGTCATTTATCTCTGCCTACTGTATTTTTTTCTTCACGATCGGTTTTGGCTTGGCTCCCTCGGCCGGAATCTTCAATCCCGTCGCACTCAGGGCCAGCCCGTTCTGGTAACGCATATCGATGGTCTCGATGTTCTGCAAGTGCTCCACCAGCTGCGGATAAATTCCCATCAGGCGGTCCACCCTTTCCTTCAACGTGGTGCTGGTCTGTTCCCGCCCCAGCGCCACGCTCATGCCGTTATTCAGCCGCACCGTCCATGCATAGCGTCCCGACAGCGACAACGACTCGGGCACCAGCTTGAGCGGCGCAAACCAGGTGCGCAGCTCGTCGTAACGCGACAGTACTTCCTTCTCGCTGCCGTCCGGTCCATCGAACTCCGGCAGCGTGTGATCCTCTTCCGCTTCGGCCAGGTTGGCGGTGAACACATCGCCTTTGGTCGACAGCAGCTTACCGTCCTCGCCCCATGTGCCCAGCGCCTCATGCTCTTCCAGCGCCACGATCAGCTGGTCCGGCCATTCGCGGCGCACCGTTGCGCGGCGCACCCAGGGCACCGATTCAAACGCCTGGCGTACCGCATCCAGATTCGTCGTGAAGAAGTTGCCCTTGATGCGGCCCAACGCGTTGCTGCGCAGCGTAAGGTGGTTCACATGCTTTAACTCGTCCTGCCCGATCGTCTCGATGCGGATGGTGCGCAGGTTGAACATCGGCCGTTGCGCTACCCACCACACGCCTGCGGCGATGGATGCCAATACCGTCAAGGCGAAAATGCCGCTGGCGGTCGCATTCAAGGCTTTAGCGTCTTGCCACATCTCCTTGCTTAACCCTTCATCTGAGGTTGAGCTAACTTCAGGCGCGCCGTGCGCAGGATTTCCACGCACAGCTCTTCATAGCTGATGCCTTCCGCGCGTGCCGCCATCGGCACCAGCGAGTGTCCGGTCATGCCGGGCGAGGTGTTCACCTCCAGCAGGAACGGCTTCTGGTCGCTCTCGCGCAGCAGGAAGTCGACCCGGCCCCAGCCCTCGCAGCCGATGGCGCGGTAGGCCAGCACGGCCAGGCGCTGCATCTCCTGCGTCAGCGCTTCCGGCAGCACGGCCGGGCAGAAATACTGGGTGTCGTCGGTGAAGTACTTGTTCTGGTAATCGTAATTGCCTTGCGGGGCCACGATCTCCACCACCGGCAGCGGACGCGCATCGGCGCCCGAACCCAGCATGGCAACCGTGAACTCGCGGCCGGTGACGAATTCCTCGGCCAGCACCGAGTCGTCCAGCGCGGCGGCGATATCGAAGGCGGCCTTGAATTCATTGGCGGCGCTGACTTTGGTGATGCCGATGGTCGAGCCTTCGTGAGGCGGCTTGACGATCAGCGGCAGGCCCAGGTCGGCGCACACGGCGTCCAGGTCCGAGCCAGCATTGAGCACCGCGTAGCGCGGCGTCGGCAGGCCGGCGGCCAGCCAGACGATCTTGGTGGTGATCTTGTCCATGCCCACCGAGCTGGCCATGACGCCGCTGCCGGTGTACGGAATGCCCAGCAGTTCCAGCGCGCCCTGCAGGCTGCCGTCTTCGCCGAAGCGGCCGTGCAGCGCGATGAACACGCGGTCGAATTTTTCGGCGGCCAGTTCGGCCAGCGTGCGCACGCCGGTGTCGAACAGGTGGGCGTCCACGCCCTTGCTTTGCAGTGCCTTCAGCACGCCGTTGCCGGACATGATGGACACGTCGCGCTCGGCGGAACGGCCGCCGTACAGCACGCCGACTTTGCCGAAAGCTTTTGCGTCAACAGGAGTAAGGTGATTCACTTTCAGACCTTTGGATAGTTAGTCAGTTTGGCAGGGACGCCGCTGATCGAGCCTGCGCCCATGGTCATGACGACGTCGCCGTCGCGTACCACACCCATGATGGTTTCCGGCATATCGCCAATCGCCTCAACAAAAATCGGTTCGGTCTTGCCGCGTGCGCGCAATGCGTGCGCCAGCGCGCGGCCGTCTGCGGCCACGATAGGCGCTTCGCCGGCGGCGTAGACTTCGGCCAGCACCAGCACGTCGACGGTGCCCAGCACCTTGACGAAATCTTCAAACAGGTCGCGCGTGCGGCTGTAGCGGTGCGGCTGGAAGGCCAGCACCAGGCGGCGGCCAGGATAGGCGGCGCGCGCGGCGGCGGTGGTCACTTCCATCTCCAGCGGGTGGTGGCCGAAGTCGTCCACCAACGTGAACGTGCCGCCGCCAGGGATGGCGACATCGCCGTATTTGGTGAAGCGGCGGCCGACGCCGGCAAAGGCGGCCAGGCCGGCTTGCGTGTCTTTGTCTTCGATGCCGATTTCGCGCGCGATGGCGATGGCCGAGCAGGCGTTCTGCACGTTGTGCAGGCCGGGCTGGTTCAGCACCACGTCCAGGTCCGGGTAGCCTTCCTGGATCACGGTGAAATGCATCTCGACGCCGACGGCGCGGGCGTTCACGGCGCGCACTTCGGCTTCTTCGTGGAAGCCGTAGGTGGTCACGGGCTTGGTCACTTGCGGCAGGATGGCGCGTACATGCGGATCGTCGATGCACAGCATGGCGCGGCCGTAGAACGGCAGGCGGTGCGTGAAGTTGACGAAGGCCTGCTTGAGCTTTTCGAAATCGTGCTCGTAGGTTTCCATGTGGTCGGCGTCGATGTTCGTGATGACTTCGATCATCGGCGTCAGGTTCAGGAAGGAGGCGTCCGACTCGTCGGCTTCGGCCACCAGGTACTCGCCGGTGCCCAGCTTGGCGTTGGCGCCGGCGGCGGTCAGGCGGCCGCCGATGACGAAGGTCGGATCGAGGCCGCCCTGCGCCAGCACCGATGCGACCAGGCTGGTGGTGGTGGTCTTGCCGTGCGTGCCGGCGATGGCGATGCCGCGCTTCAGGCGCATCAACTCGCCCAGCATCACGGCGCGCGGAACGATGGGGATCTTGCGGCTGCGCGCAGCCACGACTTCAGGATTGTCCTGCTGTACGGCGGTCGAGGTGACGACGGCGTCGGCTTCGCCGATGTTGGCGGCCGCGTGGCCCTGGAACACGGTGGCGCCCATGTCAGCCAGGCGCTGGGTGACGGCGTTGCTGCCCAGGTCCGAGCCGGACACGGTGTAGCCAAGCGTCAGCAGCACTTCGGCGATGCCGCTCATGCCGCTGCCGCCGATGCCGACGAAGTGAATATTCTGTACTTTGTGCTTCATGCTAGTTGTTCCAATACTTGTGCGATAGCGTCGTTCGCATCGCGTTTGCCGACACTGCGCGCCGCCATTGCCATGGTCTGGCAAGCGCCGCGGGTCAGCGTTTCCAACAGCGTCGCTACACTCTGCGCGCTCATTTCCGATTGCGGCATGTGGATCGCCGCGTTCTGTTTCGCCATCCACTGCGCGTTGTCGCGCTGGTGGCTGGTGGTCGATGCGACCAGCGGCACCAGCACGCTGGCCACGCCGGCCGCGGTCAGCTCCGACACAGTGATGGCGCCGGCGCGGCAGATCACCACGTCGGCATGGCTGTAGGCGGCGGCCATGTCATCGATGAAGTCGACCACATTGGCTTCCACGCCCGCCTGCGCATACGCCGCACGCAGCGCATCGATATTCTTCTTGCCCGACTGGTGCGTCACCTGCGGACGCTGCGCGGCCGGGATCAGCGCCAGCGCGGCCGGCAGGTTGTCGTTCAGCGCTTTCGCGCCCAGGCTGCCGCCCACCACCAGGATGCGCAGCGGACCTTCGCGGCCGAAGAAACGCAGGTCCGGCGTGGGCATGTCCAGGATCTCCTTGCGCACCGGGTTGCCGGTGACGACAGCCTTGCTGGCGGCCTTGCCGAAGTTGGCCGGGAAGCCGAAGCACACGCGCTCGGCGAACGGCACCAGTGTTTTATTCGACAGCAGCAGCGCGGCGTCGGCATTGACCAGCACCAGCGGCACGCCGCGCATGCGCGCCATCAGGCCGCCCGGCACGGTGACGTAGCCGCCCATGCCCAGCACCACGTCCGGCTTGCGGCTGCCGATGTAGCCGAAGCAGGCGGCGAAGGCCTTGACCATCTTCAGCGCGCCGCCCAGCGAGTGCTTGATGCCCTTGCCGCGCATGCCGGTGAAGTCGATGCTGTCCATCGCGATGCCGTGCTTGGGCACCAGCTCCTGTTCCATGCCGGCGGCGGTACCCAGCCACGTTACTTCCCAGCCGCGCGCGCGCAGCGTCTGCGCAATCGCCAGGCCGGGGAAAATGTGGCCGCCGGTGCCGGCCGCCATGATCATCAATCGTTTCATAATCTGCCACCACGCATCAGGACCCGGTTCTCGTAATCGATCCGGAGCAGGATCGCGAGTCCGACGCAGTTAATCACTACACCCGTGCCGCCATAGCTCATCAGCGGCAAGGTCAAGCCCTTGGTCGGCAGCAGGCCAAGGTTGACACCCATGTTAATAAACGTCTGAACACCGATCCAGATGCCGATGCCCTTGGCAGTCAGGCCGGCAAAGGTCTGGTCGATGGCGATGGCTTGGCGGCCGATGTCGAAGGCGCGCTTGATCAGCCAGTAGAACAGCGCGATCACCACCAGCACGCCGGCCAGGCCGAGCTCTTCGCCGATCACCGCCAGCAGGAAGTCGGTATGCGCTTCCGGCAGGTAGTGCAGCTTTTCCACGCTGCCGCCCAGGCCTACGCCGAAAAGTTCGCCGCGCCCGAAAGCGATCAGCGAGTGGGTCAGCTGGTAGGCCTTGTTCAATGCGTTGTCTTCCTCCCAAGGATTCAGGTAGGCGAAGTAGCGCTCGCGGCGGAATTTCGACAGCGCGATGATGGAGCCGAAGATCACCACCAGCACCGCGCCGATGCCGCCGAACCAGATGGCGTTGATCCCGCCCAGGAACAGGATGCCCATGGCGATGCAGACGATCACGCCGAAAGCGCCCAGGTCGGGCTCCAGCAGCAGCAACAGGCCGACAAAGCCGACCGCCGCCGCCATCGGCATGAAGCCCTTGGTCAGCTTGTGCATGTACTCCTGCTTGCGCACGGTGTAGTCGGCGGCGTACAGCACGGCGACCACTTTCATCAGTTCCGATGGCTGCACGTTGAATACCTTGAGCGACAGCCAGCGGCGGCCGCCGTTGACCACCACGCCGAGGCCGGGGATCAGCACCATCACCAGCAGCACCAGGGTGCCGATGAACAGGTACGGCGCGGCCTTCTGCAGGTCGCAGATGCGGATGCGGAACACGAACAGTCCGGCCAGCAGCGAGACGCCGATGAACATCGCCTGCCGTTGCAGGAAGTAGGTGTTCTGCCAGCGTACGTAGTTGGCGAACTTGGGCGAATCCGGCAGCGAGATCGAGGCCGAGTACACCATCACCATCCCGAGCAGCATCAACAGCAGCGTGACCCAGACCAGCGGCTGGTCGTATTCCATCATCTTCGATTGCCGCGCGCGGCTGTCCATCGACGGCGGCGTCGACTTGTCAGCAAAGCGGAACGGCATCTGGAAGGCCATCAGAGCTCCTGTCCTGCATCGAGGGCGATCTCGCGCACGGTGTCGATGAACACCTGGGCGCGATGCGCGTAGTTCTTGAACATGTCCATGCTGGCGCAGGCCGGGGACAGCAGCACGGCGTCGCCGGCTTGCGCCAGTTCGCTGGCGCGCTTGACGGCTTGCGGCAGGTCGGTGCCGCAGTCTTCCAGATCGACACCGGACGGCGCCAGCGCGGCGCGCAACTGCGGCGCGTCGCGGCCGATCAGCAGCACGGCGCGCACGTGGCGCGATACCGGTTCGGCCAGCGGCGAGAAATCCTGACCCTTGCCGTCGCCGCCCATGATCACCACCAGGCGCTGGTTGGCGCCGGTGAACGCCTTGCCCAAGCCGTTCAAGGCGGCCACGGTGGCGCCGACATTGGTGCCCTTGCTGTCGTCGTAGTATTCGACGTCGTTGATGGCGCTGACCAGTTCCACGCGGTGCGGCTGGCCGCGATATTCGCGCAACCCGTGCAGCAGCGGCGCCAGAGGCAGGTCGATGGCGCGGCACAGGGCCAGCGCGGCCAGCGCGTTGGCGGCGTTGTGCACGCCGCGGATCTGCAGCGCGTCGGCCGGCATCAGGTTCTTGACCATGCATTCGACCGGTGGCGGCGGCGGATCGTTCTTCTTGCGTTTCTTCGGTTCGCCCTCTTCCTCGGCCGGCACGGCGGTGGCTAGCCATAGCACGCCGCGTTCGCTGTTCAGGCCCAGGTCGTCGCGCAGCGTTGGCGCGTCGGTGCCGAAGGTGACGTTGGTGCCGGTGGCGCTGGCCATGCGCATTACGGTGGCGTCGTCGCGGTTCAATACGCGCACGGTGTCGGCCGCGAAGATGCGGTGTTTGGCGGCGGCGTAGGACGGCATGTCGCCATGCCAGTCCAGGTGGTCCTGGGTCACGTTCAATACGGTGGCGGCGTCGGCTTCCAGCGTGAAGGTGGTTTGCAGCTGGAAGGACGACAGCTCCAGCACCCACACTTCCGGCAGCGTGCCGGCGTCCATCACGTCGCGCAGCACGTCCAGCGCGGCGGGGCTGATGTTGCCTGCCACGCGTACGGTCTTGCCGGCGCGTTCGCACAGCTGGCCGACCAGCGTGGTGACGGTGGTCTTGCCGTTGGTGCCGGTGATGGCGATGATCTTGGGCGTGTAGCCGCGTTCTTGTTCCAGTGCTTCCAGCGCCTGGGCGAACAGTTCGATCTCGCCCCATACCGGCACGCCGGCGGCGGCAGCGGCAGGCGCGATCTCGGCCAGTTCGCGATACGGCGCCAGGCCCGGGCTGACGGCGACCATGTCGATACCTTCCAGCAGCGCAGCACCGAACGGACCGGCGACGAACTCCGCGTCCGGCACGGCCAGGCGCAGCGCCGGCAGGCGCTCGGGCGCTTCACGGGTATCGGCCACGCGCACGCGCGCGCCGCTGCGGGCGAGCCACAGCGCCATCGCCAGACCGGATTCACCCAGTCCCAGTACCAGTGCGTTTTTGCCTTCGTAGATCATCAGCGCAGTTTCAATGTAGAGAGTCCGACCAGCACCAGCATCATCGTGATAATCCAGAAGCGCACGACGACCTGGGTCTCTTTCCAGCCTTTTTGTTCAAAGTGATGGTGCAAGGGCGCCATCAGGAACACGCGGCGGCCGACGCCGAAGCGCTTCTTGGTGATCTTGAACCAGCCCACCTGGATAATCACCGACACCGTCTCGGCGACGAAGATGCCGCCCATGATGAACAGGACGATTTCCTGGCGCACGATGACGGCGATGGTGCCCAGCGCGCCGCCCAGCGCCAGTGCGCCGACGTCGCCCATGAACACCTGTGCCGGGTGGGTGTTAAACCACAGGAAGGCCAGGCCCGCGCCGGCCAGCGCGCCGCAGAAGATGATCAGTTCGCCCGCGCCGGGAATGTGCGGGATGAACAGGTACTTCGAATACGTGGCGCTACCGGTCAGGTAGGCGAACAGGCCGAGCGCCGAGCCGACCATAATCGTCGGCATGATCGCCAGGCCATCCAGGCCGTCCGTGAAGTTAACGGCGTTGCTGGTGCCGACGATGACACAGTAGGTCAAAGCGATGAAGCCCCACACGCCCAGCGGGTAGCTGATGGTCTTGAAGAACGGTACGATCAGGTCGGCCTTCGGCGGCAGGTCCATCGAGAAGCCCGACTGCACCCAGGCGAAGAACAGCTCGAACACCTTGCCGGCATTGGGTGCGGACACCGAGAACGCCAGGTAGAGCGCGGCGCCGATGCCGACCAGCGACTGCCAGAAGTATTTTTCCGCCGAGCGCATGCCTTCGGGATCCTGGCGCACCACCTTGCGGTAGTCGTCGACCCAGCCGACGGCGCCGAAACCCAGCGTGACGATCAGCACCGGCCAGATCAGGCGGTTCGACAGGTCGCACCACAGCAGCGTGGAGACGCCGATGGCGATCAGCAGCAGCACGCCGCCCATGGTCGGGGTGCCGTGTTTTTTCAGGTGGGTCTGCGGACCGTCGGTGCGCACGGCCTGGCCGTACTTCATCGCGGTCAGTTTGCGTATCACGGCCGGACCGGCCGACAGGCCGATCAGCAGCGCGGTCGCGGTGGCGAACACCGCGCGGAAGGTGATGAAGTTGAAGACCCGGAGTGGCCCGAGGTCCTGCTGAAAATACTGAGCGAGCCAGAGCAGCATGATTAGTGACTTTCCTTGTTAGCTTGTTGCGATCCAATCAAATGCTGCACGACCCGTTCCATTTTCATGAAGCGGGAGCCCTTGATTAATACGGTTGCATCCGGCGTGACGGCTGCGTCGACAGCAGCCAGCAGATCGCCGAAGTTTTCAAAATGACGAATGGCGGGTCCACTCATGTGGGACGCCAGCTCGCCGGTTGCCAGCACCTGTTCGATGCCTTTGGTCTGCGCATACGCGCCGATTTCTTCGTGAAACTCGCGGCCCTGGGTGCCGACTTCGCCCATGTCGCCCAGCACCAGCACGCGCGGGGCGGCGGCCTTGGACAGCACGTCGATGGCGGCGCGCACCGAGTCCGGGTTGGCGTTGTAGCTGTCGTCGATGACGACGGCGCCATTGGCCGCGGCCTTCTTCTGCAGGCGGCCGTTGACCGGCGCGAAGGTGTCGAGGCCCAGTTTGATCTTGTCCAGCGCGATGCCGGCGGCGTAGGTGCAAGTCACGGCAGCCAGCGCGTTGCGCACATTGTGCTCGCCCGCCGCTTGCAGGTTGACGAAGAACTGGTCAGGCTCGCCTGCGCACTCGCCCTCGCTTCTGCGGATGGTGATGAACATCTCGCTACCGAAGTCGCCAGGGCGGAAGGTGCAGCTCACCTCGGCGTCCTTGGTCAGGCCGAAGCGCAGCATGCGGCGGCCGGCCGACAATTCTTCCCAGACCGGCGTGAACTCGTCGCCATGCGGGAACACGGCCACGCCGCGCACCGGCAGGCTGGCCAGCACGGCGCCGTTCTCGCGCGCCACCGCTTCCACGGTGTGCATGAACTCCTGGTGCTCGCGCTGGGCGTTGTTGACCATGGCGATGGTGGGGGCGGCTATGGCGCTCAGGCGGCCGATCTCGCCGGGATGGTTCATGCCCAGTTCCACCACGGCGGACTTCTGCTGCGCGTCCATGCGGAACAGCGTCAATGGCACGCCGATCTCGTTATTCAGGTTGCCGCGCGTGGCCAGGCGGCCGTCTTCGCCGTGGGCGGCGGCCAGGATGGCGGAGATCATTTCCTTGACCGTGGTCTTGCCGTTGCTGCCGGTGACACCGATGACGGGCATCGTGAACTGGCGGCGCCAGTAGTTGGCGATCTGGCCCAGGGCCACCAGCGTGTTCGGTACGACGATGGCCGCGATGCCGGTCGATGCGGTCCAGCCCTCCGGCAGTTCTTCAACCACGACAGCGGCGACGCCCTTCTCCGCGACTTGCGCCAGGAAGTTGTGGGCGTCGAAAACCTCGCCGCGCAAGGCGACGAACAGCGAACCTGCGGCTACGCTACGGCTGTCGGTGGAGACGCCGTTGAATACAATTTCACCGGAGCCAATCAGCTTGGCGCCGGACACAGAAGGCAGAATCTGTGCGAGTGCTGCACGCATCAATTCGTCCTCATCATGGTTAAGCGGGCCGACAGCGCCAGCTGCGCGTGGTCGGCGTCGGAGAATGGCAGTTTCTTGCCCTTGATTTCCTGGTACGGCTCGTGGCCTTTACCGGCCAGCAGTATCACGTCCGGCTTGCCGGCGTGCTTGATCGCCGACAGGATGGCGGCGGCGCGGTCGTCCAGCGTCTGCACCGTCGATGCCGGGTTGTTGCGGTCCATGCCGGCGACGATCTGCTCGATGATCGAGTGCGGATCTTCGCTGCGCGGGTTGTCGCTGGTGACGAGCACGTGGTCCGCCATCTGCGCTATCTTGCCCATCTGCGGGCGCTTGCCCGGATCGCGGTCGCCGCCGCAGCCGAACACGCACCACAGCTGGCCGCCGCGGTCGGTGGCCACCGGGCGCAGCGCGGCCAGGGTTTTTTCCAGCGCGTCCGGCGTGTGCGCGTAGTCGATGACGATCATCGGCGCATCCTGGCCGCCGACCTGCTGCATGCGGCCCGGGGCCGGCAGCAGCGCTTCGACCGCTTCGATGGCGGCGCGCAGGCCCAGGCCCTTGGCCAGCATCGCGCCCATCACGCCCAGCGCGTTGCTGATGTTGAAGTTGCCGACCAGGTGAGTCTTGACCAGCGCCACGCCGAGCGTGCACTCCAGATGGAATTCGGTGCCGGCGTTGCGGCTGCTGCGGAACTGGCTGGCGCGCAGCATCAACACGCCCGGGATGTCCGGGCGCGCGGTGGCGTCGTGCAGCGTGTAGCCGATCAGCGGAATATCGCCCGACGGCGCGGCCTGCGGCGCTTTCGCCTGCAGGTGGGCGATCAGGCGCAGGCCCATCGGGTCGTCCAGGTTGACCACCGCCGTCTTCAGGCCGGGCCAGTCGAACAATTTGGTCTTGGCGGCCTCGTAGGCCTCCATCGTGCCGTGGTAGTCCAGGTGGTCGCGGGTCAGGTTGGTGAACAGCGCGACGTCGAAGTGCATGCCTGCCACACGGCCCTGTTCCAGGCCGATGGACGATACCTCGATCGCCAGCGCGGCGGCGCCCTGCCCGCGCAGGCCGGCCAGCGTGCGCGCCAGCAGCACCGCGTCCGGCGTGGTGTAGCCGGTGACGTCGTACTCGACATCGCCGCGTGCGCGGAACAGGCCCACGCCCAGCGTGCCGATGACGGCGGCCGGCTCGGCGCCGCGCGACAGCGCGTGGCCCAGCCAGACGGCGCTGGAGGTCTTGCCGTTGGTGCCGGTGACGCCGACGGTGAACATGGCCGCATCCGGCTGGTCGTAAAAGGCGTGGGCGATCACGCCGGCATGGCGCTTGAGCTGTTCGACGGTGAGGTAGGGCACGGCCCAGCTGTCGTTCCAGGTGTAGCCTGCGGGGTCGAGCACCACCAGCGCGGCGCCCTGCTCGATGGCGCTCTCGATGAAGCTGCGGCCGTCGCCGGCATCGCCCGCTTCGGCTGCGAAAGCAAAAAACACATCGCCCGGCTTGATGCGGCGCGAATCCGAAGCCAGCTGCGCGGACGGCGCCAGCTTGCGGATCGCGGCCGCGACGGCCAAGGGGTCGAAGTCAGAAGTCGTCACATTTTCTCCTGTGCTGCATTATCAGGAATGATGATATGGGTAAGGGTTGAATCCGGCGTGATGTTCTTGGCGCGCAGCGCGTTGGCGGCCAGCGCGGAGAACACGGGGCCGGCGACGTCGCCGCCGACGTGCACCGGTCCGCCCGGTTCGTCGATCATGACGGCGATGATGAAGCGCGGGTTCGACATCGGCGCCATGCCGACGAAGTTGCCGATGTATTTGGTTTGCGAGTAGCGGCCGTTGAGGAACTTCTGCGCGGTGCCGGTCTTGCCGCCCACGCGGTAGCCCTGCACCTGGGCCTTGACGGCCGAGCCGCCCGGCAGCGTGACCATCTCCAGCATCTCGCGCATTTCGGCGGCGGTCTTGGCGCTGATCACCTGCGTGCCATGCGGCGCTTCCGTCACTTTCTGGAACGACAGCGGGATGATGTCGCCGTCGCGGGCGAAGATCATATAGGCGCGCGCCAGCTGGATCAGCGATACCGAGATACCCTGGCCGAAGCTCATATTGGCCTGCTCGATCGGACGCCACGATTTATATGGACGCACGCGGCCGGCCACGGCGCCGGGGAAGCCCCACTTGGGCTGCTGGCCGAAACCGACCTTGGTGAACATCTCCCACATTTCCTGCGGCGGCATGCTCAGCGCGATCTTCGAGGTGCCGATGTTGGACGACTTCTGGATGATGGTCTGGACGTCGATCAAGTAGTGCGGGTGGGTGTCGTGGACCACGTGGTCGGCGATCACCATGGCGCCCGCGCCGGTGTCGAACATGGTGTGCGGCGTGATGCGCTTCTCGTCCAGCGCCAGGCCGACGGTGAACGGCTTGAGCGAGGAACCAGGCTCGAAGGTGTCCGTCATCACGCGGTTGCGCAGCTGCTCGCCGGTCAGCTTGGAGCGGTCGTTGGGGTTGTAGGTCGGCCAGTTGGCCAGCGCCAGCACTTCGCCGGTGTGCACGTCCAGCACGATGGCGGCGCCGGCCTTGGCGTGGAATTTTTCGACCGACTCCTTCACCTGCGTGAAAGCGATGTACTGAAGCTTGCTGTCTATCGACAGCGTCAAGTCCTTGCCGTCGTGCGGCTCGCGCACCGATTCGATGTCTTCGACGATGTGGCCCAGGCGGTCCTTGATGACGCGGCGGCTGCCCGGCTGGCCCACCAGGGTTTTCTGCTGCGCCAGCTCCATCGATTCCTGGCCGGCGTCTTCGACGTTGGTGAAGCCCACCACGTGGGTCGTCACTTCGCCCTGCGGGTAGAAGCGCTTGTATTCCTTGCGGGTCTGGATGCCGTCGATGCCCAGCTTGGTGATCTGGTCGGCCACGTCCTGCTCGACCTGGCGCTTCAAATAGACGAAGCCGCGGTCGGAGTCGAGTTTCTTTTGCAGGTCGGCGTTGCTCATGTCGAGCAGCTTGGCCAGCTCTTTCAGCTTGGCCGGCGGCGCTTCCTGGACATCGTCCGGAATCGCCCAGATGGCCTTGACCGGCACCGACGACGCCAGCACCTGACCATCGCGGTCGGTGATCTTGCCGCGCGTGGCCGGCAGGTCCAGCGTGCGAGCGTAGCGGATCTCGCCCTGCTTCTGCAGGAACTGGGTCGACAAGCCTTGCAGCCACAGGGCGCGCGCGCCCAGGCCGGCGAAGGCGGCGAACAATACGAACAGCACCACGCGCGAACGCCAGACCGGCAGGCGTACCGCCAGCACCGGGTTCTTGGAGAACGGCACGCCCTTGGAGCGGGCTACGCGCGACGTGTTGGTATTGCTGGCGCGGCTCATTTCGATCCTTCCGGCGTCAGGTATTGCGTGCGCGCGGCGGTCAGCGGCGTCATGCTCAGGTCGCGGCGGGCGATTTCCTCGATGCGGGCGTGCTTGCCCAGCGTCGACTGGTCCAGCTGCAGCTGCGCCCATTCGATGTCGAGCTGGCGCGCCTGCGACTGCGTGCGTTCCAGTTCGATGAACAGATGGCGCGCCTGGTATTGCGCGTTCACCAGCGACAGCCCGCAGGCCACCAGCAGCGCCGTCAGCACCAGGTTGATCTTGCCGCTCATGCCGCGCCCTTCACAGCGCCGGGAGCTGAAAACGGCAGGCGGCGCGCGACACGCATCACGGCCGAACGGGCGCGCGGGTTGGCGGCTATCTCGGCGTCGGACGGCTTGAACTTGGCCAGCAGCTTCAGTTCCGGCTGCGGCAGGTCGACCGCGCGGATCGGCAGGCGGCGGTCCGGCTGCTCGACGTTGGCCTTGGACGCGAAGAAGCGCTTGACCATGCGGTCTTCCAGCGAGTGGAAGCTGATGATGGCGATGATGCCGCCCGGCGCCAGGCTGTTCCAGGCCTGGGTCAGACCGATCTCGAGGTCTTCAAGCTCTTTATTGATGAAAATCCGGATAGCCTGAAAGGTACGGGTGGCCGGGTCCTTGCCCTTTTCCCGAGTCTTGACCGCGCCTGCCACGATGCCGGCAAGCTGTCGTGTGGTTGAAATTGGCTCGACTGCCCTGCGAGCAACAATCGCCTTTGCAATCTGAAAAGCAAACCGTTCTTCCCCATATTCCTTGATCACCTTTTCCAGTGTCTGTTCAGTTTCTGTGGCGAGCCACTCCGCCGCCGACATGCCGCGCGTGGTGTCCATGCGCATGTCGAGCGGGCCGTCGTTGCGGAAGCTGAAGCCGCGCGCGGCGTCGTCCACCTGCGGCGACGAGATGCCCAGGTCGAGCAAAATGCCGTCGGCCTGCGCCACGCCGCGCTCGGCCAGCGCCGCGTGCATGGTGGCGAAGCTGTCGTGGACGATGGTGAAGCGCGGGTCGGTAATCTGCTCGGCGGTGGCGATCGCCTGCAGGTCTTTGTCGAAGGCGATCAGGCGCGCCTTGGCGCCCAGTTTGGACAGGATCAGGCGCGAGTGGCCGCCGCGGCCGAACGTGCCGTCGACGTAGACGCCGTCGGCGCGCGCGCCGTCCAGCGCCAGCGCGTCGACCGCTTCGTCAAGCAGCACCGTCCGATGCTGAAATTCCGGCACCGATGTAGTGGTCATCACGGAGCCTTA
Organism: Duganella sp. HH101; assembly: GCF_001758795.1. Taxonomy (NCBI): domain Bacteria; kingdom Pseudomonadati; phylum Pseudomonadota; class Betaproteobacteria; order Burkholderiales; family Oxalobacteraceae; genus Duganella; species Duganella sp. HH101. The sequence goes on along the minus strand of NZ_LRON01000002.1, from coordinate 109,803 downwards.
GAAAGAGAAATTAGCGAGAACATCGGGGGTGCCGGCTTCGATCGCCTGCTGCTCTTGTTGCGCCATCTTGGCGGCATCCCAGATTTCGAAATGAGAACCCATGCCCATCATCATGACCTCGCGTTCAAGGCCGACGGCGCTGCGCAGCTCGGGCGCGATCAGGATGCGGCCGGCCGTGTCCATTTCGACGTCGGTGGCGTAGCCGAGGAAGATGCGCTGCCAGGCGCGGGCCTGCAACGGCCACTGGGAGATCTGTTGGCGGTGCTGTTCCCACACCGGGCGGGGGAACAACATGACGCAGCCGTCGGGATGGCGGGTCAGCGTGAGGCGGCCTTCGCACTGGATCGAGAGCGCGTCACGGTGCTTGGCGGGGATAGACATCCTGCCTTTGGCATCGAGATTGATTGCGGACGCGCCTTGAAACACGGGATTACCTTTTGACCTCAGTAGGGTTAGCGGAGCATGATCGGCGCTTCCGGTTCTCATCTCCCCCGCCGCTAAGTCGGGTGAAATTTCCCACAAAAAGACACTTTTTCACACAGATGCCCACTTTAGAGGAAGCAAGAATAGTGGTCAAGCGCTTTCAGGCAAACGAAACAGCGATTTTAGTAATGAAATTAAGGACTTAGCGCGATTCCTTGAAGCCGGGTAGAAATAAAATAGTTAGGCAAATTAAGTACTTATGACAAACAGTGAATGTGCTACCTCATCTGTGCACATGTGTTTGGACGCACTAAAACGGGGAAATAGAGCGAATAAAATAATTGAATTAAATGCATATAGTTGCAAGACGCCAACATTGCGGTATTAAAACGACAACAGAGGCGTACGGGCGGCAGCGGGGGGATTTCTTGCGGCAAGTCGCGCCGGCGGCGCACTCAGCTGGATGGAAAAACCTGGGGTCGTGCGGGGACAGCGCCACGGCGCAGGACAACTTGTATAGACAAGTTAGCCACCGCACCGCCACGCCGCATTATACGAAATCCGTGGAGGGAAATCAGGAAACGGCAGCCGGGCGGCTGCCGTTTTAAGCGCTTTCTAAGACCGTTTCAGCTCAGTTAGTCGTAGGTCGCGTACACCGTCACACCGCTGAAGCTGGTTTTGGCCTTCAGCATGATGTAGTACCAGTGGCCGGCCACCGGATTGGCGATGCTGACGTTTTCCGAGTTGCCCGCCGCGGCCGACACCATGTCGTACGACGCGACGGTCGGGTAGCGGTCCAGCGCCACGTACATGTCGGCGTCGCCGCTGCCGCCACGGCTGAAGATCTTCACGTTGGTGGCGCCGGCCGGCACCATCAGGTAGACATAGGCCGCGGTGGACGAGCCCAGGCCGCCGATGCCGCAGTTCTTGCCCAGGTAGCTGGTCGAGGCGCAGGCCGGCAGCTGCGGTTCAGGCATGGGCGGCTGGCCGGCGGTGGTGGCGGTGTTGACCCAGTCGGCGAACTCGGCGTCGTAGCTGGTGCCGATGCGGGCCATAAAGCTCTGGTAGCCGCTGTAGTCGCCGATGCGGAACATGCCCAGCACGGCATCGACGTCGGCGCGGTGGCGCTCCATCATGAAGCGGGTTGCCATGTAGCCCCAGCGATAGGCGCGGATGACATAGTCGCTCATGCTGTAGGTGTTGCCGAAGATCTGGCTCAGGCGGTAGGTGCCGGTCTTGGCGACGTCGATCGAGACCTGGTTGTTATTCCGCAGCGACATGTACTCGGCGATACCCTCGATCCACCAGACGGTCGGCACCGACGTGGCCTGGCCGAAGTCGCCCAGCATGTCGAAGCGGCCGTCCAGGTAGTGGACGTACTCGTGCTCCAGGTTCCACACCTGGAAGGTCGGACGCAGCCACGAAGCTTCGTGGGCGATGAAGCGGGCCTGGTTGCCAGGCACGTCAGGCTCGCCTTCCAGGTACATGCCGCCGTTGTCGGTGCTGATGTCGTAGATGATGGAGGCGTACTTGCTGTAGTTGCTGTAGTCGTCGAACACCACCAGTTCCAGCGAGGTGTTGTTGTCGTTGGCGACAGGGGTGCGCTTGGTCTTGAGCATGTCGTGCACATAGCCCTCCTCGGCCGCCAGCTTGTCGCAGCTGTCCTGCAGCTGAGCCGGCGTCATGTCCTGGGCGCGGATGCGCAGCGTCGGACTGCAGGACTTGCTGTATTTGAGCACGGAGTTGGCCAGCTTGGTGACGTAGTCGCAGGTGCCGTACTCGGCGCAATTGGCGTTGTCGTAGTACTTAACGGCGCTGGCGGCGGCCAGCCACAGCTCGCTGTCGGCGCTGGTCAGGCTGCTGGTGGCCAGCATGTTCAGCACCATCGGTTTGACGCCGGCCTTGAGCGCCGGGTACTGCATGAAGCGGAACGCCTCGTTGGTCGCGTCGTTCAGCTGGTAGCTGTAGTTGCTGCCCAGCAGAGCGGTCTTGTTGGACGTGACGAAGGCGTTCAGCGCGGTCGCGTACGACAGGTCGTTCTGCACCACCGGCGCGGCGTCGGCGCGGTAGTGGGAGTAGAACAGCACCGTCAGCGCCGACGTGAAGCCGCCGCTGGTGCTGTTGTTGCGCAGCGCGTCGACCGCGTTCGGGTTGGCCGGGGTGTTGGTGTAGCGCTGCACCAGGGCTTTCATGCTCGGCAGGTAGTAGGCCTCGTCGTGCATATTGGTGATCAGGCGCAGCGTTTCGCCGGCCGTGGTGTAGGCCGCGGCGTTGGGCGCGTACAGCCGGGTGCTCTCGGCCAGCTGCTTGATCGGCGTGCGCAGCGTCGTCTTCACCGACTGCGCCGGCTGGGCGATGGTGCCGCCTTCGGCCAGGTAATAGCCGGCGCGCAGGTACAGCGCCAGGTTGACCAGCGCCATATTGCTGGCGTTGTAGCTGCCGGCTTCCTGCGTGAAGCGGCTGGCGATGGCGTTGAGGTTGGCGGCCGAGTAGATCGTCGCGCCCTGTGCCGGCGTCAGCGAGAACAGGCCGTAGGTGCATTCGAAGTCCGGCAGGTTGACCAGGTAGTCGGCCAGCGCGGCGCCGCTGTAGGTCGCCAGCTTGGTCATGTCCTTGCATTCCGGCGTGGCGCTCAGCGGCGTCAGGCTGTTGCGCTGCTGGCGCGGCAGCAGGTCGTAGCGCGGCTTGGTGGTCGGCGCCAGCTGGTACTTCTGCTGCTCGACCGATGGCGGCAGGCTTTGGCGCTGGTGCGGCATGGGCGCCTGTTTCAGGCGGCCGTGTTTGTCTGCGGCGGGGTCGCCGCCGTTGTCGGCATGGGCGGTAAAGGCCAGGCTGACGGCGCATAGGCCGCCTAGATACAGGATATTCCTCGATAACGACATGTCTGCCTCTCTTCAAGATAGTTATAAGTATTCGCCGCGCGCCTTGTGGGCGGGTCGGCTGGGTGATACTAGCTTGATGAGTTTGCAAGGCATTGCGCGCACCGGAGGGTGCGCGGCGGTTCGCTATATTTAAACAGCCGGGGGCGTGGGATCGGCACAGCGCTTGCGCCGAAATACCACAGTTTCGAGCTCAGGCGCGCAGTTCCGCCCACGACGCCATGCTCGGCGCAGCCTGCGGCCGCTCGCCATGTTGCTGCGCGCGGTACTGCATCGGCGTCATGCCGGTCAGCGCCTTGAACTGGCGGCTGAAGGCGCTGTGGTCCGAATAACCGCAATCGTTGGCGATGTCGGCGATGCTGCGGGCCGGGTCGGCCTCGATCAGCGCCAGCGCGCCGTCCAGCCGCGACTGCAGCAGCAGCTGGCGCGGGCTGTAGTGGAACACCCGCTGGAACAGGCGCTCCACGCGCGCCAGCGGCAGGCCGGCGTCCTGCGCCAGCTGGTTCAGGCACAGGGGTTCGCGGTAGTGCTCGCGGATATGCTGGGCGATGCTGGCGATCTGGCGGTACACGGGATGCAAGTCGTCCGCCAGGCCGAGGTCGTGCGAGGTGCCGACCAGGCCGACGATGGCGCCGGCATCGTTGCGCAGCGGCGTCTTGTGGGTCAGGCACCAGCCGTGGCGGCGGTTGGGATACAGGTGCAGTTCCAGGTGCTTGTTGATGGTGTGGCCGGCCTCGATCACCTCGCGGTCCTGCGCCATATAGGTCTGCGCCAGATGGCGCGGATGCACTTCCAGCACGGTCTTGCCGACGATTTCCTGCTTGGTGCGCAGGCCGCAGCGCCGCACCAGCGTGCGGTTGGCGGCCAGGTAGCGGCCGTCCCGGTCCTTGACGAAAAACGCGACATCGCTCAGTTCATCGAACAGGATTTCGATCGCATTCAACTCGACATTTTGCATCGCTCCTCCAGTTGCTTAGGTGGCAAGATATTCCATCTTACCTCATCCTTTCGCGCGCGGGAACCATGGCTTTTTTGCGGACCGCTAGCGCGCAGCGTCCCAGCCGCGCGAGCGTTCGACCGCGCGGCCCCACTGCCCCAGCAGTTCGGCGCGGCGATCGGCCGGCATGGCGGGCTCGAAGCGGCGCTCGCACGACCACTGCGCGGCGATCTCTTCCTGCGTCTCCCAGTAGCCCACCGCCAGCCCGGCCAGATAGGCCGCGCCCAGCGCCGTGGTTTCGGTCACGGTCGGCCGCACCACCGGCACGCCCAGCAGATCGGCCTGGAACTGCATCAGCAGATCGTTGCGGGCCGCGCCGCCGTCGGCGCGCACCTCGGTCAGCGGAATGGCGCGGTGCGAAGCCTCGACATCCTTCTGCATCGCCGCCATCAGCTCCGCGCTTTGATAGGCGATCGCCTCCAGCGCGGCGCGGGCGATGTGGCCGCGGTTGCTGCCCCGGCTCAGGCCGACCAGCGCGCCGCGCGCATACGGATCCCAGTGCGGCGCCCCCAGCCCGACAAACGCCGGCACCATGAACACGCCGCCGTTGTCCGGCACGGTGGCGGCCAGCGCCTCGACATCGCCCGACCGCTGGATGATGCCCAGCCCGTCGCGCAGCCATTGCACCGTGGCGCCGCCCATGAACACGCTGCCCTCCAGCAGATAATCGGTGGCGCCGTCGACGCGCCAGCCGACCGTGGTCAGCAGCCGGTTGTGCGAAGCCACCGGATGCCGCCCCAGATGCATCATCATGAAACAGCCGGTGCCGTAAGTATTCTTGACCATGCCCGGCTTCAGGCAAGCCTGGCCGAAGGTGGCGGCCTGCTGGTCGCCGGCGATGCCGGCCACCGGGATCTCGGCGCCGAACAGCGCGGCCCTGGTATGGCCCACCTCCTCGCTCGACGACACCACCTGCGGCAGCATCTCCTCGGGGATGTCGAACAGCTGCAGCAGGTCGTGGTCCCAGCGCATCAGGTGTATGTTGAACAGCATGGTGCGGGCGGCGTTGCTGACGTCCGTCACATGGCGGCCGGTCAGCTTGTAGGTCAGCCAGCTGTCGATGGTGCCGAAGGCCAGCGCGCCATGCCGCGCCCGCTCGCGCGCGCCCGGCACGTGGTCGAGCAGCCACTTGAGCTTGGTGGCGGAAAAATAGGCGTCCAGCTCCAGGCCGGTGATGTCGGTGATTTTCTTGGCCTTGCCGTCGGCGCGCAGCGCCTCGCAGGTGTCGGCGGTGCGGCGGTCCTGCCAGACGATGGCCGGCGCGATCGGCTCGCCGCTCTTGCGGTCCCACACCACGGTGGTCTCGCGCTGGTTGGCGATGCCGATCGCCAGGATCTGGCCGCCGTCGACATGGTTGTCGTGCAAAACCTTGCGCGCCACGGTGAGCTGGCTGTTCCAGATCTCGTTGGGGTCGTGCTCGACCCAGCCGGGCTGAGGGAAGTGTTGCGGGAATTCCTGCGCCGCGCTGCCGCAGATGCGGCCCTGATGGTCGAACAGGATGGCGCGCGAGCTGGTAGTGCCTTGATCCAAGGCCAGTATGTATTTTTTCATCGGCAAAGTCCCCGGGGGTGCCGCGGCGTGCGCGTCGGTCCCGCGGCAGCCGCGAACATCGTTATTAGTTGAAGCAAGCCGATAGGCCGGATTTTGTTACGGCGCAGGCGAACCTGCGCTATGACAGCCATTCCTCTAGGCGCTGGATTACTCCAGCGCTCAAGCTTCCTACCCGCACGCTCCGCGAGCAGCATCATCGCGTGCCTATTTGGAATTGCACCAGGTGGAGGTTACCGCGTTTCACCGTAACTTAATACGCTCGTCTCTGTGGCCCTATTCCTCGCCTTATACCTTGGGCTTGCGCTTGCGGCTTTCAGCGGACGGCCGTTAACCGTCACCCCGCTCTATGGAGTCCGGACCTTCCTCCCGCCAGGCATTACGCGCTGGCCAGCGGCTGTCTGGCTTGCTTCAAGCGCTATTGTAACAGCCCGCCCCTGCAAATCTGAAATTTGGTGTCGCCATTAGAAAAGCCGCCGCCTTTTCCCGGCCGTAGAATGCGGGATACCGCACCTATACCTAGACCCCGATAAGGCCAGACATGACGCAACCATCCCGCACCGGCGGCCAGATCCTGGTCGACGCCCTGAAGATCCACGGCGTGGACACCGCCTTCGGCGTGCCAGGCGAAAGCTACCTCGACGTGCTCGACGCCCTGCACGACTCCGACATCCGCTTCATCATCAACCGCCAGGAAGGCGGCGCCGCCTTCATGGCCGACGCCTACGGCAAGATGACCGGCAAGCCCGGCATCTGCTTCGTCACGCGCGGCCCGGGCGCGACCAACGCCTCGATCGGCGTGCACACCGCCTTCCAGGACTCGACCCCGATGATCCTGTTCATCGGCCAGGTCGGCAACGACTTCGTCGACCGCGAAGCCTTCCAGGAAATCGACTACCGCCGCATGTACGGCCAGATGGCCAAGTGGGTGGCGCAGATCGACCGCGCCGACCGCGTGCCGGAATACATCGCGCGCGCCTTCCAGATCGCCACCAGCGGCCGCCCCGGCCCGGTGGTGCTGGCGCTGCCGGAAGACATGCTGACCGCCGTCGCCAGCGTGGCCGACACCCGCCGCTACCAGCCGGTGCAGGCGTCGCCGTCGGCCGCGCAGATAGCCCAGGTGCGCGCGCTGCTGGCCGGCGCCAAGAAGCCGCTGGTATTGCTGGGCGGCGGCGGCTGGAACGCGCAAGCCTGCACCGACCTGCAAGCCTTCGCCGAAGCCAACCACCTGCCGGTCTCGTGCGCCTTCCGCTTCCAGGACTTGCTCGATAACGACCACCCCAATTACATCGGCGATGTCGGCATCGGCATCAATCCCAAGCTGGCCGCGCGCGTGCGCGAAGCCGACGTGATCCTGGCCATCGGCCCGCGCCTGGGCGAGATGACCACCGGCGGCTACGCGCTGATCGCCGCGCCGGTGCCGGCCCAGCGCCTGATCCACGTGCACGCCGACGCCGAGGAACTGGGCAGCGTCTACCAGGCCGAGCTGATGATCAACAGCGGCATGCCGCAAGTGGCGGCGATGCTGGCCGCGATGGCGCCGGTCGACAGCGCCGCGTGGCGCGGCACCGTGGCCGAAGCCAAGGCCGACCTGGCCGCATGGCAGCAGCAGCCGCCCATTTTCCAGGACGGCAAAGCGCCGCTGGACCTGTGGCAGGTGGTGCAGCAGATCGACCGCATCGCGCCGCACGACACCATCATCACCAACGGCGCCGGCAACTACGCCACCTGGGCGCACCGCTTCCACCGCTACGGCGGCATGCGCACCCAGCTGGCGCCGACCAGCGGCGCCATGGGCTACAGCGTGCCGGCCGGCGTGGCCGCCAAGATCATCGATCCGGCGCGCACCGTGATCACCTTCGCCGGCGACGGCGAGTACATGATGAACGGCCAGGAGCTGGCCACCGCCGTGCAGTACCGCGCGGGCGTGGTCATCATCGTGTTCAACAACGGCATGTTCGGCACCATCCGCATGCACCAGGAGCTGCACTACCCTGGCCGCGTGTCCGGCACGCAGCTGCACAACCCGGACTTCGCCGCGCTGGCGGTGGCCTATGGCGGCCATGGCGAAGTGGTGGAAGCGACGGCGGACTTCGCGCCGGCGCTGCAGCGCGCGCTGGCCTACGCCAACAGCCAACAGCTGCCGGCCGTGATCGAGCTGCGCTACGACGGCAACCTGATCACCCCGGGCGCCACGCTGGACACCATCCGCAAGAACGCGCAGGCGGCCAAGGCCGCGAAGTAATCGTCAAAAAAAACCGCCGGCTCACAGGCCGGCGGTAGTGGTCTTGCCGGCATCGATCATCGGCGCCGGCGCTTCAGGCGCCTCGGGCGCCTCTTGTTCCATGTCTTTCTTCTTTTTCTGCGCCGGACAGGCGCGGCAAGCGCCGGCCTTGCGGCCGAAGTCCGTCACCAGCGACAAGCGCATCGGCACCGACTGGTCGCCGCAATAGCCGCCGTCCAGCACCAGCGTCTTGCCGCCGTCGGCCAGCTTGCCGCTGATGACGCGCTCTTCCTCGTCCGGCGGCTGCACCGTGAAGTACAACTGCTTGCCGCGCGGATCGATCGTGACCTCGCTGGCCACCACCGGCCAGCTCAGGCCGCCGGCCGTGTATTCGTACAACACCGTGTCCACTTCTGAAAACCGTTGCAGCGTGATGCGCTGCCCGCCGAACTCGCCGCTGTCCGCATGCACGCACAGGTCGGAATACACCAGCATGCCGTAGCGCGGCAGGGTGCCGGCCGGCGCGGCCTGCTTGCGCGCCATCTTCGGCGCGGCGAACACCGCGCAGGACGCCAGCAAGATGGCGCCGGCCAGCGCGGCACGTCGGGTAGTGATCATGGTAACGGCTTTCAGAAATGAACAACGGCTGCACCAGGCAGCCGTTGTGGATTCTAACTGATCAGATCAGATTAGAAGGAGTGACGCAGGCCCAGATTGAAAGCCTTGTCGCCCGAACCGGCTTCGCTGTTGTTACCAACGGTGTAGCTAGCGCCGTTTTTGTTTTTGATCTTAGCGTAAGCAACATAGGTGCTGGTGCGCTTCGACAGAGCGTACGAGTAGCCAACTGCCCACTGATCTGCATCGTGGTTAGCGACTTCTTTGTCGTTCTTGCGGGTGTACGACGCCATCAGGGTGCCGTTCGCGCCGATAGGAGCGGTAGCGCCGATCAGAGCAACGTTGCTGTCGCGGGTAGCCGCTGGAGCAACTGCGTAGCCGAATGGGTTCGAAGCGTTAGCCAGTGGCGAGCTGTTGGTACCCTTGTCTTTGCTGAAAGCAGCGTAAGCTTTAACAACGACGAAGTCGTAGTTAGCAGCGATCAGGGTGTTGTGGCCAACGTCGGTGCTCAGTTTAGGAGCAACGGTGTCGTTGTTACGTGCATTGTAAGCAACGCGAACGTTCAGAGGACCGTTCGAGTAGCCAGCCCAGCCGCCGATTTGACGTTGTGCCGATGCGTCGCCAGCTTGCTCGCCTACCGAGTAGGAAACTTCGCCTTGGAAACCAGCCAGCGATGGCGACTGGTAAACGATAGCGTTGCTGTTGCGGGTGTTGTTGCCAGCCACGCCGAACAGGTTTTTAGCGGTACCAGCGTAGCCCAGAGCGAACGGGTCAGCCACGTCGCGCAGGGTTTCGTAGTACGGAGTGTACTGACGACCCAGGGTCAGTTGACCAGCGGTGGTCGATTTCAGACCAACGTACGATTGACGGTTAGCGATCGAACCAGCAACATCGGACTCGCCGGTGTCAGCTTTGATGCCCGATTCCAGCACGAAGACAGCGCTCAGACCACCGCCCAGATCTTCCGTACCTTTGAAACCCAGACGGGAGGCCGAGCCTACGCCGCTGGTGACTTTGGTGGTGTTGGCAACGCCGCCGCGCTCGCTAACGATACCGGCATCGACGATACCGTAGATCGTGACGTTCGATTGAGCGAACGCTGCGGAGCTCATTGCGCCCAGGACGGCCATGGCGATAAGGGATTTTTTCATTACGTGTTTCCTTCAGTTGTGTTGCTGTAAAAAGGTAAAGCTAGTATTGCGGCGTGTTCGGTGCTTATCGGCGCCATCTGCAGCGCCGTCTGTGCGTGAGGGCAAACTCCCCAGCTGCCACGATGCGGTCCCAAGTGCGGGTCGCGTTCACTTAAATTGCGGCCGATTAAATCGACGCCGGCTTTATCGCGACGCAAATTGCGTCGGAGGCGGCACTATACTGATGCTTTGCTGGTCTGCCAAGTGTAAAAGCGTTCATGTTGACCCCAGTCACTCTTGCCAGAAATTCAAAACACCCGCATTTTACCGCATCGCAATATTTCCTGCCGAGTTAGCCAACTAGCCCGGTATTTCCGCTCGATGCATCCATTGCAGCACCCCGTTGTGCGGGCTGCCCGAGTAACAAATGCAAGATCTATGCATACGTGACTACATCGTTGTCGGACCAAGTAAAAATAGCCACTTTGCTATTTCTGACGCCATTTTATACTGAAGCGCCCCGCCGCCCGCCTCGACTCAATGGTAATAAGCTTACAACTCAGCAGATTGTTTGGCAGTTTCAAACGGCAAAATAGCCCGAAAACCAACTTTGCTCATAGTGTTAGCGCTTTATTTGTGTAGGAAATTTTGTCGCGCCCGCAAGGTGTTGCAGTGCATCAGCAATTTGTAAGAAATTGCTACCTGTTGCATATTTGAGACAAAACCACCATCTTCACTTGCAAATTCATAGGGAATGCTGTGAGAAACGCTCATCCTTTACATGAATTCCATGCATGCGGCTGGCGGGTGGGCGGCACTTGATCCAGAGCAATCCAGCGCCTCGCCGCCGCGGAATTTGCGCTGCCTACAACAGCCGTCCGATATTTTTTTCCTGGCCACAAATTATTTTGTCCAGGACATCGATGGGGCAAAACCGATATTCAGTTCATTAGTTCCGGATGTCAACTGTGTGTCGTGGACAAGCTCTTTTCTATGGCTCGCGCCAAGCAAAACACAATGGCGACGCGATACTTTCGGGTGCAAATCGAATGTAAAATGCAGGTCGCGTTGTCACGGCCCGGCCGCCAGCGCACTGTGCACCCGGACCCCGTGCCAACCCTTGCGACTGTCAAAAAATGGCGGCCGCGTATGCCTGATGACTACTATAGTTTCCTCACAACCAGTTCCGAGCACGATCAGCGACGTTGAACGCGACACCGGCGTCGCCAAGGAAACCCTGCGCGTGTGGGAACGGCGTTACGACTTCCCCCAGCCCCTGCGCGACCCCAACGGCGAACGCGTCTATCCGATCGAGCAAGTGCACAAGCTGCGCCTGGTCAAGCGCCTGATCGACCTGGGCTACCGCCCCGGCAAGGTGATCCAGTACAGCACCGACGAGCTGCGGGCCCTCACCGGCCAGGCCGCCGTCAGCCTGCACGGCGCCACCGTGCCGCGGCCGGAACTGCAAAGCTATCTGGACCTGTGCAAGAGCCACCAGATGGAAGCGCTGCGCCGCAAGCTGTCGCAGGCGCTGCTGATGATGGGCCTGAAAAGTTTCGTGATCGAGCTGGTGGCGCCGCTGACCACCCTGATCGGCGAAGCCTGGGCCGGCGGCTCCCTCGCCACTTTCGAAGAACACTTATATACAGAGTCGCTGACGGTGGTGATGCGCAGCGCCATCTTCGCCATGCCGCAGGCCAACGCCAGCAACCTGGGGGCGCCGCGCATCATGCTGACCACGCTGCCGCAGGAGCGCCACGGCCTCGGCCTGCTGATGGCCGAAGCGATGTGCGTGGCCGAGGGCGCGCACTGCATCTCGCTGGGCGTGCAGACGCCGCTGCTCGACATCGTCGAAGCGGCGCGCGTGCAGCGGGTCGACATCATCGCCCTGTCCTTCTCGGTGGCGATGAACGCCCGCCAGGCGCTCGACGGCCTGACCGAACTGCACACCCGTCTCGGCGGCGGCGTCGAACTGTGGGCCGGCGGCGGCAACGCCGCGCTGCGCCGCCGCCGGCCGCCCCATGTGCGGGTCTATGCGCTGTCCGACATCAGCGGCGCCATCGCCGAATGGCGCTTGCGCCATGCCGCCGCCGGCTGAAATCTTGTCATTCCAGTAGCATAAACAGGCCGCCGCGCCGCGCTCTGGTAAAATACCCGCATTTCCCCGTGTCCGGCGCTGCCGGACATCAGCTTGAAGCGCCCCCAACCACATATCCATGTTTAGTTTCTTCAAGAAAAAACCCGTCGCCCCCGAAGTGCCCGTGGCGCCCGCGCCAGCCGCGGCACCACTCCCGTCCCCGGCAGCCGTAGCGTCCGACCTGCCCGACCTGCCCGATCTGCTGCCCATCGAGGAACCCGCGCCCAAGCTGTCGTGGATGTCGCGCCTGAAGGCCGGCCTGTCCAAGACGTCGAGCAACCTGTCCATCCTGTTCGTCGGCGCCAAGATCGACGACGCGCTCTATGAAGAGCTGGAAGCGGCGCTGCTGATGTCCGACGCCGGCATCGACGCCACCGAATACCTGCTGACCGCGCTGAAACAAAAGGTCAAGGACGACAAGCTGCTCGACGCCGCCGCCGTCAAGGCCGCGCTCAAGCTGCTGATGATCGAGCTGCTGACGCCGCTGCAACGCCCGTTCGAACTGGGCCGCCACCAGCCGACCGTGATGATGATCGCCGGCGTCAACGGCGCCGGCAAGACCACCACCATCGGCAAGCTGGCCAAGCACATGCAGTCGCACGGCCAGTCCGTGCTGCTGGCCGCCGGCGACACCTTCCGCGCCGCCGCCCGCGAACAGCTGATGGTCTGGGGCCAGCGCAACAACATCACCGTGATCTCGCAAGCTTCCGGCGACCCGGCAGCGGTGTCCTTCGACGCCGTCCAGTCCGGCAAGGCCAAGGGCCTGGACGTGGTGATGATCGACACCGCCGGCCGCCTGCCGACCCAGCTGCACCTGATGGAAGAGCTGAAAAAGATCAAGCGCGTGATCGGCAAGGGCCTCGATGGCGCCCCGCACGAGACACTGCTGGTCATCGACGGCAACACCGGCCAGAATGCGCTGGCCCAGGTCAAGGCCTTCGACGACGCCCTGCAGCTGACCGGCCTGGTGATCACCAAGCTGGACGGCACCGCCAAGGGCGGCGTGCTGGCCGCCATCGCCCGCGTGCGCCCGGTGCCGGTCTACTTCATCGGCATCGGCGAGAAGATCGAAGACCTGCAACCCTTCGTCGCCGCCGAATTCGTCGACGCCCTGCTGGGATAAGCCCTCTCCATGATCGAATTCCGTAACGTCTCGAAACACTATGGAGCCGACACCACGGCGCTGCGCGATATCTCGCTGACCGTCGCCAAGGGCGAGCTGGTGTTCCTGGCCGGCCCCTCGGGCGCCGGCAAGTCCACGCTGCTGAAGATGATCGCCGCCATGGAGCGCCCCAGCGCCGGCCAGGTCATCGTCAACGGCCAGGACATCGCCCGCATCAAGCCGGCCGCCGTGCCCTTCCTGCGCCGCAACCTCGGCCTGATCTTCCAGCAGCAGCGCCTGCTGACCGACCGCTCCATCCTGGCCAACGTCATGCTGCCGCTGCTGGTGACGGGCGCCTCGCGCACCCAGGCCGAACAGCGCGCCCGCGCCGCGCTCGACAAGGTCGGCCTGCTCGACCGCGCCGACGCCCAGCCGCTGGCCCTGTCCGGCGGCGAACAGCAGCGGGTATCGATCGCGCGCGCCATCGTCAACCGGCCGCAGGTGATCCTGGCCGACGAGCCCACCGCCAACCTCGACCGCGCCAGCGCCGACAAGGTGCTCGACGCGCTCAAGGCCTTCCACTCGGTCGGCGTCACCTGCCTGATTTCCAGCCACGACGAGCAGATGCTGGACGCCGCCGCGCGCGTGATCCACCTCAAGCAAGGTCAACTGGAGGTGGCGGCATGACGCTCTGGTTCCGCCAACACCGCTACGCGCTGGCCGCGGCCCTGGTGCACCTGCGCCGCTCGCCGGCCGGCTTTTTGTTCAACATATTGGTGGTGGCGATCGCGCTGGCCCTGCCGTTCGCCGGCCTGACCCTGCTCGACAATGTGCGCCCCATGTCGGAGCAGCTGTCGGTCGATCCCGAAATCAGCGTCTTCCTCAAGCAGGACACCCCGCGCGAGCAGGCCGAGGCGCTGGCCGTGTCGCTGCGCCAGACGGTGCGCCAGACAGTGAGCGACCCGCAGGCCAAGATCGTCTTCACCCCGCGCGAAAAAGCGCTCGACCAGCTCAAGGACAAGAGCGGCCTGGCCGACGTGCTGACCACGCTGGGTGAAAACCCGCTGCCCGACAGCTACGTGCTCAAACTCGACGCCTTCCGCAATGCCCAGGCCGGCGGCGACGTCGACCAGCTGGCCGAACAGATCCGCGCCCTGCCCGGCGTCGACACGGTGCAGGTCGATTCGGCCTGGGTCAAGCGCCTGGCGGCCCTGCTCAACGTGCTGCGCCTGGCCCTGCTGCTGCTGGCGGCCACGCTGGGCACGGTGGTGGTGGCGGTGATCTTCAACACCATCCGCCTGCAGGTGATGACCCAGCGCGAGGAAATCCTGGTGTCCAAGCTGATCGGCGCCACCGACAGCTTCATCCACCGTCCCTTCTATTACACCGGTGCGCTGCTGGGCCTGTGCGCGGGCGGCGTGGCGCTGGGCGCCGTGTCGCTGGCGCTGCAGCCGCTCAACCTGGCGATTGCAGAATTCGCAAGATTGTATGCGTCCGAATTCCAGCTGGCGCCGCTGCCGCCGCTGGCCATGGGCGGCCTGCTGGCCCTGTCCGCCGGCCTCGGCCTCATCGGCGCCCTGCTGTCCGTGCAGCGCCACCTGTCCCGCCTGAACTGATCCCCCCCCTTCCGTGCGCCTCCGCACGGAAGCGGTCTTGCGCCGCGCCTACCATTAAGTCAGGCCTAAGCTCCGACGCGCATGCTTGATTAAACACTGTCATGATGCTGATTAACCTCATAGTTTTTTGCTATGGAATGAATTAATATCTGGTGATTGGCACTCATCCAAGGAGAGTGCTAATATATGTGTACTGAAGAGCAAAAGAGTTCTCTACAGCAATTTTGAAACATTGAGACTAAGCAATATCATCGAGCGAAGGAATGAAAATGACTATGATGTCCGCACCGACCGCATTGGTACCAGCCACCAATAGCGCCCTGGGACTCGGGTTCACTGGCAACCTGGGCAACCTGGACGCCTACATTTCGGCCGTCAACCGCCTGCCGATGTTGACGCACGACGATGAAGTCTCGCTGGCCAAGCGCCTGCAGGAAAAGAACGACCTGGGCGCCGCCCAGGAGCTGGTGCTGTCGCACCTGCGCCTGGTGGTGTCGATCGCGCGCGGCTATCTGGGCTACGGCCTGCCGCACGCCGACCTGATCCAGGAAGGCAATATCGGCCTGATGAAAGCCGTCAAGCGCTTCGACCCCGACCAGGGCGTGCGCCTGGTGTCGTACGCGATGCACTGGATCAAGGCCGAGATGCACGAGTACATCCTGAAGAACTGGCGCCTGGTCAAAGTGGCCACCACCAAGGCCCAGCGCAAGCTGTTCTTCAACCTGCGCAGCCACAAGACCGGCCTGGACGCGATGACGCCTACGCAAATCGACAGCCTGGCCAAGCTGCTGGACGTCAAGCGCGAAGAAGTGATCGAGATGGAAACCCGCCTGAGCGGCCGCGACATCGCGCTGGAATCGCCGAACGACGACGAAGACGACAAGTTCGCGCCGATCGCCTACCTGTCGTCCGAAGCCAGCGAGCCGACCCGCGTGCTGGAAGCGGAGCAGGTGACGCGCCTGCAATCGGAAGGCCTGGAAGAAGCGCTGGGCAAGCTGGACGCCCGTTCGCGCCGCATCGTCGAAGCCCGCTGGCTGGCCAATGACGACGGTTCCGGCGCCACGCTGCACACGCTGGCGGAAGAATTCGGCGTCTCCGCCGAGCGCATCCGCCAGATCGAAGTGGCCGCGCTGAAGAAAATGAAGGGCGCACTGGCGGCCTACGTATAAACCGCCGTGCGTTAAAAAAGCCGCCCGGTTTGCACCGCGCGGCTTTTTTTTGCTTGCTGGTTCTTGTTTATTATTGCTTGTTAGGCCGCCAGGCCCTGCGCCAGCAATTCGCCGACCAGCTGGTTCAGGTCGATGTCGCGTTCCTTGGCCTGGGCATGCAGCTGCTGCACCAGGTCGCCGTTCAGCTTAACCGCGAACGGCACCAGCCCCAGCGCCTGGTCGCGCTTGCGCTGTTCACGCTTGTCGACCACTTCGGCCACCTTGCCGAAGCTGGCGGCGCCAGGGGCGGACATCTGGCCCATTAATTTTTTAGCGTCGCTTTTCGCCATGCCGGTCTTTTTCATTTTGTTCGATCAATGTGATTCAGGGCCCCCATTCTACGGCACGCAAGCGGAAGTTTGACGTGGCGCGGTAAATCCGCGTTTCGTGCGACGCCACAGTGATCTTTTTGCTAAGCTTGCCGTCTACTTCGAAGGAAGAGGTAATTATGAAAACCACCCTACTGCGGCAACTGATCATCCTGCCGCTGCTGATCGCCGCGATGGCCTTGCTGCATGCCTGCGGCGCCGCGTCCGCCGTCGGCCGCGCCGGCGCCGCGCCGTCGCAACAAGCTTTCGCGCAGGACTACGTGCTGACCCAGGGCGCCAGCGTCGCCATCACGCCCGCCGCCACGCCCGGCATCAGCGGCGCCACCGCCGGCGCGCCCAGCCTCAAGCTGGAGCGCGTCAACGACAGCCGCTGCCGCACCGGCGCCGTCTGCGTCTGGGCCGGCTACATCAGCTACAGCTTCGCGCTGACCGCTGCCGACGGCAACACCAGCAATTTCGTGCTGTCGGACAGCATGCCCAACGCCAGTCCCAGCGTCACGCAAAACGGCCTGACCTTCACGCTGACCGGCGTCGAACCGCAGGCAGTCCCTGCCAAGAATGAAGCCGCGCCGGATTATCGGGTAAGCTTGAGGGTGAGCAACGCACCTTCATCCTAACCCGAGACCCCGCGCCCACATGATCCAGCTCCGCCGCCCCGCCCGCACCGTCCTCGTCTCCACCATCATCGTCACGCTGCTGTTGCCATCGGCGGCCTGGGCCAAGACCCCGGTCGCCACGGGCAGCGGCGGCGCCGTCGCCACCATCAGCGAACCGGCGTCACAGGCGGCGTTGGCCATCCTCAACCAGGGCGGCAACGCGATCGACGCCGCCGTCGCGGCGGCGGCCACGCTGGGCGTGACCGATCCGTTCAGCTGCGGCATCGGCGGTGGCGGCTTCATGGTCATCTACCTGGCCAAGGACAAGCGCGTCATCACCATCGACCACCGCGAAACCGCGCCGGCCAACTTCACGCCCACCGTGTTCCAGCAGGACGGCAAGGAGATGAACTTCGACACCGTGCTCGCCAGCGGCATGGCGGTCGGCGTGCCCGGCGCCGTGCGCGGCTGGCACGAAGCGCTGGACCGCTACGGCTCGATGTCGTTCAAACAGGTGCTGGCGCCGGCCATCCGCGTGGCCGCCAATGGCTTCGCCGTCAACGACAATTTCTCGCACCTGGTCGAAGGCAACCTCGACAAGTTCAAGCTGTTCCCCGACACCGCCGCGCTCTACCTGAAGAACGGCAAGGCCATCGCGCCCGGCACCGTGCTGCGCAACCCGGGCCTGGCCAAGGCCTACCGCGAACTGGCGGCCGGCGGCGTCAAGGTTTTCTATGAAGGCAAGATAGGCCGCGCCGTGGTCGATGCGGTGAACCGGCCGAACGTGGCGGCCGGCGTGCAGGTGCGTGCCGGCCAGATGACGATGGCCGACCTGTCCAATTACGAAGCGCGCCTGCGCCAGCCGGTGCACAGCACCTACCGCGGCTACGATTTGTACGGCATGCCCCTGCCCAGCAGCGGCGGCATCGCCATCGCCGAAGCGCTGAACATCCTCGAAGGCTACGACCTCAAGGCCATGCCGAAAGAAAAGGCCGAACACCTGTACCTGGAGGCGAGCCGCCTGGCATTCGCCGACCGCAACGCCTACCTGGCCGATCCCGAATTCGTCGAAGCGCCGGTGGCCGGCCTGCTCAACAAGGACTACGCCGCCCGCCGCCGCGAGCTGATCAATCCAAACCAGGCCAGCGTGCAGGCGCCGGCCGGCGATCCCTATCCCTTCCAGAACGACCTCAGCGTGCCGCTGCGTCCCAACGCCAACAAGCTGCTGGCCGAAGGCGCGCACACCACCCACCTGACGGTATCGGACAAGGACGGCAACATCGTCGCCTACACCTACACTATCGAAGCCTGGGGCGGCAGCGGCATCGTCGTGCCCGGCTACGGCTTCCTGCTGAACAACGAGATGACCGACTTCGACTTTTCAGGCCCCGCGCCCAACGTGCCGGAAGCGGGCAAGCGGCCGCGCAGCAGCATGTCGCCGACGCTGGCCTTCAAGAACGGCAAGCCGGCCTTCTCGATCGGCAGTCCCGGCGGCGGCACCATCATCACCACCGTGCTGCAAACCATCTTCAACTACGTCGACCTGGGCATGAGCATGCCGGACGCGCTCAACGCGCCGCGCCTGTCCGAGCGCAACGGCATGGCCACCGACGTCGAGCCTGGCTTCGCCGGCAGCAGCCAGGCCAAGGCGCTGGAGAAGACCGGCCAGCACTGGAACAAGCCGGAAGAAATCGGCGCGGCCAATGCGCTGGTGTTCAACCCGGACGGCAGCGTCACCGCCGTCAGCGAAGGCCACCGCCACGGCGCCGGCAGCGCGCTGGTGCAGAAGCCCGCGCACTAGCGTCACGGGAAGCTCAAGTCCATACCGAGCATCCTGATCAGGACGAAAGTGACGAGGCCCAGGCCCAGCAGCGATAGCACGAAGGCGGCGGCCAGCTGGCCGCCGGCGCGCAGCACCGCGCGCCGCTCCTTCGTCTTCCTCCCTTGATCGTAATGCCACTTGATGGCGAAGAACATGCCCGTGCCAAGCACGAGAAACTTGAACGTAACGAAGACTACTGGGATCCATTCCATCATTTTGAGTATTTCCTGGCTGTTATCAGCAGGCATACTACTTAAAAGCAAATTCCATACATCGGGACAAATTGTCTCAGCTGAAGACCGGTATGCGGGCGTTGGCTGAACGGCGATACGTCCAGTTCAATGTCGGCATCGCCGGTCCGGCCATCAAAGCCTCGATCGCGCCGGTGGCAAACGCACAGGCCAACGCCTGCCCCGGGCATGCGTGCACGCCATGTCCAAAACCGAATGTACGGCCCTGGCCGCGCGGATCGCGATTGGCTGCCGCCAGCACCAGCAATATCGTTTGCCCCGCCAGCACCGGCACGCCGCCGATCTCGCAGTCGTTCGCCACGAACCGGCGCGTGTTCTGGATCGGCGGATCGAAACGGCTGACCGCCTGCACCAGCGCGGCCGCATCCTCCCCGCCGCTGCGCTCCTCCTCCGGCTGACGCGCCAGCGCCAGCACGCTGTTGCCGATCAGGCCAGCCGTGGCTTCGTAAGTCTGCGACAGCAAGCCGACCAGGTTGGCCAGCAAAGCATGCGATTCGTTCCAACCCACCGCCTCCGCCTCGGCGATCACCTGCGCCAGCAAACTGCCCGGCACAGCAGACGATGACGCCTCGCGCATCAACGCCTTGAAGCTGTCCAGCAGCGCCAGCGCCGCCGCATGCGCGCGCTCGATTTGCGATGCATCGCTGTACGGCGACAGGCAGGCCACGAACTCGCCCATCCACGCGGCCACCGCCGGCAAGCGGCTGTCGGCAAAACCCAGCAGGCTGGCCATCGCCGACACCGGCACCTCGAACATCCAGTCCGACCATCCATCGTCGCGCCACAAGCGCCGGCCGATCTGCGCCGCACACTGCCGCGCGACCTGCGCACTCACGCCGGCCAGCGCCCGCTGCAAGGCCAGCTTGGGCTGCGCATGACGCTCGCCATCGTTCATGCGCACCAGCGCGCCGAACACCTGCCCCGCCGCGCCGCCCGCAATCGCCGCCGGCACCGGCTCGGCCGCTGGCCGCACGCGGCACTCCGGATGCCGCATCGCCGCCATCACATCGTCGGCGCCGGCGGCGATCCACAGCCCCAGCCCCGCATCGAACCGCAGTCCTTGCCGCGCCAGCAATCCGTCGTAATATGGATAAGGGTTGGCATGCGTGACCGCATCCAACGCGTGTTTTGGGGGAATGTAAGAAGTCGTCATGTGACCAGAATGCCACCAATTCCAGCGCGATAGTTAGGCATGCGCCGAAGTAAGGCCGTAGCTAAGCCATGTTTAAGAATCGGACAACACACTAAACCATCGATACCACTGCGGGGACTGCAATGAAAAACTGGGCACGCGCCAACAAGGGCTTCTTACTCTTCCTGATGCTGTTCGGGATCTTCCGCACCGCCATCGCCGACTGGAATCCGATACCCTCCGCGTCCATGCACCCCAACTTGCTGGAAGGCGACGTGGTGTTCGTCAACCGCCTGGCCTACAACGTCAAGGTGCCGCTGACCGATGTCGTCATCGGCACCACCGGCGAACCGCAGCGCGGCGACATCGTCACCTTCTCCTCGCCGAAGGATGGCACGCGCCTGATCAAGCGCGTGATCGCACTGCCGGGCGACCGCGTCGAGATGCGCAACGAACGCCTGGTCATCAACGGCCAGCCGGCCGGCTACGCGACGCTCGGCCACGGCACCGAAACCGTCAAAGGCCTGGGCGACCTGGCCGCCCTGCACATCGGCGAAACCATCGCCGACGCCCGCGCCCACAGCATCCAGCTGATGCCAGAGGTACAGGCCCGCCGCGATTTCGCGCCCGTCACCGTGCCCGCAGGGCAGTACATGATGTTGGGCGATAACCGCGACAACAGCGAAGACTCGCGCTACATCGGCCTGGTGCCGCGCGCGCTGTTGATCGGCCGCGCCGAGCGCGTGCTGGCCTCCGCCGACATCACCGGCAACTGGCATCCGCGCACCGAACGCTTCGGCATGAGCCTCTACCAAGCCACGCCGTAAGCCCTCGCCGCCGCATCCCGGCGATGCTATGATGAGTATAGATTCTCATAACATTGTCGGGAAAAACATGATTGAATTCCAGGGACTGTCCAAAGTCTACGGCGGCTTCGATGCCGTCAAACCCCTGAACCTGACCGTCAAGCGCGGCGAAGTCTTCGGCTTCCTCGGCCCCAATGGCGCCGGCAAGACCACCACCATCCGCATGATGATGGGCATCCTGGTGCCCAGCGCCGGCCAGGTCCGCATCGACGGCCTCGATTGCCACGCCGAGCCGGCCGAAGTCAAACGCCGCGTAGGCTACCTGCCCGACACCCCCATCTTCTACGACTACCTGCGCGGCCGCGAGATCCTGCAATTCGTCGCCGAGATGCACGGCTATTCGCGCGCCGAAGCGGCCGAGCGCGGCGCGCGCCTGCTGGCCGAATTCGGCTTGCAGGAGGCGGCCGAGGACTACGCCGTCAACTACTCGCTGGGCATGAAGAAGCGTCTCGGCTTGGCCTGCGCGCTGATCCACGATCCGGTCGTGCTGATCCTCGATGAGCCGATCAACGGCCTCGATCCGCGCGCCTCGCGCGACGTGCAGGAGCGCCTGCTGGCGGCGGCCGCGCGCGGCGTCACCATCTTCGTCTCCACCCACCTGCTGGACATGGCGGAAAAGCTGTGCGACCGGGTCGGCATCATCCACCACGGCCAACTGGTGGCCACCGGCACGCTCGACGAAATCCGCGCAGAAGCCTCGGCCAGCGGTTCGCTGGAGGACGTGTTCCTGAAGATCACCGACGAAGCCGCAGCGGAGCCCAGCGCATGACGCAGCAAGCCACGCAAGCGCTGACGCCAGGGCGCGCCATCTGGCTGATGATGAAGATGCGCCTGACCCGCCAGCGCAACATGGTCGCCAACAACCTGTTCAGCAAGTTCCGCAAGAAGCAAGGACGCAACGGCATCGGCAAAAAGAGCAGCCTGTGGGTGCTGACCCTGGTGATGGTCGCGTTCATGCTGTTCACCTTCTTCAACGTATCGCGCAACGTGGTGCTCAATATGGACTGCAACCTGTCCGCCCACAGTGCCTGCCACGTGGTCGGCAAGGAAGGCGAACGTTTTGACGACCTGGAACTGGCCGCCGCCGAACTGCACGCCGCGCCCTTCCGCCCCGAGCTGGCGCGCGGCCTGACGATGGTGGTCACGCTGCTGTTCGGGATCGCCGTCCTGCTCCCGCTGGGCAGCAAGGAACTGGCGCAGCCCGACTGGGACATGGAATGGCTGGTGACGATGCCGGTCGAGCGCTCCACGCTGTTGTGGGGACGCCTGCTGGAACGCAGCGCCGCCAACTTCAGCGGCATGTTCGCGCTGCTGCCGCCACTCGCCGTCATCGGCTGGTACTCGGGCCTGGCCTGGTACGCGCCGCTGGCGGCGCTGCTGGCCATGGCCCTGCTGCTGCCGCTGGCCGCCCTGCTGCACACGCTGGCCGACACCGGATTGCGCATGTGGCTACCCGCCTCCCAGCTGCGCAACCTGCAGGCCATCACCGGCTTGTTCAGCATGCCCCTGATCTACTTCATCATGGCGCTCGGCATGCCCGGCGCCAGCGGTTTCGTGATGGACCTGGCGCGCGGCTTCCCCGCCTGGACGGCATGGACGCCTCCGGGCATGGTGCTGCAAGCGATGCAGGCGCCCGGCCTGGGTGCGGCCGTGCAGATGGCCGCCATCCTGCTGCTGGAAACCGCAGTGCTGATGTGGGCCGGCGTGGCGCTGATGCGCCACCAGCTGCGCCACGGCGTGGTCAACTCCGGCGCGCGCGAAAGCGTGCGGCGCAAGCAGCCTGCCGCCACGCCATCCGCCGTCGATGGCGCCACAAGCGTCGGACTGCGCGCCCGGCTGGCCAACGCGCTGTCGCCGATCAAGCGCCGCGAGCTGCGCCTGCTGAGCCGCGACCGCAACTTCCTCGTGCAGACGCTGTTGCTGCCGGTGGTGATCGTGGTCAGCCAGATGATCTTCAACGGTAAGCTGAACAGCTTCGCTGAGCTGGGCCAGCACCACACCACCGCCGCCGCCATCGCCTTCGGCATCGGCGTCTATGTGCTGATGCTGTCGGCCTTCCAGACCCTCAACAACGAAGGCCAGGTCCTGTGGCTGCTGTACACCGTACCGCGCTCGATCGAGAGCGTGCTGAAGGAAAAGGCCCAGCTGTGGGGCACGCTGACGATGATCTATCCACTGATCGTCATCGGCATCAGCGCCTGGTACACCACGCACTTCGAATGGCGCATGCTGGCGCTGCTGCTGATCGTCTTCACCGGCATCCCGATCTACTCGATGATCGCCGTCTCGCTCGGCGTGTTCGCCTGCGACCCGCAGGCGGTCGAAGCACGCGCCCGTGTGCGGCCGACCTACGTCTACCTCTACATGCTGCTGGCCAGCTTCTACACCTGGTCGATCTACAGCAGCGTGTGGTCGCAAAAACTGGTGGTGATGGTACTGGTCGCATCGATGGCGCTGGCGCTGTGGCAGAAGGCGCGCGACGCCCTGCCCTACCTGCTCGACCCGGCCGCCGCGCCGCCGCCGCGCGTCTCCACCGCCGACGGCCTGATCGCCGCCACCGCCTTCTTCATCATGCAGGGCCTGATCACCCTGCTGATCATGCAAGGAACGGACACCCCGACGCTCAAGGCCGCGACCATGGCCTTCGCCGGCGCCGGCCTGCTGGTGTATGTGCTGATGCGCTTCGTCTACTGGCGCAGCAAGACCGGCGGCGTGCCGGCGGTGCTGCGCGGCGGCGATCTCGCGGCGACGCTGCGCTACGGCGCGCTGGCCGCCGCCATCGCCTGCGCCGCCGGACTGGCGTATATGGCCGGCCTGCAGCACACGTCCGTGTGGCCGGAGATCGCCAAACAGATGTCCGCATCGAGCGGCACGCGCGCCTGGCTGCTGGCCCTGGCCGTGGTGGCGGCGCCGCTGTGCGAAGAGTTCATCTTCCGTGGACTGATCTACGGCGGCCTGCGCCGCTCCATGCCGGCGCCGCCGGCCATGGCGATGAGCGCCGCCATCTTCGCCGTCGTGCATCCGCCGGTGTCGATGCTGCCGGTCTTCGTGCTCGGCTTGTGCACCGCCTGGACCTACGAGCGCAGCAAAACCCTGCTCGGCCCTATGCTGGTGCACGCGGCGTACAACGCCGTCATCCTGTCCTGGCAGTTCTGGCGCTGAATAAGGCCACGGCGGCCGTGGCAGGAATTGACTGTTTTATGTCATCCTGCCACGCCGCACGCCCCCGATAATCCCCTGTCACCTCAAATCCACAGGACTATCGCGATGCGCAAACTGATCTACCTCCTTCTGCTGGTCGGCCACGTGGCCACGGCCGGCGAAGTGCCCGCCTACCAGGACCGCTTCGGCCGCGCCATGCCGGTGGTCGCCGTCGTCGGCGAAAACAGCGGCACCGAACTGACCGACTTCGTCATCCCCTATGGCGTACTGGCCCGCTCCGGCGCGGTGCAGCTGCTGAGCGTCGCCACCAAAGCCGGCCCGCTGTCCATGCGCCCGACGCTGACGCTGCAAGCCGACGCCACCACCGCCGAATTCGACCAGCGCTATCCGCAAGGCGCCGACTACGTGATCGTCCCGGCAGTCAGCCGGCCTGCCGACACCACCCTCGTCGCATGGGTCGCCGCGCAAGGCGCGAAAGGCGCCACCGTCGTCAGCATCTGCGACGGCGCGCTGGTGGTTGCCAACGCGGGCCTGTTCAAAGGTCGCCGCGCCACCGGACACTGGGCCACCGAGTCCTATCGCAAGGAGCACTATCCGGACACGCAGTGGATCAGCAACACCCGCTACGTCGCCGACGGCAAAGTCATCTCCAGCGCCGGCGTCAGCGCCTCCATGCCCATCACGCTGGCACTGGTGGAAGCCATCGCCGGCCGCGAGCGCGCCGACGACGTGGCCCGGCAGGTCGGCGTCGACGGCTGGAGCACGGAGCACGACAGCGACATCTTCCGCCCGCGCCTGGGTACCAACCTGAGCGCCTACATCGCCGGCTACACCAATCATTGGTTCCACTCGCTCGACAACCTGGGTGTGGCCGTTGCGCCCGGCGTGGACGAAATCACGCTGGCCTACACCGCCGACGCCTGGTCGCGCTCCCAACGCAGCAAAGTCTACACCGTGGCCGCCAGCGCCGAGCCTCTGCGTACCCGCTCCGGCCTGACCATTGTGCCGGACCGCGTACAAGGCGCCGCCGACCTTCCCGAACTGCTGCCGCCCCTCGCCGAAGCCACGCTGCCCAACAAGGCGCTGGATCTCGCCTTGGCAGGCGTCGCGCAACGCTACGGCCGCAGCACCGCCAAGCTGGTAGCGCTGGAATTCGAGTATCCTTCCTACCACTGAAGCCCATACCCCGAGTACCGTCATGCCACCGAAACAAACCCTGCGCGTCGTGCTGCTCGCCTATGACGACATGAACCTGCTGGACCTGAGCGGCCCTTTGCAGGCGCTCGTCACGGCCAGCAAACGCCACAGCGGCAATGGCCCCGCCTTGTACGAAACCATCGTCGCCTCGGCCGAGGGCGGCCTGATTACGACCAGCGCCGGCCTGCCGGTGATGACCGTGCCCATCGCCTCGCTGGAAGGCCTGGCCATCGACACGCTGATCGCGGTGGGCGGCTGCAAAGGCCAGGAGTACTACTCGCCGCCGGTGCTGGTGGACTGGATAGTCCGCCACACGTCCAAGGTGCGCCGTCTGTGCTCCGTCTGCACCGGCGCATTCCTGCTTGCCGCCACCGGGCAGCTGGACGGCAAACGCGTCGCCACGCACTGGGAATGGGTGGAGCGCCTGCACAAGCTGCATCCGAATATCGACATCGACGCCGACAAAATCTTTATCAAGGATGGTTCGGTCTGGACGTCGGCCGGCGTCAGCGCCGGCATCGACCTGACGCTGGCATTGATCGAAGAGGACTACGGCCATCACGTCGCCATCGAAACCGCACGCCAGCTGGTAATGTTCATCAAGCGCACCGGCGGGCAGTCGCAATTCAGCGTGCCGCTGGCGGCGCAGGCGCAGCAAGGCGGCCGCTTCGACCAGCTGCACGCGTGGGTGGCGGCCAATCTGCGCGAAACGTTGACGGTGGACCGGCTGGCCGAACAAGCCGGCATGACGCCGCGCACCTTCGCCCGCAGCTACGCCGCGCAACTGGGGCGCACACCGGCAAGAATGGTGGAAGCGATGCGGCTGGAGGCCGCATGCAGCGCGCTGGAAAAGACCGCGCTGCCGCTGAAGACCATCGCGGCCAACACCGGCTATGTGGAAGAGCAGAACCTGCGGCGCGTATTCCAGCGCCAGCTGGGCGTGAGTCCCGGGCAGTACCGCAGCCGCTTCTCCGGCCATGGCGCCACTCAGTCCTTGTACTGAGGCCCCGAGGTCAGGAATGCGCCGCCCTGGTAGATGGTGGCGACATCGTCTTTCGGCGGATAGGCGCCGGTCTCCGGGAAGTTCGCCGCAAACTGCTCCGAACTGTCCTTCGGCTTGAAGCCCAGGTGCGCGGCCTTGCTGTTATCCCACCAGCTGCCCGGGTTGGTCGAAGCGCCGAACAAAATCGTATGGCCGACGCGCGGCGTGAACAGCGCGCAGCGCAAGGACTCCACCAGATCGTCGTAGCTGAACCACGTCACCAGCATGCGCGGATTAACCGGCTCCGGGAACGAAGAGCCGATGCGCAGGCACACCGTCTCGATGCCGGTGCGGTCGTAGTAGTAGCGCGACAGCGACTCGCCGAAGCACTTGCTCACGCCGTACAGGCTGTCGGGCCGCATCGGGCTGTCGGCGTCGATGTAGTCGGTAGTCTTGTAATAGCCGATGGTGTGGTTCGAGCTGGCGAACACCACGCGCTTGACGCCATGCTTGTGCGCCGCTTCGTACAGGTTGTAGGTACCGGCGATATTAGCCGCCATGATGTTCTCGAACGTGTTCTCGGTCGAGATGCCGCCGAAGTGCAGCACCGCGTCCACACCCTCCAGCAGCTTGAACACGGCAGCCTTGTCGGCCAGGTCGCAATGGACAACCTCTTCGCCCTCGCGCGCCGCACCCATGTCGCCGATATCGGACAAGCGCACCACATCGGCCCATGGCTGGATGCGCTCACGCAGGATTTTTCCCAGGCCGCCGGCGGCGCCGGTCAGCAGTAATCGTTTAAATGGTTTAGTCATTTTTATGTCTCGGTTTTTATCAAGTCACCGGGGCCGGGTTGAACAGCACCAGTGCGTTATGCAGTTTCCATTTCTCCGCCCAGGTACGGCGTCCGCTGGCGACATCCAGCAGCAGCTGGAACATCTCCCAGCCCACGTCCGCGATCGTCGCATCGCCGCTGGCGATGCGGCCGGCGTTGATGTCCATCAAATCGTGCCAGCGCGCAGCCAGCTCGTTGCGCGTGGCGACCTTGATGACCGGTACCTCGGCCAGGCCATACGGCGTGCCGCGCCCGGTGGTGAAGACGTGCAGGTTCATGCCCGCCGCCACCTGCAGCGTGCCGCAAATGAAATCGCTGGCCGGCGTGGCGGCGTAGATCAGGCCTTTTTGCGTCAGCTTCTCGCCCGGCGACAGCACGCCGGAAATCGGGCTGCTGCCGGATTTGACGATGGAGCCCATCGCCTTCTCGACGATGTTCGACAGGCCGCCCTTCTTGTTGCCCGGCGTAGTGTTGGCGCTGCGGTCCACACCGCCGCGCTTCAGATAATTGTCGTACCACTCCATCTCGCGGATCATCGCTTCCGCCACTTCCGGCGTCGCCGCGCGCGACGTCAGTTGATCGATCCCGTCACGCACCTCGGTCACTTCGGAGAACATCACCGTGGCGCCTGCTCGCACCAGCAGATCCGTGGCGTAACCCACGGCCGGATTGGCGGTCACGCCGGAGAAGGCGTCGCTGCCGCCGCACTGCACGCCCACCACCAGCTCGGAAGCGGGCACTGTTTCACGGCGGCGCTTGTCCAGCGCGGCCAGGTTGATCTCGGCCTGCTTCATGATCGAAGCTATCATCGACATGAAGCCCACATGGCCCGCATCCTGCAAACACACCAGCGCAGGATCGGCGCCGCCGCCGTTCTGGATCGGAATCGAGCCTTGGGGGAACAGGCGTGCCGGTTGCAGCTTCTCGCAACCGAGGCTGACCACCATTGCCTGTCCGCCGAAATTCGGATTGAGGCTGATATTGCGCAGCGTGCGGATCGGCACCATCGCGCCCGGCGCATCGATCGCCACGCCGCAGCCGTAGGTGTGCTCCAGCCCCACCACGTCGTCAACGTTCGGATACTTCGGCAGCAGCTCGTCCTTGATGCGCTTGACCGCAAACTCCACCACGCCCGCCACGCACTGCACGGTGGTGGTGATGGCCAGGATGTTGCGCGTGCCGACGCTGCCGTCGGGATTGCGGAAGCCCTCAAACGTATAGCCCTCCAGCGGCTCGGCCGGCGGCGGCAGGTTGGTCGATATCGGCAGGTTGACCAGTTCGCGCGCGGCCGGCATTTCCACCTGCGGCTCGGCGACCCAGCTGCCGGCGGCGATGTCGCACGCCGCGTAGCCGATGGTGACGTTGTAGCGCCGCACCGGATCGCCCTTGGCGATATCGCACAGCGCCACCTTGTGGCCTTGCGGGACGGCTTCCAGCAGCACCAGGCCGCTGGCGAAGACCGCGCCGGCCGGCAGACCGCCATCGTTGACGACGATGGCGACGTTATCGTTGTCGTGCATGAGGATGTAGCGCGGCGTCCCTGTGATCGTCGGTGTCGGCATGTGTCTTCCTGTCTTCCTGTTCCGGGATCGGCGTCCCGGCGAACGTTGTTTTTTCGCGTTTTTTTGTGCACTGCAAAGTGGTCAGGCCACTTCCGGACTGGCCGGACAGCCGCTGTTTGTGGCCGTGGCACCACAGGCTGAAACGGCTTGTTTGCGGGGCTACAGCCCTGTAAACTCCCCCTTCCCGCAGCTGCATGACGATTTTAGTATGACAGCTAAAAATTAATTTGGCTAGTCCACATTGCGTATTTGGTCTGACCACCTTAGAATGGCCTGACCAGATGGCGATATTGACGCCACCCTATGAATACGAGACACAGATGCTGAAAAAGACTTCCGCCCCTGCCGACAGCACCGCCCACGAACCGCGCTTGTACCGCGTGGTGGCAGACCGCATCCAGGAACTGATACGCGAAGAGAAGATCGCCGGCGGCGAGCGCCTGCCGTCCGAGCGCGATCTGGCCACCAAGTTGAGCGTCAGCCGCGCCTCGCTGCGCGAAGCGCTGATCGCGCTGGAACTGGGCGGCGTGATCGAAGTGCGCGGCGGCTCCGGCGTCTACGTCAGTGAAGTGCCGGAACCATCGGCGGCCGACCTTCCGGAAGCGGGCCCCGGCCCGTTCGAAGTGTTGTCCGCGCGCCGCCTCATCGAATCCGAAATCGCCGCCATCGCCGCCCGCGTCGCCACCGACGGCGCCATCGACGCCATCCTCAAGGCCGTCGTCGAGATGGAACAGAACCACGACAATTATTCGAGCAACGAGCAGGCCGACCGCAACTTCCACCTCGCCATCGCCCGCGCCACCGGAAACAGCGCGCTGGTGGGATCGCTGAACTACCTGTGGGACCAGCGCGGCCGCCTGTGGCACAAACTGAAGGAACACTTCCAGACCGAGGAACTGCGCCAGGAAACGCTGAAGGATCACCGCCGTATCCTGGAGGCGATCGCCGCCCACGATCCGGCGGCGGCGCGCAAAGCCATGCGCGCCCACCTGGAACGCGTGACCCGCACTTTCTCGCGCGGATAAGATTTTAAACAGCAGTACGCAGCACAGCAGCACCGCAGGACTGGCCTCGATGCCAGTCCGCGAACAAAGCAATAAGTTATCGACCGTACTGGACCTCGGCCTGCCTGCATGGCGGCCCTCGTCTCAACGGCACGGAGCACGCGAGGTGCTCCACTCACGTCCAGTGCTTTACCAGCACGGCGCATAACTTTATTCAAAAAGACGAAGGAGACTAGCATGAACACGTCCGATCACTCGGTCCAGAACCGTTCCGCCCAACCCCGCCTGCTGCTGTCGGCCATCACCGTGGCCGTGCTCACGCTGGCCAACCAGGCGGCCGCACAACAGAGCGGAGAAGCGGCAATGACCCGCGTCGAAGTGACCGGTTCCAGCATCAAGCGTTTGGCCACCGAAGCATCCCTGCCCGTCAGCACCGTCAAGGCCGAGGACTTCATCAAGCAGGGCATCACCACGCTGGCCGACATCATGATGTCGCTGCCGCAGTCCGCATCACTGGCGCCGTCCAATGCCGGCTCGGGCACCAACATCAACCTGCGCGGCCTGGGCGTGAACCGCACCCTGGTGCTGCTGAACGGCCGCCGCATGGCCAACGAGGCTATCGCCGACGGCTACGCCAACCTGGACGTGATTCCGATGAGCGCCCTGTCGCGCGTCGAGATCCTGCGCGACGGCGCTTCGTCGATCTACGGCTCCGATGCAATCGGCGGCGTGGTCAACTTCATCACCAAGACCTCCTTCGAAGGCCTGTCGCTGACCGGCCAGGAAGTACAACCGCAGAAGCACGGCGGCGGCGACGAACAGCGCGCCAGCATCACCTGGGGCAAGGGCAACCTGGAACGCGACGGCTGGAGCTTCTACGGCACCATCGACGCCCACCAGCGCACCCGCCTGGCCGCAAAAGACCGCGCCGACCTGAGCTCCGCCGACCTGTTGACCAGCATCGGCCGCCCACCAACGCTGGGCACCGGCGGCAACGCCACGCCGGCCAACTTCACCACCTCCACCAACAAGACCGCCCAGAACCCATACGGCGCAAGCGGTTGCCTGGCGCCCTACTCCATCGTCGGCCAGAAGGGCACCTGCATCCTCGACAACAACGAGTACGGCACCTCGCTGTACGCCAACCAGCAGGTCACGTTCTACGCCCGCGCCGCCAAGAAGATCAGCGAAGACCACGTCGTCACCGTCGACTACTCGCGCGGCGAGGAATTCATCCTCGGCACCAAGAACCCGACCAACGCGCTGGCCGTCAACGGCGTCAGCGCCACCCTGCCTTCCACCAGCAAATGGTATCCGGGTAAAAGCGGCGGCGTACCTGCAGTCGCTGGCCTGAACAACGCACCGCTGATCCTCACCTGGGCGGTGGCAGACCTGGGGCTGGCCACCACCAAGGACGTGCAGCTGAACCAGCGCCTGGCCATCAGCGACGAAGGCACGCTGGCCGGCTGGGACTACAAGGCCGGCCTGGTGATCGGCGTCTCGAAACGCGACAACTACTACTACTCCGGCTACGTCAAAGGCCAGGGCCTGCTGGATGGCCTGAAAAGCGGCGTGCTCAATCCATTCGGCGTGCAGGATGCCGACGGCAAGGCCTTCCTCGACACCATCAAGGTCGACGGCGCCAAGAACCGCACCTCCAAATCGACCTTCACCGGCGTCGACCTGACCGCCAGCCGCTCGCTGATGGAACTGGAAGGCGGCTCCATGGCGCTGGCCCTGGGCGCGGACTTCCATCGCGACACCACCGAAGACACCAAGCTGCCGATCAGTGCCGAAGTCACCTACGCCAGCGCGACGCCATCGCACGGTGAAGGCGCGCGCAACGTCGCCGCACTGTTCGCGGAATTGAACATCCCGATCACCAAGAAGCTGGAATTGAACGTCGCCGTGCGTGACGACCATTTCAGCGACTTCGGCAACACCATCAATCCCAAGGTCAGCTTCCGCTACGAGCCGTCCAAGCAGCTGATGTTCCGCGGCTCGGCCAACACCGGCTTCCGCGCACCGACACTGTTCGACCGCTACGGCTACCGCTTGGCCGGCGCCACCGGCCTGACCTCGGCCAAGTGGGACGATCCTGTGCTCTGCCCTGGCGGCACGCCAGGCGTGACCGGCACCGGCAAAGCGCTGCCCGGCCTCGTCGCATCGACCGTCTGCAACACCAGCCTGCCGAAACAGACCGGCTCCAATGCCGATCTGGTGCCGGAAAAATCGAAAGGCTTCACGCTGGGTACCGTGTTCGAGCCGACCAAATCGTCGATGGTGTCGATCGACTACTGGAACATCAAGATGACCGACATGCTGGCGAACCTGCCGGAGCAGGTCTACTTCCTCGATCCGGTCAAATACGCATCCTTCTTCGTGCGTAACGCCGACGGCACCATCAACTACATCAAGAACACCACGATGAACCTGGGCGGCCAGAAGGCGGCCGGTGTCGACGTCTCCGCATCGTACGCCTTCCCGCGCACGTCCGTCGGCGACTTCAAGGTATCCATCGACGGCACCTACCTGACCCAGTTCGACAACCAGCTGGACAAAGGCAGCCCGTACGTATCGAACATCGGCCAGTTCGGCCTGGCCAGCAACGGCACCACCTCCAGCTTCCCTATCATCACCTATCGCTGGAAGCACACGCTGAAACTGAACTGGGCCGCCGGCAACTGGAACACCCAGCTGACCCAGAACTACAACTCCAAGTACACGGACCAGAACCTGGTGGCGCAGCAGTACTGGCGCAACATCAACTCGTACAAGGTATGGAACTGGACCACGACCTACAACGGCTTCAAGAACACCCAGGTCACGGCCGGCATCACCAACCTGTTCAACGTGAACCCGCCAGTCACCAACAGCAGCCTGTATAGCTTCGGTTATCTGAGCAGCGCCGCCAGCCCGATCGGCCGCGCCTTCAACGTCCGCGCCACCTACACCTTCTGATGAGAGCAAAGATGCATACAGTCGAACAGAAAGGCGGAGGCTTCGGCCGCCGCCGCTTCCTGCAAGCCCTGTCGGCGGCCGGCGTCACTGGCGCCGCCGTCCCGGCAGCGCTGGCGGCCAACGCCAAGGCGGCCGATCCGTGGAAGGAAGCGCAGGCCATCATCGACCGCTTCAAGAAGCCGCTGAAGTTCCGCGACCAGGACTTCGTGGTGACGGCCTTCGGCGCCGCCACTTGCGAGGTCAAGCCGGTGACGGCGTGGACCTCGTTCACCGAATCGGACACGCTGCAAACCCCGGTGGCAGGTTCGCACGACTGCTACCCGGCGATAGCGGCGGCCATCGCGGCCTGCCACAAGGCCGGCGGCGGCCGCGTGGTGATCCCGGCCGGGAACTGGCTGTGCGCCGGCCCCATCGTGCTGCTGTCGAACGTGAACGTGCACCTGAAGGCCGGCGCCCACGTCTACTTCAGCAACAACCCGGCGGACTACGCCAAGTACGGCGCCTACGACTGCGGCAAGAACGGCAAGCTGTCGATCACGCGCTGGGAAGGCAACGACCTGCTGAACTACTCGTCGATGGTATACGCCCACGGCCAGGACAACATCGCCCTGACCGGCGAGGACTGGACCAGCATCCTGGACGGCCAGGCCGGCGTGGCCTTCGACGGCGATCCGGATTGCTGGTGGTCGTGGAAGGGCCGCGAGAAACCGAATTGGGCCGGCGACATCGCCGCCGGCGCCGGCAACTACGTCAAGCACACCAAGGGCAAGACCGAAGTGCACGTCAATCCGGTCAACCCTACCTCGTTGCGCGAGATCGCGCCGCACCTGAGCGAAGCGGAAGCCCTGTTCATACAAGGCCCCAACGACAAGTGGCGCACGGACTCCTACTTCCTGCGTTCGCTGGCGGAAGCCCGCGTGCCGGTGGAGAAGCGCATCTTCGGCGTCGGCCACTACCTGCGTCCTCACATGGTGCAGTTCATCAGCTGCACCAACGTGCTGTTCGAAGGCTACCAGACCACCAACACGCCGTTCTGGCAGCACAATCCGGTCAACTGCCACAACATGCATGTGAAGCGGATCTATGCCAACAGCATGGGCCCGAACAGCGATGGCTTCGATCCCGAATCGTGCACCAATGTGCTGATCGAGGACTGCCACTTCAACACCGGCGACGACTGCATCGCCATCGATTCGGGCAAGGGTCCGGACATCCAGTTCGGGCCGGCGAAGAACATCGTGATCCAGAACTGCAAAATGCAGAGCGGCCACGGCGCACTCACGCTGGGCAGCATCATGTCCGGCGGGATCGAGAACATCTATGCGCAGAACCTGGTGTTCGAGAACAGCTATTGGAAGACCGATCCGCTGAACATCGCGATCCGCCTGAAGACCAATATGAGCCGTGGCGGCTACCTGCGCAATATGCATGTGCGTAACGTGCATATCCCGAACGGCATCCGCACCACGCCGGCCTTCTACTCCACGCTGCCTGGCTCGCTGATTCCGACCAAGTCGGTGGCCACGTCGGCGGGCGGCATCATCACCATCGACTGCGGCTACGATCCGATCAACGACAACGTGCGTATCCGCCCGCCGAGCGTGAGCCATGTGCGGATCTCGAACGTCACCTGCGCCAACGTCGAGACCAAGGCGGGCAGCTATTCCTGCTACCAGGCCATCGTGATCCTCGGCCCGGTGGCCTCGGACTACAACGGTCCGGGCAAGCCGGTGGTGCTGCCGGTGTCCGACATAGAAGTCAGCGACTGCGACCTGGGTACGCCGGTCAATGCGGACAAGCCTCTGTACCTCTACAACGTCAAGGGCTTGAAGCTGAAGAACGTCAAGATCGCCGGCAAGGCTGTCACTCAGAGTTTCTCCGCCTGAGTTCAGGCGCCGGACCGCGATGCGGCCGGCGCCTTTTTTTTCGGATACCGTCATGAACTTCCAACGTCTCACCATCGCCGCCGCGTTGATGCTGGCGGGCGCCTGCACCGCCGCCGAAACGCCGGCCAAACCTATCCGCATCCTGTTGGTCGGCGATTCGACGATGGCCAACAGCAGCGGCTACGGCGATGCCTTCTGCGCACGCGTCAACCGCACCAACACCTGCCTCAATCTGGCCAAGGGTGGACGCAGCTCCGGCAGCTTCCGCGCCGAAGGCCGCTGGGATGAAGTGGAAGGCTTGCTGCGCGGAGCCGCCGCCTACCGCAGCACCTATGTGCTGATCCAGTTCGGCCACAACGACCAGCCGGGCAAGCCGGGCCGCTCGACTGACCTGAAGACCGAATTCCCCGCCAATATGACGCGTTATGTGCAAGAGGTGAAAGCGCTGGGCGGCATTCCCGTGCTGGTGACGCCACTGACGCGCCGCAGCTTCACCAACAAAGTCCTGGAAAACAATCTGCTGCCATGGGCGGACACGATACGCGCCACCGCCGCCGCGCAGCACGTCGCGCTGCTGGACTTGAACGCGGAAAGCTACGCCGCCGTGCAAGCCATGGGCGAGGACGAAGCCGACACGCTGGCCGTTGCGCCGCGTCCCGACAAGATCGCCGAAGCTGCGCTGGCTGCGGGCAAGGTGGAAGTGGCTGGCGCAGCAAAATCCGCCTTCGACCGCACCCACGTCGGCGCCAAAGGCGCGGCCTACTTCTCGCGCATGGTGATGGAAGAGATGAAGCGCGCCTTGCCGGAAACGGCCGGCCAGTTCAAGCCGGAGAGCGAGCAGCTATGAAACAGCTCTCCCCTGCGGGCATCGCCTTCCTGCTGGCCGCTTCCGGCGTCAACGCCCAGGACGCGCGCACAGTCGTCGAGCCGGTCGAACCGCTGTCCTGCGCCGTGCTAGCAGCTGCCGATGCCAAGGACGACACCACCCGTATCCAGAACGCCATCGACCACTGCGTATCCGGACAAGCCGTGCGGCTGACGGCCAACAATGAACAGCGCAGCTTCGTCTCCGGCCCGCTCGTACTGCGCAGCGGTGTCAGCCTGCTGATCGATACCGGCGCCACGCTGTACGCCAGCACCAATCCCAAGCTGTTCGATCGCGGTACAGGCGCCTGCGGCACCGTCGATAAAGTCGGCAAAGGCTGCAAGCCCTTCATCACCGCCGACAGGACCAAGGGCAGCGGCATCTTCGGCGCGGGCATCGTCGACGGCCAGGGTGGCCACGTGGTCGACGGCGCCAGCGAATCCTGGTGGCAGCTGGCCCGCCGCGCGCAGAAGGAGGACGCTCGCCAGAACGTGCCGCGCCTGATCGAAGTCACCGGATCGCAGGACTTCACGCTGCACAAGATCACGCTGCGGAACTCGCCCAACTTCCATGTCACGCTGAATAACGTGGACGGTTTCACCGCATGGGGCATGCGTATCGACACGCCCGCCACGGCGCGCAATACCGACGGAATCGATCCCATCTCATCGCGCAACATCACCATCGCCTACAGCCATATCCGCACCGGCGACGACAACGTCGCCATCAAGGCCGGTAGCAACGGACCGACGGAAAACATCTCCATCCTGCACAATCATTTCTACAGCGGTCATGGCATGTCCATCGGCAGCGAGACCAACGGCGGCGTGCGCCGGGTGCTGGTCGACGACTTGAGCATGGACGGCACCACGTCCGGCCTGCGCATCAAGAGCGATGTCTCGCGTGGCGGCGTGGTGGATCAGGTCAGCTACCGGAACGTATGCCTGCGCGACGTCAAAGCGCCGATCGACATCAGCACGCGCTATAACCCGCGTGCAGAGGGAGCGCTCATTCCGGTCTACACCAACATCGCCTTCGACGGTGTGCACAGCGTAACGCCGGGCCGCATCGTCATGCAGGGACACGACGAACAGCACCCGCTGCAAGCCACGCTGCGCGATGTCAGCATCGCCGGCAAGGCGGACAGGAAGATCGAATTCGCCAATCTCACCGGCGAGATAAGCAGCAAACCAACACCCGACTGCATGAACCGCTTTACGGCCAGCGCACCCTCAACGCGTCCGCAGCTCAGTATCGAACAATCCAAACAGTTCGCCTACAGCGAGGTACTGAAGTACGTCGGCGCCGCCGGCAGCGAAACCATAGACCCGTGGGATCCACTGGCCGATCCGCTGGCGACCGGCAAAGCCTTCACACCCGACTACATCGTCGACCAGTCCACCAAAGCCGACGGCGTCAGAACATTCAACACCGTGCAGGAAGCCGTGAGCCGCGCCGTCATCGACAGCAAGGACCATCCTGCCAAACGCCTTTACATGCTGATCAAGCCCGGCATCTACCGGGAGCTGGTCTACATCCCCGCGACCACCGCGCCGCTCACCCTTTACGGCGAAGGCAAAGACCCAGCCTCCACGCGAATTACTGCAAAGCTGGACGCATCCAACACCGGCAATGCCTACGCCGCCCAATACAGCGCGCATTTCGCCGCCACACCCGCCGCCGTGCAGGCCATGTACGCATCCATCAAGGACCGCCCGCAGATCGGCACCTTCGGCACCGCCACCGTCTGGGTGCAGAACAACGGCTTCCAGGCACGCAACCTGACCTTCGAAAACGCCTACAACAAGGACACCGGCAACGCCCGCGCCGAAGCGCTCCCGAACATCAACAACGTCCATCACCAGGCGCTGGCCTTGCAGGTGGACGGCGCCGACAAGGCGCAATTCGAGAACATCCGCCTGATCGGATTCCAGGACACGCTCTACCTGAAGTCTCCGCAGACCGGCAGCACCTCGCGCAGCTTCTTCAACAAGTCCTACATCGAAGGCGACGTCGACTTCATCTTCGGCGACAGCACCGCCTACTTCCACCAGACCGACATCAAATCGCTGGGCGACCGCGGCCTCTCCTACGCCGCTGCACCGGACACGCACGTCAAAACCCGCTACGGCTTTGTCTTCGACCACTGCCGCTTCATGCACGACGGCTCGGCCAACGCGCGCGCGGGCACGTTCTACCTGCTGCGCCAATGGTTCCACAGCTCGCGCTGCACGCCCTACGCCGCAGTGCCGGTCGACGGCTACGCCTGCACTTTCGGCCCGGCCAACAGCTACCAGGCGCCCAAAGGCACCGTCGCCAGGACATCGCTGGAAGCGGTCGGCAAAATGGTCGTACTCAATTCCCGCATCGGCTCGCACATCAACCGCACATCGCCCTGGTCGGACTGGAACAAGAAAGGCACGCTGGCCTACCGCCCCGTCCAATACAACTCCGACGACCATTGGAACAACCTGATTAGCGCCGGCATCGATCCCGTCAGGGATCTCGGCTACACCGCAAAGCCATCGCCGCCGGACATCTTCCTCGGCGAGTACAACAACTCGGATGAATAAGGAACACAGCATGACGATCGACACCCAGCGCCGCAGCTTGATGAAGGCATTGCCCGCAGCAGCAGGCCTCACGCTAGGCGTCCAGGCCCGCGCCGCCACCGCGCCAGATCCATGGCTGCAAGCGCAAGCCATCATCGACCGCGTCTCCAGGCCGCTCAAGTTCCGCAAGCAGGATTTCGTCGTCACCGCCTACGGCGCACAGACCTGCACCATGGCCAAGGTCAAGGCCTGGATCTCGTTCGAAGAGCAGGACGTGGTCGACACGCCAGCCGCCGGCTCGCCCGACTGCTACACCTCCATCAAAGCCGCCATCGCCGCCTGCCACGAAGCGGGCGGTGGCCGCGTGCTGGTCCCCGCAGGGAACTGGTACTGCGCCGGCCCCATCGTGCTGCTGTCGAACGTGAACCTGCACCTGAGCGCGGGCGCGCATATCTACTTCAGCAACAACCCGGCCGACTACGCAAAGTATGGCGACATCGATTGCGGCAAGCACGGCAAGCTGTCCATCTCGCGCTGGCAGAGCAACGACTGCCTGAACTTCTCGTCGATGATCTACGCCTACGGCCAGGACAACATCGCCCTGACCGGCGACGACTGGACCAGCACCCTGAACGGCCAGGGCGGCGTGCCGTTCAACGAACAAGGCGATTGCTGGTGGACCTGGAAGGGCAAACTCAAGACGCTGAACGCGGTGGCGCAAGGCTCTACGCCCAATTTCACCAAGGGGAAGATGTCGGAAAATACCGAGAACCCGTTGAACGCCGAATCGCTGTCCACCATCGCGCCACAGCTGACCGAGGCGGAACGCCTGCTGATACAAGGTGAAGGCGCGCGTTGGCGCGCGGACGCCCAGTACCTGCCGGCGCTGTCGGAAGCGGGCGTGCCGCTGTCCAAGCGCGTGTTCGGCTTGGGCCACTATCTGCGGCCGCCGATGATACAGCTGATCGGCTGCACCAACGTTCTGCTGCAGGGGTATCACGTCACGCACACGCCGTTCTGGCAGCACCACCCTGTCCACTGCCGCAACATCGTCATTCGCAAGGTCCACTGCGAAAGCCTGGGCCCGAACAGCGACGGCTTCGATCCCGAAGCCTGCGACCATGTGCTGATCGACGGCTGCACCTTCGATACCGGCGACGACTGCATCGCCATCAAGGCCGGCAAGGATCTCGACACGCAGTATGGACCGTCGCAGAACATCGTGATCCAGAACTGCACCATGCAGAGCGGCCATGGCGCCGTCACGCTGGGCAGCGAGATGGCGGGCGGCATCCAGAACGTCTACGCGCAGAATCTGGTTTTCCAGAACATCAACTGGGCCACCAATCCGCTCAATACCGCGATCCGTTTGAAGACCAACCTGAATCGCGGCGGCTACCTGCGCAACTTCTACGTGCGCGATATCTCGATACCGAATGGCGTGCAGACCAGCCCTTCGTTCTATGCGTCGCTGCCTGGGTCGCCGATACAATCGAAGACTGTGGCAACAGCGGCGGGGGCCATCGTCACCTTCGATTGCGACTACACGCCGGTCAGCGACAACGTCCGCACGCGGCCGCCGGTGGTCAGCAACGTCCACATCTCGAACGTCAAGGTCGGCAACGTGAAGACCAGGGACGGCAAGGTCGTGTCATGCTATCAGGCGATTGTGATACTGGGGCCGGTGGCGTCGGACTACAACGGCCCGTTGCCGATGCCGCCCGTGGTGCCCGTCACCGACGTCACCATCACCGACTGCGACTTCGGCCTGCCCGCCAATATGGAGCAGCCCTGGTTCCTCTACAACGTCAAAGGCCTGACGCTGAAGAACGTCGTCATCGGCGGCAAGGTCCACAACACTACCATTGCAAAATTGTAATGATTTATTGATTGACCACGCATACGGCGAAAAATAGAATCGGTTCGATGCACAAAATATCGTGAAGGGTGGACATGCCCATGTGCCATCACGAGATTGATGTAACGGACTGAGCTCGCCTACGGGCTTGAGTGCGGCGGCGTTCCGGTTGCCCCCGGCCGGAACGCCGCAACATGGGGTTCGGCGGGCGTGGTATCGGCACAACCGGCCGTCTATCGCTGCGTGGATTCGCCTATACTGGCCTGACTTTATCGTCCGAGGTCCGCCATGCGTCCACTGCTTATGCTGTTGTTGTCCTGTACTACCATCGCCGCGCAGGCCGCGCCTGTCGAAGCGCTCAAGCCGATGGCCTTTCTGGCCGGGCATTGCTGGAAGGGTGATTTCCCCGAAGGGAAGCAGAGCGACGAGCATTGCTTCCAGTGGAAGTACGACGGCAATGTGCTGAGCGATGTCCACACGGTACGCACACCGGGCAAGCCGGACTATGTCGGCGAGACGATCTACTACTACGATTCGGCGACGAAGCAGGTGGCTTTTCTGTACGTGGAAAACGGCGGCGGCTACAGCCGCGGCACGATGACGCCCACCGCCACCGGCCTGGAATTCCCCGCCACGCAATACGTTGCCGACGGCCACGCCCTCACCTACCGCGTCCGCTGGACGCCCTCAGGCGCCGACGCCTACGAGGCCTTCAGCGAAATGAACATCAAGGATAAATGGGTCACGCAATTCAAGCTGGTGTTAAAGAAGCAGTGAGTTGCTGCTTTTACTTTCTGGCGCCGTTGAGAATTAGACGCCAGTGATAACGCCAACGGCTTTTAACGTGTTATCCGGCATCCGCCGTACAAAGCCCAATGATGAGCCATCGCACTTTTGCCGCTCTTCGTAAGCAACTTTCAGCAAGGCAAAGGCACGTAGCATGGCTTCGCCCTTGCTGATGCCTCGCGCGCAAGCAATCATGGTGAGGGTATCGTCGATCTCAGGAGACATTTCAACCGTCATGCTTCTCATGATGCACCTCCGTCACAGCACATTTGATAAAAATTATACTGCGCTTTTTTCGGTCGGTTTGTTTGAGAAAAACCAAACGAGCGACCCAGGGTGTGAGGTGGAAATAGTCAAAAAAAACGGATGCCAGTTCAGCATCCGCCCCGTCGTTACAGGCCGAACGGCGTTTCGGCCACACCTTTGACACCGGGCCGCAGCAGCACCACCGCGCCGCCCCACTCCGCGTCCTCCGGCTTGCCCGAGACGATGGACGTCACCAGCAGCGTATCGAGATCCTTGCCGCCGAATGAGCACATGGCCGGCTTCAGCATCGGCACGTCGATGCGGCGATCCAGCTTGCCGTCCGGCGTGAAGCGCAGCACGCAGCCGCCGTCGTTACCACAGATCCAATAGCAGCCCTCGCTGTCGATGGCCGCACCATCTGGACGGCCCACATACGTCGACATGTCCGCGAACACGCGGCGGCCGGACGGC
The DNA here is from genome assembly GCF_001758795.1 of Duganella sp. HH101. Taxonomy (NCBI): domain Bacteria; kingdom Pseudomonadati; phylum Pseudomonadota; class Betaproteobacteria; order Burkholderiales; family Oxalobacteraceae; genus Duganella; species Duganella sp. HH101. Next base: position 68,561 of record NZ_LRON01000002.1, on the reverse strand, counting down.
ACGCCGTCGTCGATGTCGTAGTCGAACGCCCACACCATGCGCCGCGCCGGATGCGAATCGGACAGGTACATGGTGCGGCCGTCCGGAGAAAACGCCAGGCCGTTCTGCGTGATCAGCTCCGACACCACAGACGCCGAAATGCCGCGCTCCATGTCATAGCGATACAGCTCGCCCACCGCGCGCGCAGCCGACATGTCCATGAACATGGTGCCGCTCCAGAAGCGTCCCTGACGGTCGCAGCGGCCGTCGTTGAAGCGCATGCCCGCGCCCAGGCCGGCGGCAGGCGCCGCCAGCTTGACCTGCACGGCGGCTTCCGCCTCGCCCAACTCAAGACTGAAGATGCCAGTCTCCATGCCGGCGATCAGCCCACCGCCCGCCTTGGCCGCCACGCAGGCGACCATTTCGGTGGTGGTCCAGAAGCGCGCCGCGCCGGTGGCGCCGTCCATCCGCCATACCCGCTTGGCGGGGATATCGACCCAGTACCAGGCCGATTCCGCCGCACTCCACGTTGGGCTTTCGCCCACCGTGCAAGCGATATCGCTTAGCCGTTCCATGCCAGGTCGCCGTTGACGATGCGTGGAAGGTTTTGCGGGTTGGCGTCCGCCAGCGACTCAGGCAGCAGGTACGAAGGTACATCCTGATAGCACACAGGACGCAGGAAGCGGTCGATGGCCGAAGCGCCGACCGACGTGGTACGGCTGTCGGAAGTCGACGGGAACGGGCCGCCGTGCACCATCGCGTGCGACACTTCCACGCCGGTGCCGAAACCGTTGAACAGGATGCGGCCCACTTTGCGTTCCAGCGTAGGCATCAGGCGAGCGGCCAGTTGGCGGTCGTCGGCGGTGGCGTGGACGGCGGCGGTCAGCTGGCCTTCGACGTGTTCAGCCACGGCCAGCATCTGCGCTTCGTCGTCGCAGACAACCAGCAGCGAGGTCGGTCCGAAGATCTCGCCTTCCAGCGCGGTGTTGGTCAGGAAGGACTTCGCATCCACCTGATACAGGAAGGCTTGCGCCGCGCATGGCGCATCGGTGCCCTGGCCGGCGGCGACCTGCTGCACGCCGTCGACAGCAGCCAGGCCGCTGACGCCGGTGACGTAGGCCTTGTGGATGCCTGGGGTCAGCATGGTGGTCGCACCCTTCGCGCCCAGCGTGCCTGCAACCGCAGCGACGAAGGCTTGCAGCTTGTCGCTCTTCAGGCCGACCAGCAGGCCAGGGTTGGTGCAGAACTGCCCCGAGCCCAAAGTCAGCGAATCGGCGAAGGCCTGTGGCAGCTTGGCGTTATCCAAAGCGCCCGGCAGCAGGAACACCGGATTGATCGAGCTCATTTCAGCGTAGACCGGGATCGGTTCCTTGCGCGCGGCGGCGGTGCGCATCAGCGCCAGGCCGCCCGCACGCGAACCGGTGAAGCCCACGGCCTTGATGGCGGGATGGCTGACCAGGTTCTGGCCTATGGTCTGGCCGGAGCCGATCAGCATCGAGAACACGCCTTCCGGCATGCCGCATTCTTCCGCGGCCTTGGCGACTGCCTTGCCGACCAGTTCCGAAGTGCCCAGGTGGGCCGAGTGGGCCTTGACCACCACCGGGCAACCAGCAGCCAGCGCCGACGCGGTATCGCCGCCGGCCACCGAGAACGCCAGCGGGAAGTTGGACGCGCCGAACACGGCGACCGGGCCCAGGCCGATCTTGCGCAGACGCAGATCGCTGCGCGGCGGCGTACGTTCCGGCAGCGCGCTGTCCAGCGTGGCGGATTGGAAGCGGCCGTCGCGCACGACTTTCGCGAACAGGCGCAGTTGATTGCAGGTGCGGCCGCGCTCACCTTCCAGGCGGGCTTGCGGCAAACCGCTTTCCTGCATCGCGCGTTCGATCAGCGCAGGGCCGATGTCCATGATGCGGTCGGCGATGGTTTCCAAGAACTTGGCGCGCGCTTCCAGGCCGGTGGCGCGGTAGATGTCGAAAGCCTGGTCGGCCAGTTCGCAGGCGCGCTGCAGATCGGCGGCGCCAGCCAGGCCGAAGTCCGGTTCGATTTCCACGTTGCGCGATGGATCGATCGCCTTCATCGTGCCTTCTTTACCCAGGACCGCGCTGCGGCCGATAACCATTTCACCTGCAATCTGCATATTGACTCCTTATGTATGAAAAGCGCGGACTAGCCGCGCTTGTTTTTATATTTTTGTGCCGCAGGACTTATTGTGCGCCCTGCTTGCGGATCAGCTTATCGAGCATGTCGCATTCTTCCGGCGTCAGATCGGTCAGCGGTGCGCGCACCGGACCTGCATCGTGACCCACCAGACGTGCGCCTGCTTTAACGATACTCACTGCGTAGCCGGCCTTACGATTGCGAATCTCAAGGTAAGGCAGGAAGAACTCGTCCAGCATGCGGTTTTGTTCGGCGTGGTTATCCGACGCGACCGCATGGTAAAAGTCCATCGCCAATTTCGGCATGAAGTTGAATACCGCCGACGAGTATACCGGGGTACCGAGCGCTTTGTACGCGGCCGCGTAAACTTCTGCGGTCGGCAGGCCGCCCAGGTAGCTGAAACGGTCGCCCATCTTGCGCCAGATCGAGACCATCAGCTCGATGTCGCCGACGCCGTCCTTGAAGCCGATCAGGTTCGGGCAGCGGTCGGCCAGCTTGGCCAGCGAGTCCGGCGTCAGGCGGCAGTTGGCACGGTTGTAGACCACCACACCCAGGTTGGTGGCCTTGCAGACTTCGGCCACGTGTTCGATCAGGCCGTCCTGGCTTGCTTCGGTCAGGTAGTGCGGCAGCAGCAGCAGGCCTTGCGCGCCGACGCGTTCGGCTTCCTTGGCGTAGGCCGCGGCCACGCGGGTCGGACCGCCGACGCCGGCCAGGATGGGCACCTGGCCGGCGCAGGTGTCGACGGCGGTCTTGATGATGTCGGTGTATTCGTTGGCCGTCAGCGAGAAGAACTCGCCGGTGCCGCCGGCGGCGAACAGCGCGCTGGCGCCGTAGGGAGCCAGCCATTCCAGGCGCTCGATGTAGGTCGACTTGCGGAAGTTGCCTTCGGCATCGAAGTCAGTCACAGGGAACGACAGCAGGCCGGAGGAAAGGATTTTTTTAAGGTCATTCGGTTGCATAAGGTCTCCAATAATCGACGGGCGCATCTCAGGAAGGAAAGTGACAGCTCTTCGCCATCTGTAGTATGACATCGTACAACCATATGCGTTAGTGAGCAAGCGATTTAGCAAAATCTGCCGGATCGCCCTGCTCTCGTGGCTTTTATGCGGTCTGGCCGGCGGCGATGCCTTCTTGCGCGCGGCGCAGGCGCTCGCGGCTGTTGCTCAGGTGGGTGCGCATGGCGGCGCGGGCCGCTTCGGCATCCTTGCGCAGGATGGCGTTGTAGATGTCGTCGTGCTCGCGGTTGAGGCGCTCCAGGTACACGGCCGGATCGTCATGCGCCAGCTGCGCCGAGTTGACGCGCGCGCGCGGGATGATGGTGTTGCCCAGGTCGCTCAGGATGTCGACGAAGTAGCGGTTGCCGGTGGCTTGCGCGATCAGCAGGTGGAAGGCCACGTCCGACTCGACCGAGCCGGGACGGCCCTGCGAATGCTGGATGCGCTTGAGCACCGCGCCCATCTCCTGCACCTGTTCCTCGGTGCGGCGGGTGGCCGCCAGCCAGGCCGCTTCGGTCTCCAGGCTGATGCGCAGTTCCAGGATGGCCAGCACGTCGCCGATGGTGCGTATGGTATCGGCCGAGATGCGCAGGTTGGCCGGCTGCGGCTCCAGCACGAAGGTGCCGATGCCGTGGCGGGTCTGCACCAGCCCGGCCGCCTGCAGGTGCGAGATCGCCTCGCGCACCACGGTGCGGCTGACGCCGTGCATTTCCATGATGACCGACTCGGTCGGCAGCTTTTCGCCCGGCTTCAGCGTGCCGGCCTGGATGCTGCCGGTGAAGGCCTCAACCACGCCCTGGGCGAGGTTGCGGTGCTTCTTTTTGGGCGCGAGGACGGAAGGAGCGGGCATCGGTGCGGCGGCGGTCTGGTTCATGTTTTTTAAACTGTTGTATGACGACTGTTAGCATACACGCTTCTGGCGTGTCGCACGAACCGCAGTTTGCCAGACTTTTGACAACAATTGTGCCTTAGACACTATTTTTGTCACAATTAGTGCATGAAGACTAGTTCAGAAGTAACACTTTAGCCACGGTCGGGCCACAGGTCACGCCAGCAGCGCGGCGCTCATGGAGGCGGCTTCGTCGGCCGATTCGAACAGGATCTGCTCCAGCGCGGCATTGTCGTCGAAGAATCCGGACAGGCTGGCGTGCTCCCGCCCAGGCGAGAGCGGCGAGCGTATCGGGGCCAGATGCTTGGCGATCAGCAGCGTATCGCGCAGGCCCAGCGGTGGCGGCGTCAGCGTGGCGCCGCGCAGCGAGACGATGGCCTGGCTGACCGGTTCCGGTATCGCCATCTTCTTCATGATTTCACGGGTGATGATTTCCTGCGCCGCGCCCATCCACTCTTCCGGGTCGTCGAGCAGGCCGGGAATGTCGTCGGCGCGCGACAACAGGTAGAAGCCGCCCGCCTCGTGGACGATGCCGGCGAACAGCGCGGTATCGGCGTCGGTGCGGGTCAGCTTGCGGGCGATCACATGGGCCAGCGCGGCCACGTGGGCGGAATGGCGCCATAGCTGTTCGGCCTGGGCGCGCAAGGCGGCGTCGCGGATGCGGCTGCCGAACTGGCGCACCACCATCGCGGCGGCCATCGTGTACAGATTACGGAAACCGACCCGCTGCACCGCCGAGCGCACGCTGGTGACAGGGGCGCCGCCGCGGTTGAACACCGCCGCATTGGCCAGCGCCACGGTACGCGCCGCCAGCAGCGGCTCGCCCAGCACCTTGCGGATCACGTCTTCCATGTCGCAGTCGGGATCGGCCAGCGCCAGTTGCAGCCGCAAGGCGGCGTTGACGCTGGTCGGAAAAACCAATTCCCCCTTGGAGGCTTGGGCAACGATCTCGGCGTAGTCTTTTAGTTTTTCCATGGAAATATTATACCGTGGAAAATTGGGGTCAAGTCTGACATTCGGACACGAGCTCCGCCGTAGCAACAACTACGGCGGAGCTCGTGTCCGAATGTCAGACTTGACCCCAGGGTGTTACAGGTGGGCGGCGATCTGCGGCAGCAGTTCGTCGAAGGTGCGGCCCTTGCCGTTTTCGCCGATGGCGTGCATCTTCCACTCGCCGTTGTGGCGGTACAACTTGGCCATGATCTGCGCCGAGTGCGGCCCTTGCACCGACAGGTTGAAGCGCGCCACCTCTTTGCCGCCGCTGGCGTCCAGCAGGCGGCAGTAGGCGTTTTCCACCTGCGCGAAAGTCTGGCCGGTGAAGCTGTTCACCGTGAACACCAGGCTCTTGACCGTCGAAGGCACGGCGTCCAAGTCGACGTTGATCTGCTCATCGTCGCCGTCGCCGGCGCCGGTGCGGTTGTCGCCGGTGTGCTGGATGCTGCCGTCACGGCTCTTCAGCTGGCGGAACCAGATCACATCGACCGGTGCGCCGGACTCGTTGAACATCACGCACGAAGCGTCCAGGTCGACCGCCTCGGTCTTCGAGCCGAAGCCCAGGAAGCCCTTGGACTTGATCGCGTCCCAACCCAGGCCCATCGTCACGCGGCCCAATGCGCCGCCCGATTCCTTGGCCAGAGAGATCTTCTGGCCCTTGCTTAAACTGACAGTCATGTTTGACTCCTATGAATTACATTTTGACGCTTACGTTGCAACGCCGCGCTGCGCCCAGGCCTGGAACGCCGCGCCGTTGCGCGAGCAGATCAGGATTTTCCCCTGGCCGGAGAAACGCAGCACCATGCCTTCGCCGCTGGTCTGGCTGTTGACCAGATTGCTCAGAAAGCCGCTGTTGCCGCCGGTGGTGACGGAGATTTCGTAGCGCAGCGCGCTATCCCACGCCACCACATGCGAGTTATCGATAATCACGTCGCGGCCCGGCGCCACATCCAGTTGCGAGATCGAGCCGAAGCCCGATACCGCGACCTGGCCGACGCCCGCCGTCTCGGTGATGAAAAAGCCGCCGCTCTGCGCGAACAGCGCATTGCCCAGGCTTTGGGTACGCACCTTCAGCTCGACGCTGGAGGTGGCGGCGACGAAGGCGCCGTCGCTCAGCATGTACTGATGCTGGCCGACGTCGAGCACCTGCATCGCTCCCGGCAGGCGCGGCGCCAGCAGGCAATCGCCCTCGCCGCGCACTGCTTCGATATGCTGCTGGAAGAAGGACTCGCCGTTGGCAAAGCGGCGCATGATAGCCGCGCCGATGCCGCCTGTTACCTTGCCCTTCAAATCGAGCGCCGCTTCCATCATCACCATCGCATCCGACTCGCAGTAGATTTTTTCACCGTGAGCCAGCGAGACGTGCAGGAAGGGATCGATGTCGCCGGTGATCGAAAATTTAGGCATGATGGAATCCTTTCTTCTACAGTTTAAAAATTAAACGCGCACGCCGAACGACGATGCCAGCGGGCCCAGGCCGCCCTTGAAGCCCTGGCCTACGGCCTTGAACTTCCAATCGGCGCCGTTGCGATACACCTCGCCGAAGATCATCGCCGACTCGGTCGAACCGTCTTCCGACAGGTCGTAGCGAGCGATCTCGCCGTTGCCGGCGCCGTTCAGGCAGCGGATGAAAGCCTTCTGCACCATGCCGAAGTTCTGGCGGCGCTCGTCGCCTTCGTGGATGGTGGCGCAGATCGCGATGCGTTCCACGTCGGCCGGCACCTTGGTCAGGTCGATGGTGACGGTTTCGTCGTCGCCATCGCCGGCGCCGGTGCGGTTGTCGCCCGAGTGGGCCACCGACTGGTCCGACGATTTCAGGTTGTTGTAGAAGATGAAGTCGTTGTCGGCGCGGACCTTGCCGTCCACTTTCAGCAGGAAGGCCGAGCCGTCCAGGTCGAAGTCCTTGCCGTCGGTGCTGCGTACATCCCAGCCCAGACCAACCACGATTTTCGACAGGCCTGGTGCTTCTTTGCTCAGGTTGACGTTGCCGCCTTTTTGCAGACTGATTGCCATGATGTGATGCTCCTAAAAAGAGAACCGGACTTTGGGTACTACAGGCGGCGGACCGTGTCCGTAATTAACGGTCCGCCGAATTCTTGAATACTTTATGCAGCGATGGCGACAGCGGCTTCCTTCTGGCGGCGATGGCGCACCGAAGACCACAGCGAGGCGCCGATGAAGGCCACGCCAATCAGCCCGGTGAACAGTTCCGGAATGTGGAACTTCATACTTGCCAACATGATCGCGGCCAGGATACCGATCGCATAGTGCGCACCGTGCTCCAGGAAGACGAACTCATCGAGCGTGCCCTTCTTCACCAGGTAGACCGTCAGCGAGCGGACGAACATCGCGCCAATCGCCAGGCCCAGCATGATGATCACGACGTCGGTGGTGATGGCGAACGCGCCGATCACGCCGTCGAAGCTGAACGAAGCATCGAGCACTTCCAGGTACAGGAAACCGCCGATACCGCCCTTCTTCACCAGATCGCCGACATTGCTGCCCTCTTCTTCCTTCTCCAGCAGGTTGCTGACCGCGTCGACGCCGACGTAGATCAGGATGCCCCACAGGCCGGACACCAGCACCACCAGCTTCTGCGCTTCGCCTACCAGGCCCATAGAGCCCAGTAGGACAGCCAGCGCAATCATTACCGAGATCGAGGAGACCTTGCCCAGCGAGCCGAGTTTCTTCTCGACGTTGCCCAGCCAGTGGACTTCTTTCTGATCATCGAACAGGAAGTTCAGGAACACCAGCAGCAGGAACATGCCGCCGAATGCCGCCACTTCCGCGTGGTGATTGGTCAGGTGCATCGAATACGTTTTCGGGTCGTTCAGCGCCAGGTGCCACACATCCATGATGCCGATGTCCGCAGCCACCGCCACGATCACCAGCGGGAACAGCAAGCGCATGCCGAACACCGCGATGATGATGCCGACGCCGAGGAACAGCTTCTGCCAGTAGGCATCCCAGGTCTTCAGCACGGAGGCGTTGACCACCGCGTTGTCGAACGACAGCGACACTTCCATCGCGGCCAGGATCGCGGCGATACCCACGGCGGACAAGGCGCCGCCCCATCCGCTCAGTTCGTAGCCCCACCAGCCCGCCGCCGCAAGGCAGAGGAACGTGACGAGGAATGACACTTTGAAGTGTTTCATTCTTTTTCTCTCTTGGTTATGAATCGATGGGATGCAGTGTAGAGAACAATGCGTTTTTTAAAAATAGAAGATAATTGAAGTATTACTTCGTAAAAATAGAAGATCATGAAAACCAGCGGACTCAATTTTCGGCATCTGTACTTCTTCTGGATGGTGGCAAAAGAAGGCGGCGTCACCCGCGCGGCGGAGCGCCTCGGGCTGGCCGTGCAGACCATCAGCATGCAACTCGCATCGCTGGAGCAATCGATAGGCAAGCAGCTGCTCGAGCCGCAGGGGCGGCGCCTGGTGCCGACCGAGGCGGGCAAGCTGGCGCTCACGTATTGCGACCAGATCTTCCTGCTGGGCGACCAGTTGCAGGATGCGCTGGACGAAACGGAAGCCAACAAGATGCGGCTGACGGTGGGCATTTCCGACTCGCTGCCCAAGCTGATCGCCTACCGCCTGCTGCAGGCCACGCAGCAGCTGGAGCTGCAGGTGCGGCTGGTGTGCATGGAGGATGAATTCGAATCGCTGCTGGCCGACCTGGCGCTGGGCAAGCTGGACGTGGTGCTGACCGACCGCACCGTGCGCGCCGGCGGCAGCCTGAAAGTGTTCAGTCACTTGCTGGGCGAAAGCGACATGAAGCTGTTCGGCGTGCACAAGCTGGCGCGCAAATACCGGCGCAACTTTCCGGCCAGCCTGCACGGCGCCCCGCTGCTGCTGCCGACCCGCAACAACGCGCTGCGCGGGCGCATCGACGCCTGGTTCGTGCAGCACAAGGTGCGGCCGGACATCGTCGGCGAGTTCGAGGACAACGCCATGCTCAACACCTTCGGCCGCAACGGCCTGGGGCTGTTCTTCGCGCCGTCGGCGCTGGCGCAGGACATCGAAGAGCAGTTCGGCGCGGTGCTGGTGGGCGACGCCCCGGAGCTGCGCGAACAGTTCTACGCCATCTCCAACGCCCGCAAAATCACCCACCCGGCGATCGAGGCCATCCTGTCGGCGGTCCATAGCGGGCCCTTCGCCATCGCCGAATAGGCTAAGATGCGTGTTTTCACTATCTGAATCGCCGCTCGGCCCTTATGCAAAACCTCATGCTTGTCGTGCTCGCCATCTTCCTGGTCGCGCTCAATGGATTCTTCGTGGCGGCCGAATTCGGCATCGTCACACTGCGCAAGACGCGCGTGCGCGCCATCGCCAAGACCCAGGGGCTCAAGGGTCGCATACTCGGCAAGGTGCACGGCGAACTCGACGCCTACCTGTCGGCCTGCCAGCTGGGCATCACGCTGGCCTCGCTGGGCCTGGGCTGGGTCGGCGAACCGGCTTTCGCCGGCCTGCTGGAGCCGCTGCTGACGGCCGTCGGCGTCACCTCGCCGGAAATCGTCCACGGCATCGCCTTCGTGTTCGCCTTCTGCGTGATCTCCTTCCTGCACATCGTGGTGGGCGAGCTGGCGCCGAAGTCGCTTGCGATCCGCATGCCGGAAGCGATCGGCCTGTGGAGCGCGCTGCCGCTGTACGGCTTCTACTGGGCCATGTACCCCTTCATCTGGGTGCTCAACGCCAGCGCCAACATGGTGCTGGGCCTGGCCGGCCTGTCCGGCAAGGGCGGCCACGACAGCCACTACTCGGTCGACGAACTCAAGCTGATCCTGCGCACCAGCCAGCCTGGCGAAAAGTTCAACAAGGATGAACGCAACATCCTGGCCCACTCGCTCGATTTCAGCGACCTGGCCGTGTCCGACCTGATGCGCCCGATTAACGAGGTGATCGGCCTGTACGCCAACCGCCCGCTCAACGACAACCTGCAAACCATGTTGCGCAACCGCTTCAGCCGCTATCCCTACTACGACAAAGATGGCGAGACGGTGCTGGGCGTGGTGCACCTGAAGGATTTGTTCTTCGCCCAGCAGTCCGGCAAGCCCGTCACCGACCTGGTGCCTTTCCTGCGCCCGGTGGAGACGATTTCGGCCCGCACGCCGGCGCTGGAACAGTTCCGCCGCTTCCGCGACGGCGCGCCCCACTTCGCGCTGATCGGCGAAAAAGGCAAGCGTCCGCTGGGCTTCATCACGCTCGACAACCTGCTCGGCGCGATGGTCGGCGAAATCCACGACGAGTTCCGCCTCAACGAGAACGACTGGCTCAAGCAGCCCGACGGCACCCTGGTCGGCAAGGCCAGCTTGCCTATCTTCTCGCTGGAGCGCACACTGGGCATAGACATCGAGAACGAAGAGCTGGGCCTGGAAGAGGTAGAATCGGTAGGCGGCCTGATCATGCTGAAACTGGGCGATATCCCGAAACAGGGCCAGCGCATCAGTTTCCGCGGTTTCGACATCGTCGCCAAGAAAATGAATGGCCCGCGTATCCTGCTGGTCAAGGTCATTCCCAAGGATGACACCGAGGACAACGCCGACCAGGACTAACCCGGTAGGAGGAGATGTGCTCAGCCGCCTGATCCTTTGTTGTACCCTGCTTGGCATCGCCGGCCTCGGCGGGGCCGAACCGCGCAGCGGCTGCCAGCAGCTGCGCGTCGCCTTCTACGAGGACGGCGCCCTGTTCTACCGCGCCGCCGACGGCGGCTGGACCGGCATCGACAAGGATGTGGTCGACGAACTGGCGCGCCGGCTCGGCTGCACTATCGAAGCCAGCGTCGATTCCCGGGTACGCATCTGGGCCGGCCTCGGCGGCGGCAACATCGATATGTCGGTCTCCGCCATCCCCCTGCCCGAACGCGAAAAGATCGGCCGCTTCGTGCCGTATATGACGGGCCGCAATTTCGTGCTGCTGCACAAGGAGCTGAGCGGACGGCTGCACAACATGGCAAGCTTCCTTGCCGATCCCCAATACAAGATCGCCGTCGTCAAAAGCTACAAGCACGGCCCCGCCTACGAGGACTGGCTGAGCAAGCTGCGCGCCCAGGGCCGCGTGTTTGAAACGGCCGACCATCTGTCGATGATGCGCTTGTTCAAGCTGGGACGGGTGGATGCGGTGATGGCCACGCCGACCACCTGGTATCCGCTGGTCAAGCAGGAGCAGCTGGCAGGCACTTACAGCGTGATGGATTGGGCGCCGCGCGAGAACATGGTCTCCGGGCTGATCGTCTCGCGCCGGAATATCGACGAGGCCACGGTGGCCCGCTTCAGCCAGGCGATCCGCGCCATGCGCGAGGACGGCACGCTGCGCCGCATCTTCGAGCGCCATACCGACGCCGAGCGCGCCGGACAGATGATCAACTTCTAGGCCGCGGCGCCGGTCCAGTTGCGCAGCAGGCCCAGGCCCACGGCCAGCAGCGTCGGGCCGATGAACAGGCCGACGAAGCCGAAAGCCAGCACGCCGCCCATCACGCCCAGCAGCACCAGGATGAACGGCAGGCTGCTGCCGCGGCTGATCAGCATGGGCTTGACCACGTTGTCGACGCCGCTGATGATGAACATGCCCCACACCAGCATGAAGACGCCCCAGCCGGTGCGGCCTTCGTTGAACAGCCAGATCGCCGCGCCGCCCCAGATCAGCGGCGGGCCGACCGGGATCAGCGACAGCAGGAAGGTCGCCACCGACAGCATCGCCACGGCCGGCACGCCGGCGATCAGGAAGCCGATGGCGGCCACGCCGGCCTGCGCCAGCGCCGTGCCCAGCAGGCCGTACATCACGCCGCGCACGGTGCGGCTGACGGTGTCGGCCACGGCCACGGCTTGCGCACCGATCAGCTTTTCCATGCCGACCGCCAGCGCCGCCAGCATGGCCTGGCCGTCGCGGTACAGGAAGAAGCTGACGAACACCGCCAGGCTGACCTGGGCCACGCCGCTGCCCAGCACCATGCCGCCGCCCAGCAACAGGCGGCGCGCGGGCTCCAGCAGGTTCTTGGCGACGCTGAGCAATTCCTCGCGGCTGCCCAGCAGCTTGTGCAGATAGGTGTCGGCCGCCTCGCCGATCACCGGGATGTCCTTCAGCCAGGCCGGCGGCGCCAGCGTCCCGCTGCCCAGGCCGGCTTTGATCTGGTCATAGACATCGCTGGCGTTGTCGGCGATATTCCACGTCACCAGCGCCAGCGGCACGATGATCAGCAGGGTCAGGCCGACGCTCATGACGGCGGCGGCCAGCGCGCGGCGCTCCCGGCAGCGCGACAACAGGCGCAGGTACAGCGGCCAGCTGGAGATGGTGATGGCGGCGGCGAACAGGATGGCGGCCAGGAACGGCCGCAGCACGGTCAGGCAGCCGATCACCAGCAGGACGGTGGCCGCCAGGCGGGTATAGGGTTGGAAGCGCTGTTGCATGCGCATGGGTCAGGACTGGGCCAGCAACAGCTTGAGGTCGTGCACCAGCGGCGCCGGCCCCTGCCCGCTGCGCGCCAGCAGGCGGATCTTGCCCTGCTTGTCGAACACGTAGCTGGCGGCGGTGTGGTCCATCGAGTAGCTGCCCGGCGTCTTGCCCGGCACCTTGGCGTAGAACACCTTGAATTCCTTGCCGACGGCGGCGGTCTGCTCGGCCGTGCCGTACAGGCCGAGGAAGCGCTTGTCGAAAGCCGGCACGTATTCGGACAGCAGTTGCCGGGTGTCGCGCTCGGGATCGACGGTGACGAACAGCACCTGCACCTGGGCGGCATCGGCGCCCAGCTCCTTCATCGCGGCCGACATCTCGGCCATCGTGGTCGGGCACACGTCCGGGCACTGGGTATAGCCGAAGAACAGCACCACCACCTTGCCCTTGAAGTCCGCCAGCGTGCGCGGCTTGCCGTTGTGGTCGGTCAGCGCGAAGTCCTTGGCGTAAGGCAGGCCGGTCAGGTCGGTGTTCTTGAATTCCAGGCGTGGCGCGGCGGCGCGGCGCTCGCAGGCGGCCAGCAGTACGGACAGGACGATCAGGCCGAAGGCGAGCAGTTTTTTCATCAGAATTTAAAGTAGTGGTCCACCAGCAGCGCCACGAACAGCAGCGACAGGTAGATGATCGACCAGGTGAAGGCCTTGCGGGCGATCAGGTCGGTGTAATGGCGGTAAATCTTCCATGCATGGTGCAGGAAGACGGCGTTCAGCACGACGGCGCTGGCCAGGTAGATCAGGCCGCTCATATGCACGGCGTACGGCAGCAAGGTGGTGGCGGCCAGCGCGATCGAATACAGCCAGACGTGGAACTGCGTGAACTTCATGCCGTGCGTGACCGGCAGCATCGGCAGGCCGGACTTGGCGTAGTCGTCGCGGCGGTACATGGCCAGCGCCCAGAAGTGCGGCGGGGTCCAGATGAAGATGATCAGCACCAGCAGCCAGGCTTGCATCGGCACGTCGTTGGCGACGGCGGCCCAGCCCAGCGCCGGCGGCATCGCGCCGGACAGGCCGCCGATGACGATGTTCTGCGGCGTGGCCGGCTTCAAGATCATGGTGTAGATGATGGCGTAGCCGACGAAGGTGACGAAGGTCAGCCACATCGTCAGCGGGTTCACCAGCGCATACAGTATCCACATGCCGGCGCCGCCGATCACGGCGGCGAAAATCACGGTCTGCATGACGGTGATCTCGCCCATCGCCATCGGACGGCGGGCGGTGCGCGCCATGCGGGCGTCGATCTCGCGCTCGGCCAGGCAGTTGACGGCGAAGGCCGCGCCGGCCAGCAGCCAGATGCCGGCGGTGGCGGCCACCAGCAGGCGCCAGTCGGGCATGCCGTCGCTGGCGAGGAACATGCCGATCACGGCGCAGAAGACGGCCAGTTGCGTGACGCGGGGCTTGGTCAGCGCCCAGTATTGTGAGGCGCGGCTGGCGGATTTGGATGTGGCGGTGTGTGTGGTCATTAGATGCTTAGTGATGCCTACTTTTGCCGGGCAGCGGAAGCGTGCGCGGATGCCGCGCCCGAGGCTGCCTTTTTTGCAATATCGTACTGGTACTTAGCCTTGTAGTTTAACATGGTCAGCAGCAGGACCAGCAGCGCCGCGCCGGCGTTGTGCAGCACCGCTATCGTCAGCGGGAAGCTGAGGTAGATGGTGGCCACGCCGGTGGCGATCTGCGCCGCCAGCGCCAGCGCGATATAGCGCGCGGTCTTATGCAGCGCGGCATGCTCCCATGCCCGCCAGGCCGTGTAGCCGGCCACCAGCGCGACGACGACGCCAAAATTGCGGTGCACCCAGTGGATCGCGGTCAATGCCGCGAACGGCAGGTAGTGGCCGGCGGCGGTCTTGCCCAGCTCGCGCCACAGCGTGAAGCCGTGTTCGAAATCCATGTCCGGCACCAGCTTGCCGCCGCACAGCGGGAAATCGGTGCAGGCCAGGGTGGCGTAGTTGGTGCTGGTCCAGGCGCCCAGCGCCAGTTGCGCCAGCAGCAGCACACCCGACGCGCCCGCCAGCAGGCGGATGTTGCGCATCGCCGGCGGCGAGGCCGTCACCGTACGCACCGGCGCGATCAGCTGGTTCTGGCGGCCGCCGTACCACGCCAGCAGAGACAGCATGCCCATGCCCAGCAGCAGGTGGGTGGTGACGATCACCGGTTGCAGCTTCAGCGTGACGGTCCAGGCGCCGAACGCGCCCTGCACACAGATGAACAGGAATAGCACGGTCGGCAGCCACGGCGCGTACTCGGCACGGGTGCCCTTGGACTTGCGCCATTGGTACCAGGCTTGCGCCATCATCGCCACGATCAGCACGCCGATCGCCATCGCCAGGTAGCGGTGGATCATCTCGATCCAGGCCTTGACCACCGTGACCGGGCCGGTCGGCAGCAGCGCCTCGGCCGCCGTGATCTGCTCATGCGCGAGGAAGGGATTGGCGGCGCCGTAGCAGCCCGGCCAGTCCGGGCAGCCGAGGCCGGAGTCGGTCAGGCGCGTGAAGGCGCCGAACACGATCAGGTCGAAGGTCAGGAACACGCAGACCCAGACCAGCTTGCGGTATTTGTTGGCGTCGGACGAGGTCCACACCAGCGACGCCGGCAGCAGCGCCACCAGCAGCGCCGTCACGGCCATTTGAGCGAGGGTGGTCGAGTGCATGCTAGTCAGCCTATCGCCGAAGCCTTCAGCAGCTTGCTGATGTCCTTGTGGACTTTCTTGACCTTCTCGGTATCGCTGGAGACCGCGCCTTTCGGGAAGCGCATCATCAGGTTGCCCAGCGGGTCGATCAGGTAGACGTGGTCGGACACGCGGTCGCCGGCGGCCTGCTCCAGCGGCAGCCACTGGTCGATCACGGCGGCCGGCGCGCGCAGCATGCGGGTGCCGTCGTTGACGCGCATCAGCACCGTATCGAGCGGCTGGTCGTCGGTGATCATCCATACGCGCTCGATGCGCTCCATCTCCTTGCCCTGCATGGTGCGCAGCTGGCGCATGGCGAACAGCTGGTCCTGGCAATCCTGCTTGCAGTCGGACGGGCCGACCTTGAGCATGATCCACTTGCCCTTGTAGTTGTCCAGCGTGGCCGGCTTGCCGTCCAGCGTGGTGCTGGCCATGGCCGGGATAGGATGGTCGCGCGGATCGATCAGCGCGCCGAAATTGGTGACGCCGCCCTTGGGCTTGATCACGTAATACGTCAGGTAGGAGCCCACCAGCGGCGCCGCGCACACGGCCAGCACGGCCAGCAGTTTCCAGCGACCACGGCTTTGATTACTTTTGTTTTCCACGTCTGAATCCGTTCACCACAAAGAAGATAACAGCCATCGCCGACAGTGCGTACCACTGGAAGGCATAGCCCTGATGTTTTTCCACGCCCAGCGCCGGCGCCGGCCAGTCGCGCACCATCTGCGCGTCGTCGCCTGCCGGCTTGGCCGCCGCGGCCTGTTCGACCACGAAAGGCTGCATGGTCAGGCCGCTGTCCCTGGCCACCTGCAGCGGATCGGCGTTCTGCACGATGGCCTGCGGCGTCAGCACCGGCGTCTTGGCCAGTTCCAGCACATGGCCGGCGTCCAGCCGCGCCACGCCTTCCAGCGTCACCGTGCCGGCCGGCGTGGCATAGGCCGGCAGTTTGGCGCGCTCGGCCGGGTTGCGCGGCAGCCAGCCGCGCGCCACCAGCACGTGCATGCCCGATCCCGCAATTTTAAACGGCATCAGCAGATAAAAACCGGAGCGGTTCTGGTAGGGACGGTTATCCAGGTACACCGGCCAGCCGGCGACGAATTCGCCGGTCATGGCAACGCGGCGGAATTCGACCGCCTCGGCCGCCAGCGGCGTGCCGTCCAGCGCCAGCGGCGCGCTGGCGTTGCCCTGCGCCAGCTTGGCCTGCAACACGATCTTGTGCGCGGCGCGGCGCTGCTGCCAGTTGCCCAGCTGTATGCCCAGCGCCACCACCAGCACGGTCGCGGCGAAAGGGACGAGTTTAAAACGGAACGCAATACCCATTACAATGGAACCCTCATCAAACCCACCACCGGTCCTGCCATGAAAATTGCTGTCGCCATTGCGTTCATCCTCATTATCGGCAGCCTGGCATCCGCCTTCTATTTCCTGATGCGCGACAAGGGCAAGAGCAACAACACCGTGCGCGCGCTGGCGGTGCGGGTCGGCCTGTCGATCGCCCTGTTCGCCGCCCTGCTGATCGCCCACAAGCTCGGCTACATCCAGCCCACCGGCATCCGCGGTTGAAATAAAAAAGCCGCATCCGGTGTCGACCCGGTGCGGCTTGTTCTCCAGCGCCGCAGCAGCATCGCTGCGGCATTATAGCCTTGTTACAGCCCGTACTTACAGCCAGTAAACCACAACGTACAGGCCCAGCCAGACCACGTCCACAAAGTGCCAGTACCAGGCCGCGCCTTCGAAGGCGAAGTGGTTGTCCGCCGTGAAGTGGCCCTTGAGCACACGGAACAGCACCACCGACAGCATGATCGCGCCCATGGTCACGTGGAAGCCGTGGAAACCGGTCAGCATGAAGAAGGTGGAACCGTAGATGCCCGAGGTCAGCTTCAGGTTCAGCTCGGTGTACGCGTGGTGGTATTCGTAAGCCTGGAAGCCCATGAAGATCGCGCCCAGCGCCACGGTGGCGAACAGCCAGAACGCGGTCTGCGCGCGATGGCCGGCGCGCAGCGCATGGTGCGAGATGGTCAAGGTCAGGCCCGAGGTCAGCAGCAGCGCGGTGTTGATGGTCGGGATAGGGAACGGCCCCATGGTCTTGAATTCCTGCACCGTGCCGGCCGGGCCGACGTTGCCCCAGTGGGCCGCGAAATCAGGCCAGATGAATTTGTGGTCCAGGTCGCCCAGCCATGGCACGGTGATCGAACGCGCATAGAACAGCGCGCCGAAGAAGGCGCCGAAGAACATCACCTCCGAGAAGATGAACCAGCCCATCGACCAGCGATAGGAATGGTCGACGCGCTGGCCGTACTGGCCGGCTTCGGATTCCTTGATGGCGTCGCCGAACCAGAAGTACAGCACGGCGATGATGCAGGCCAGGCCGATATAGTTCACGATCGGGCCCCACGACACATCATTGACCCAGGCCGAAGCGCCGATCATGGTGGTCAGCAGGGACATGCCTGCGAACAGCGGCCATTTGGATGGACCAGGCACGAAGTAGTACGGTGCCGAGGCGTTATGTGAACTCATCTTCATCTCCCTAAATTTATTTTGAAACTACAACCTTAACGATAGTGATCAGCAGTCCAATAAAACAAGCCACGCCAATCAAGGCCGCGATGATGATGTGTACCGGGTTCAGCTTGGCCGAATCGGTGTCGAAATCGCTTTTGCGGCGCAGGCCGAAGAACGACCAGAACACCGCTTTCATCGAATACATGAACGACGCTTGCTTCTTATCTTCTTCCATTGCGCCCACCCTTACTTGGATGCGGTCTTGTCCAGACCGCCCACCTCGAAGAAGGTGTACGACAAGGTGATGGTCTTCACATCCTTCGGCAGCGCCGGATCGATGAAGAACACCACCGGCATCTGTCGCGCTTCATTCGGCTTCATGGTCTGCTGCTTGAAGCAGAAGCACTCGACCTTTTTAAAATGCGGCATCGCGCTTTGCGGTGCATAACTCGGTATCGCCTGCGCGCTGACTTCGCGGTTCTGGGTGTTGACCACCTCGTACATCACCGTGGCCAGCTCGCCCGGATGCACGGTCATGCTGTGCGTCACCGGACGGAAGCGCCACGGGCCTTGCGCATTGCCGTCGAACTCGATCGTCACGCTGCGCGTGGTGTCGATCTGCGTATTGGTATCGGCGCTGACCGTGCCATCCTTCTGCGTCAGCACGTTGATGCCCAGCGCTTCGCAGATCTGGCGGTAGAACGGGTTGAGCGCGTACGCAAACCCGAACATCAGCACCGCCACCACGATCAGCTTGCCCAGCAGCGTGCGGTTCAGCCCGCCAGTTTCCTTGTCTGGGTTTTGTTCGTCTTCCACGTCAGCTCAGCCACATCCGCTTGACATACACGGACAGGAAAAAGAACAGGGCCAGACCGGCCAGCAGCAGGCCGGTCCTCGCGTTATTCGGCTTCTTCTGTTCGCCCATGATTATTTGAACTGCGGCGGCGTTTCGAAGGTGTGGAACGGCGCCGGCGACGGCACGGTCCACTCCAGGCCTTCAGCGCCATCCCATGGCTTGGCTTCGGCTTTCTTGCCGCCACGGATGGTCGGCAGGATCACGAAGAACAGGAAGAACACCTGCGACAGACCGAAACCGAAAGCGCCGATGGTGGCGATCATGTTGAAGTCGGTGAACTGCGCCGAGTAGTCGGCGTAGCGGCGCGGCATCCCCGCCAGACCCAGGAAGTGCATCGGGAAGAAGGTGATGTTGAAGGTGATCAGCGACAGCCAGAAGTGGGTCTTGCCCATCGCTTCGTTGTACATATGGCCGGTCCATTTCGGCGACCAGTAGTAGAAGCCGGCGAACAGCGCGAACAGCGAACCGGCCACCAGCACGTAGTGGAAGTGCGCCACCACGTAGTAGGTGTCCTGCAGCTGGATGTCGATCGGGGTCACGGCCAGGATCAGGCCGGTGAAGCCGCCGATGGTGAACACGAAGATGAAGCCGACCGCGAACAGCATCGGGGTTTCGAAGGTCATCGAACCCTTCCACATCGTGGCGATCCAGTTGAACACTTTCACGCCGGTCGGCACCGCGATCAGCATGGTGGCGTACATGAAGAACAGCTGCGACGTCACCGGCATGCCGGTGGTGAACATGTGGTGGGCCCAGACGATGAACGACAGGATCGCGATCGACGCGGTCGCGTACACCATCGAAGCGTAGCCGAACAGCTGCTTGCGGGCGAAGGCCGGCAGGATCTGCGAGACGATGCCGAAGGCCGGCAAAATCATGATGTAGACCTCAGGGTGGCCGAAGAACCAGAAGATGTGCTGGTACATCACCGGGTCGCCGCCGCCGGCGGCGTTAAAGAACGAGGTGCCGAAGTGGCGGTCGGTCAGCGTCATGGTGATCGCGCCAGCCAGAACCGGCATCACGGCGATCAGCAGGTAGGCGGTGATCAGCCAGGTCCAGCAGAACATCGGCATCTTCATCAGCGTCATGCCGGGCGCGCGCATGTTCAGGATGGTGACGATGATGTTGATCGAACCCATGATCGACGACGCGCCCATCAGGTGCATCGCGAAAATCGCCATGTCCATGCCGGGGCCCATCTGGGTCGACAGCGGCGCGTACAGCGTCCAGCCGGCGGCGGTGGCGCCGCCGGGGACCAGGAAGGAGGTCGCCAGCAGGATGGCCGCCGGTGGCAGCAGCCAGAACGAGAAGTTGTTCATGCGGGCAAACGCCATGTCCGACGCGCCCACTTGCAGCGGGATCATCCAGTTGGCGAAGCCGACGAAGGCCGGCATGATGGCGCCGAACACCATCACCAGGCCGTGCATGGTGGTCAGCTGGTTGAAGAACTCAGGCTGGAAGAATTGCAGGCCCGGCTTGAACAGCTCGGTGCGTATCATCAGCGCCAGCACGCCGCCGGACAGCAGCATGATGAACGAGAACCACAGGTACAGCGTACCGATGTCTTTGTGATTGGTGGCGAACAACCAGCGCGACAGACCATGGGGATGGTCGTGAGCGTGATCGTGATCGTGTGCGTGATCCAAGGTGCTAGTGCTCATTTGTAACGCTCCTGATTACTTACGTGCAGCCACAACTTCGGCTGGTTGAACGATGTTTTCGGCGGCCTTGTTCGACCAGCTGTTACGGGTGTAGGTGATGACAGCCGCAATATCCGTATCCGACAGTTGCTTCCAGCCCGGCATTTCAGCGCTGTACTTGCCGCTCTTCTTACCGTGCAGCAGGACGTTGATCTGTTCCGCTTTAGGACCGTTGACCACTTCCGAACCGTCCAGCGGCGCGAAGGCGCCGGGCACGCCCTTGCCGTTGGCCTGGTGGCAGACCACGCAGTTGGTGGCGTAGACTTTTTCGCCCTTGGTTTTCAGTTCGTCGATGGTCCAGGTCTTGCTCGGATCATCGGCCAGCGCGGCCATTTCCTTCTTCTTGACGCCGACCCACGCAGCGTACTCGGCGTCGGTGACGACCTTGACCACGATAGGCATGAAGGCGTGTTCCTTGCCGCACAGCTCGGAGCAATAGCCGCGATAGGTGCCGGTGTGTTCAGCCTTGAACCAGGCGTCGCGCACGAAGCCGGGGATCGCATCCTGCTTGACGCCGAAGGCCGGGATGGACCACGAGTGGATCACGTCGTTGGCGGTGGTGACGAGGCGGATTTTTTTGTTCACTGGAACGACGACTTCATTGTCGACTTCCATCAGGTAGTTGTCGCCGCGCTTCTCGGTCGGTTCGAAGCCCGGGGCGCCCACTTGCGAGCGCGGGGTCGACAGGTTGGACAGGAAGGAAATGCCCTCGCCCTCGCCCTTCAGGTAGTCGTAGCCCCACTTCCACTGCATGCCGGTCACTTTGATGGTGATATCGGCGTTGGAGGTGTCTTTCATGCCGACCACGGTGCGGGTGGCGGGCAGCGCCATGCCGATGACGATCAGGAACGGCACCACGGTCCAGGCGATCTCAACCGTGGTCGATTCGTGGAAGGTGGCGGGCTTGTGGCCCAGCGATTTGCGGTGCTTGAAGATGGAGTAGAACATCACGCCGAACACGGCGACGAAGATGACCAGGCAGACCAGCATCATCCAGGTGTGCAGGTCGTAGATTTCGGACGCGATCCGGGTCGCTGGAGGTTGCAGATTAAGCTCGCCGGCCACGGGGCCGCCGGTACCGCCGGTTGCCGCGGCGTAGGTGCCTGCCGCAGTTGCCGCCGTGTCAGCCGCCCACGCTGGGATACTTGCCGCCGTTACCGACAGCCCGAGCATCAACGATTGAAGTCGCTTCGCATGTTTCATGTTTTCCCCAACCACCCAAGAAATTAAAATATTTTTTTAACGACTCCGGATTTCGGTGAACTGAACCGGCGCCGCTCCTTAAACAACTTCAGGCCCCATGCCAGTCTCGTCCGAAAAAAATCTCCTGACGCGACCCCGGCGGGACCTTGAGGCTTTCCGCTTCATCCCCAGATACTGCCCAGGGACAACGCAAAAGCCTGATTCTGCTTAATTCAAATGCTCGTTCGTGCTCGTTTTTGCCTGCTCATCGCCCCCGTCGCTGGTTTATAGCTGGCGACGTGACATGCTGGCAAAATTAGTCAATGATTATATATAACAACAACGCCCCGCTCAAGAAATAATCCAAATCGCAACTATGGCGTAGCCCGTGGCACCACAGTGTGCCCGCAAACCCGCTACTGGCGCGGCTTTCGTGGTAAATCAAATCGGATGATGGCCTCGCCTTTCGACGTCACTTTGGGCGCCGGACGGAAGGCATGGCCGTAAATCACCTCGAAAGTGAGGCCCAGCTTGCCGTCCGCGCGGCGGCCTTTTTCCAGCGTGGCCAGCATGCGCCGCCAGGCCTGTTTGCCCATCAGCCCCCGGCTCAGCGTACCCAGCGGATTGCCGCCCAGCGCGCGCACATCGGCCAGCAGCGCCTGCGGCGTGTCGTAGGTGACGGTGATGACTTCCATGTCCAGCACCGGCGTCGAAAAGCCCGCCTCCACCAGCTGGTCGCCGAAATCGTGCATGTCGACGAAGGGCAGCGCGTGCTGGGCCAGGTCGGCCTCGGCGAAGGCGGCGCGCAGTTCGCGCAAGGTGTCCGGGCCGAAGCAGGAAAACATCAGCAGGCTGTTCACGCGCAGCACGCGGCGCCACTCGGCGAATACGCGGTCCGGCTGCGGATGCCAGTGCAGCGCCAGGTTGGACCAGACCAGGTCCAGCGAATTCGGCCCCAGCGGCAGCTCGGCGAAATCGCCGCACAGCAGGTCGACGCCGGTCTTGGCGGGCAGCAGCTTGCTCAGCAGCTGGTTCAGCGACGACGCTTTCGCCGCCGGGCCCTGCGCCTGCGCGGCGCGCAGCATGGCGGGGGCCGCGTCGAGGCCGAGGATGTGCGCGGCGGGATAGGATTTCTGCAACAGTGGCAGATCGGCACCGGCGCCGCAGCCGGCGTCCAGCACGCGCTGGGGCGCCAGCTTGACCAGTTCCAGCCGTTCGAACATGCGCGAGGCGACCTCGCGGCGCAGGAAATCGGACGGCGCAACGCGCTCGGGACGGGCAAACAGCGCGCGCACGCGCTCCTGGTCGATCGGGGCGCTTAACTTCGGGGGATTTGCGGGGACTTGCATGATGTCGTTCGGTGTAATGCGATAATGTCGGCAGTGTACATGGTTGAACGCAAACGCGTCCTGGAGCGTTGATGCTGGCTACCCCACGTATCGGCACGCTAGCCACGCCGGCCGCCCTGCTGCGGCGCGGCGGCGGGGCCTTGCTGCGCCGCCTGTTGCCGGCCTCGTGCGCGCTGTGCGCGGCCGCCGGCGGCGAATTGCTGTGCCCCGATTGCGCCGCACAATTCTTCGGCAGCGCCGCCGTGGCCCGCTGCCCGCGCTGCGCCAACCCGCTGCCCGGCATGGCCGCCGGCCAGCTGTGCGGCGCCTGCCGCGCCGAAGCGCCGGCCTTCGACGTCACGCTGGTCGCCGCCGACTACGCCATGCCGCTGGACCAGCTGGTATTGCAGCTGAAATTCGGCCACCGTCTCGCGCTGGCAACACTGTTTGCCCGCCTGTTGCGCGACGCCGTACTGCAGCAGCCCGGTTTCACGCTGCCCGCCCTGCTCTGTCCGGTGCCGCTGGGACGCCGCCGGCTGGCCGAACGCGGCTACAATCAAGCCCTGGAGATCGCGCGGCCGCTGGCGCGCAGCCTGGGCGTGGCGCTGCATCCGCGCCTGGTGTGCCGCGTGCATGAGACCGCGGCACAGAGCAGCGTCGCGCCGGACCAGCGGCGACAGAACATCGCCGGCGCCTTCGCCATCCCGGACGCCGCGCTGGTGCAGGGCCGCCACATCGGCGTCGTCGACGACGTCATGACCAGCGGCCGCACGCTGGACGAACTGGCGGCGACGCTGAAGCGCCACGGCGCCGCGCGCGTGAGCAACCTGGTGTTCGCCCGCACGCCGCCGCATTGAATTTGATAGAGGAGAACCACTTTGTTTCACGTCGTACTAGTCCAACCCGAAATTCCCCCGAACACCGGCAACGTGATCCGGCTGTGCGCCAACACCGGCGCGCAACTGCATCTGATCGAGCCGCTGGGCTTCCCGCTGGAAGACTCCAAGCTCAAGCGCGCCGGACTGGACTACCACGAGTACGCGCAGATGAAAGTGCACAAGGATTGGCCAGCCTTCCTGGCCGACGTGCAGCCGGACCCGGCCCGCATGTACGCGATGACCACGCACGGCTCGTCGCCGTTTGCCGACGCCGCCTTCAAGCCGGGCGACGTGTTCGTGTTCGGCTCCGAGACGCGCGGCCTCGATCCGGCCTTCCGCGAGACCTTCCCGCCGGCCCAGCGCATCCGCCTGCCGATGCGGCCCGACAACCGCAGCCTGAACCTGTCGAACACCGTCGCCGTGGTGGTGTTCGAGGCCTGGCGCCAGAACGGCTACGCCGGCGGGGCCTGAGACCATGGCCCCGCGTTCGGCCCTGCTGTGTCTGACGCTCTTGCTGGGCGGCGCGCAGGCGGCGGAACCGATGAAGCTGTACACGGAAGACTATCCGCCGTTCAGCTGGGTGGACAAGGGCAGCGGCAAGGTGGTCGGACTGGCGGCGGACATCGTCGCCGACCTGATGCAGCGCGCCGGCGTGCCGACCACGCAGCCCATCGTCGCGCCGTGGGCGCGGGCGATGGTGCTGACCATGGCCACGCCCAATTCCTGCCTGTACACCACGGCCCGCGTACCCGAGCGCGAGGACAGCTACCAGTGGGTGGGCCCGATCGGCCACAACGAATGGGTGCTGTTCGCGCGGCGCGAGGACCACATCCGGCTCGACAGTCTCGACGAAGCCGCCAACTACCAGATCGGCACCTTCATCGGCGACGCCTCCGTCACCTTTCTGCGCGAACACAAGCTGCGCGTGGAGACCGTGCCCAACGACAGATTGAATCCGCCCAAGCTGCAAAAGCGCCGCATCAAGCTGTGGTCGGTGGGGCGGCTGCCGGGCATGTTCCTGCAGCGGGAACTGGGCATAGACGAGTTCGAGCCGGTGCTGTCGTTCGCGCGCGCCGATATGTACCTGGCCTGTCACAAGAACATGGCCAAGGCCGAAGTGGCGCGGCTCAACGACATCCTGCAAACCATGTACCGCGACGGCACCATCCGCCGCATCTACACGCAGTACGGCTACGAAAAGGAAATGCCGCGCTGACGCAGTGTGACAATGCGTGTACTTTTCATCAACACAAGCTGCTATTCTGGCCGGTCCTCAACGATGCCATCGAATACACATGAGAATTTCACGTCTGCTGCCGAGTCTGGTATTGGTCGTCGCCTTCAGTGGCTGCTCCACCCTCAACGTCACTTCCAAGCAATTCATACCGAAAGATAACGGCAAGCTGGCGCTGCTAAAGAAATCGGCGCCGGACTATCAGGTCGACAATATCGAATTCAAGCATCCAGATGGCGCCATCAGCCGCGGCGTGTATATCCACAAACCGGATGCGCAATTTACCGTGCTGTACTTCATGGGTTCCGGCATACGGCTCGATGTCGCCGGCGGCTACTTCGCCAAGCCATTTACCGAGCTGAACGCCAATATCATCAGCTACGACTACCACGACTTCGGCCGCAGCGACGCGCCGGAATCGGCGTTCGGCCTGGCGGAATTGGAGAAGGAGACGCTGGCCCTGTACGACCACGCGCGCGCCACCACCCAGGGTCGGCTGGTGGTCCACGGCCATTCGTTCGGCAGCTTCGTTGCCGCCGGACTGGCCGGCAAACGTCCGCTGGATGCGCTGGTACTGGAAGGCACGGGCACCAGCGCGCGGGCTTATGTCGAGAATCAGGTGCCGTGGTTCGCCAAGCCCTTCGTCCAGGTCAATATCGATCCGGAGCTGTCCTCCACCGACAACCGCGCCGCATTGCGGGCGTTCCAGGGACCGCTGTTAATCATGAACGGCGTCAACGACGTGCAGACGCCGCTGGCAAACTCGCGTGAACTGTTCGACAGCCTGGCCATCCCGCACAAGCGCTTTGAAGCGATCCGCGACGCCGGGCATATGAATGCGATGACCAAGCCGGAGGCGCTGGCCGCCTACCGTTCATTTACGGGGAGTCTTAATTGAGTAGATATCGTTTATGCATATTGGCGCTGCTGACGGCACTGCTGCCACTCTCCGCATTGGCAGCGGAATGCGACAAGGCGGTACTGAGCGAAACCTACGCAAAGATGCACAAGGACGATCAGGCCTTACGGGGCAGGTATATCGACATACTGGAAAAGGAAAATAGAAAAGAGTCCGTCGATCCGAAAGAAAAAGATCAGCTGGAAGTGACTATTTCCACTACCGATGAAAGCAACCAGCGCACGCTGGATCAATTAATCGCGCGCTGCGGCTGGCCCGGAAGCCTTGACAAGAACCGTGCAGCCTTTTCAGCGTTCCTGATTATTCAGCATGCGGATCTGGACTATCAGCTCAAGCATCTGGACCTGGTCAAGGCCGCCAACCAGCGGGGAGAAATTCCCAGCCGCACATTGGCGATGCTGATCGACCGCATCCTGGTCAGGCAAAACAAGCCTCAACTATACGGAACGGAATTCGAGTACGGCAGCAACAAGGTGGCTCCCATCGCCGATCCGAAAAATCTGAATCAGCGCCGCAAGAAAATGGGCTTGCCGCCCTTCCGCGCGCCATGATGTACGCTCTCCCTCACCAAGCCGGGAGCGCTCAGCCGTGCAATTAAAATTAAAGATAACGCGTGGAGATGAAGTCAAGTGGGCTGGCGGCGCCTCGCGAAATGACCCGGTCTACTACGGCGGGCCGCCACCGGAAACCGGCATTTGGAAGTTGAGCGCGGAAAAAATCGAAAACTATTTCGAAGCGGCCCTGCAAGACTTGCACTTCGGCGACTCGATTGACATTTTTGTCCTGGGGTTT
Source organism: Duganella sp. HH101 (assembly GCF_001758795.1). Classification (NCBI taxonomy): domain Bacteria; kingdom Pseudomonadati; phylum Pseudomonadota; class Betaproteobacteria; order Burkholderiales; family Oxalobacteraceae; genus Duganella; species Duganella sp. HH101. The sequence continues at coordinate 42,045 of NZ_LRON01000002.1, read as the reverse complement.
GAAATCGCCGATCTGGAAGGATGGGGGGACATCTTCACATCGATGAGCCAGTACACCAGTTACCGCCCAAAGGCGAAGCTGGTCATTTCGGTAGGCCAGTTGAACTGGCCCGATGTGAAAGACCTCTCAGCGACCGAGCAGTTTCAACGCTTTTCAGTCATTCTGCTGGAGGCCATTGCGCGCGTCGCCACGATGAAGCGGAAACCGAAGCGCTTCAATACGGCAGCTTTTTTAGCGGAGGTGACGCGGCTACTGGCTCTCTGTCCGGCCTCTGAAATGGAGGAATCAGAATACACCTGACTGGATGCCGCGCCGGGCGGGCCGCCTTTCCGCGTGCAGCCACACCGACCAGGCCACACCGCCGATCAGCAGCACGATGGCCAGCACTTCCAGCGGGCGCGGCGCCCGATGCTGGTAGAGGTAGCCGTACAGCAGGCCGAACAGGATCTCGAACAGCAGCAGCTGGCCGGACAGCGTCACCGGCACGCGGCGGCATGCCATATTCCACAGCTGGTTGCCGATCACCGAGGCGCCGGCCGCCACCAGCGTAATCAGCAGCCAGAAACGCAGCCAGTCGCGCGGTGCCGCAGCGGCCTGCTCCGCGCCTGCCATGCCGCCGATGCCGAATACCACCAGCCCCATCGCCAGCGCCACCAGGCCGCTGGCGATGCCGAACAGACCCGACCAGTCGCCGCTGCTGAAGCGCGGATTGCGTTTGAGGAAGCGCGTGTTGTCGACGGCATACCAGGTCCAGCTGGCCAGCGCGCCAACGGCGCACAGCATCCCGGTCGCCACGCTCGTCCATGCGCCCTGCCCGCCCGCGCCGCCGAACACCTCGACATTGATGCACACCATGCCCACCGCCACCAGCGCCAGCGGCCAGGCCAGCACGCGCAGCGATACCGAACCATGGTCGCTCCGGCCCAGCAGCGATATCGTCAACGGCAACATGCCGATGATCAGCGAGGCGGCCGACACGCCGGCCATCTGCACGCCGCACGACAGCAGCAGGTAGTAGACGACATTGCCGGCCAGCGCATAGCGCAACAGCAGCAGATAGTCGGCGCGCGTCAGCCGGCGCAGCAGCCCGCCGAGGCGTGGCGCCAGCAGCACCAGCGAGATCAGCGCATAGGCCACGTAGCGCCCGAACATCAGTTCGAATGGAGAGAAATCCGCCAGCCACTTCGGCATCACAAACACCATGCCCCACATCGATCCGGCCGCCAGACCGCACAACACGCCATACCACATACCGCCTCCTGTCCTTGAGGCATTGATTGTCGGCGCGGGCCCGGTGCAGGGATTGTGCGTGGCTGTCAGGTTTTTGTCTGGTTCTGCCGTTCGCGCTTGCGGTAGGCCAGCGGCGTGACATCCATGGCGCGGCGCATCGCGTGCGTCAAGGCGCTCTGGTCGGCGTAGCCGGCCAGCGTGGCCAGATGCGCGATGGGCAAGTCGGTTTCGGCCAGCTGGCGGCAGGCCCAGCGCAGGCGCATGTCGGTCAGCCAGGCCTGCGGCGTGGTCTGCATCTCGTCGCGGAACACGCGGTGCAGGCTGCTGACGCTCATGTAGGCGGCCTTGGCCATGGTGTCGGTGCTCCACGGCTGGCCGGGGTTGGCTTCGATGCGGCCCAGCGCGGCGGACAGGCGCGAGGCGGGACGGATTTCCTGCTGCGCCAGCGTTTCCAGCAGCAGCGGCAGCCAGTGGTCCAGCGTCTGCCGGCTGGCGCCGGACTGGGCGCGCAGCAGGCCGATGAACTCGATCAGCTTGGCGGCCGGCGCGCTGATCGGCGCATACGGCCGCTCGGCCAAGCGCGCTGCCGTGGCCTCCGGCACGGCGGCGAGGTCGAAGTCCAGTATCAGCGACTGGTTCGGGCCGGTGGCAGAAGCCTCATGCAACAATCCCGGCTCGACGAAGGCGGCGCGCTGCGGATGGACGATGGCGCCGGCGCCCCTGATGTCCATGATGACCCGGCCCTGGATCGGCAACACCAGCTGGGCGAAGCTGTGCACGCCGGCCAGAGGTTCGGCGACGTAGCTGCGGAGGTCGAGTTCGGTCGGCATGGTGCCGCCAGTGTAGCAGCCTGCGCCGTCATCGGAAATACAGCATGCGGGTGAAGAAGGTGTAGTCCGATTCCATCCACATCAAGCCGGCCAGCACCAGCAGGCACAGCGGCGGCGCCAGCACCACGTACATCAGCGCCGCGCGCTCCCAGCGCAGGTGCATGAAGACGGCCACGATCAGCCCGGCCTTGGCCATCATCAGCAACAGGATCAACGTCCAGCGCAGATAGCTTTCGACGTGGAAGAAATCGACCAGGTAGGAAAACGTGCTGAGCACGAACAGCAGCAGCCATACCTTCAGGTACAGGCCGATCGGATGGGTGGCGGTTTCCATGGCCCCTCCTACCAAAGATAAAACAGCGCGAAGATGAACACCCAGACCAGGTCGACAAAATGCCAGTACAAGCCGGCGATCTCGACGATGTCGTAGTTGCCGCCGCGCTCGTAGTGGCCGCGCTGCACGCGCCGCGCGACGACGCCCAGGTAGATCGCGCCGGCCGTCACGTGCAAGCCGTGGAAGCCGGTGATCATGAAGAAGCAGGCGCCGAACTGCGCCGCGCCGTCGGGATTGATCCACGGCCGCACGCCCTCGGCAATCAGCTTGCTCCATTCGAAGGCTTGCATGCCGACGAAGGTGGCGCCTAGCGCGGCGGTCAGCAGCATCAGCGCGGCGCAGCGGGCGCGCTCGCGCCGGTAGCCGTAGTTGACCGCCATCGCCATCGTGCCGCTGCTGGTGATCAGGATGAAGGTCATGATGGCGATCAGTATCAGCGGCAGCTTGGCGCCGCCTATCGTCAAGGAAAACACTTCGCTGGGATTGGGCCAGGCCGCCGTGGCCGCGATGCGCACCGACATGTAGCCGGTCAGGAAGCTGCCGAAGATGAAGGTGTCGCTGAGCAGGAAGATCCACATCATCGCCTTGCCCCAGGGGACGCGGAAGGCGGCACGGTCGCCCGACCAGTCCGCCACCATGCCCTGCCAACCGGGAGTTTCCATTTGCTTGCTCATGGGTCGCCTCCGCAAATCTGGTTCACCAGCTCCGGCGTCACGCCGAACAGCAGCGCGAACATGGCCAGCCATAAGCCCAGCAGGAAATGCCAGTAGCGCGCGCAGAGCTGCATCGTCCCGCTGTCGCGGCCCGGCCGAGGATGCGCCCAGGCCGCCACCGCCAGTCCGCCGACCACGTGCAGGCCATGCACGCCGGTGATCAGGTAAAAGAAGCTGTTGGCGGGACCGGCGTCCAGCGCCAGGCCGGCCGCTTCCATCGCCCGCCATGCCCACAGCTGCGATACCAGGAAGGCCAGCGAACAGGCACAGGCCACGCCGTACGCCAGCCGCGACGCAGCGCGCCAGGCCAGGTGCCACGCCACGCTGGCGCCGATCAGCAACGCGGTGCTCAGCCACAGCTGCACGGGCACGAAAGGCAACGGTCGCCAGTCGGGCATGGCCATCCGCATCACGTAGGCGCTGCTGAACAGGAAGAACAGCATGCCGACCACGGCCATGAACACCCACAGGCCGGTGCGGCGTCGCGGCACGTCGGCGGCGCTGCCGACCAAATACAGGCTGGGATTCATGGCGCCTCCTGCGCCGGCGCGCGCTGCCCGGCCGCTGCGGCCTCCGGCGGCTGATCCTGCGCCGCATAATCGCTGTCGCCGTCCTGCAGACCGTACTCGTAGGCGCCGCGATACACCACCGGCGTCTGCTCGCCCCAGTTGCCGTGCACGGGTGGCGTCTGCGGCGTGTGCCACTCCAGGCTGGCGGCACGCCATGGGTTGCCGCCGGCCTCGCGGCCCCGCACGGCGCTCCAGCACAGGTTCAGCACAAACAGCAATTGCGATACGCCGACGAACAGCGCGACGATGGTGATGAACGCATTCAACGCCTGCGCCGAATCGGGAATGAAGGCGTAGTGCTCGTAAGCGCAGTAGCGCCGTGGCATGCCCAGCAAGCCCAGGTAGTGCATGGGGAAGAAGATCAGGTAGGTGCCGACAAAGGTGATCCAGAAATGTATCCTGCCCAGCATCACGTCGTACATGCGTCCGCTGACCTTGGGGAACCAGTGATACAAGCCGCCGAACACCGCCAGCACCGGCGACACGCCCATCACCATGTGAAAGTGCGCGACCACAAAATAGGTGTTCGACAGCGGAATATCGACGCTGACATTCCCCAGGAACAGCCCGGTCAGCCCGCCGATGACGAAGGTGCTGATGAAGCCGACGGCGAACAGCATCGGCACGGTCAGGTGTATGTCGCCGCGCCACAAGGTCAGCGTCCAGTTGTAGACCTTGAGCGCGGTCGGCACGGCGATGACCAATGTAGTGGTGGCGAAGAAGAAGCCGAAGTACGGATGCATGCCGCTCACATACATGTGGTGCGCCCACACGACGAAACTGAGCCCGCCGATCACGACGATGGCCCACACCATCATCTTGTAGCCGAAGATCTGCCTGCGCGCATGCACGCTGACCAGGTCGGAGATGATGCCGAACGCCGGCAAGGCGACGATGTACACCTCCGGGTGGCCGAAGAACCAGAACAGGTGCTGGAACAGCAGCGGACTGCCGCCCTGGTGCGGCAGGTGCTGCCCCATCGACACCACCGCCGGCACGAAGAAGCTGGTGCCCAGCGCCTTGTCGAACAACATCATCACGCCGCTGACGAACAGCGCCGGGAACGCGAACAGCGCCAGGATGGTGGCGGTAAAAATGCCCCATACTGTCAGCGGCATGCGCATCAGCGTCATGCCGCTGGTGCGCGCCTGCAGCACCGTGGTCACGTAGTTCAGCCCGCCCATGGTGGCGGCGGCGATGAACACCAGCAGCGACACCAGCATCACGATGATGCCCCACTCCGTGCCCGGCGTGCCGGCCAGGATGGCCTGCGGCGGATACAGCGTCCAGCCGGCGCCGGTCGGCCCGCCCGGCACGAAGAAGCTGGCCGCCAGTATCAGCACCGCCAGCAGGTAGAACCAGTAGCTGAGCATGTTCAGGAAGGGAAACACCATGTCGCGCGCACCCACCATCAGCGGAATCAGGTAGTTGCCGAAGCCGCCCAGGAACAGCGCCGTCAGCAAGTACACCACCATGATCATGCCGTGCATGGTCATGAACTGGTAATAGCGGCTGGCGTCGATGAACGCGAACCTGCCGGGAAAGCCCAGCTGCAGGCGCATCAGGTCCGACAGCACCAGCCCCACCAGCCCGATCGCCAGCGCGGTGACGGTGTACTGGATCGCGATGACCTTGTGATCCTGGCTCCACACGTAACGCGTCCAGAAACTCTGCGGATGCCCAGCGCCATAGCTCATGCCCGCCTCCTACCTGATGGTCTTGATGTAATCGACCAGCTGCGCCACCTCCGTCGGGCTCAGCTGCTGTGCCGGCATGATGGGCTGGTAGCCCTTGACGATGCGCGCGGCGGGAGTGGTGATCGATTCGCGCAGATAGGCGTCATCCACGTGCACGGTGGCGCCGTCGCTCATGGTTTCGCTGCGGCCGAACAAGCCCTTCCAGCTTGGCCCCGCGCCCGGGTTGCCGTCGATGCTGTGGCAAGCCGAACAGCCGCGCGACTGCGCCAGCAGGCGGCCCTGCCTGCCCGGCTCCTCGCCATTCGCCGCAGCCGCGACCTGGGCGGCAAAGCTCGGCTGCGCAGCCAGCCACGTCCGGTACGCCGGCTCGTCATCGACCACCACATAGCTGCGCATATTGAAGTGGCCGATGCCGCACAGCTGCGCGCACATCACCTCGAACCTGCCGGCCCGCGCGGGCGTGAACCAGAACGACGTCACCATGCCTGGCACCATGTTCATCCGCGTGCGGAACTCCGGCACATAGAAATCATGCAGCACATCCTGCGCGCGCAGCAGCACCCGCACCGGCTTGCCTGCGGGGATATGCATCTCCTGCCCTTCAACCAGCAGATCGTCCTGGCCGCTGGGATCGGCGGGATTGATGCCGTACGGATTGGCGTTGCTGATGAAGCGCACGTCGGTACTGCCCAGCTTGCCGTCCTTGCCCGGCAGGCGGTAATGCCATTGCCACTGCTGGCCCAGCACTTCGAACACCATCGCGTCCGGCGGCGGATCGATCAGCCTGGCGTACACGGACAGGCCCGGCGCCAGCGCGATGATGCCCACCGTGGTCGCGCCGACCAGCCACCACTCCAGCCCGGGTGCTGGCGTGCGTGGCCGCCGCCCGCACGCCGTCCTGGTGCTTGAACGTCACCAAGGCATAGGCCATGAACAGGTTGATGACGACGAAGGCCACGCCGGTGATGGCGAAAGTCAGCAGCAGGGCGTCGTCCATCTGCTGCCAGTTGGACGCGATGGGCGTGAGCCACCACGGACTCATGTAATGAAATTCCAGGGCGCCAACCACGATCAGTATCAGTACGAGAGCTAACGCCATGGGGCCTTCCAAAAGCTAACGCGGCCTGCTCGGCCTTTCCAGCTTGAGATAAATGAGGGCTGCGGTCATCCCGAAGATGACATGGGCGATCGCCGTCGGCCAGCCTCGCAGCGCTACGAACCATGTATAGACTCCGGCCATGCCATAAAAGTTCAGTACATAGAGCAGCAGGCCGAACGCCGCGCCGGTGCCCAGCGCCATGGCGAGGCTGGAGTCGAGCCGGAACGGCGCCATGATGGCGGCCAGCATGACGCCGAACGCCACGCCCAGCGCGTAGTGCACCAGCAGCGCGGCGACGGTCACGCCCAGGCTGTAGCCGCTGGTTTGCAGCACGTCCCAGCTCATCACCAGTGCGGCGATCATGTGGGTGGCCAGCCAGGGATCGGTAGCGCCGGTCAGCGATGACCAGCTGAGTTCCAGCAGCATCAACACGCCGCCTGCGCCAAAGCCGGCGACTGCGGCAGCGGCCCAGTCCGGCAGGCGCGCATGCCATCGATGCGATTGCAGATGCAGTTCCATGATGTCCTCCAACGGATGCCTGTGCGGCATTCAGTCTAGGAGGATTTTCAGACTCTGTCAGCCCGCGCGCGATTGGAACGGAGAGAAAACGACAGCAGCAAGGCCAGCGCGCCGGCCCCGGCCGCACTGACGCAGACGGTGCAGGCAACCACCAGCCCGGCCGGATTGCGCAGGCCGAGCAGGTCGGCGAGGAAGGCCAGCGACACCGTGGCGATCAGCTGCGCCGGATAGAGGAAACGCAGCTGGCGGAAGGCGCGCGCGTCGCCGCGCCGCCAGTAGCGCAGCGCCACCGCGAACGCGGGGCCCCACAGCACGCCCAGGAAAACCAGCGCCGCGAATACGGCGATCAGGAGGCGCATGTCAAGGACGCTGTGCGCGCACCTTGGTCAGCAGCTTGGTGGTCGAGCGGTCGTGCTCGAAGTCGATGGCGATGGCCTGGCCGCCGTAGGCCAGCACGGCCTTGCCTTCGGGGATGGCGTCCATCTGGTAGTCGCCGCCCTTGGCGTAGATTTCCGGCCGCGCCTGCTGCACCACTTCCAGCGCGGTGTCCTCGTCGAACTCCACCACCAGGCTGACCGATTCCAGCGCGGCCAGCACCGCCATGCGGTCGGCGCAGTTGTTGAGCGGACGGTCGTCGCCCTTGCCCAGGCGCTTGACGGAAGCGTCGGTGTTGGCCGCCACCACCAGCGAAGCGCCCAGCGCGCGCGCCTGCGCCAGGTAGGTCACATGGCCGCGGTGCAGGATGTCGAATACGCCGTTGGTCAGCACCACCGGCTTGGGCAGCGCGGCCACGCGGGCGGCCAGTTGTTCACGGGTGCAGAGCTTGGTTTCAAATTGAGGCATGAGCGTTTTCTGATAACAGTTATTTGGGTTCTTCGTCTTCCGGCTCTTCGTCGATCTGCATGCTGAGCGTATCGGCGGTGGACGGGCTATGGTCGCCGGGTTCCTTGCGGTCGCCGCGCAGCTTGATCTGCAAGCGCAGGCCATTGGCCGAATCGGCGTTGCGGATCGCTTCTTCGTAGGCGATGTAGCCCTTATTATAAAGTTCGTACAGCGCCTGGTCGAAAGTGCACATGCCGAGCTCGCGCGACTTGTGCATGATTTCCTTGATCGCCTGGAAATTCCCCTTGAAGATCATCTCGGCGATGGTCGGCGTGTTGAGCAGGATTTCGATGGCCGCCTTGCGGCCCTTGCCGTCCTCGGTGCGCACCAGCCGCTGCGAGACGATGGCGCGCAGGTTGGACGACAAATCCATCAACAGCTGGTTGCGCCGCTCTTCCGGGAAGAAGTTGATGATGCGGTCCATGGTCTGGTTGGAATTGTTCGCGTGCAGCGTGCCCAGGCACAGGTGGCCAGTCTCGGCGAACGCGATCGCATGTTCCATCGTTTCGGTGTCGCGGATCTCGCCGATCAGGATCACGTCCGGCGCCTGGCGCAGCGTGTTCTTCAGCGCGTTGTGCCACGACAGCGTGTCCACACCCACCTCGCGGTGCGTGATCAGGCAGCCCTTGTTCTTGTGCACGTACTCGACCGGGTCTTCCACCGTGATGATGTGGCCGGCCGAATTGGCGTTGCGATAATCGATCATCGCCGCCAGCGTGGTCGACTTGCCGGAACCGGTGCCCCCCACCACCAGCACCAGCCCGCGCTTGGTCATGATGACTTCCTTCAGCACCTCGGGCAAGTCCAGCTTTTCGAAGTTGGGAATTTCCGAAGCGATCGTGCGTATCACCATCGCCACATTCTGCTGCTGCACGAAGACGTTGACGCGGAAGCGGCACACCTCCGGCAGCGAGATCGCAAAGTTGCATTCCAGCTCGGCCTCGAACTCGCGCTTCTGCTTGTCGTTCATGATCGACAGCGCCAGCGCGCGGGTCACGCTGCCGGTCAGCTTCTGCTGGCTCAGCGGCTTCATCGCGCCCTGCGATTTCATACTCGGCGGGAAATCCGCAGAAATGAACAAATCCGAACCGCCCGTGTGGTGCATGACTTTGAGCAGTTTGTGCAGATAGGCCTGGGCTTCTTCGGGACCGAATGTGGAGGACATGCTTGCCTTTCGATGGTTAGCACCAACATACGCTGCATTATATCGACACCATTCGCTACAATACCGCTTAATTATTGCATCCCAGCATTGCCTGTGTTCAAATACATTCATGACACTGACCGAACTGAAATATATCGTCGCCGTTGCAAGAGCGAAACACTTCGGACATGCGGCCGAAGCCTGTTACGTCGCGCAGCCTACGCTGTCGGTCGCCATCAAGAAACTGGAAGATGAACTGGGCGTGGTGCTGTTCGAACGGGGCGGCGCCGAAATCTCCGTCACCCCGCTGGGCGCGCAAATCGTCGCCCAGGCCGAGCGCGTGCTGGAGCAGACCGCCGCCATCAAGGAACTCGCCAAGCAGAACAAGGATCCGCTGGCCGGACCGCTGCGCCTGGGCGTGATCTACACCATCGGCCCCTACCTGCTGCCGCCGCTGGTCAAGGGCATGATAGACAAAGTCCCGCAGATGCCGCTGATCCTGCAGGAAAACTTCACCGTGCGCCTGATCGAAATGCTGCGCCAGGGCGAGCTCGACGCCGCCATCATGGCGCTGCCGCTGCCCGAGCACGGCATGGCCATGCAGGCCTTGTACGACGAACCGTTCGTGGTGGCGATGCCGGCCCAGCACCCGTGGGCCAAGCGCCGCAGCATCCCCGCCGACGATCTGAAAACCGAGAACATGCTGTTGCTGGGCAACGGCCACTGCTTCCGCGACCAGGTACTGGAAGTATGTCCCGAAATGGCCCGTTTCTCTGCGCCGGGCAATGGCATGCAGCGCACCTTCGAAGGGTCGTCGCTGGAAACCATCCGTCACATGGTGGCCAGCGGCATCGGCCTGACCGTGCTGCCGCGTGCCTCGGTGCCGGACATGGACACCAAGGAAGGCATGTTGCAATTCCGCCGCTTCGACGCGCCGGAACCGTCGCGCCGCGTGGTCATCGTGTGGCGTAAAAGCTTCACCCGCAAGGCCGCCATCGACGCCGTGTGCGAAGTGGTCGCCGCCTGCAACCTGCCGGGCACCACCACCCTCTGCACCACCGATTAAGCCGGCCGGCGCGCCGCTTGCACCCGCCGCGCCCGGATTTGCGATAATCGCTATCTTTCCATTCAAGCGGCACTATCCATGAACAAGCTGGAGCTTTACTTTCGCCTGGTCAGGCTGGACAAACCTATCGGCACGCTGTTGCTGCTGTGGCCGACGCTGTGCGCGCTGTGGCTGGCATCCAACGGCAAGCCGGACCTGACGCTGGTCGTCATCTTCTCGCTCGGCACGCTGCTGATGCGCTCGGCCGGCTGCGCGATGAACGACTACGCCGACCAGGATATCGACAAGTTCGTCAAGCGCACGGCGCAGCGCCCCATCACCAGCGGCCGCATCAGCGGCAAGGAAGCGCTGGCGATTGCCGGCGCGCTGGCGCTGCTGTCGTTCTGCCTGATCCTGCCGCTGAACGCATTGACCAAGCAGTTGTCGGTGGCGGCCGTCATCATCGCCGGCACCTATCCGTACTTCAAGCGCTTCTTCGCGATCCCGCAGGCCTACCTCGGCATCGCCTTCGGCTTCGGCATACCGATGGCGTTCGCGGCGATCCAGAACACGGTGCCGCTGGTGGCGTGGGTGCTGTTGCTGGGGAACGTGTTCTGGGCCGTGGCCTACGACACCGAATACGCGATGGTCGACCGCGACGACGATCTGAAGATCGGCATCAAGACCTCGGCCATCACCTTCGGCCGCTACGACGTGGCGGCGGTGATGCTGTGCTACGCCGTGCACCTGGGCTTGCTGCTGGCCTGCGGCTGGCAGCTGGGCATGGGCCTGTGGTTCGCCGGCGGCGTGGCGGTGGCGGCGGGCATCGCCTGCTATCACTACACGCTGATACGCGGCCGCGAACGCGATCCCTGCTTCTACGCCTTCCGCCACAACAACTGGCTGGGCGCTGCCGTGTTCGGCGGCGTGGCGCTGGACTACGCGCTGCGCTGACGCGGCACGATTGAGGCAGCGCAAGGCCGGGGCGCCGGCGCTGCCTACAATGGCTATCCCCTTCCCCCGACACGCAACGAGGTCATCATGGATCAGATTCAACAGAACGGAAAAGGCGTGGCCGACAGCCAAGCCGCCAGCGCCGCCGCGCGCGACAAGCTGATGGATGAATTGAAGCACGCCATCGGCGAAGCCGAGGACTGGCTGAAAGACGCCGCCAAAGACCCCGCCGCGAGCTCCGACAACCGCGCCCGTTTCGACGACACGCTGCGCACCGCCAGGACCGACCTGCGCAAACTGGAAGACAGCCTCATCGCCCGCAGCCGCAGCGCCGCCGAATCGGCCAATGTCTACGTGCGCGACAATCCGTGGAAGTCGGTGGGCCTGGGGGCGGCGCTGGGCGTGATCGTCGGCCTGCTGGTGGCGAGGAAGTAGTCGGACTAGAATGAATGAGGACTCCGAGGAGACGTCACGCGACCCGACATCACCATCAATGAAACCTTAATGCGGCAAGCGCGCCAGGCCCCGCGCTTTGAAGGCCGCGTAATCCATGTCAGCCGAACGAGCTACACCAGCCGCCGGCCGCCACCAGCTTGCCGGGGAAGATGGCGCAGCCGCCCATGTCGTTCGCGCCGTCCTCGTAGATCTGGCACTTGCTGCATTTGTCGCCGGCCTTGAAATCGGGGAATTTGTGCCCGTCTACCCTGGCGGCGTCAATCACATAGTTGAACTCCCTGGCCAGCGGCTCGTCTTCCTTCAGCGCCACGCGGTCCTCGGCCCAGGCCATGCAGCCCAGCGTCGCAGCGGCCAGACCGGCACAACCGTTCAAAATAAAGATGCGGCGATTCGTCATTTTCTTCCTTTCCGTCGCTGCCGCGCCACATGGCGGCGCCCCGATCATGATACGCCCTTGCGGCCGAAAACATACTGCTATACTCAATGTTGCCAAGCACTCTACATTTAACAAAGTTAATGAGGGGACGTCATGTACAAGGCCATATCCGCAGTTGCTCTCTGCTGTACGATCGCCGCCTGCGGCAAGTCCGAGGCGCCCGTCTCGGCCGAGCAGGCCAGCGCCGGCGCGGCGTTCCAGAAGAAACTGCAGGAGCAGCTGCTCGACGCCAAACCCGGCAGCGTGGTCGAGATTCCGGCAGGTACCTATCATCTCACTAGCGGCCTGACCTTGCGCGGCAACGGCGTGACGATACGCGGCGCCGGCATCGACAAGACCATCCTCTCGTTCAAAAACCAGGTCACTGGACCGGAAGGCATGCTGGTCTACGCCAGCAACTTCACCATCGAAGGCCTGACCATCGAAGACTCCAAGGGCGACGGCCTGAAGATCAACGACGGCGACAACATCACCATCCGCAAGGTCAAGGTGCAGTGGACCGGCGGCTCCAAAGTCACCAACGGCGCCTACGGCATCTACCCGGTGAAGACCAAAAACGTCTTGATCGAAGACTGCGTGGCCATCGCCGCTTCCGACGCCGGCATCTATGTCGGCCAGTCCAACGGCGTCGTCGTGCGCCGCTCGCGCGCCGAGCAGAACGTGGCCGGCATCGAGATCGAGAACACCATCAACGCCGACGTCTACGACAACGTCGCCACCAACAACACCGGCGGCATCCTGGTGTTCAACATGCCCAACCTGTCGCAGCCCGGCCATAGCACGCGCGTGTACAAGAACAAGGTCGAGAAGAACAACCTCGGCAACTTCGCCGCGCGCGGCACGGCGGTCGCCAGCGTGCCGGCGGGCTCCGGCATCGTCATCAACTCCAACTCCAAGGTCGAGATCTTCGACAACGACGTCACCGACAACCAGACCGCCAACGTCATCATCTCCAGCTACCATTCGACCGGCTACTTCACCGAAAAAGGCGTGGCCGCCGGCTACGACCCGTATCCAAAGGCGATCTACGTCTATGGCAACCGCTTCAAGGGCGGCGGCGATTCGCCCGACGGCCTCGATCTGAAGGCGCTGAAGATCGCCATGTACGGTATCGGCGGCCACCTGCCCGACGTGCTGTGGGATGGCTACGTCGACAACAAGCTGCTGGTCAAGGGCGTGATGCCGGCCGAGCAGCGCATCTGCATCCAGGACGGCGTCGACGTGCTGAACGCCGACGGCCCGAACAAGTACAAGAACCCCAGCAAGGACACGGCGCCGTTCCGCTGCGAGCTGGCCAAGCTGCCGCCGGTGACGATCGCCCAACTCGCCGCGCAGTCATGATGGTGAGATTGTCCGTCATCGCGTGCGCGCTGATGCTGGCCGCGTGCACGCATCGGCAGGAGCCGGTCAGCTTCATCACGGAAGGCAATCCGCCCAAGTTGAGCGACTGGCATTTGATGGCCGTCTCCGGCGGCCGCCTGAACCTGAACGCCGGCGTGGTCCCCTACGATTTGAACACGCCGCTGTTCACCGACTACGCGCACAAGCTGCGCACCGTCTGGATGCCGAAGGGCCAGAGCGCCGTCTACAACGCCGACACCACCTTCGAGTTCCCGGTCGGGACCATCATCAGCAAGACCTTCTACTACCCCAAGGCCGACGGCCCCGCCAAGGCGGTGCTGGCGACCTACGACACCAGCAAGACCGGCGGCGACAAGCTCGATCTGGCCAATGTGCGCCTGATCGAAACCCGTCTGCTGGTGCGCCGCGCCGACGGCTGGATCGCCCTGCCCTACGTGTGGAATGCCGAGCAGACCGAGGCCGTGCTGTCGCGCACCGGCGACCAGGTGCCGCTGGAGGTGGTACATGAAGACCGCAGCCGCAAGCCGCTGACCTATGTGGTGCCGAACGTGAACCAGTGCGCCTCCTGCCACGTGGCGGATGTGAAGTCGCGCCAGTTCCAGCCCATCGGCCCGAAAGCGCGGCATATGAACCGCAGCTACAGCTATGAAGGCGTGACCGGCAACCAGCTCGACTACCTGGCCCGCATCGGCTACCTGAGCGGCGTGCCGGCCAATGCGGCGACGGCGGCGCCGCACAACGCCAATTGGCGCGATACAGGCCAGTCGCTGGACGCCCGCGCCCGCGCCTACCTGGACATCAACTGCGCCCACTGCCACAACGACAAGGGCGCGGCCAATACCACGGCGCTGCATCTGAACATGGGGGCGCCGGCCGACCTGCATCTGGGCTTGTGCAAACCGCCGGTGGCGGCGGGCGCGGGCACCGGCGGCCATGGCTACGGCATCGCGCCGGGCAAACCGGACGAATCGATCATGGTCTACCGCTTAAGCTCCGACCAGACCGGCATCATGATGCCGGAGTTGGGACGGGGCTCGGTGCACAAGGAAGGCGTGGAACTGATACGGGCCTGGATCGCCGCGATGAAGCAAGGCTGCGGCGGCGCCAGCTAGGCTAAGCTGCTTTAAGGCGTTGCGCGCTTGTCCTTGAAGAAGGCCCAGGTTTCGTCGGCGAATTCCACATCGCCGTTCTGCTTGCCGAGCACCGCCTGCACCAGCCATGACAGGTTGTGCGTGATGCTGGGCTGAACGTGGCCGACGTTTTCCATCTTCAGGAATTCGACCTGCGTGCCTTTCGGATCGCTGCCCCAAACATAGCGCACCAGCGCCGTCTTGTCGGAAGCATCGCGATGCGGCAGCTTCGTGATCGTCGGCGTTGACGGCAGCTGCGCCAGCTCGCGCCAGTACTTCACCGACTCCTCCGCGCTCAGGCCGGAGCCGCGCCCCATCAGCAGGAAGTGGCCGACTTCGCCGCCCGCATACGGAGCGATCTTGTCCTCGGTCCCATGCGCCACCAGCACCGGCAAGGCGCGCTTGGGCACCGCGCACAGATTCTTGGACGGCATCAGCATGCTCGACACGGCCACCGCCGCCAGGCGCGGTCCCATCTCAATCGCCGCACGGTACACCATGCCGCCGCCATTCGAAGCGCCAGACAGATACACACGAGAAGGATCGGCATTGTGCTGCGCGACCGCCTGGTCGATCATCGCTGCAATGAAGCCGACATCATCGGTCTTGGGATTGGTGGGCGCATCGGCGCGGCAGTCGTTCCAGCCCTGCTTGTCGTCGCTGCCTTTCGCGCCATCGGGCGCGATGACCAGCAAGCCTTCGCGGTCGGCCACGGCCAGCCAGGCGGCGGCCGGATCGTCGATCTTGCCCTTGCCGAAAGTGAGGTTGGCCGACGCCGCGTGGCCGTGCAGCAGGATCACCAGCGGCAGCTTGCCCGACACCGGCGTCGCCGGTTGCGCCAGCAGATAGTGGCGCGCGCCTTCCGGGCGCTGCACCGTTTCGTCAACGATGGTTGCGGCGCCCGCCTGTAACACGGTCATGGCTGCAATCAGTGGGAGGTAGCGTGTTACCGTCATCATGCAGCCCTTCGTTTCAGTTTGCGGAACCCAGCTCGTCGCCCATTTCCTTGCCGCGCTGCGCGGCGGCTTTCATCGCGGTGATGATAGCCGACTTGACGCCGCTCTGCTCCATGCTGGTCAGCGCCGCGTAGGTGGTGCCGCCCTTCGACGTCACGCGCTCGCGCAGCAGCGACACCGGCTCGCTCGACTGCACCGCCAACTGCGACGCGCCGGCAAACGTCGCCAGCGCCAGCTGCCTGCCCTGCTCCGCGCTCAGGCCCATGTCCAGCGCGGCCTGCTGCATCGCCTCGATGAAGTAGAACACATAGGCCGGGCCGCTGCCCGACACCGCCGTCACCGCATCGATCTGCGCCTCGTCGTCCAGCCACACGGTGGGGCCTACTGCGCGCAGGATATCGTCCGCCGCCCGCTTCTGTTCGGCCGACACGCCGGCCGTCGCCGCCATGCCGGTGATGCCCATGCCGATCAGCGCCGGCGTGTTCGGCATGCAGCGCACGATGGCGCCATAGCCGCCCAGCCAGCGCGACAGGTCCGCGCCGCGTATGCCGGCCGCGATCGACACGATCAGCGGCTGCTTCGCCGGATCGATCAACGGCAGCAGCTGGGCCGCCACTTCGCGCATGCTTTGCGGTTTGACCGCCAGCACGATCACGTCCGCCGACGACACGGCGGCGTCGGCGCCGCTGGCCGTGGTCACTCCGAACTGCTGGTGCAAACGGGCCAGCGCGTCCGCGTTGGGATCGGCCACGTGGATGTCGGCGCCGGCGGTGAGTTTGTTGGCCAGTCCCGCGATCAGGGCGGAGGCCATGTTGCCGCCGCCGATAAATGCTATCTTCATGTTCAAGCCTTGTTGTAGTTTCGTGAACCAAAAATGGCGCTGCCGACGCGCACGATGGTCGCGCCTTCGACGATGGCGGCGCGCATATCGGCCGACATCCCCATCGACAGCGTATCGAGCGCCAAACCGTCGGCGCGCAGCTGCTCGTACAGCACGCGCAACTGGGCGAACGCCGCGCGCTGCTGCGCAAAGTCTTCGGCCGGCTCGGGGATCGCCATCAGGCCGCGTAACGTCAGATTCGGCAGCGCAGCGACCTGGTGGGCCAGCGCCGTCAATTCCGCCGGGGCGACGCCGCTCTTGCTGGCTTCCCCGCTGATATTCACCTGCAGGCAGATCTGCAGCGGCGCCATGCCCTGCGGGCGCTGTTCGGACAGGCGCTGCGCGATCTTTTCGCGCTCGACCGTGTGCACCCAGTCGAAGTGCTCGGCGATGGGCCGGGTCTTGTTGCTCTGGATCGGGCCGATGAAATGCCACTCCAGCGCCGGCGCCCCGGCCGCCTGCAGCGCCTTGATCTTGTCGACGCCCTCCTGCAGATAGTTTTCGCCGAAGGCGCGCTGGCCGGCCTGCACCGCTTCCAGCACCGCCTCCGGCCCGAAGGTCTTGGACACGGCCAGCAGCTGCACCGACTGCGGCGCACGGCCAACATCTTGGGCTGCGGCAACAATAGTCGAGGTGATTGCTTGCAAGTTCTGGGGGATCAGGGACATAATCATCGAGTAAAAATCGTTAGAAACAACGGTTAGCGCCGCAGCGGCGCTTCACCAACGTCAGGCACAGGGATTATAAATGGACATCTCCGAACTTCTCGCATTCTCCGTCAAGAACAAGGCTTCGGACCTACACCTGTCGGCCGGCCTGCCGCCGATGATACGGGTGCACGGCGACGTGCGCCGCATCAACCTGCCGCCGCTGGAGCACAAGGACGTGCACGGCATGATCTATGACATCATGAACGACGGCCAGCGCAAGGCCTACGAAGAGATGCTGGAATGCGACTTCTCGTTCGCGATCCCGGGCCTGGCGCGCTTCCGCGTCAACGCCTTCAACCAGGACCGCGGCGCCTCGGCGGTGCTGCGGACGATTCCCTCGAAGATCCTCAGCCTGGAGGATTTAAACGCGCCCAAGATCTTCGCCGACTTCGCGCTCAAGCCGCGCGGGCTGGTGCTGGTGACGGGGCCGACCGGCTCCGGCAAGTCGACCACCTTGGCGGCGATGGTCAACCACCTCAATGAAAACGAATACGGCCACATCCTGACGATCGAAGACCCGATCGAGTTCGTGCACGAATCGAAGAAATGCCTGATCAACCAGCGCGAAGTGGGGCCGCACACGCTGTCGTTCAACAACGCGCTGCGCTCGGCGCTGCGGGAAGATCCGGACTGCATCCTGGTCGGCGAGCTGCGCGACCTGGAGACCATCCGCCTGGCGCTGTCGGCGGCGGAGACGGGCCACCTGGTGTTCGGCACCTTGCACACCTCGTCGGCGGCCAAGACCATCGACCGTATCGTCGACGTGTTCCCGGCCGACGAGAAGGAGATGGTGCGGGCGATGTTGTCCGAATCGTTGCAGGCGGTGATCTCGCAGACGCTGTTGAAGACCAAGGATGGCAACGGCCGCGTGGCGGCGCACGAGATCATGGTGGCGACGCCGGCGATCCGCAACCTGATCCGCGAAGCCAAGATCGCGCAGATGTACTCGGCGATCCAGACCGGCAGCAACGTCGGCATGCAGACGCTGGACCAGAACCTGACGGACCTGGTGCGCCGCAACGTCATCAGCTCGGCCGCCGCCCGCAACGCCGCCAAGACGCCGGACAACTTCCCCGGCTAAACCCCGGGGGTCAAAACCCCGGGGGTCAAGTCTGACATTTGGACACGGCCTCTGCCGTATGCGCAGCTACGGCAGAGGCCGTGTCCAAATGTCAGACTTGACCCCCACCGTAAAGGACATATCATGGAACGCGATCAGGCCTCCAAATTCATGTTCGACCTGCTGCGTCTGATGACCAGCAAGAAGGGATCGGATCTGTTCATCACCGCCGGCTTCCCGCCCGCCATCAAGATCGACGGCAAGATGACGCCGGTGTCGTCGCAGGTGCTCACCGCCGCCCACACCATGGACCTGGCGCGCTCCATCATGAACGACAAGCAGACGGCCTCCTTCGAACTGACCAAGGAAGCCAACTTCGCCATCAGCCCCGGCGACCTGGGCCGCTTCCGCGTGTCGGCGTTTGTGCAGATGAGCTCGGTCGGCATGGTGCTGCGGACCATCACCAGCGAAATCCCCAAACTCGAAGACCTCGGCCTGCCCGAGGTGCTCAAGGATGTCGTCATGTCCAAGCGCGGCCTGGTCATCATGGTCGGCGCCACCGGCTCCGGCAAGTCCACCACGCTGGCCGCCATGGTCGGCTACCGCAACGAGAACAGCTACGGCCACATCATCACCATCGAAGACCCGGTCGAGTACGTCCACCCGCACAAGAACTGCATCATGACCCAGCGCGAAGTGGGCGTCGACACCGAGGACTGGGCGGTGGCGCTGAAGAACACGCTGCGCCAGGCGCCGGACGTGATCCAGATCGGCGAGATCCGCGACCGCGAAACCATGGATCACGCGATCGCCTTCGCCGAAACCGGCCACCTGTGCCTGGCCACCCTGCACGCCAACAGCGCCAACCAGGCGCTCGACCGCATCATCAACTTCTTCCCCGAGGAGCGCCGCCAGCAATTGCTGATGGACCTGTCGCTGAACCTGAAGGGCATGATCTCGCAGCGCCTGATCCCCCGCAAGGAATCCAAGGGCCGCGCCGTGGCGATCGAGATCATGCTCAACTCGCCGCTGATCTCGGACCTGATCTTCAAGGGCGAAGTCCACGAGATCAAGGAGCTGATGAAGAAATCGCGCGAGCTGGGCATGCAGACCTTCGACCAGTCGCTGTTCGACCTGCACGAAGCCGACATCATCACCTACGAGGACGCGCTGCGCAACGCCGACTCCGTCAACGACCTGCGGCTCGCCATCAAGCTGGAAGGCAAGGCCGCCAAAAACCGGGATCTCTCCGCCGGCACCGAACATCTGGGACTCGTCTAACACCATGACCGCCATCTACGATATCAACGCCGACAGCCTGTCCGGCGCCCCCGTCAACCTGGGCCAGTACCAGGGCCAGGTTCTGCTGATCGTCAACACCGCCAGCAAGTGCGGCTTCACGCCGCAGTACAAGGGCCTGGAGGCCGTCTACCAGCAATTCAAGGACAAGGGCGTGGTGGTGCTGGGCTTCCCCTGCAACCAGTTCGGCGCGCAGGAGCCGGGCCAGGCCGACGAGATCGGCGCCTTCTGCGAAAAAAACTACGGCGTCACCTTCCCGCTGTTCGCCAAGATCGACGTTAACGGCGATAACG
Source organism: Duganella sp. HH101 (assembly GCF_001758795.1). Taxonomy (NCBI): domain Bacteria; kingdom Pseudomonadati; phylum Pseudomonadota; class Betaproteobacteria; order Burkholderiales; family Oxalobacteraceae; genus Duganella; species Duganella sp. HH101. Next base: position 22,447 of record NZ_LRON01000002.1, on the reverse strand, counting down.
CCCATCCGCTGTTTACCAAACTGAAAAAAGATGCGCCCGGCATCCTCGGCACCGAGGGCATCAAATGGAACTTCACCAAGTTCCTGATCCGCAAGGACGGCACTGTCTACAACCGCTACGCCCCGGCCACCAAGCCTGAAGACCTGATCGCCGACATCGAGAAACTGCTGGCGGAATAAGCCCCGCCCCGCGCCTGTCCATGACAAGATGTAACAATAGTGAAACGTTTTCCAAAAAACGTGCTTTAGGTTAATTATTCGGTAATAATGATCTCTGGTCATTTCCAATTATCGAATCAGTCGCCTATGTCGTTGTTTGGAAAACTGTTATCGCACTGGATGCGGATGGGGATGTACTCCCGCTTGTTCGTGCCCATCTTCGCCGTCATCGCCATCGTCGTGGGCGTGCGATACACCCTATTGTTCGAGTCGGAAACCGAATACGCCAACGCCCGCTACCAGAAGGACGCGGGCGAATTGGGCGTCTATCTGCACAAGGCGCTGACGCCGGCGCTGAGCACACCGGACCGCGCCGCGCTCGACAACACGCTGGCCGGCGCCCTGCTGCTGGAGGCCGACCTGGTCTCGGCACGGCTGGACTATGCGGGCGGCCACCTGGAAGCGCTGCGCAGCGCGCCGCCGGCGCCGGACTACCCTGACTGGTTCCGCGCCCTGAACGGCCTGCAACCGATCAACCGCACCATCTACATCGGCAGCGCCGTGCTGGTGCTGGGCTTCGAGCCGACGCTGCCGCTGGCCCAGGTGTGGCGTACGCTGCGCCAGCAGGCGGTTATCTCCACGATCAACATCGCCATCATCTACACGCTGCTGGGCATCATCATCTACGCCAACAAGCGCATGCTGCGGCGCGTGGCCGAGACCACCACCCGCTTCCAGAACGGCGACCACGGCGTGCGCCTGCCGGTCGCCGGCACGCTGGAGGCGCGCATGCTGGCCATCACCTTCAACAACATGGCGCAGCGCGTGCAGGCGCTGGTGCACAAGCTCCAGCAAAGCCAGGCCCGGCTCAGCGAACAGCTGGAACGCACCTTGCAGGCGCAGGCGCTGCTGCAAGTGGAAAAGGAGCGCATCGAAGTCACGCTGGCCTCGATCGGCGACGCCGTCATCACCACTGACCTGGGCGGCAAGATCGCCACCATCAACGACGTCGCCCAGCAGCTCACCGGCTGGACGGAAGCGCGCGCGCTCGGCATGGAACTGCACCAGGTGTTCGTGCTGGCGAATAACTTCGGCCAGCATGCGCTGCTCAAGTCGATGGCGGCGGTCTATGCCGGCGGTGAGGTGGTCAAGGTCGGCAACCAGAGCCTGCGCAACCGCATCGGCCAGATCGTCACCGTCGAATACACGGCCAACGCGATCCGCTCGGCGCGGAGCGAGGTGCAAGGCTCGGTGCTGGTGTTCCGCGACGTGACCGAGCGCCGCCAGCTGATGCAGCAGATCTCCTGGCAGAGCAACCACGATGTGCTGACCGGCCTGCCCAACCGCGCCGCGCTGGCATCGCGCTTCGAGCAGGAAGTGATACGCGCGCGCGAAGAGGACTACCTGCTGGCCATCTGCCTGTTCGACCTCGATCACTTCCAGCACGTGAACCAGACGCTGGGCCAGGACATCGGCGACGAGATCCTCAAGCAGGCCGCCAGCCGCCTGCACGACTTCGCCGGCCAGCGCCACTACGTGGCCCGCCTGGGCGGCGACGAGTTCGTGCTGCTGCTGCCGGAGATGAACGGCCGCGCCGGCGTCGAGCAGGCGCTGGACCGCCTGATGGCGGCGCTGTCGCGCGACTACGTGTGCGACGGCGAAGCGGTGAGCATGTCGGCCAGCGTCGGGGTGGCGGTCTACACCGGCAGCGAGATCAGCGCCGACAGCCTGCTGCGCCACGCCGACCAGGCGCTGTACCAGGCCAAGATCACGGGCCGCAACCGCTATCACTTCTTCGACGCCGACCTCGACGAACAGGTGCGCACCCACCACAACCGCCGCACCGAAGTGCGCGCCGCCGTGCGCGCCGGCGAACTGCGGCTGTACTATCAGCCGAAACTGGACATGCGCAAGGGCCGCATCGTCGGCATGGAGGCGCTGCTGCGCTGGCAACATCCGCTGCGCGGCGTGGTCGGGCCGACGGATTTCCTGCCCATCGTCGAACACAGCGACGTCATCGTCGATATCGGCGAATGGGTGCTGCGCGAAGCGCTGCGGCAGCTGCAGGTATGGCGCGCGTTCGACGCCCGCTGGGTCATCAGCGTCAACATCGCCGCCCGCCATTTCCAGCGCGCCGATTTCGTCGCCCGCCTGACCGCCATCCTGGCCGAGTTCCCGGACGTGCCGCCGCATATGCTGGAGCTGGAGATACTGGAATCGTCGGCGCTGAGCGACATCGCCCACGTGCGCAGCATCATGCTCGATTGCCAGGCGCTGGGCATCAGCTTCGCGCTGGACGATTTCGGCACCGGCTACTCGTCGATGTCCTACCTGAAGCGGCTGCCGGCGGACATGCTGAAGATCGACCAGAGCTTCGTGCGCAATATGCTGGTGGACCGCGACGACCTGCACCTGGTCAGCGCCGTCATCGGCCTGGCCAAGTCCTTTGGTTTGGGCGTGATCGCCGAGGGCGTGGAGACCATCGAACACGGCGCCATGCTGATGCGGCTAGGCTGCGACCTGGTGCAGGGCTACGGCATCGCCCGGCCGATGCCGGCCGACGACGTGCTGGCCTGGGTCGCCAGTTTCGACACCGCGCCGGTGTGGCAGGCCGCCGCGCAGCTGCCGCCCATCCTCAGCCTGCACGCCGAACCGGCAGGCGGCACGGCGCAGATGCCCTTATTTGTTCAGGGCTGAGTCGATCAATTCTATCCAGTGCATCACCGGCGTCTCCGTGCCCGATTGCAGGTGGGCGGTGCAGCCGACATTGGCCGAGACGATGGTGGTGGCGCCGGTGTCGGCCAGGTTGGCCAGCTTGCGGTCGCGCAGTTGCAGCGACAGTTCCGCTTGCAGCAGCGAGTAGGTGCCCGCCGAGCCGCAGCACAGATGGCTGTCCGCGCATAGCACCACATCGACGCCGACCGCGCGCAGCACGCCCTCCACCTTGCCGCGTATCTGCTGGCCGTGCTGCAGCGTGCATGGCGGATGGTAGGCCACGCGCTCGCGGCTGGCGGCGCGGCGCCGCAGCGCTTCCTCGAACTCCGGCATCACCTCGCTCAGGTCGCGCGTCAGCGCCGAGATGCGCTGCGCCTTGTCGGCATAGGCTGGGTCGTGCGCCAGCAGATGCCCATATTCCTTGACCGTGACGCCGCAGCCCGACGCCGTCATCACGATGGCCTCCACCGCGCCGTCCTGCACGTAGGGCCACCAGGCGTCGACGTTGCGGCGCATGTCGTCCAGCGCCGCGTCCTGGTCGTTCAGGTGGTGGCGCAGCGCGCCGCAGCAGCCTGCCTTCGGCGCGACCAGCAACTGCACGCCCAGCGCATCCAGCACACGGGCCGTGGCGGCGTTGATGTTGGGCGCCATCGCCGGCTGCGCGCAGCCTTCCAGCACCAGCATCTTGCGGGCGTGCTCACGCGACGGCCATGCACCAGCGCCGCGCATCGCCGGAATCTTGTCCTGCATGGCGGGCGACAACAGCGGACGGAAGATCTGCCCCGCACGCAGGGCAGCCGTGAACACCGCCTTGCGCGGCAAGGCTTCCTTCAACACCAGCCGTTTCATGCGCTCGATGAACGGGCGCTGCACGCGCTCCTCCACCACCTTGCGGCCGATGTCGATCAGGCGGCCGTAGCGCACGCCGGACGGACAGGTGGTCTCGCAATTGCGGCAGGTCAGGCAGCGGTCCAGGTGGGTCTGCGTCTTGGCCGTCACCGGCGCGCCTTCCAGCACCTGCTTGATCAGGTAGATGCGGCCGCGCGGGCCATCGAGTTCGTCGCCCAGCAACTGGTAGGTCGGACAGGTGGCGGTGCAGAAGCCGCAGTGGACGCAGGCGCGCAGGATGGCGTCGGCCTCCGCGCCTTCGGGAGTGTTCTTGATGAAGTCGGCGAGATTGGTTTGCATACGCGCTATCCGTACATGCGGCCGGGATTGAAGATCCCCGCCGGGTCGAAGGCCTGCTTCAGCCTCTGGTTGATCAGGGCCACGGCAGGCGCCAGCGGATGGAACACGCCGACATCCTTGTCCGCGCCGCGGAACAGCGTCGCGTGGCCGCCGGCCGCTGCCACGGTGCGGCGTATGGCGGCCGCCTGTTCGGCGTCGGCGGCGTCGGCGGCATCGGCGGCATCGGCCTTGAGCCAGCGCTGCGCCCCGCCCCACTCGATCAGCTGCTCGCCGCGCAGGATGATGGCGCTGGCCGCCGGCGGCACCGACAGCCGCCACAAGCTGCCGCCGTCGAAATAGCCGTGCGTCTGGTCGCGCAGCGAGGTCCAGAACGCCGCGGCATCGGCCAGGAGCGCGCCGCCCAGCTTGCGCTGCGCCGCGACCACCGCCGCCTCCGCGCCGGACAGGCGCAGCGACAACACGCCCTGGTGCCAGCAGCTGGCCGATATCGGCAGCGGCTGGCCGGCCCATTCGTTCAGGCGGCGCAGCGCATCGATCTCGCTCATCTCGAAGCGCAGGCTGGCCTGGCACACCGGCACCGGCAGCACCTTGAGCGACACTTCCAGTATCAGCCCCAGCGTGCCGAGCGAACCGGCCAGCAGGCGCGAGACGTCGTAGCCCGCCACGTTCTTCATCACCTGGCCACCGAAACGCAGCGCCTCGCCGTGGCCGTCCATCAGCACCGCGCCGAGCACAAAATCGCGCACAGCGCCCGCACTGGCGCGGCGCGGGCCGGACAAGGCGCTGGCGACCACGCCGCCTACCGTCGATGCGGCGCCGTGGCGCGGCGGCTCGAAGGCCAGCATCTGATGGTGCTGCGCCAGCAGCGCCTCGATCTCGGCCAGCGGCGTGCCGCAGCGCGCGGTGATGACCAACTCGGTCGGCTCGTAGGCGACGATGCCGGCGTAGGGGCTCGTATCGAATACTTCGCCTTGCAGGGCCTGGCCGTACCAGTCCTTGGTGCCGCCGCCGCGCAGGCGCAGCGGCGTGCCTGCGGCGGTGGCGGCGCGGATGCGGGCGCCGAACTGCGCGGCGATGTCGGAATGGGAAACGGTGCTCATATCGCTCCGTTAAAAACGCGGCAAATGGGAAAACGGCAGCATGCCGCCGCTGACGCGCATCTTGCCGAATTCGGCGCAGCGATTCAGCGTTGGGATGGCCTTGTCGGGATTGAGCAGGCCGGCCGGATCGAAGGCGCGCTTGACCGAAAAGAAGGCCTCCAGCTCGGCCGGCGCGAACTGCACGCACATCGAATTGATCTTCTCGATGCCCACGCCATGCTCGCCGGTGATGGTGCCGCCCACTTCCACGCACAAGGCCAGGATCTCGGCGCCGAAGGCTTCCGCGCGTTCGAATTCATCGGGGATGTTGGCGTTGAACAGGATCAGCGGATGCAGGTTGCCGTCGCCCGCGTGGAACACGTTGGCGCAGCGCAGGCCGTACTTGACCTCCATCTGCGCTATCCCTTCCAGCACCTGCCCCAGGCGCTTGCGCGGGATGGTGCCGTCCATGCAGTAGTAGTCCGGCGAGATGCGGCCCGCCGCCGGGAAGGCGTTCTTGCGGCCGGACCAGAACTTGAGCCGCTCCGCCTCCGTCTGCGACACCGCGATGGCGCTGGCGCCGGCCGTGTTCAGCACCGCCGTCATGCGGGCGATTTCCTCTTCCACCTCTTCGATGGTGCCGTCGGCCTCGCACAGCAGGATGGCGGCGGCCTCGGTGTCGTAGCCGGCCTGCACGAACGGCTCGACCATGCGCGACGAGGTCCGGTCCATCATCTCCAAACCGGCCGGGATGATGCCGGCCGCGATCAGCGCCGCCACCGCGTGGCAGCCCGCCACCACCTCGTCGAACGAGGCCATGATGACGCGCGCCGTGGCCGGCTTGGGCACCAGCTTGACCGTCACCTCGGTGACGATGCCCAGCATGCCCTCCGAGCCGATGAACACCGACAGCAGGTCCAGCCCCGGCGCGTCGAGCGCTTCGCCGCCCAGCTCCACCACGTCGCCCTCCAGCGTCACCATGCGCACGCGCAGCACGTTGTGCACGGTCAGGCCGTATTTGAGGCAGTGCACGCCGCCGGAATTCTCCGCCACGTTGCCGCCGATGGTGCAGGCGATCTGCGACGACGGATCGGGCGCGTAGTACAGGCCATGCTGCGCCGCCGCTTCCGAGATGGCCAGGTTGCGCACGCCAGGCTGCACCACGGCGCTGCGCGAGTAGGCGTCCATGCGCACGATACGGTTCAGGCGCGCGGTCGACAGCACCACGCCGTCGGCGATGGGCATGGCGCCGCCGGACAGGCCGGTGCCGGCGCCGCGCGGCACGATGGGCACATTCAGTTCGCGGCAGACCTGCAGCACGGCGACGATCTGCGCCTCGCTGTCGGGCAGCACGACTATCATCGGCAGCTGGCGGTAGGCGGCCAGGCCGTCGCATTCGTAGGGTCGGGTGTCTTCCGGCTCGGACAGCACGGCGCGCCCGGGCAGCACCTGCCGCAGCGCCGCGGCGACCTGCGCGCGGCGGGCGGCGATATCGGCCAGGACGGCCGGTTCGGGAGTGGCAGTGTTCATGGAGCGGGCACCTGGAAGCACTTGATCAGACATCGATTGTAAGCACAAACGCCGGCCGAGTCGAAATACCCGACCAATTTGTTGTATTCTTCCGGGCGCAGCTTCATTACATCACTGGGACCGTTATGGAAAAAATATTTGAAGAGGTTTGGCGCGAGGCGCTGGAAAAGCGTTTCGGCGTGCCGGTGCAGGTCGCCGGCGTCAAGATGGAGGCCCACCCTCGCATGCTGGTGTACTACTTTAACGATTTCCCCACCAAGGGCATGCTCACCGCCGTCACAGCCGGCCTGTCGAGCGCCAACCGTCCCGAGTGGGTGCACGGCAAACCCGAGTTGATGTTCTCGCTGCGCACCACCGATCCAAACTGGGGCAGCGCGGCCGCCCTGTTGGCGCAGAAATTCTTCCAGACCGGCTCCTTCGCCTACCAGTCCTGCTTCAAGCTCGACGCGCCGATGTCGGGCGACAGCGCGATGAACGCCTGCTTCGTCTACAAGCCGTTTTTCCTGGAGGGCGATCAGCTCAAGTTCGAACTGCCCGACCGTACCATTTACCTCGCTGGCCTGTATCCGATGTACGATGAGGAGGTGAGCCTGTACGAAACCAACGGCCTGCAGGCGTTCTGGGAAACGCCCGGCTACGACTACCTCAACCCGCGCCGCGCCAGCCTGGCGAAGCGCTAACCTCACACCGACCAGGAGCCAATATGGGCAACCGACTCTCCAAAATCGCCACCCGCACCGGCGACGGCGGCACCACCGGCCTCGGTGACGGCAGCCGCACCGACAAGGACAGCGTGCGCATCGACTCGATCGGCGAAGTCGACGAACTGAACTCGCACATCGGCCTGCTGCTGTGCGAAGAGATGCCGGCCGATCTGCGCGAAGAACTGATCACCATCCAGCACGACCTGTTCGACCTGGGCGGCGAGTTGTGCATCCCCGGCTACCAGATGATCACCGAGGCGCACGTCGAACGCCTGGACGCGCTGCTGGCCAAGTACAACGCCACGCTGCCGGCGCTGACGGAATTCATCCTGCCGGCCGGCTCGCGCGCGGCCTCGCAGGCGCATGTGTGCCGCACCGTATGCCGCCGCGCCGAGCGCGCCATCGTCACGCTGGGCAAGGCCGAGACCATCCACGAGCATCCGCGCCAGTACGTGAACCGTTTGTCGGACCTGATGTTTGTGCTGTCGCGCGTGTTGAACCGCTACGCCGGCGGCAGCGACGTGCTGTGGCAGCACGAGCGCAAGCGCGGCTGAACCCGCCGGGGTCAAGTCTGACATTCGGACACGAGCTGTTCCGTAGCGGCCGCTACGGAACAGCTCGTGTCCGAATGTCAGACTTGACCCCAAACTTATCGGCCTGGAACAGCAGCGCCATGCCCTTGGCCATGCTGAGGCGCGAGGCGCTGGCCGGATAGGCGCCGGCCACCAGCGCCAGCTGGTCGCCGTCGGACAGCTTGCGGTAGAAGCCGACCATGTCGGCAGCCGGCCAGCCGGCACGGTGCGCCAGCACCATGCCCAATTGGTCGGCCTCGGATTCCTGCAGGCTCGATAGCTTGGAAAGCCGGATCTGCACCGACAGGTCGCTCTCCAGCCGTTCCAGCACCACTTCCAGCGGCACGGCCGGATAGCGGTTCAGGAATAGCGCTTCCGACAAGGTTTCGCGGTGATGTTCGGCGACCGCGTGGGCGACTTCGTGGCCCAGCAGGGTCGCCAGTTCGCCGTCGCTGAGGGCCAGTTGGCGCACGAAGGCGCTGCCCACCAGGATTTTGCCGCCCGCCATGCAGATGGCGTCGACTTCGGTGTCGCTGGTCGTATGAAATTCCCATTGCCAGGCGGCCGCTTCCGGCTTCAACGCCACGGCGGCCCGTATCAGGCCAGCGCCTATGGTTTGCAGGCGGGCCAGCAAGGCGCGGTCATCGTCCAGGCGGCCGGCGGCGGCCAGTTCGACCACGCGGTCGATATAGCGGTCTTCCACGGTGCTGGCCACTTCCTCCGCGCTGAAGCTCAACTCCTGCGCCCTGCCCGACTCAGGCACCTGCGCGCCCGCCGTCCCACAGGCGAACAGCAAACCGGAAAACAGGGAGGCGGCGGCATTCATGGCGATATAAACCGAATAAACTGTTTATACCAATATAGGATGCACCTTTGCGATAGGCAAGAAAAAAGCCGCCCGGAGGCGGCTTTGAGCGTAACAGCAACGGTATTTAGCCGTTATTGACCACCAGGCGCGGCTCGGCGGCGTGGCGCGCCTTGATCGAGGCGGTGATGCCGGCGGCGTCCAGGCCCACGCTGGCCAGCAGCTTGGCCGGGTCGCCATGGTCGATGAACTTGTCCGGCAGGCCGAGCATCTGCAACGGCTTGACGATGCCTTCGGCGGCCAGCGCTTCAGCCACGGCGGCGCCCGCGCCACCCATGATGCAACCCTCTTCCACCGTCACCAGGTAATCATGTTCGGCCGCCAGCTGCTTGATCAGTTCCACGTCCAGCGGCTTGACGAAGCGCATATTCGCCACGGTGGCGTCCAGCGCCTCGCCTGCGGCCGTGGCCGGAGCCACCATCGAGCCGAAGGCCAAAATTGGCAATCTTCTGGCCCTTGCGCTTGATCTCGCCCTTGCCGATTTCAATGGTCGTCAGCTCCGGCTGGATCGCCGCGCCGGCGCCGGCGCCGCGCGGGTAGCGGATCGCCGCCGGTCCCTTGTAGTGGTAGCCGGTGCTCAGCATCTGGCGGCATTCGTTTTCGTCCGAGGCAGCCATCACCACCATGTTCGGGATGCAGCGCAGGTAGGCCAGGTCGTAGTTGCCGGCGTGGGTGGCGCCGTCCGCGCCCACCAGGCCCGCGCGGTCCAGCGCGAAGGTCACGTCCAGGTTTTGCAGCGCCACGTCGTGGATCAGCTGGTCGTAGCCGCGCTGCAGGAAGGTGGAGTAGATCGCCACCACCGGCTTCAGGCCCTCGCAAGCCAGGCCGGCGCCGAAGGTGACGGCGTGCTGCTCGGCGATGCCGACGTCGAAGTAGCGGTCAGGATATTCCTGCTCGAAGCGCACCATGCCCGAACCTTCGCGCATGGCCGGCGTGATGCCGACCAGCTTCTTGTCGGCGGCGGCCATGTCGCACAGCCAGTTGCCGAAGACGTCGGTGTAGCTCATCTTGCCCGGCGCGGCGGCCGGCTTGATGCCTTCGGCCGGATTGAATTTCGGCGTGCCGTGGTACAGCACCGGTTCCGCCTCGGCCAGCTTGTAGCCCTGGCCCTTCTTGGTGACGACGTGCAGGAACTGCGGGCCCTTGAGCTGCTTGATGTTCTGCAGCGTCGGCACCAGCGATTCGAGGTCGTGGCCGTCGATCGGGCCGATGTAGTTGAAGCCGAATTCCTCGAACATCGTGGCCGGGACCACCATGCCCTTGGCGTGTTCCTCCAGGCGCTTGGCCAGTTCCAGCACGGGGCCGGGCAGCACGGACTTGCCGACGTTCTTGGCGGCGGCGTAGAACTGTCCCGACATCAGGCGCGCCAGGTAGCGGTTCAGCGCGCCCACCGGCGGCGAGATCGACATGTCGTTGTCGTTCAGGATCACCAGCAGGTTCAGGTCTTCCTGGACGCCGGCGTTGTTCAGCGCTTCGAAGGCCATGCCGGCCGTCATCGAGCCGTCGCCGATCACGGCGATCGCGTGGCGGTGCTCGCCCTTGATCTTGGCCGCCTGCGCCATGCCCAGCGCGGCCGAGATCGAGGTCGACGAGTGGGCGGTGCCGAAGGTGTCGTATTCGCTTTCGTCGCGTTTCGGGAAGCCGGAGATGCCGCCCAGCTGGCGCAGCGTGTGCATGCGCTCGCGGCGGCCGGTGAGGATCTTGTGCGAATAGGTCTGGTGGCCCACGTCCCACACGATGCGGTCGTGCGGCGTGTTGAACACGTAGTGCAGCGCCACGGTCAGTTCGACCGTGCCGAGGTTGGACGACAGGTGGCCGCCGGTCTTCGACACCGAATCGAGCAGGTAGCTGCGCAGTTCATGCGCGAGCGGCGTCAGCTGGGTGCGCGCCAGTTTGCGCACATCCGCTGGTGAGTCTATGTTTTCGAGCAATTTCATTTATGCCTTCCGCTGCACGATCAAATCCGCGAGTTCGCGTAACCGCAGAGCTTTTTCTCCAAACGGCGCGAGCGCTGCGTGCGCGTCGAGCCGCAATTGTTGCGCCAGGGCGCGCGACGGTTCCAGACCCAGGATCGAGACATAGGTCGGCTTGTTGTCGGCGGCGTCCTTGCCGGCGGTCTTGCCCAGCGTGGCCGAATCGGCCGTGGCGTCGAGCACGTCGTCCACCACCTGGAAGGCCAGGCCGATGGCGCGCGCGTAGTCGTTCAGCGCCTGCAGTTCGGCCGGTTCCAGATCCTTGCCGGCCAGCGCGCCCAGTACCACCGCGGCGCGCAGCAGCGCGCCGGTTTTCAGCTGGTGCATCTGCTCCAGCTGTTCCAGCGTCAGGCTCAGGCCGACACTGTCGAGATCGATCGCCTGACCGCCGCACATGCCGGCCGAGCCGGACGCGTGCGCCAGCAGGCGCAGCATCGCCACCTGGCGTGCCGCTGGAATGCTGTCCGCTTCGGACAACACCAGGAAGGCTTGCGATTGCAGCGCGTCGCCGACCAGCAGCGCGGTCGCTTCGTCGTAGGCCACGTGCACCGTCGGCTTGCCGCGGCGCAGTTCATCGTCGTCCATGCACGGCATGTCGTCGTGCACCAGCGAGTAGGCGTGGATCATTTCCACCGCAGCGGCGGCGCGGCTCAGGATGGCCGCGTCGGCGCCGAACAGCGCGCCGGCCGCGTACACCAGCAGCGGACGCACGCGCTTGCCGCCACCCAGCAGCGCATAGCGCATCGCCGCGTGCAGCTTGTCTGGAGCAGCGGCGGCGTCAGGCAGCGAAGTGGGCAAATAAGCGGATAAATCGTTTTCCGATGCCGCCTGCACGGTTTTCATCCAATCGTCGAAGGCGCCGTTCATTGTTCGGCCTCGGCGGCTTCGGCGAAGGGCTTGAGCATGTCGCCCTCCAGCACCTTGACCTGGGATTCCACTTTTTCCAGCTGGGCGGCGCAGAATTTCACCAGCTCGGAGCCGCGCGCATAGGCGGCCACCGAAGCTTCCAGCGGCAGTTGGCCTGCCTCCATTTGGGCAACCAGCTGCGCCAGCTCCGCCATCGCTTCTTCAAACGAGACGGGGGCGGCGGCGGTCGCGTCGGCAGTTGATTTCTTAGACATAGTCACTCAGGTTTCTTGGCAAAAACACGTGCCAGCGCAGTGTAGCCCGTTATTTTAGAACAAACCACCTTATCCGGTGGAACTATAGGCCCCGGCGCAGGGCGGAAACCATGGATTTTATCGCAATCGCCCCCATATCCCCTATCGGCATGCAGTTTATGCAAGCTTTTGCCCGGAAACGGGCACGGCAGTCCGCTGAAACGGGGAGAAACGCGGTATAATCTCCGGTTCTGTCCGAAATACCATTTTCAACGAATTGAATTCAGGTCTTTACGGATTCTGTCTCTCTTTGGTTTGATGTACATATTAAGGGGGGTTGGGATGTCCGATCTGGGTACCCACGCCAAGCTGGCGCGTTCGAACGCGCAACTTCCGGTTGACGTCTATTTTGACGAAGCGCTACTGCAGCGAGAAATGCAGCAATTATTCCACGCCGGCCCGCGCTATATCGGGCACGAGCTGATGGTGCCGAACAGCGGCGATTTCGCGACCCTCGTCTCCGAAGATGAAGGGCGTATGCTGGTGCGCAACGCAAACGGGCTGGAAGTGCTGTCCAACGTCTGCCGCCACCGCCAGGCGCTGATGTTCAACGGCCGCGGCAACGCCAACAACATCGTCTGCCCGCTGCACCGCTGGACCTACGACCTCAAGGGCGAGCTGATCGGTGCGCCGCACTTCCCGGAAACGCCCTGCCTGAACCTGCCCAAGACCAGGCTGCAAAGCTGGAACGGCCTGCTGTTCGAGCAGAACGGCTATGACGTCATGGATAAGCTCAAGGACCTGTCGGTGACGAAGGACCTGGATTTCTCCGGCTATATGTTCGACCACGTCGAAGTCCACGAGTGCAACTACAACTGGAAGACCTTCATCGAGGTCTATCTGGAGGACTATCACGTCGAGCCCTTCCACCCGGGCCTGGGCGGCTTCGTCAGCTGCGACGACCTGCGCTGGGAATTCGGCCGCGACTACAGCGTGCAGACCGTCGGCGTCAACAAGGGCTTGCAGAAGTCCGGCTCCGAGATCTACAAGCGCTGGCAGGAGCAGGTGCTCAAGTTCCGTGGCGGCGAACCGCCGCCGTACGGCGCGATCTGGCTGACGCTGTACCCGAACATCATGGTCGAATGGTATCCGCACGTGCTGATCGTCTCGACCCTGTGGCCGGACGGCCCGCAGCGCACCAAGAACGTGGTGGAGTTCTACTACCCCGAAGAGATCGTGCTGTTCGAGCGCGAGTTCATCGAGGCCGAACGCGCAGCCTACATGGAAACCTGCGTCGAGGACGACGAGATCGCCCAGCGCATGGACGCCGGCCGCAAGGCGCTGATGAAGCGCGGCACCAGCGACGCCGGTCCTTACCAGTCGCCGATGGAAGACGGCATGCAGCACTTCCACGAGTGGTACCGGGCCAATATCGAGCTCTAGGAAAACGATGCAGTCACTTTGGATGTTGTTTGCCAGTTTCATGTTCGCCGCCATGGGGGTGTGCGTGAAGCTGGCCTCGGAGGAATTCTCCACATCCGAAATCGTGATGTACCGTGGCGTGGTCGGCGTGGCCGTGCTGTTTTCCATCATCAAACTTCAAGGCGGCAAATTCACCACCACCATGCCGGGCGCCCATCTGTGGCGCGGGCTGGTCGGCGTGGTGTCGCTGTGGTTGTGGTTCTACGCCATCGCCAAGCTGCCGCTGGCCACCGCCATGACCCTCAACTACATGGCGCCGATCTGGATCGCCGTCTGGCTGTTCGCGATGGGCTGGTGGCATGCCAGGAACCAGGTCAGGTGGCCGCTGATGGCGGCGGTCGGCATGAGCTTTGTCGGCGTGACGCTGCTGCTGCAACCGGCCTTCCATGCCAATCAACTGACGCCGGCGCTGATCGCGCTCAGCTCCAGCGTGCTGTCGGCCATGGCCTATATGCAGGTGCGCAAGCTGGGCCTGGCGGGCGAGCCGGAGAACCGCGTGGTGTTCTACTTCTCGGTGATGAATCTGGTAGCCGGTATCGCCGGCAATTTCGTGTTTGCCGGCGACCAGGGCGCGGTATGGCATCCGATCCATACCATGCACGGCGGCCTGCTGTTGCTGGGCATAGGCATCTGCGCCACCAGCGCGCAGATCGCCATGACGCGCGCCTATCGCCTGGGCCAGACGCTGGTGGTGGCCAATCTGCAGTACACCGGCATCGTGTTTTCCAGCGTGTGGGGCGTGCTGGTGTTCGGCGACGTGTTCAGCTGGCATAGCTGGGTGGGCATAGGCGTGATACTGGTGTCCGGTGTGGCCGCAACGTTTTACAATACGCGTAACACCGAGCGCGGTAAGGCGATAGCCAATACCGACCCCATAGCCAGCGAAGTCTAAGGAAACCCGGAATATGTACACCACTCTGATCAGCGCCGCCGACCTGTCCCAGCACCTGACCGACGACAATTGGGTGATACTCGATTGCCGCCATGACCTGATGAACCCGAACGCCGGCCGCGACGGCTTTGCCATCGGCCATATCCAGAACGCGCAGTTTGCCAACATCGACAGCGACCTGTCGGGCGCCAAGGTCGGCGCGGACGGCAAGTTCCGCGGCCGTCATCCGCTGCCGGAGCGCGCGGCGCTGATCGACACGCTGCGCGGCTGGGGCATCAACGACGATACGCAAGTGGTGGCGTATGACGCGCACGGCGGCATGTTCGCGGCGCGCTTGTGGTGGCTGCTGCGCTGGGTGGGACATCCGGCGGTGGCGGTGCTGGACGGCGGCCTTGCCGCCTGGCAGTCGCAAGGCTTGCCGATGGCGACGCCCGAAGCGCCACGCGCACGCGGTGGCATCAGCGAGCGGGCTTCGCTGGTGGAGACGGTGTCGGTGGAGGATGTGGTGGCCAACCTGGCCACGCAGGCCCGCACCGTGGTCGACGCCCGCGCGGCCGACCGTTATCGCGGCGAGAACGAGACCATCGATCCGGTGGGCGGCCATATTCCCGGCGCGAAGAACCGCTTCTTCAAGGACAACCTGAACGCCGACGGCCGCTTCAAGGACGCCGCGCAATTGAAAGAGGAATTCGCGCCGCTGTTCGCCAGCGCGGCGCAGGCGATCATGCAATGCGGCTCGGGCGTGACGGCCTGCCACAACCTGCTGGCACTGGAAGTGGCCGGCCTGTCGGGCGCGGCGCTCTACCCCGGCTCCTGGAGCGAATGGTGCGCCGACCCGACCCGGCCGGTGGCGACTGGCGCTCACTAGATTTTTCGCACCCGCGCCTGGCGCACCCAGCGCGTCACCGTGATTGCACCGCCAACAAGGGTGTACTCGATAACATGCCCGGTTTTGGCAATGGGAAAGCGCCTGGTATTGCGACGCCGCGTCGGTGTGCCTATCCCCGGCTGCATTGCGATGGCATCCAACGCAGCCGAAACCCGTTGCTGAATCAGAATGCTGGTGCTTGGATCTTGCGCCCCGATGCGGTGCAGCGAGTTATTCAACGAGGTTCGCGCGCGCGAATTCCAGCGCACCGGTAGTTTAGCCGGCGTTCCGCTTCCGCTTGGCATAACTCTCTACTATGCGTCTTGCTTCCGCCATGACTTCTTCATTTGGAATGGTCCGGCCAGCGGCAATATCTTCTTCAGCTTCAAGATCGGCCCGCACGCCGTCCTCCACATCCTCGAATCCGTAGAGCCAGACGTCAGGCCAAAGGTGCTCCGGAGTGACATCCGCAAGGCTCGCAATCCGTTCAAGGCGAGCGCGATCGGCGGCGGAGAGGGCCGCTAACGCTTCAGCTTGCTTTTTTTGTCTGGAGTTCATCCCGCCATGATACTCCCGGCGCCGCCTGACGCAAGCGCGCGGGATTGAGCGGTCACAAGGCTCAGTGGCCGCGCGTGAGGAACAGCACGATGATGACGCCGAGGGCGATCAACAGCACTTGCGGGATGGTTTCGCGCAGCGTGGCGCGGCGCTGCATCTGCGGCATCAGGTCGCTGACGGCGATGTAGATGAAACCCGACGACGCAAACACCAGCACATACGGTATCAGGCTGCTGGCGCGGTCCAGCGTGTAATAGCCCAGCAAACCGCCGGCGATCGCCAGCAGGCTGCACAGCAAATTGTAGATGTAGGCCCGCGTGCGCGAGAAGCCGGCGTTGAGCAGCACGATGAAGTCGCCGATCTCCTGCGGTATCTCGTGCGCGATGATGGCCAGCCCCGTCACCAGCCCCAGCTCGGGATTGGCCAGGAAGGCCGCCGCGATCAGGATGCCGTCGGTGAAGTTGTGCATGCCGTCGCCGACCAGGATCATCCAGCCGGCCTTGCCCGCCTCGCGTTTGTCGTGGCCGTGATGGTGGTGGTGGCCGTCGCCCTCGTGGTGGTGCGAATGGCGCAGGATGGCCGTCTTCTCCAGCAGGAAGAAGGCCAGCAGGCCGGCCAGCAGGGTCGCGAACAGGCTGCGCGCGCTGGCGCCCGATTCGAACGCTTCCGGCAAGGCGTGCAGCAAAGAGGTCGACAGCATGATGCCCACCGACAGGCTGACCATGCGCTCCACCACCTTGGACAGCAGCGTAAACGAGAACACCGCGGCAGCGGTGATGCTGACGACGCCGGCAACCGTGGTGGCCAGTAGGATGGAGATGAGTACGGGATCGATGTTATAGCCTCTTGTAGCAGGGACCGTGCCGCTGCGCGCAGGCCGGGGGCGTTATTTTACCGCCCGGCCCGGTTTTGTGCTCATCTTTGGCTAAAAGCCCGGAAAAACAGCCCTTAGATGACGCCGTTTTGCTTGAACCAGGCCAGCAGACGGCCCCAGCCATCCTTGGCGTCGGCTTCGACGTAGCTGGCGCGGTAGTCCGCGTTAAAGGCGTGGCCGGAGTTCGGATAGATGACGAAAGTGGACTTGTTCGGCCCCTTGGCCAGCGCCGCCTTCATGACCGTGATCGATTCCTGGCTGATGCCGGTGTCCTTCAAGCCGTACAGGCCCAGCACGGGTACGCTCAGAGATCCAGCGATATCAACTGGGTGCCTGGGAGTCACCGGAGTGCTGTCGCCCAGCAGCCGGCCATACCAGGCTACGCCGGCCTTGATGCTCGGGTTGTGCGCGGCGTACATCCAGGTGATGCGGCCGCCCCAGCAGAAGCCGGTGATGCCGATCTTGTCGCCGTTGCCGCCGTTGGCCTTGGCCCAGGCCACGGTCGCGTCCAGGTCGGCCATCACTTGCGCGTCCGGCGTCTTGGAGATGATGTCGCGCTGCAGTTCGGCGATCGAGGCGGCTTTTTGCGGATCGCCCTGGCGCACGAACAGGTCCGGCGCCAGCGCCAGGTAGCCCTGCTTGGCGAGGCGGCGGGCGACGTCGGCGATGTGCTCGTGCACGCCGAAGATTTCCGACACCACCAGTATCACTGGCAGATTGGTCTTGCCTTCCGGCTGGGCGCGGTACACGGGTACTTGCACGCCGTCCACCGTCAGGGTGATGGTGCCGGCGGTCAGGCCGGCGGTATCGGTCTTGATGACGTTCTGCGCCACCACCGGCAGCGCGGCGGCGGCAAAGCCGGTGCCCAGCGCCACCTTCAGGAAGTCGCGGCGGTCGACGCCGTCCGACAGACTGGTCTTGGTCAACAAACTCTCTGCATCCTGCGTCAAATCATCCATGCGATTCCTCCGTATTTAGCGTGCGAAAGCTCAGTTCGCCGAGGCTCAGTGAGCCTCGTCCCAGTTCTTACCGACACCGACTTCGGCGGTCAGCGGAACCTTCAGCTCCGCCACGCCGGCCATCAGCTTCGGCAGCATCTCCTTGACCAGCGCCAGTTCGGCGTCCGGCACCTCCAGCACCAGTTCATCATGCACCTGCATGATCATCTTGGTCTGCAGCTTATCCTTTTCCAGCCAGTCCTGCACCGCCACCATGGCGAGCTTGATCAGGTCGGCCGCCGTGCCCTGCATCGGCGCGTTGATCGCGGCGCGCTCCGCACCCTGGCGGCGCGGGCCGTTCGGCGAATTGATCTCCGGCAGCCACAGGCGGCGGCCGAACACCGTCTCCACATAGCCGCGCGCCTTGGCCTGCAAGCGCGTGTCGTCCATGTACTGCTTGACGCCCGAGAAACGCGCGAAGTAGCGGTCGATATAGCTTTGCGCCGCGCCGCGCTCGATGCCCAGGTTGCCGGCCAGGCCGAAGGCGCTCATGCCGTAGATCAGGCCGAAGTTGATCACCTTGGCGTAGCGGCGCTGCTCGCTGGAGACGTCGTCCTTCTCCACGCCGAAGATCTCGGCGGCCGTGGCGCGGTGAATGTCGACGCCCTCGGCAAACGCGCGCAGCATGTTCTCGTCTTCCGAGATGTGCGCCATGATGCGCAGCTCGATCTGCGAATAGTCGGCCGACACGATGTGGCTGCCCGCCGGCGCGATGAAGGCTTCGCGGATGCGGCGGCCTTCCTTGGTGCGGATCGGGATGTTCTGCAGGTTCGGGTCGTTGGAGGCCAGACGGCCCGTCACCGCCACCGCCTGCGCGTAGTTGGTGTGCACGCGGCCGGTTTCCTGGTTGATCCCTTTCGGCAGCTTGTCGGTGTAGGTCGACTTCAGCTTCGACAGGCTGCGGTATTCCAGCAGTACTTTCGGCAGCGGATAGTCCTCGGCCAGCTTTTGCAGCACTTCCTCGTCGGTGGACGGGGCGCCGCTCGGGGTCTTCTTCACCACCGGCAGTTTCAGCTTCTCGAAGAAGATCTCGCCGATCTGCTTAGGCGAGCCGAGGTTGAACGGCTGCTCGGCCAGCTCATGCGCCTTCGCTTCCAGCTCGACAATGCGCGCGCCCAGCTCGGCCGACTGGATGTTGAGCAGCTCGGCGTCGATGTGCACGCCGTTGCGTTCGATCTTTTGCAGCACGACGGCGGTCGGCAGTTCGATGTTGCGGTAGATGAAGTTCAGTTTGGCGTCGTTCTCCACTTCGCCGATCATGGCCTGGTGCAGGCGCAGCGTGATGTCGGCGTCTTCCGCCGCGTACTCGGTGGCGCGGCCGATCTCCACCTTGTCGAAGGTGATCATGCTGGCGCCCTTGCCGCACACATCCACGAACGGTATCGTCGTGTGGTTCAGGTGGCGCAGCGCCAGGCTGTCCATATCGTGCGTGCGGTGCGATTCGAATACATACGATTCGAGCAGCGTGTCATGCTGAATGCCTTGCAGCTTGACGCCGTGGTTGGCGAAGATGTGGCTGTCGTACTTCAGGTTCTGGCCGACCTTGAGCTTGCTCGCGTCTTCCAGCCATGGCTTCAGTTTGGCCAGCACGTGCTCGCGCGACAGCTGCTCCGGCACGCCCTGGTAGCTGTGCGCGACCGGGATGTAGCAGGCCACGCCCGGCTCCACCGACAGCGAAATGCCGACCATCTGGGCCGTCATCGGCTCCAGCGACGTGGTTTCGGTGTCGACGGCGGTCAGCTTGGCGGCGTCGATCAGGGCGATCCACTTGTCCAGCTGCTCGTCGGTCAGCACGGTTTCATAGTTGGTGTCGAGCTTGGGCGCATCGCCGAACATGTCCAGGTTGGCGGAAACGGCGCCGCCGGCCGCCGGTTCAGCGGCGGCCGCGGGGCTGGCCTTGCCCACCGGTGCCTGCGGCGTGGCCGTGCCCAGCTCGCGCAGCAGCGTCTTGAAGCCGTACTTGCTGAAGAAGGCCAGCAGCGTTTCCTTGTCCTCGCCGCGCGCCACCAGCGATTCGGCGATCGTCGTCATGTGCCCGGACAGGTCGCAGTCCAGCTTCACGGTGATCAGCTCGCGGCCTTTCGGCAGCCATTCCAGCGCGTTGCGCAGGTTTTCGCCAACCGCGCCGCCGATCTGGGCGGCGTTGGCGATCACGCCGTCCAGCGAGTCGTAGGCGGTCAGCCACTTCAGCGCGGTCTTCGGGCCGCACTTGGAGACGCCGGGCACGTTGTCGACGGTGTCGCCGATCAGGGTCAGGTAGTCGATGATGCGGTTCGGCGGCACGCCGAACTTGGCCAGCACGCCGGCCTCGTCCATCTTCTCGTTGGTCATGGTGTTGATCAGCATGACCTTGTCGTTGACCAGCTGCGCCAGGTCCTTGTCGCCGGTGGACACCACCACGTTCAGGCCGGCCTGCGCCGCCTGCACCGACAGCGTGCCGATGACGTCGTCCGCCTCCACGCCGTCGACCATCAGGATGGGCCAGCCCATGGCCTTGACCGCCTCGTGGATGGGTTCGATCTGCAGGCGCAGGTCGTCCGGCATCGAGGCGCGCGTGGCCTTGTACTCGGGATACATGTCGTCGCGGAAGGTCTTGCCCTTGGCGTCGAACACGCAGGCGATGTAGGCGGCCGGGAAGTCGGCGCGCAGACGGCGCAACATATTGACCATGCCGTGCATGGCGCCGGTCGGATGGCCGTCCGCGCTGCGCAGGTCGGGCAGCGCGTGGAAGGCGCGATAGAGGTAACTGGAACCGTCAACTAACAGCAGGGTATTTTGCATAGACACTAGATATGGGTGAGGGCGCCGCGCAACAATGGCGGCTAGGCCACGAACGAATGGCGCATTATCGCAGGTTTTGGCGGCGCTTCCCCTGCCCGCGACCGTCTTTTCAAAATAACAATACCCCAGCGCCACTGTGGGGAAATCGGCTTTTAAAAACAGAGAACCGTGTCTGTTTGTTACAATGGATCATACATAAAAATTTGACGGTTTTTCACACCCGACTTTCACCCCTAAGGCGATCCATCATGATGCGCACGACCACCCTCTTGCCTGCCCTCCTCCTGACGCTGTTCGCCCACACGGCGTTTGCCCAGTCGACTCCGAGCCAGGCTCCGCCAAAACTGGAAAAGATAGAGGAAATGGCCGACGATCCGATCACCGTGACAGCCAAGCCGGCGCAGGAGCGCCAGATCACGGAAAAGCGTGACAACAGTGGCCAGGTGGTGGAAGCGACCGTCAAAAGCGGCCCCAGCACTTACAAAGTGAAACCCAACCATCCCGCCGGCACCGCCCTGCCCGGCGACGCCATGGGCAGCGCCAACCGCGGCCCGCAATGGACGGTGATGGAGTTCGACATCGGCAAGAAGAAGAAAAAAACCACGGAAGAAGACGGCTCGTCGGACACCGCCGCCCCGCCAGCCGTGAAATAAAGCGCACGCCCGCCCAGCGGGCGTCCCCCGGCGCCCGCACGACTGCGGCGCCGCCCACCGAACCTCATCAAGTTTTCACATGGCAGTTTTTACCCCGGTCAGCCTGGATGACCTTACCCCGTGGATCAAGCAGTTTCCCCTCGGCCAAGCCCTGGCGCTCAAAGGCATCGCCAGCGGCATTGAAAACAGCAACTTCTTCCTGACGACGGAGCGCGGCGAGTTCGTGCTGACCATCTTCGAGAACCTGTCCTTCGAGCAGTTGCCGTTCTACCTCAAGCTGATGCACCACCTGGCCGACCGCGGCGTGCTGGTGCCGGCGCCGGTCGCCAACGACCAGGGCGAGCTGATCGTCGCCCTGCACGGCAAGCCCGCGTCCATCGTCACCAAGCTGGAAGGCAAGTCGCAGATGGATCCGCAGCCGGTGCATTGCGCCGCCGTCGGCGCCATGCTGGCGCGCATGCACCTGGCCGCCGTCGACTATCCGCTGCAACAGCCCAATCTGCGCGGCCTGGACTGGTGGAACGAGACCACGCCGCAAGTACTGCCCTTCCTGGACGACAGCTGCGCCCACCTGCTGCGCGCCGAGATGCACTTCCAGGAAGCGTTTGCCGCCTGCGCCACCTATCACCAGTTGCAGCGCGGTCCGGTGCACGCCGACCTGTTCCGCAACAACGTGATGTTCGACGGCGAGCGCCTGACCGGCTTCTTCGACTTTTACTTCGCCGGCTGCGACACCTGGCTGTTCGACGTCGCCGTCACCGTCAACGACTGGTGCATAGCCCTCGACACCGGCGTGCTGGACCCGGCCCGCGTGCGCGCCCTGCTGGACGCCTACCATGCCGTGCGCCCGTTCACCGACGCCGAACAGAGCGCGTGGCAGCCGATGCTGCGCGCGGCGGCGCTGCGCTTCTGGCTGTCGCGCCTGTACGACTTCCACCTGCCGCGCGAGGCGGAGATGCTGACGCCGCACGACCCCGGCCACTTCGAGCGCATCCTGCGCGAACGCATCGCCACGCCGGCGCCGGAGCTGCGCGGATGAGCAAACTTCCCGCACGCACCGGCTGGCATTGGGTCAAGCAAGCCTTGCAGCTGTTCCGCAAGCAGCCGGGCGCGCTGATGGCGCTGTTCTTCTGCTGCATGTTCATGTCGCTGTTTTCGCTGGTGGTGCCGCTGCTCGGCTCGGTGGCGCCGACGCTGCTGGCGCCGATGTTCAGCATCGCCCTGCTGCAAGCCTGCGCCGATATCGACCATGAGCAGCGCGCCTTGCCCCGGCTGGTGTTCTGCGGCTTCCGCAAGCCCGCGCGCGGACCGCTGCTGGGCTTGGGCCTGATGTACCTGCTGGTGATGCTGTTCGCGCTGGCGGTGCTGAGCTGGCTGGACGACGGCGTGCTGATCAAGATGGCCACGCGCCAGATCCCGATGGACAAGGACATGCTGGAAAACTCGCGCAGCGCGCT